>JAHCKG010000039.1 GCA_026125895.1 Pseudolabrys sp. | reverse complement strand
CTGATCAAGAAATCGAAATTGCGGGGGCGCAATAGATGAGACTGATCCTGCTCGGCCCGCCGGGGGCGGGGAAGGGCACGCAGGCGCAGCGGCTGGTCGACAAGCACGGCATCGTGCAGCTCTCGACCGGCGATATGTTGCGCGCCGCGGTCGCGGCCGGCACGCCGGTCGGCCTGAAGGCCAAGAGCATCATGGAAGCCGGACAACTGGTGCCGGACGAGGTGGTGGTGGCAATCATCGCCGATCGAATCGATCAGCCCGACGCCCGCAAGGGATTCGTGCTCGACGGCTTCCCGCGGACGGTGCCGCAGGCCGAGGCGCTCGACAAGCTGCTGGCCGAGCGCGGCCTCAAGCTGGACGGCGTGATCGAACTCAAGGTCGACGAGGGCATCCTGCTCAAGCGCATCGAGACTCGCGTCGCCGAAATGACCGCCCGCGGCGAGAAGGTGCGGGCCGACGACAATCCCGAGGTGCTGAAGGGCCGGCTCGCCGCCTACCGCACCCAGACCGCGCCGCTGGCGGGGTATTACGACGCCAAGGGCGCCCTCAAGGGCGTCGATGGCATGGCCCCGGTGGACGCGGTGACCGCAGCCATCGACGGTATCCTGAAACCTTCCGGTTCGACCGCTACGGCGGCCGGACGGGGCGCCTAGCAGAGGTTGACGAAGCCCTCATGAATCCCTTAATAGAGTGAGTATCCAAGAGTTTGGCGCGATGCCGGTTCCCCGGAGGGCGGGGGGACGGGTGTCGTCTTACGCTTTGACTAACCCTTTCGAGGGAAACAAGAATTTGCCGTCGCGTGGCGGCTGACCGGTAACAGGAGAGAGCATCCGTGGCTCGTATCGCGGGCGTCAATTTGCCCACCAATAAGCGCGTCGTTATCGCGCTCCAGTACATTCATGGCATCGGTCAGAAGATCGCCAAGGATATCGTCACCAAGCTGAACCTGCCGGCCGAGCGCCGCGTGTCGCAGCTCACCGACGCCGAGGTGCTTCAGATCCGCGAACTCATCGACCAGGAATACCTGGTGGAAGGCGATCTGCGCCGCGAGACGTCGATGAACATCAAGCGTCTGATGGACCTGGGCTGCTACCGCGGCCTGCGTCACCGCAAGGGCCTGCCGGTCCGCGGTCAGCGCACGCACACCAACGCGCGTACGCGCAAAGGCCCGGCGAAGACCATCGCCGGCAAGAAGAAGACCGCCTAACCGAGCTGAACGCGCCCGCGCCGCGTGACGGCTGGCGGGCTTCGAAAGGACTGACTGACTATGGCGAAAGAAGCCACCGGCCGCGTCCGCCGCCGCGAACGCAAGAACATCGCGTCGGGCGTCGCGCACGTCAACGCGTCGTTCAACAACACCATGATCACCATCACCGACGCGCAGGGCAACGCCATTGCCTGGTCGTCGGCCGGCACCATGGGTTTCAAGGGCTCGCGCAAGTCGACGCCCTATGCCGCGCAGATGGCGGCGGAAGATGCTTCGAAGAAGGCGCAGGAACATGGGATGCGCACGCTCGAGGTCGAAGTGTCCGGTCCGGGTTCGGGCCGTGAGTCGGCGCTGCGCGCGTTGCAGGCTTCGGGCTTCACGATCACCTCGATCCGCGATGTGACGTCGATCCCGCACAATGGTTGCCGGCCGCGCAAGCGTCGCCGGGTGTAATTGAATTTGTCAGGCGGACGCGCGCGAGGCGTGCGTGTCCGCTTCCGCCGCTCATTTCCCCCATACGGCGGGTGGGGTGCGCTGGGCAGGCCCAGCGACGCTCATTATCGAGCGACGCTCTCAACGGGTGAAACACGTGATCCAGAAAAATTGGCAGGAATTGATCAGGCCGAACAAGCTCCAGGTGACCGCCGGCAGTGATCCGGCGCGCTTCGCCACGGTCGTTGCCGAACCGCTCGAGCGCGGTTTCGGCGTGACGCTGGGCAATGCCCTGCGCCGCATTCTGCTGTCGTCGCTGCAAGGCGCGGCGGTCCAGTCCGTCCACATCGACGGCGTGCTGCATGAGTTCTCCTCGATCGCCGGCGTGCGCGAGGACGTCACCGACATGGTCCTCAACATCAAGGACATCGCCATCAAGATGCAGGGCGAAGGCCCCAAGCGCATGGTGGTGAAGAAGCAGGGTCCGGGCACCGTGACCGCCGGCGACATCCAGACCGTCGGCGACATCACCGTGCTCAACCCCGAGCTCGTGCTGTGCACCCTCGACGAGGGCGCCGAGATCCGCATGGAGTTCACGGTCAACACCGGCAAGGGCTATGTCGCCGCCGAGCGTAACCGTCCGGAAGACGCGCCGATCGGCCTGATCCCGGTCGACTCGCTGTACTCGCCGGTGCGCAAGGTCTCGTACAAGGTCGAGAACACCCGCGAGGGCCAGATCCTCGACTACGACAAGCTGACCATGACCATCGAGACCAACGGCGCGGTGACGCCCGAGGATTCGCTCGCTTACGCAGCGCGCATCCTGCAGGACCAGCTCAACGTGTTCGTGAACTTCGAAGAGCCCCGCAAGGAGCAGGCCGCGGAGACCATCCCGGACCTCGCCTTCAACCCGGCGTTCCTCAAGAAGGTCGACGAGCTCGAGCTGTCGGTGCGTTCGGCCAACTGTCTCAAGAACGACAACATCGTCTACATCGGCGATCTGGTTCAGAAGACCGAAGCCGAGATGCTGCGCACGCCGAACTTCGGCCGCAAGTCGCTCAACGAGATCAAGGAAGTGCTGGCGCAGATGGGCCTCCACCTCGGCATGGAAGTGCCGGGCTGGCCGCCGGAAAACATCGAAGAGCTCGCCAAGCGCTTCGAAGACCACTACTAGTTTCAACGATTGGCCGGAGCGGGCATGATGCCCGCTTCGGTTTTTTTATGCCGCCTTCCGCGGCGTGCCGGAATGGTCCGGTGCAAACAGGATAGAGGCAGGGAGTTACGCGATGCGTCACGGTAAAGTTTACAGGAAATTGGGTCGGCATTCTTCGCATCGCATGGCGATGCTGGCGAACATGGCCGCGTCCCTGATCAAGCACGAGCAGATCGTCACGACTCTGCCGAAGGCCAAGGAACTGCGTCCGATCGTCGAGAAGCTGGTCACGCTCGGCAAGAAGGGCGATCTCGCCGCCCGCCGCCAGGCCATCTCCGAGATGCGCGACGTCGCCATGGTCAAGAAGCTCTTCGACACGCTGGCGCCCCGCTACAAGGATCGCCAGGGCGGCTACACCCGCATCATGAAGGCCGGCTTCCGCTACGGCGACAACGCCGCGCAGGCCGTGATCGAGTTCGTCGATCGCGACGTCGATGCCAAGGGCCTCGATTCGGGTCCGGTGCAGGCGAGCGCGAACGAAGAAGCCAACGCGTCGGCGTAATGCTGACGGCGCTGACGACAGTCACGAGGGCGGCGCTTGGCGCCGCCCTTTTTCTTTGCGCGACGGTGACGATGACAGGGCCCGCCATGGCCGATGCGAAGACCGACCAGGCGCTCATTGACGCTGCGGGCCGCGGCGATGCGGGCGCCGTGCGCCGGCTTCTCGGCGAGGGCGCCAGCGTCGCCGCGCGGGACGGGCAGGGGCGTACGGCGCTGCTCGCGGCCACCCATGCCGCTCCCGGCGTCGGCACCGAGGCGGCGCGGCTGCTGATCGCGGCGGGCGCTGACGTCAACGCCAAGGACCGCATCGAGGACAGCCCGTACCTCTACGCCGCCGCCGAGGGCCGCAACGACATCCTGAAGATGACGCTGGCTCATGGCGCCGACCTCAAGAGCACCAACCGCTATGGCGGCACCGGGCTGATCCCGGCGGCCCACCACGGCCATCCGGAGACGGTGCGGATCCTGCTGGGCACGGCCATCGACAAGGACCACGTCAACAAGCTCGGCTGGACGGCGCTGCTCGAGGCCGTGATCCTGGGCGATGGCGGGCCGGTTCACACCGAAATCGTCGGTGAATTGGTGCGAGCAGGTGCGAGCGTAACCATTGCCGATCGCGACGGCGTCACGCCGCTCGCCCATGCCCGCCGGCGCGGCTATGCCGCGATGGCCGCGATCCTCGAGGGCGCCGGCGGCCGCTGACCGCCGGCGGACGTCTTGTTTGTTGAAGCGCTCCGCCTGTGATGGCGGTCACATCGGCAACCCGGTATTGTGATATCCGACGCGCACGCAAAGAAGGCGTTGATTCACTCCCGGGGGACTGACCAATGATCACCAAGAAATCGCGGCGCGCGATCGGCGCGGCCGCCGTGTTTGTTTTATCCGCTTTGGCCGCTTCGACGGTCGAAGCGCAGGCGCAGGCCAATGGCGACCTGGCCGCCCGCGGCGGTTATCTCGTCAACACCATCCTGACCTGCCAGAACTGCCACACGCCGGTCGGCCCGCAGGGCCCCGATTTCTCCAAGGCGTTCTCCGGCGGACTTCTGTTCGACGAGCCGCCGTTCAAGGTGACGGCGTCCAACATCACGCAGGACAAGGACACCGGCATCGGCTCCTGGACCGACGCGCAGATCAAGCACCTCTTGCGCACCGGCGAACGGCCGAACCGCATGCCGGTCGCCGCGGTGATGCCGACCGGGTTCTACAAGATCATGACCGAACGCGACATGGACGCGGTCGTCGCCTATCTGCGCACCATCAAGCCCATCGCGAACAAGGTGCCGGACCCGATCTACAAATTCCCTGCGCCGCACCAGACGCCGCCGGGTGCGGAGAAGCCGTTCACCGAAGACATGCTCAAGGACAAGGTGAAGCACGGCTTCTATCTCGCAACCATCGGGCACTGCTTCGAATGCCATACGCCGATGGGGCCGAAGGGCCACGACTGGGCGACCTACGGCATGGGCGGCATGGAGTTTCCGGGGCCGTGGGGCAAGTCGGTGTCGCGCAATATCACGTCGAGCAAGAGCAAGGGCCTCGGCGACTGGACCGACGCGCAGATCAAAACCGCGATTACCAAGGGCGTGTCGAAGGACGGCGCGAAGCTCAAGCCGCCGATGGGCTACCCGTATTACGACCACATGAAGGGCGAGGATCTCGACGCCGTGATCGCCTATCTGCGCACGGTGCCGGCGAAGGAGTAGAGCTATTCTGTCATTCCGGGGCGCGGCCATTTGGCCGCGAGCCCGGAATCCATATTCGCTGATCGGGGTTATGGAGTCCGGACTCGGCCCTTCGGGCCGCCCCGGAATGACGAATCTTTTTGTTTATTCTTTTCCCCCACCAACTTCCTGATCTTCTCCGCATCCTGCGGCGTCGCCGGGCTGTAGACGACGAGGCCGAGATCCGGCCGGCCATCGACGGCAAAGGACGAGAACTCCAGTCCGACCATTCCGCCGCGCGGCAATCTCAGTTGCTTGGTCCCTTCGCCGGACCGGCGCACGTCGTTCTCGCGCCACATCGCCGCGAATTCCGGGCTTTGCGCGCGGAGTTCGGCGACCAGCGCCTTGGCCCGGTCGGACGCGCCGTATCGCGTCGCGTCGGCGCGGAAGGCGCCGACGACATAGCGCGCCACGTCCTCCCAGGATGATTGCCGGGCGCGGGTGTTCGGATCGCCGAAGATGATGCGCAGGATGTTGCGCTTGTCCGGCGGCAGCTTGCTGTAATCGGTGAGCACCGCGGCCGCCGCCTTGTTCCAGGCGACGACGTCCCAGGTCGCGGTCTTGACGATCGCCGGATTGAGTTCGAGCGCGTCGAGCACTTTCTGGAGCCGCGGCGAGACGCCGTCGCTTGCCTGATAGCGCACTTCGGGCGGCCGGCCGAGGCCGAGCACGAACAGGTGTTCGCGCTCGATCTGCGTCAACATCAGCGCGCCGGCGATGCGATCGAGCACGTCGGCAGACGGCGCGCCGCCGCGGCCTTGTTCGAGCCAGGTGTACCAGGTGGCGCTGACATGAGCGCGCTGCGCCACTTCCTCGCGGCGGAGGCCCGGCGTGCGCCGGCGCTTGAGCGGCAAACCGAAGCTGGCGGGGTCGAGCCTGGCCCGGCGGTCCTTCAGGTAATCTCCAAGGCGGTTGTCGGCGTCCGCGAGCGTCATGCTGTTAGTCACTATACCCGTATAAGATCACGTATTTACCCGGATATTGATACGCCCATATTGCCCTCCAGACAAATTTGGAGAGCTTTCCCATGCGTGTTTTCGTCACCGGTGCCACCGGCTTCGTCGGCGCTGCCGTCGTCGATGATCTGATCGCCAGCGGTCATCAGGTGCTGGGCCTTGCGCGTTCCGACGCCGGCGCCGCCGCGCTACATGCGGCCCGCGCCGAAGTGCATCGCGGTTCGCTCGAGGACATCGACAGCCTCAAGCGCGGCGCAGCGTCGGCCGACGCGGTCATCCACACGGCGTTCAATCATGATTTCTCGAAATTCGTCGAAAGCTGCGAAGCTGACCGGCGCATTATCGAGGCAATGGGCGACGCGTTGGTCGGAACGTCCAAGAAGATGATCGTCACGTCGGGTACGGGCGTCATCAAGGACCGTGTCGTCACCGAGGACGACGCACCGGCACCCGGCAGTCATCCGCGCGTTGCGTCGGAAGAAGCCGCCGAGGCGGTCGCGTCCCGCGGCGTCCGCGCCATGATCGTGCGTCTGCCGCAGGTGCACGGCGACGGCGATCACGCCTTCGTGCCGCTCACCATCAATCTGGCACGCGAGAAAGGTCAGGCCGTCTATGTCGGCGACGGCGGAAACCGCTGGTCGGCCGTGCACCGCTTCGATGCCGCGCCGGTTTATCGTCTGGCGCTGGAGAAGGGCACCTCGCTCCGGTACCACGCCGTGGCGGAAGAAGGCGTGCCGTTCCGCGCCATCGCCGAAGTAACCGGTCGCCGCCTGGGCGTGCCGGTCGTCAGCAAGACGAGGGAGGAAGCGGCCGCGCATTTCGGCTGGTTCATTCACTTCGCCGCCGCCGACATGCCGGCGGCGAGCGCAAAAACGCGTGCCGAACTCGGCTGGCAGCCGGTCGGGCCCGCGTTGCTGCCGGATATCGACCGGCCGGTCTACTTCCAGGCTTGAGGCCCGGCGGCGATCCTCACCAGTCCTTGAGCACGATCTTGCCGATCGTCGTGCCGCTTTCGATCTGGGTGTGCGCCTTGATCAGATTGGCGGCGTTGATCGGCGACATCTCCTGCGCCGCGGTGGTGATGATGAGGCCGCCGTCGATCATCGCCGAGACTTCGTTGAGCAATTTGTGCTGGCCGATCATGTCGGGCGTCTGGAAGACGGCGCGGGTGAACATCAGTTCCCAGTGCACCGAGGCCGACTTGCGCTTGAACGGCGTGACCTCGAGCGGGCCCGGATCGTCGATCAGGCACAGCTTGCCGAATGGGGCGATGAAGTCGGGCATCTGCGGCACGCTCTTGGCCGAACCGGTCACGCCGGCGATCAGCGCGACGTCCGGATGGCCGATGGCCTTGAGCTGCTCGGCGAGCGGCTTGGAATGGTCGATGACGTGATCGGCGCCCAGCTTGAGGCACCAGTCGCGCGTTTCCGGCCGCGAGGCGGTGGCGATGATGGTCAGCGCCGTCAGCTTGCGGGCGAGCTGGATCAGGATCGAGCCGACGCCGCCGCCGCCGCCGACGATCAGGAGCGCACGGCCGTCCGGCGTCTTCCCCGGCACGACCCCGAAGCGGTCGAAAAGCATTTCCCAGGCCGTGATGCTGGTCAGCGGCAGGGCTGCCGCCCGCGCGAAGGACAGCGACTTCGGCTTCCTGCCGACGATGCGCTCATCGACGAGGTGGAATTCGCTGTTGGTGCCGGGGCGGGCGATCGAGCCGGCGTAGAACACCTCATCGCCCGCCTTGAACAGGGTCACCTCACTGCCGACCGCCTCGACGACGCCGGCGGCGTCATAGCCCAGCACCTTCGGCGGCTCGCCGGGGCCGGGTTGGCCGCGCATGCGCACCTTGGTGTCCACCGGGTTCACCGAAATGGCCTTCACGGCGACGAGGAGGTCGCGCGGGCCGGGTTTGGGCTTGTCGGCCGTGAAATCGATCAGGCAATCGGAGGCAGTGACGGGAAGGGATTTCTGGTAGCCGACGGCTTTCATGGAGTGCTCCGGGCGGGTCCTGTTTTACCGCTCCAATGTGCCCATCCGGACGGGCGGCGCAAGGGCGCGCGAAAGCAGGTCTCGCCCGCAAATTCGGCCTATTTCCCGCCGATATCTTCAATCGGAAGGCGGGGCGGCCTATATCGGGGACAGGTCCCCGCCGGAGAGATTCGCCGATGATGTCGAGCCCGCCCGTTCGTGCCCTGATGACGCTTTGCCTTGGCGCTTTGGCCCTGGCGACTGCCCAGTCGGCTGCCGCCCAGGCTCCGGCGCCGGAGCGGCGGATCCCCACGACCCAGGAACTGCGGCTGTCCTATGCGCCCGTGGTCAAGCACGTCTCGCCGGCGGTCGTGAACGTCTATGCGGCGCGGGTCGTCCGTAATCGCAACCCGTTCTTCGACGATCCGGTTTTCCGCCGCTTCTTCGGCGTGCCGGACGGCGCCGGCGGCAGCCAGGTGCAGCGCGCGCTCGGCTCCGGCGTCATCGTCGATCCCGAAGGTCTGATCGTCACCAACGTGCACGTCATCGACGGCGCCGACGAGATCAAGGTCGCGCTCGCCGACAAGCGCGAGTTCGAGGCCAAGGTGGTGCTCAAGGATCCGCGCACCGATCTCGCCGTGCTGCGCATCAAGCACAACAACGACCGCTTTCCGTTTCTCGAACTCGGCAATTCCGACGCGCTGGAAGTCGGCGACGTCGTCCTCGCCGTCGGCAATCCGTTCGGCGTCGGCCAGACCGTGACGCATGGCATCGTCTCGGCGCTGGCGCGCACCGATGTCGGCTCCAGCAATTATCAGTTTTTCATCCAGACCGACGCACCCATCAATCCCGGCAACTCTGGCGGCGCGCTGGTCGATCTCGGCGGCAAGCTGATCGGCATCAACAACATGATCCTGTCGCGCTCCGGCGGCTCGCAGGGCATCGGCTTCGCCATCCCGTCGAACATGGTGCGTGTGGTCGTCGCCTCGGCGAAGAACGGCGGCGCCGCGGTGCGCCGGCCGTGGCTCGGCGCCACCTTGCAATCGATCACGCCTGACATTGCCGACAGCATGAGCCTGAAGCGCCCAAGCGGGGCGCTGATCTCCAGCGTCATGCGCGACGGCCCGGCGGCGCGCGCCGGCCTGAAGGCCGGCGATGTCATCGTCTCGATCGACGACCAGCAGGTCGATGACAACAACGCGTTCGACTATCGTTTCGCGACCAAGCCGCTCGGCGGCAGCGCCAAGCTCGGCATCCTGCGCGGCGGCCGCGATATGGTGGCGAACATCGCGCTCGAAACCGCGCCGGATTCGCCGCGCGATGAAATCACCATCCAGTCGCGTTCGCCGTTGTCGGGCGCGCGGGTGGCGAATTTGTCGCCGGCGCTGGCCGACGAACTGCAGTTGCAGAACATCGATCAGGGCGTCGTCATTCTCGAAACCGACAACGGCTCTTACGCCAGCAACCTCGGCTTCCAGCGCGGTGACGTGATCGAGGAGGTCAACGGCACCCACATCGCCAAGACGCGCGATCTGGAGAGCGCCACCAAGACGCCGAACCGCGCCTGGCGTATCGTCATCGTCCGCCGTGGCCAGAAGATATCCGCGCAGTTCGGGGGCTAGTCATGGCGGCGCGCGGCAAACCTGGCGGGCCGTCGTTGTTCGCGGCCGCCGGTCTCGACAAGGAGGCGCCGCGGCCGCTGGCCGACCGCCTGCGGCCGCAAAAGCTCGACGAGGTGGTGGGGCAGGATCATCTCCTTGGGCCGGACGGCGTGCTGACGCGCATGCTCGGCACGCGCTCGCTGGGCTCGCTGGTCTTCTGGGGACCGCCGGGCACCGGCAAGACCACGGTGGCGCGGCTCTTGGCGCAGGCGACCGACCTGCATTTCGAGCAGATCTCGGCGATCTTCACCGGCGTCGCCGACCTGAAGAAAGTGTTCGAGGAAGCGCGCCGCCGCCGCGAACTGGGGCAGGGCACGCTGCTGTTCGTTGACGAGGTGCATCGCTTCAATCGCGCCCAGCAGGATAGCTTCCTGCCGGTGATGGAAGACGGCACAATCATCCTGGTCGGCGCCACCACCGAGAATCCCTCCTTCGAACTCAACGCTGCGTTGTTGTCGCGGGCCCGCGTCTTGGTTTTCAAATCGCTCGGGCCGGAGGCGGTCGAGAGGCTTTTGGAGCGCGCCGAAGCCATCGAAGGCAAGCCGCTGCCGCTCGACGAGAATGCGCGGCTGATGCTCGCCGGCATGGCCGATGGTGACGGCCGCGCCTCGCTGACGCTCGCCGAAGAAGTCTGGCGCGCCGCGCGGCCGGGCGAGATCTTCGACGGCGTCAAGCTGCAGGAGATCGTGCAGCGTCGCGCGCCGATTTACGACAAGTCGCAGGACGGCCATTACAACCTGATCTCGGCGCTGCATAAATCGGTGCGCGGCTCCGATCCGGACGCCGCGCTTTACTATCTCGCGCGCATGCTGGACGCCGGCGAGCCGCCGCTCTACATCGCCCGCCGCGTCGTGCGCATGGCGATCGAGGACATCGGACTCGCCGATCCGCAGGCGATGATTATCGCCAACGCCGCCAAGGAGGTGTTCGACTTCCTGGGTTCGCCCGAGGGCGAACTGGCGATCGCGCAGGCGGTGATCTATTGCGCCACGGCGCCGAAATCGAATGCCGGCTACAAAGCCTATGGCGCCGCCAAGGCAGTCGCCAAGAGCGCCGGCTCGCTGGTGCCGCCCAAGCACATCCTCAATGCGCCGACGAACCTGATGAAGGACGAGGGCTACGGCCGCGGCTATGCCTACGACCACGACACCGAGGACGCCTTCTCGGGCCAGAACTACTTTCCCGACGCGCTGCCGCGCCAGCAGTTCTACAATCCGCCGGAGCGCGGCTTCGAACGCGAGATCAAGAAGCGGCTCGATTACTGGGCCAAGCTGCGCCGGGACAAATCCGGGGAATGATCGGGCGGGGAATGACGTTGCTCAGGGGGCTCATCATAGCGGCGCTGCTCGCGGCGGCGGCGCCGGCGGTTGCGAACGAGACTATCGCCGGGCGCTGGGGCGACGATGCGTCCTGCAAGGCCGTGTTCTTCTCCGCCGATGCGCCGCTGACCGTCACGAACTATGCCGTGCGCTGGCAGGGCGACTCCTGCCGCGTCGCCCGCATGTACAAAACCGGCGATACCGTGCACATCCAGGCGCTGTGCTGGGATGCCGGCGGCGAGCGCTCGGTGCCGGTGTCGCTGCGGCCGCGCGGCGGCGACAAGCT
The DNA here is from genome assembly GCA_026125895.1 of Pseudolabrys sp. Classification (GTDB taxonomy): domain Bacteria; phylum Pseudomonadota; class Alphaproteobacteria; order Rhizobiales; family Xanthobacteraceae; genus Pseudolabrys. Next base: position 11,649 of record JAHCKG010000039.1, on the reverse strand, counting down.
CACGGTGACCTGGGATCGCGCGCGCCGCGCCGACCTGAAACGCTGCAAGTGAGGCCATGATGACCGCGCCGGCTGTCGATCTCGACGCCTATTTCCAACGCATTGGCTATGACGGGCCGCGCAATGCGTCGCTGGCGACCTTGCGCCGGCTGCATGAACTGCATCCGCAGTCGATCCCCTTCGAGAACCTCGATCCGCTGCTCGGCCGCCCGGTCAATCTCGATCTCGCCTCGATCCAGGACAAGCTCATTCACGGCGGACGCGGCGGCTATTGCTTCGAGCACAATTCGCTTCTCGGTGCGGTGCTGCGCAACCTGGGTTATGCGGTCAAGGAGGCGACCGGACGTGTGCGCTGGGGCGTGCCGGAAGGCATGCGCATGCCGCGCACGCACTGTCTGCTCATCGTCGAAGCGGAAGGCGAGCGCTATCTCACCGACGTCGGCTTCGGCGGCAACACGCTGACCGGGCCGCTCAGGATCGCGGCGCGTGACGCGCAAGTGACGCCGCACGAGGAGTTCCGTCTGGTCGATGAAGACAACGGCATCGTCGCTCAGGAAGCGTTGATCGGCGGCCAGTGGCTGCAAACATATGCGTTCGATTACACGGAAGCGCATCCTGCGGACTTCGAGCTCGGCAACTGGTACACGTCGGCGCATCCGAAATCGATTTTCGTCAACGGCTTGCTGGCGGCACGCGCCGAAGAGGGCAGGCGTTACGGCTTGCGCGACAACCAGCTTGCGGTGCACACCAAGGGCGGCGCGACCGAGAAGACGACGCTGAAAACCGCCGGTGAACTGCGCGACGCACTCACCGATCTGTTCAAACTGAGGCTCGATGGCCTCGCCGGGCTCGATGCGAAACTGGCCCGGCTTGCGGAGACAACGGCATGAAACGCGGCGGCAAGGGCGGGCCCCGGCAACCGGGTGGCGGCAAGCAGACGGCTGGCCCGCGTAAAGGTCCCGGCAAAGGATCGCGCGGCAAGCCGCCGACGATGCGCGGCGGCCGCCAGGATCGCTTCGGCGGCCGCAATGAGCGGGCGCGCTTTGCGGACGAAGAGCGCGCGCCGCGCGGTAAGATCGGGAGCAAATTCGGCGGCGGCGAACGCAGCGAGCGTTCGCCCCGTCACCCTGAGGCGCGAGGCGCGCCGCGCCGCGCCTCGAAGGGCGACGGCCCGCGGCGTAGTAGCGGAGCGATCCGGCCAACTCAGGATGAGCGGGAACGGCCATCGCGCGCGGCGTTTCCCGATGTTGCCGAGCAAACGATGCGCAAGCCGGAGCCTGAGCCCGTAAGTCCTGCGCTCCTAGCCGCAACCAAGGTGCAAACCGTCACCGTGACGCCGGACGAGAACGGCATGCGCGTCGATCGTTTCTTCGAGGCGCGGTTTCCCGGCCTGTCGTTCAGTCACATCCAGCGCATCGTGCGTAAGGGCGAGGTGCGCGTGAACGGCAAGCGTACCGAGACCAAGTCGCGGCTTGAAGCCGGGCAGTCGATCCGCATTCCGCCGCTGCAACTCGCGGCGCCGAAGCTGCGCGAGGATTCCCCGCAGGTGCTCAAGGATCGCGAATATCTGCATTCGATCACCCTGGCCGAGGACGACGACGTGCTCATCCTCAACAAGCCGATGGGGCTGGCGGTGCAGGGCGGCTCCGGCACCACGCGCCATGTCGATGGCTTGCTGGAAGCGCTGCGCGGGCCGGGAAGGGATGCGCAGAAGCCGCGCCTGGTGCACCGCCTCGACAAGGATACGGCGGGCTGCCTGCTGATCGCCAAGACGCGTTTTGCTGCCGCCGCGCTCGCGAAGACCTTCCGCACGCGCTCGGCGCGCAAGATCTACTGGGCGCTGGTCGCCGGCGTGCCGAAGCCGAAGCAGGGCCGCATCTCGACTTATCTCGCCAAGCAGGAGATGGAAGAGGATTCCTTCATGCGCGTCGCCAAGCACGGCGAGAAGGACGCGGTCCATGCGGTGACCTACTACGCGGTTGTGGAGACCTCGGCGCAGAAGCTCGCCTGGATTTCACTCAAACCCGTAACCGGGCGTACGCATCAGCTCCGCGCTCACATGGCGCATATCGGTCATCCGATCGTCGGCGATCCGAAATACTTTAATATCGAGAACTGGGAACTGCCGGGCGGCATCCAGAACAAGCTGCATCTTCTGGCGCGGCGCATCGTGGTGCCGCATCCGCGCGGCGGCACCATCGACGTGTCGGCGCCGCTGCCGCCGCACATGCAGCAATCGTGGAATCTGCTCGGCCTCGATGCCGAACGGTTCGACCCGATCGTCGACGCCCCGGACGAGGATTAGACACGAAGCGGTGAGGGCTCTGGCCGCGGCCGCCGGCGGCCATTAAGTATTGGGAAATGCGACGCGAACTGTCCCTGTCGGTTCTGGTGGCCGCCGTCCTGCTGGCGGCGGTCCCGGCCGTGCGGGCGCAGACCATCGACAATCCCTACAACATCCTGAGGCCCGAGCCGGGCGCGGCGCCGCATCACCGGCCGCAACCGCGCCCGGAACCCTGGCTGCCGCCGAAATACGAGTCGCCGCGCGGTTCCAGGCTCTACCGCACGCCGCCGGCCGTAGTGCCGCCAGCGCCGCGCGCCGACGTGCCGCCGGCCATCGTGGTGCCGGAAACCGGCCGCGTGCTGCCGAATATCCCGACGCTGTCGCCGTCGGGCCCGAACGGCATCGAAACCGGGCAGGACCGCGCCGTGCGCTGCGCCAACCAGCTCGGCACCTATGGCGCGCAAGCCGGCAATCCGTCGGCCTATCTCGGCTCGTGCGTCACGCAGTAAAGCGCATTGTCATGGCCGGGCTTGTCCCGGCCATCCACGTCTTTCCACATTCATCGTCGTCAAGGCGTGGATGCTCGGCACAAGGCCGGGCATGACGTGTTCTAAATCTCGTCCTTCACCTGCGCGTAGGACAAGACGGCGAACAACGCCGTGCCGCCGACCATGTTGCCCGCCAGCACTGGCAGCAGGAATTTTCCGATCGCCTGCCACCACGTCCACTCGCCGGCGATGACCAGAAGGTAGGCCTCGAAGGAGCCGGCGACGACGTGGGTAAAGCCGCCGGCGGCGATCAGGTAGGTCATCAGCGTGATGACGATGAACTTGGCGCTCTCCGCGCTCGGGATCATCCACACCATGGCGGCGATGAGGAAGCCGGACGAGATGCCGGCGAAGAACATGCGCGCCAGATCGAGCTCGAGGAGCTTGCGGCTGACCTCGACCATGCCGGTATAAAGTTCGGGCGACAGCACCGGCGTGAAGCTGCAGAACAGCGCCGCGATCAGGGTGCCGGCGAGGTTGGCCGCCAGCACGATCGCCCACAGCCGTCCCATGCGCCACACCATGGACGGCGACAAGTCCTTGAGCACCGGCAGCACGACCGTGATCGTGCTTTCAGTGAAAAGCTGCTGGCGCGCCAGGATCACCATGAGGAAGCCGACGCTGTAGCCGAGGTCGCTGACCAGCGGCCGCCACGGGGCATCGGGGAGGTGAGCAAGGAGGATCGCCTCGGCCAGCACCGAGAAGCTGATCGACAGCCCGGCGGCGATGCCCGACCACCACAGCGACGAAACCGGCCGCTCCATCTCTTCTTCGCCGAGCCGGCGCACGACCTCGTAGATCACCGGCGTGCGCGGCGCCGACAGCTCCTCGACATCGCGTACTTCGCTCTCGCTGATGCCGCCGTTTTTCTTCGGCGTCTGGGACTTCCGTTTTGCCATGGCTTGTCCGGGTTCGAGGATGTCCGCCAACGCGGGGCGGGGAACCCGGTTCCCTGCGCGGAACAGCGCAGGGCTTGACAGGCAACCAAATGGTTGCATATTGTAGCCATGGATCTGGTTTTCAAAGCATTGGCGGATGCGAGCCGGCGGGACCTGCTCGACCGGCTGCGCGCCGACAACGGCCAGAGCCTGAACCAGCTTTGCGCCGGCTTGCCCGGCATGACCCGCCAGGCGGTGAGCAAGCATCTTGCCATCCTGGAGGAGGCGAACCTGATCGCGGCGATCAAGCGCGGCCGCGAGAAGCTGCACTATCTCAATCCAGTGCCGATCCACGAGATCGCCGAGCGCTGGATCGGCAAGTTCGAGCGCTCGCGCCTCGACGCGTTGAGCGAACTGAAAAAGGCGTTGGAGAGTGGCGATGAGTAAACCGAGCTTCGTTTATGTGACCTACATCCGCACGACACCGGAGAAGCTGTGGGTGGCGCTGACCGACCCGGCGGCGATCGGAAAATATTGGTTGGGCACATCGGTCGATTGCGACTTCAAGCCGGGCTCGCCTTGGCGCATGAATTTCGTGGACGGCCGGTCGGGCGACACTGGCGAAATTCTCGAGGCCATTCCGCCACGCCGGCTCGTCATCGGCCGATGGCAGAACCTTTTTCGGCCGGAGCTCGAGGCCGCCGGCGTAACGCGCTGCACGTTCGAGATCGAGGTCGCCGATTACTATCCGGATTTCGGCGGCCGGGCGGTCAAGCTCACCATCACGCACGAGGCCGAAACGGCGCAGGGCGCGCCGATGATCGCGGCGGTGTCCGGCGGCTGGCCCAAGGTCGTCGCCAATCTCAAGTCGCTGCTCGAGACCGGCGACATCGCCTTTGTCGGAAAGGAGTGATCATGACCGCAGCAGCAGACCAGAAGCCGAGCTTCGTCTACGTGACCTATATCGCCGCCAGCCCCGACAAGGTGTGGGCCGCGCTGACCAAAACCGAGCTCAGCGAGCAATTCTGGTTCGGCTATCGCGTTCAGGCCGACGGCGGCAAAGGCGGCCGCATGACCGCGCACAATCCGGCTGGCCGGCTCGCCCATGACGATCCGATCATCGAGAGCGATCCGCCGCGGAAGCTCGTTTATGGCTGGAAGCCGCTGTATCGCGATCTGCCGGACGAGCGGCCCTCGCGGGTGACATTCACGCTCGAGCCCTTCAAGGGCCAGACTCGCCTCACCATCGTCCATGACGAATTCGACGAAGGCTCTAAGATGTTCGAGATGATATCGGCCGGCTGGCCGGCGGTGCTGTCCTCGCTGAAGAGCTTCCTCGAAACCGGCAAGGGGCTGGAATCGACCTGGAATGACGAACAGCAGAAGCGCGCGGCGGAGGTCTGAGTATGATCGACTCGGCAGCCTACAAACCGAAGACGGTCTACCGCACTTACATCGCCGCGCCGCCCGACCGCGTCTGGCAGGCGCTGATCGATCCCGCCTTCACCCGGCAGTATTTCTTCGGCCTCGCCACAGAGATCGAGCCGCGCAGCGGCGGCCGTTTTTGCCTCCGCTGGCCGGACGGCCGCGAACACATCACCGGAGAGGTGGTGGACTGGTCGCCGCCGCGCCGGCTGTGCGTGAGCTGGGACATCCAGAACATGCCGCCTTTCTCCGACCTGCCGACCTGCCTGGTCACCTACGATGTCGAGCCCGCGGGGGAGGTCACGCGGCTGACCATGACCGAATCGCACGATTGGGATATTCCTCGCGAGATCCTGCTCGGCGGCGATGAAGGCTGGCCAAAGATTCTCAGCGGTCTCAAGAGCCTCGTCGAAACCGGGCGACGGCTTGTGTTCGATATGAAAGAGGGTCCGCCGCCGGAATTCCTGGCCGCGGCTGCGAAGGCGGCGGCGGAAAGGCCCTGGCTGAAGGACTAGAGTACCATCAAGGCGTTAGGTGCCGGACCGCCAGCCGGCGGCTGCTAGGAGTTTGTCAACAGCTCACCCCTATACCGTTGGTCAAGGGCACCTTCGCCGGGCATTCATGGACGCATCAGCCAGCACCAGCTTCGAAGAGGCGGCCACCGCCATGGCGGTGCCGCAGCCGGTCGCCGTCACGCGCTGGACGGCGCGGCTGGCCGATCCCGAGCACGAACGCGCCTTCCGCCTGCAGCGCTTTTCCGAAGACCGCCGGCGGCTGTTCATTGTCATGTTGCTCGCCTCGGCGACCGGCGCTCTCATCTTCCTCGGCCGGCTCTATGCGCATGTGATGCAGGGCGATCCGACCGAAGCGCTCTATCCGCCGCTCGTCTCCGCCGTCATGCCGCTGATCTCGATGGCGATCTTCTGGCGCATGCGCACGCCGGTGAAGCTCGAAATCACGGTGCTCTGCGTTTGCACCTGCGGCATCACGATCCGGCTGCTGATGCTGACCTTTCAGCCCGGCACGCTGGCGATGTGGCTGCCGCTTATGGTGACGATCACCTTCATCATCTATCTGTATCTGCCGGTCCGCTTCGTCATGGCGGTGGCGCTGGCTTCGATCTTCTCGATCGTCGCGCCGTTCTGGTGGGGGCTCCTGGCCCAGTCGGCGGTGTCCGGCGTCGAGATCTATCGCGGCATCTTGTGGATGCTGCTTGCCAACGCGCTCGGGCTCACCGCCGCCAACACCTTGCATCGCAGCCAGCGCTCCGAGTTCGCGCAGAAGTTGGTGCTGCAACAGTTGCTGTCCACCGACGCCTTGACCGGTATCGCCAACCGCCGCCGTTTTGATGAGACGCTGGCGCGCGAATGGCAGCGCTGCCAGCGCAACGGCTCGCCGCTGTCGCTGCTGATGATCGATGTCGATCACTTCAAGGCGTATAACGATTACTGCGGCCATCCGCAGGGCGATGCCTGTCTGCGCCAGGTTGCGCGGCTGCTGACCGATACGGTGCACCGCCCAGGCGATCTTGTCGCCCGCTATGGCGGCGAGGAATTCGTCTGCTTGTTGCCCGAAGTCGGCTCGGCCGGCGCGCTGGCGGTCGCCGGGAAGATTGCGGCTGCGCTGAGTCACGCGTCGATCGACCACCCGCGCTCGCCGGCGGGGGCGCGTCTCACCTTGAGCATCGGCGTCGCCACAGCCCGGCAGTTGACGAGCGAACCCGCGGTTCTCGTCGCCTTTGCCGACAAGCTGCTCTATGAGGCCAAGGCCGCCGGTCGCAACCAGATCAAGGTCGGTCAACTGACGCCAAAACCGGCGATCGCCCGCGCGGCGTGATCGCCTGCGGCGACGAATTGACATGATCAGAAATCGGGTCGGCGAAGGCCGGCGGTGCCGTTAGGTACGACGGAATGACAATATCATTCCGGAGCACCACGATGGATCACCAAGACACCCGTATCATCATCCGCAATCCGTTTGGCACGATGGATGTTCCGTCGCCGGATGACGGCGAAGTGATGGCTTATGCCGCGGCGGCGGCGCTCGATGGTGGCGCCGGCGACGTTAACGCGGCCGCGTGGGCGGCCGAGCCTCACAGGGATCCGCTCGATGGCGTCTGGTCGAGCCGCTGGAACGGCGGCGCCGATCCGACCATTCCCGGCGACGCGCCCGACAGATGGAAACAGGGCCGGGCGGAAGTGCGCGTCGCGGGCGATCGGCTCTATCTGCGCTTCGACTGGGACAATGGCCGTCGCCACGGTCTGATCGAGGCCGTGTGTGAGGAGGGCGGCAGGCTGGTCGGCAAATACATCAACCTCACCCATCCCGCCATTCAGCGGCCATGGGTCGGCCGCATCGTCGATCTGGCGCGCATCGACGGCCGTTTCCCGAACGGCCGGCTCGATTTTCGCCGCTAGCTGGCGCTGGCCTTGTCGAGCGCGGCGATATCCGCGCCCGACAGGGTGAGCTGCGCTGCGCCGAGAATGTCGGTGAGCTGGGTCAGGCTCGTCGCCGAGGCAATCGGCGCCGTGATGGTCGGCCGCGCCATCAGCCAGGCGAGGGCGACTTGTGCAGAAGTTGCCGACTTCGCCTTGGCCACCTCATCGAGAGCCTTGAGGATGGCGAGGCCGCGCGCGTCGAAATAGTTCTTCACCGTGCCGCCGCGCGTCTTGCTCTTCTCGGCATCTTCCTTGGAGCCGTACTTGCCGGTGAGGAAGCCGGCAGCCAGCCCGTAATAAGGGATGACGCCGATCTTTTCCGTCGCCGCGATCGGGGCATAGTCGCGCTCGTAGACGGCGCGGTCGTGAAGATTGTATTTCGGCTGCAATGTCTCGTAGCGCGGCAGGCTGTGCGTGCGGCTGGCTTCGAGCGAGGCCTTGAGCCGCGCCGGCGACAGGTTCGAGGCGCCGATGGCGCGCACTTTGCCGGCCTTGATGAGCTGAGCGTAAGCCTCGAGCGTTTCCTCGACCGGCGTCACTTCGTCGTCGAAATGGCTCTGATAGAGATCGATGGTCTCGATGCCGAGCCGCTTCAACGAGCCGTCGGCTGACTTCAGGATGTAATCCTTCTTCAGGCATTTGCCCTGGCCCATGTCGGAGCCGACCTTGGTCGCGATCACGACCTTGCCGCGCTTGCCGGATTTCTTCAGCCAGTGGCCTATCACCGTCTCCGACTCGCCTCCTGTGTGGCCCGGCACCCAGCGCGAATAGGAGTCGGCGGTGTCGATCGCGTTGAAGCCGGCATCGACAAAGGCGTCGAGCAATCTAAACGACGTCGCCTCGTCGGCGCTCCAGCCGAACACATTGCCGCCGAGCATCAGCGGCGCGATGGAAAGGCCGGATTGGCCGAGCGGACGGTGTTGCATGATGTCTCCTTTAGATGCCGTCATTCCGGGGCGCGACCGCAGGTCGCGAACCCGGAATCCATAACCCCGGTCTGTGTATATGGATTCCGGGCTCGCGGCCTTATGGCCGAGCCCCGGAATGACAGAGATCTCTTACCGCAATCCGGCGTTGATCTGATCGAGCACGGCCGAGCCGGGGCAGAGTTCCTTCGCCTCAAGCTTGTTCAGCGGCGCTTCGACGGTGCCGAGATGGGCGTGCAGATCTTGCGCCTCTTTTTCGACGAACAGCAGCCCGGTGACGATCTGACCTTTGCTGGCGTGATGCTGGAGGAACCCGAGAGCTGCCCCTCGGTCATGAACGTCGTAGTCGGCGCCGAGCTTGCGCAGCGCCAGCTTCGAGCCGTCGTGCTGCTCGACGATCTCGACCGTGCCGGGCTCCTGTTGCAGGCCGATCGGCATGCGCGTCGAGATGAAGTCGAGCCGGTTCACGGCCTCGTTGTGCTCGCGCACGAAATCGAAGCTTTTGGTCGAGCCGGCGTGGTTGTTGAAGGCGACGCAAGGCGAGATGACGTCGATGAAGGCTGCGCCCTGATGCGCGATGGCCGCCTTCAAGACCGGCACGAGCTGGTCCTTGTCGCCGGAGAAGGAGCGGGCGACGAAGGTGGCCCCCAATTGGAGCGCCATCGCCACCATGTCGATGGAGTTGTCGGTATTGGTGACGCCGCGCTTCGATTTCGAGCCGCGGTCGGCGGTGGCCGAGAACTGGCCCTTGGTCAGGCCGTAGACGCCATTGTTCTCGACGATATAGGTCATGTTGACGCCGCGGCGCAGGCAATGCGCGAACTGGCCGAGGCCGATCGAGGCGCTGTCGCCGTCGCCGGAGACGCCAAGATAGATGAGGTCGCGGTTGGCGAGATTGGCGCCGGTGAGCACCGACGGCATGCGGCCATGCACCGAGTTGAAGCCGTGCGAATTGCCGAGGAAGTATGTCGGCGTCTTCGACGAGCAGCCGATGCCGGAAATCTTGGCGACCCGGTGCGGCTCGATGGCGAGCTCGAAGCAGGCCTGGATGATGGCCGCGGTGATCGAGTCGTGGCCGCAGCCGGCGCACAAGGTCGAGACCGTGCCCTCATAGTCGCGGTGGGTGTAGCCAAGCTCGTTCTTCGGCAGGCCCGGATGGTGGAATTTCGGCTTGGCGAGGTAGGTCATTGTTTTTGCCTCTGACTCGTGTCCCGGACGCGCTGCAGCGTGCAACGCTGCTGCGCAGAGCCGGGACCGCCACGGTTGCTAAGGCCCCGGGTCAGCAGCGCACCGCGAAGACGCGCTGCGCTGCGCCCGGGGAAAGTAGAAACGGCGCTCACGACGCCACCTTTGCGGGCTTCATCGTCATCTGGTCGAGGTGGTCGCCGATCGCCTTGGCGATGAAGCGCGCGGTGATCGGCGTGCCATCGAAATGCAGGATCGGCACCAGCCGCACCGGGTCGATGCCGCATTCGTTGACGATCAGCGAGCGCATCTGCGCGTCGCGGTTCTGCTCGACGACGAAGACGAAGTCGTGGTCGGCGACGAAGGAATTGACCGAGGAGTGGAACGGGAAGCCGCGCAGCCGCATGCGGTCGATGGCGTGGCCGCGGCCCTCGATCATGTGGATGGCTTCGTCCATGGCCGGCGCGGTCGAGCCGAAATAGATGACGCCGTATTTGGTCGGCTTGGCCGCGTTGGCGATCAGCGGCTTCGGCACGATGTCCTTGGCGGTCTCGAACTTGCGCAGCAGGCGCTGCATGTTATCGACGTAGGGCGCGCCTTCCTCGGTGTATTTGGCGTAGCGGTCGCGCGAGGTGCCGCGCGTGAAGAACGAGCCCTTGGTCGGATGCGTGCCCGGATAGGTGCGGTACGGAATGCCGTCGCCGTCGACGTCGAGATAGCGGCCGAAATCCTTTCCGGCCTCCAGTTCCTCGGCCGTCATCACCTTGCCGCGGTCGTAGACCTTGGCATCGTCCCAGGTGAAGGGCCGGGTGAGGTGGTGGTTCATGCCGATCTCGAGATCGAGCATGACGAAAACCGGCGTCTGCAGCCGGTCGGCGAGGTCGAAAGCCTGCGCGCCCATCTCGAAGGCTTCCGCCGGGTTCTCCGGAAACACCATGATGTGCTTGGTGTCGCCGTGCGAAGCGTAGGCGCAGGAGATGAGATCGCATTGCTGCGTGCGCGTCGGCATGCCGGTCGAGGGGCCGGCGCGCTGCACGTCGAAGATCACCGCCGGGATCTCGGCGAAATAGGCGAGCCCGATGAACTCCTGCATCAGCGAGATGCCGGGGCCGGAAGTCGCGGTGAAGGAGCGCGCGCCATTCCAGGCGGCGCCGATTACCATGCCGATCGAGGCGAGTTCATCCTCGGCCTGGATGATGGCGTATTTCGCCTTCTTGGTCTCAGGATCGACGCGCAGCTTGCTGCAATGCTTGGTGAAGGCGTCGGCCAGCGACGAGGACGGCGTGATTGGATACCAGGCGCACACAGTGGCGCCGCCATAGACCGCGCCCAGCGCCGCCGCGGCATTGCCCTCGACGAAGATCTTGTCGCCGACCTTGTCGGCCTTGCGCAGCTTCAGCCCGATCGGGTGGGCGAGATTGAGGATGGCGTAGTCGCGCCCGATATGCAGCGCCTTGATGTTCGGGCCGATCAGCTTGTCCTTGCCCTTGTACTGCTCGGTGATCAGCTTCTCGACGGCGGCGACGTCCATCTCGATCAGCGCGGTGAGCACGCCGATATAGATGATGTTCTTGAAGAGCTGGCGCTGGCGTGGGTCGGTGTATTCGCGATTGCAGATCGCGGTCAGCGGCACGCCGATGACGGTGATGTCGTCGCGGAATTTCGACGCCGGATAGGGCTTGGTGGAATCGTACAGCAAATAGCCGCCGGGCTCGATCGAGGCGATATCCTTGTCGAAGGTCTGCGGGTTCATCGCCACCATCAGATCGGTGCCGCCGCGGGCGCCGAGATGGCCGTCTTCCGAAACGCGGACCTCGTACCAGGTCGGCAGGCCCTGAATGTTCGAGGGGAAGATGTTGCGCGGCGCGACCGGAATGCCCATGCGCATGATGGCGCGGGCGAACATCTCGTTGGCGCTGGCCGAGCCGGAGCCGTTGACGTTGGCGAAGCGGACGACGAAGTCGT
>JAHCKG010000038.1 GCA_026125895.1 Pseudolabrys sp. | reverse complement strand
TTGGAATCGGATTTCGGGGGCCACGCCAAGAGACCTGGGCGGCCACGTGGCGCGGAAACTAGCCAGAACGCGCCGAATGTCAAGAAATTGCGGATTATGCTGTTATTTCAGCGGGATAGTCATAGCAATTCGCGGTGAAACTTCTGGTCCTGCATGTAATAGAACGGCACCGGCAGGCCATAGCCCATGCCCGCGGCGACTCGCGCCGCCAGTTCCTCCAGAACCACCGAGGTGATGGTCGGCATATCGAACCCTGCCGCTTCCTCCACCGGAGCCCAGACCAACTCGACCAGTTCGGAATCCGGGCCGACCACGCCCTCGATGCGGTGGGCGATCGCGGTGGCGTCCGCCGTGAAGAAGCGGGTGTCGAATCGCTTCGGCCGCTTCGGCGGCGTGATGGCGCGAGCGATGAAATGCAATTGGCCGAGATCGGGGTGGATCTTGGCTTTGGCAAACTCCGCCCAAATCTCGCCTGGTGTCTGCGGCGACTGATCGCCCTGAACGCCGAGCAGCAGGCCGGTCTCTTCCGCCATCTCGCGCACGGCGGCGAGCGCCAGGCCGCGCGCCAGATCGGGCACCGGATTCGCGACACGGGCGAGCAGCTTGGCCTGTGTGTCGGGGTGCAGTTCGCTCACCGCCGGCATGGTGCGGTCATGTGCCTCGATGCGACCGCCGGGGAAAACGAATTTGCCGGGCATGAACTTGTGGCCGTGATGGCGGCGGCCGAGCAGCACCTTCGCCTGAGGACCGGCGCGGTCGATCAGCATGATGGTGGCGGCGTCGCGCGGCTCTGAGTCCGGAAAGGATTGGTCGCGTTCCTGCGTGCTCATCCGGTGGAGAAGGCGGTCGCCGTCGGTCGTGCTCATGGTGTCCTTCCGCCTTACTTCCTCTTGCCCTTGTTCTTGCGAACCTTGTGGCGACTGTTCTTCTTCTTGCCGAACTTGCGGCGCCGCTCTTCGCTGCGCTTCTTCTCGTCGTGACCTTTGGCGGTGTCGCTCCTGAAGGTCTTGTCCGCTTTGCGCCCGCCGTAATCCTTGAACTTCGTCTTCTTGCCGAGACGCCCGCGCTCGACGCGCTCGCGGCCCGCCGGCGGCGTGCCGCGGCGGCCGTGCGAGAGCAATTCGAAGCGCAGCGCGCCGGCCACCGGTGCTGCCTCTACCAGCTTCACGGTGACGCTGTCACCCAGCCGGAAGCTCTCGCCGGTGCGGGTGCCGGTCAGCGCATGGCCAGCCTCGTCGTAGCGGAAATACTCATCGCCGATGGTGCGCGCCGGCACGAAGCCGTCGGCGCCGGTCTCCGACAGCTTGATGAACAGGCCGGCGCGGTGCACGCCACCCACTTTGCCCTCGAAGGTGGCGCCGATGCGGTCGGCGAGGAAATGCGCGATCAGCCGGTCCTTGGTCTCGCGCTCCGCCAGCATGGCACGGCGCTCGGTCGCTGAGATCTCGGCGGCGATTTCGGCAAGCTCGGGCAGGGCGAAATTCGCTGGCAAGCCGTCCTTGCCGAGATGCAGCGCGCGGATCAGCGCACGGTGCACGATGAGGTCGGCGTAGCGGCGGATCGGCGAGGTGAAGTGCGCGTAGCGGCGCAGGTTGAGGCCGAAATGCCCGTAGTTCTCGGCGGAATATTCGGCCTGCGCCTGCGAGCGCAGCACCACCTCGTTCACCAGCGTCTCGCGCTCGGTGTCCTTGACGCGGCCGAGGATGAAGTTGAAATTCGAAGCGCGCAGCGCGCCGGCCTTGGCGATATTGATGTCGAGGCTGGCGAGGAATTCGCGCAGCGCGTTGATCTTCTCGATGCCGGGTTCGTCGTGTACGCGATAGATCAGCGGCGTGCGCGCCTTCTCCAATGACTCGGCGGCGGCGACATTGGCGAGGATCATCATCTCCTCGATCAGCCGGTGCGCATCGAGCCGGGCCGGCACGACGACGCGGTCGACGGTGCCGTCGCGCTTCAGCAGGATCTTGCGTTCCGGAATGTCGAGATCGAGCGGCCCGCGCTCCTCGCGCGCGCGCTTGAGTGCCTCATAGGCGGCGTAGAGCGGCTTGAGGATCGGCTCGACCAGAGGGCCGGTCGTGTCGTCCGGGCGGCCGTCGATCGCCGCCTGCGCCTGTTCGTAGGCGAGCTTGGCGGCCGACCGCATCATGATGCGGTGGAACTTGTGCTCCCGTTTGCGGCCGTCGGCGCCGATGATCATCTGCACCGCGAGCGCGGCGCGGTCTTCATGCGGTTTCAGCGAGCACAGGTCGTTGGAGATGCGCTCGGGCAGCATCGGCACGACCCGGTCGGGAAAATACACCGAGTTGCCGCGCACCAGGGCTTCGCGGTCAAGCGCCGAGCCGGGCGTGACGTAATGGGCGACGTCGGCGATGGCGACGGTGACGATATAGCCGCCGGGGTTCGAAGGATCGTCATCCGGCGCGGCGTGCACCGCATCGTCGTGATCCTTGGCGTCGGCCGGATCGATGGTGATGAGCGGCAGTTTGCGCCAGTCTTCTCGTCCGCCCGACAGCGTCGCGGGCCTGGCCGCTTCGGCCTCGTTGAGGGTGTCGCGGCGGAAGACGTCAGGGATGGAATGCGCGTGAATGGCGATCAGGCTGACCGCCTTTTCGCTCTTCAAGGAGCCGAGACGCTCGACGACACGGCCGTTCGGCGGGCCGAAGCGTGAGGTGCGCTGAGCCTCGACGGCGACGAGGTCGCCGTCCTGCGCGTCGCCGGTGGCGCCTTGCGGGATGTGCAACTCGCGGCCGAGCATCTTCTTGTCGACCGGCTCCAGCCTGCCGCCGCCGCGGGCATCGGCGCGGAAGATGCCGAGCACGCGGTGCTTGACCCGTTCGATGATCTTGATGATGCGGCCGCGATAGCGGATGCCGTCTTCCGGCTCCACCTCATCGACGTGCAGCAGCACCTTGTCGCCCAACCCGGCGGCTTCGCCCGGCCTAGGCTTGCGCGGTGAATGGATGCGGATGCGCGGCGCGGCGTCGTGCTCGTCCTCGTCCCACTCGCCGGGCACGGCGATGAGCTCGCCGTCGCGGTCGCGCGACACGATGTCGGCGAGCAGGGTGGAGGCGAGCGCGCCGGGGTGGTGCAGCTTCTTGCCCTTGTGACCGCCGCGGGCGACGGCGCCGTCAGCGGCGAGGTCGCGCAGCAACTGCTTGAGCTCGGCGCGCAGGTTGTTCTTCAGGCCGAAAGCGCGGGCGATTTCGCGGGTGCCGACCTTGCCGGGATTGGCGGCAATGAAGTCGAGAATGGCGGCCTTGGAGGGAAGCGTATTGGGATCGTGTTTCGGTGTTTTCGTCAAAAGTCATGTCCGGCGCCGAAGCGGCGCTACGGGATTAATGTAGTGATTTTGCGGGCGGTTTGCCACTGGGCTTGTCATGGCCGGGCTTGACCCGGCCATCCCGCTTAGTCGGGCACGATGCGTCCCTAAGCGGGATCACCGGGACAAGCCCGGTGATGACAGATGAGAGAGCCGTGCGGGCGGAGGCTATTACTCCGCCGCCGTGATCTTCTTGCTGGTCTTGCCGGCCGGCTTCTTCGGCTTGGCGGCGGGTTTCGCCGCCGGCTTCTTGCGGGCCGCCGGAGCCTTGGCTGGAGCCTTGGCCGCAGCCTTGGCTTTCACCGCCGGCTTGTCCTCGGCGGGTTCAGCCTTGGCGGTCTTGCCCTTCGCCGCCTTGGCCTTCTTGGCGGCGCGCGGCGAATTGCCGAGCGCGGCGGCTCTGGCGTCGAGCAGCACGACCGCCTCGTCGAGGGTGATGGTGTCCGGCGTCTTGTCGGCCGGCAGCGTGGCGTTGACGCCGTTGTTCGACACGTAAGCGCCGAAGCGGCCGTTCTTGACGACGATCGGTCCGCCCTTGTCGGGATGCTCGCCGAGCGTCTTGCCCGGCGCCGGGCCGAAGCGGCGGCCCTTCTTCGGATTGGCGATCTTCTCGGCGATCAGATGCATCGCGCGATTGAGGCCGATGGTCAGAACGTCGTCGCCTTCCTCGAGCGAGGCGTAGGTCTTGTCGTGCTTGACGTAGGGACCGAAGCGGCCGACGCCGGCGAGGATCGGCTGGCCGTCTTCCGGCGAAATGCCGACTTCGCGCGGCAGCGACAGCACGGCGAGCGCCTGCTCGAGCGTGACGTCGTCGGCGGAGATGCCTTTCGGCAGCGACGCGCGCTTGGGCTTCTGCGGCTCCGGCGCATCCGGGTCCTTCTTCTCGCCCTTCTTGCGCTTGGGCGCCTTGATCTCTTCGCCGAGCTGCAAATAGGTGCCGAAGCGGCCGCCACGTATCGTGACGTCGAGGCCGGTTTCCGGATCCTGGCCGAGCACGCGGGTCGCCTGCGCGCTGGCCGCGCCCGGCGTCATCTGGCGGGTGTAGTTACATTCCGGGTAATTCGAGCAGCCGATGAAGGCGCCGAAGCGGCCGACCTTAAGGGAGAGCTGGCCGTTGCCGCACTGCGGACATTCGCGCGCGGGATGGCCGTCGGCGCGCGGCGGGAAGATGTGCGGCTCCAGGAGATCGTTGAGGGCGTCCAGCACCTGCGTAATGCGGACTTCCTTGATCTCGTTGACGGCGCCGATGAAGTCGACCCAGAAGTCCTCCAGCACCTTCTTCCAGGCGATCTCGTTGTTCGAGATGCGGTCGAGCTGCTCTTCGAGCGAGGCGGTGAAGTCGTACTCGACATATTTATGGAAGAAGCTCTCGAGGAAGCCGACGACGACGCGGCCCTTGTCCTCGGGGATCAGGCGCTTCTTGTCGATGCGCACATAGCCGCGGTCCTGCAGCACTTGCAGGATCGAGGCGTAGGTCGAGGGCCGGCCGATGCCGAGCTCTTCCATGCGCTTGACCAGCGCGGCTTCCGAGAAGCGCGGCGGCGGCTCGGTGAAATGCTGCGCGGCTTCGATGGCCTGCTTCGCGAGCGCTTCCTTCTCGCTCATCGCCGGCAGGCGCTTTGACTCATCGTCGTCGGAGGTGTCGTCCTGGCCTTCCTGATAGAGCGTCAGGAAGCCGTCGAACTTCACCACCTGGCCGGAGGCGCGGAGTTCAGCGACGCGCGCGGCGTTCTTGGCCACGATATCGACGGTGGTGCGCTCGAGCTCGGCGGATTCCATCTGCGAGGCGACGGCGCGATTCCAGATCAGTTCGTAGAGCCGGGCCTGATCGCGGTCGACGTATTTGGCGACTTCCTGCGGCGTGCGGGAAGCCGACGTCGGGCGCACGGCTTCGTGCGCTTCCTGGGCGTTCTTCGACTTGTTCTGATAGGTGCGGGGCGAGCCCGGCACATACTCCTTGCCGTAGTTCTTGCCGATCATCGAGCGGATGTCGGTGATCGCCTCCGGCGCCATGTCGATGCCGTCGGTACGCATATAGGTGATGAGACCGACGGTCTCGCCGCCGATGTCGGTGCCTTCATAAAGGCGCTGCGCGAGGCGCATGGTGATCGCCGGGGCGAAGCCGAGCTTGCGGCTCGCTTCCTGCTGCATGGTCGAGGTGGTGAAGGGCGGCGGCGGATTGCGCCGCGCGGGCTTCGCCTCGACCGAGGTCACGGTGAAAGACGCGCCCTCGAGCATGGTCTTGAGGTCGGTCGCCTGCACGCCGGTGCCGATGTCGAGACGCTGCAGCTTGTTGCCGTCGGCGCCGACAAGGCGGGCGTCGAACTCGTCGCCGCGCGGCGTCTTCAGCTTGGCGACGATCGACCAGTATTCACGGGCGACGAACTTCTCGATCTCCAGTTCGCGGTCGCAGACGAGACGCAGCGCCACCGACTGCACGCGGCCGGCCGAGCGGGCGCCGGGCAGCTTGCGCCACAGCACGGGAGAGAGGGTGAAGCCGACGAGATAATCGAGCGCGCGGCGGGCGAGATAGGCATCGACCAGCGCGGTGTCGATCTCGCGCGGCTTCTTCATCGCCTCGGTGACGGATTGCTTGGTGATGGCGTTGAAGACGACGCGTTCGACCTTCTGGCCCTTGAGGGCGTTCTTCTCGTTCAGCGCCTCAAGCACGTGCCAGGAGATGGCTTCGCCTTCGCGGTCAGGGTCGGTCGCCAGAATAAGAGTGTCGGCACCCTTGAGGGCGCGCGCGATGTCGTTGACCCGCTTTTGGGACTGCGGGTCGACCTCCCAAAGCATCTTGAAGCCGTGATCCGGATCGACCGAGCCGTCCTTGGCGGGCAGGTCACGGATATGGCCGAACGAGGCCAGGACCTCGAACCCCGAGCCGAGATACTTGTTGATCGTCTTCGCCTTGGAAGGCGACTCGACAACGACAACTTTCATTTGAATCCAATGGTTAAACGCCCGGACCCTAGCGGACAGGGCTTGAATCGTCCGTTAGCGTTGGCCGGAACATGGGGAAGTAGGTCCGACCTGTCAAATAGGGGACCGGCCGGCCAACGGGGCCCAAGACCGCAAATCTATGAATTCAGACGCGAAAATGAAGGCCCGGGGTCTACGCCCGAATGCAACCATAAGATGTATTTTATATGTACTCTATTATTAAGATTACTATTTCGCCGGCGCTGTGTAATTTTACCCGACACGGGAAGCGGCCGGACGGAAGCGATGCCTGAGACAGGATCAGATCAGGGAAGCCAGGCGGCGGTCGCCCATTATGTGGCCAGCCTGTCAAGCGACCTGGCCTCGCTCGCCCGTCGCAGCGGCCTGGAAACGCTGGGTTATCTCCTCGAAATGGTGCGCCTCGAGGCCGAAACCCTGACGCGCCGTAACGGCAATGGCAATGGCAATGGGAACGGCAATGGCAATGGCCGGCGTGGATAGGGCTGGCGGCGTCCTTCCGGACGGCGCGTTTTGCGGCTTCTCCACGTGGCATTGATTTACCCCGTCATGCCCGGCCCTGTGCCGGGCATGACGAAGTTGGATGGACACCGCGGTACACACTACCTCGCCGGGGTCACCCCCAGCTTCTCCAGCAGCGCCGTGGTCGGATTGCCGTCCGGCACCATGCCGTTCTTCTTCTGCTCGGCGCGGATGTAGTCACGGATGTCGAAGTCGATATGGCCCTCGAACTCGGCGACCTTGTAGCCGAGCGCCGCGAGCTTGCGCTGAAGCGCGATGCGCGCGTCGCGCGACAGCGGCCGGTCGTCCTTCGGCCACGCGGCGCGGATCGGAATGCCGCCATGCAGCCGGTCGGCGAGATGGCCGACCGCGATCGCGTAGGCGTCGGAGTTGTTATACTCCTTCAGCACCAGGAAGTTCGGCGTGACGACGAAGGCCGGCCCCTTGGCGCCGCTCGGAAAAAACAGAATGGCCTGGCCGATCTCTGGCGCGTCGCGCGGGAAGGCCTTGCCGTCGGCGCGCCGCACGCCGAGCCTGGTCCACTCGGCGAAAGTGGCGCGGCTCTTCATGGTGTCGAAGCCGTTCGGCACCATGACCTCGAAGCCCCACGGCACGTCGCTGCGCCACTTCCAGGCATTGAGATAATTGGCGGTGGAGGCGAGCACGTCCGGCACATTGTTCCACAGGTCGGCGCGGCCGTCGCCGGAGAAGTCGACGGCATAATCGACGACGTTCGACGGCATGAACTGCGACTGCCCCATGGCGCCGGCCCATGACGACACCATCTGCGGCCGGGCAAAGCCGTTCTTCTGCATGATGCCCATGGCGACGATGAGCTCGTTGCGGAAATACGGATGCCGGTATTTGACGTAAGCCAGCGTCGCCAGCGAGCGGAAGACGTCCCACTTGTCCTTGGCCGCGCCGTAGTCGGTTTCCATGCCCCACAGCGACACCAGGATCCAGCGCTCGACGCTGTACTTCTTCTCCACGGCGACCAGGGTCTTCGACCATTCCTCGGCCTTGGCCAGCCCGCGCTTGATGCGGCCGGGCGAGGCGAGCGCGTTGATGTAATCGCCGACCGGCTTGCCGTATTCCGGCTGGCGCTTGGTCGCGGCGATGACGCGCGGATCGGGTGTCAAGCCATTCATCGCCGTATCGAAGGTCGCGCGGGTGATGCCCTTGGCCTGGGCGTTCGGCCACAGCGCGTTGACGAAAGCGGCGAAGGATTGATCGGGCGACGCGCGTTGCGCCAAGGCGACCGGCGCGGCTGCCAGTGTCAGGAACACGATCAGCAAGGCGCGGATGAGCGGCACGGGCGATCCGGCGGTTCGATTCGGATGTTTATAGTCTACACCAGCGACACCATGGCGCCGCCGTGGCGTTCCAGCCGTCCCGCCAGTTCGAGTTCGAGCAGTACCGTGCGCACGATGGCCGGCGAGGTGCCGGACAACCGTACCAGGTCGTCGATCGAGATCGGTGATGGCCCGAGCAGGCCGACGATGCGGCCGCGCTCATCATCGGCTGGCTCGTGATCGGGCGGCAGCGGCTCGTCGCGCGCCGGCTCCTCGATCGGCTCGATACCGCGGCCGAGGATCGGCTCGATGGCGGTGATGATGTCGCTCGCCTCGGTGACCAGGATGGCGCCCTGTTTCAGCAGCGCGTTGGTGCCGTCGGCGCGCGGATCGAGCGGCGAGCCGGGAACGGCGAAGACCTCGCGGCCCTGTTCGCCGGCCATGCGCGCGGTGATCAGCGAGCCGGAGCGCTTGGCGGCTTCGACGATGACGACGCCGACGGCGAGGCCCGAGATCAGGCGATTGCGCCGCGGGAAGTCGCGGGCGCGCGGCTCGTGGCCGAGCGGCATTTCGGAGATCGCCGCGCCTTGCGCCATGAGTTCTTCGAGCAGCGGTCCGTGCTCGGCCGGATAGATGTGGGCATGACCGCCGGCGAGCACGGCGACGGTGCCGGTGTCCTTCGAGGCGCGATGGGCGGCGGCGTCGATGCCGCGCGCGAGCCCCGAGACGATGCCGTAGCCAGCTTCTCCCAGATCGTGCGCGAGCGTCGCGGCGAATTTGAGGCCCACGGCGGAGGCGTTGCGCGAGCCGACGATGGCGATGAGCGGCCGCGACAGCGCAGCAACATCGCCGCGCACCGCGATCAGCGGCGGCGCGTCGTCGATGGTTTGCAGGCGCGGCGGATAGTCGGGTTCGCCCAGCGCGATGAGCTCGATGCCGCGCGCGCGAGAGGCTTTCAGTTCGGCTTCGGCATCCTCGAACGTACCGACGCGGGTGCGCGCTGCTCCGCCGCGGCGGGCGAGGCCGGGCAGGGCTGCGAGCGCGCCTTTGGCGCCGCCATAGGCATTGACCAGTTCACGGAAGGTGCGCGGCCCCGGTATTATGGCGCAAACGCCACAAGCGATTTGCCGGGTGCGGTCCTAATTTCCTGTGTGACACACACAAGGATTACGGTCATGCCCCGCGCCCAGATCGCGACCCATCAGGCCAAGTACACGCTGGAACAGCTTCACGCCGAACTGGCGGGGAAGATACTGGACAACAAAGCCGAGGCCGAACGGCTCCGGCAATCCATGGTCCATGTCGAGGCGGTCCTAAAGCTCATAGACCCCGCTTATGATGTGCGCCCGATAGCTATAAGGCGGCGCAAGCCGAACCCATGGTTCAAGCGCGGGACCGTCTGGCGGGCGGTCATGGACGTGCTCCGGCAGGCGCAAGGGCCGCTCACGGCCACGGAGGTCACGGCCCGGATGCTAGCTCGGAAGGGCGTCACGGACGCGGCGCCGGAGGCCGTACGGGAGCTAGAGGGGGCGGTCCGGGCGGCGCTGCAAAAGCGGGCTGGCGACGATGTGACGAGCGACAATAGCCGCCCGGCTCGATGGGCGCTTGTAAACACCTAGAGTCCAGATAAAATGCTACCGGGGGTAGCATTGCAAAGGGTCCAGCGTTCGCCATGGCCGGACGATTTTCCCGATCTCATCGGGCAAGTCGCCTATCAAACTATGCGAACCCATCCGGCGTACGGACCAGCTAAGGCCGGTACAGACAACCAAGCCGCGTTATCCCTTGTATATGAATGCATTAGCGATAAGGCGATGCAGGAGATTAAAAATATTCTCGACGGGAGAAGGCCGCGAATTGTCGCGGTTCACGCCGAGGAAGCCCAAGGGCGCAATAAAATTCCAATGGCGTACGGCGAGGTTTTGGGAGGGGTTTTGGGGCTGGATACGGACCCCGGGATTGTCCAATCCTCCGTGGCAAACCACGGTTCCGCCCCGTCTATCTATCACAGGTTTGTGTCGCCGCCGTGCTTCGATGGGTATGTCGAAGCTGGCGCGGAATACCTATTGGTAGACGATACCTGTACGGCAGGCGGAACATTAGCGAATTTGAAGGGATTTATAGAGAATCGTGGAGGCAAGGTTGTAATGATGTCTTGTTTGGCATCTAATCAGCCCCGGCTTAGGTATGCGATATCATTAAGCCGCCCCACTTTTCGTCAATTAGGCTTACGGCATCCGCAACTTCATGACTGGTGGATCGAGGAATTTGGCTATGGAACAGAGTGTCTCACGGAAGGAGAAGCGGGAAATCTTCGCGTCGCCCCGTCATTTGACACAATCCGAAATCGCCTCGCTGAGGCAAGACGCGATCTCAACCTCGACTCAAATGAAGGAGTTGATGAAGGAGCGCCAGATGCGACAGAAATGGTCGATCGCGCGCCTTCTTCGCAATCCTCCGACAAAGCAGGCGGCTGAGTAATTATTACTGGTGACGCTGCCAATACCCGCTAAAATCAACTGACGGCTTGGCCCCGAGCGCCAGCTTTGCCACGCGCTCGACCTGCTCGCCATTGGCCTTGCGCCGGTTGTCTTCCCGCCATGACGCTTCCTGAGCATACCGGAGCAAGTAGGCCCCACTGATATGATGGTGGTGGCCAATCTCGGCCCGGCGCATACGGCTAAAGAACTCCTCGGCCCAATTCGTGCAGGCGCCATCGAGGCTATAGGCCTCTTCGTGGTTGATGCGCTTCACCTCATAACGCTTGTGCAGTTCATCCCACGATGAGGCCTCATCGGCGTTCACGGTCGTGCCGTGCGCGATATGGGAGCGCAGGAACGCCATGGCCTTGGCTTCCGACTTAAACACCGCCGGGACCGAATTGCCGCCGCGCTCGCGGACGATGACTACCACCTTGCGCTTGCCGTTCTGATTGCGGGCCAGACGGCGGTCGCGGCGATTTTCCTTTTTGTTGGCTGGCTTGATGTAACCGCCAAAATAGCCGCCATCCACCTCAGCGACCTTGCCAGCACCGCCGACGACGCGGCCCTTCAATTCCTCAGCCATCGCCTCCCGCAGCTTGTGCAGGAGCACAAAGGCGCACTTGTAGGAGATATTCAGATCGCGGGAGAGCGCCAACGCTGACTTGCCTTTCACCTCATTCACGAAGATCGCAATGGCCGCCAGATAGGCACGGAGCGGCAGTTTGTGGCTGGCGAACAAGGTGCCCGAGGTAATCGAAAAGTCCTTCCCGCAGGCCCGGCAGCGGAAACGCGGGGCGCCTTTGAGGCGGCGGCAGTCGTAGGCGTCAACCCCGCCACAATGGGGGCAAACCGGCTCACCGTTGGTATCGGCCCAGCGAATGCGCCGGAAGGTCATTTCCGCCTCGGCATCCTTCATCGTGAAGATGGAGGCCAGCGAGAGGGTCTTAGCGGCTTTGGAGAGGAGGAAATGTTGGGCCATCTCGGTACCTATCGTTTATGGAAGCTATCATATGCGATAGGGTTCGAGGTTGTCAACGGAAAAATATCAGATATGATAGCCCTCAGATTCGATAGGAGGGGTCATGTCCATAGCCTCAGAGGAGGAATGGGCCGAGCGCGCGGCTGCATTCCTGAAGCACAAACTACGTGAATCCGAAGTGACTTATGTCGAGCTAGCAAAGCGGCTTAAAAAACATGGATTCAAAGCGGAAACGGAAGCGTCAATTACAAACAAGCTGAAAAGGGGCACGTTTCCGGCCACTTGGTTTCTGGCGTGCCTTGCAGCATTAGAATTGGACGGGGTAGCATTGGAGGAGATCTAGTGGCGCGGGGGGCGCGTATGCTGTCGTCGTTTTGGAGGCGCGTCCTGTTTGGCTCGCTATCGTTTTTTCTGATCGTTTTTATAGTCTCTTGGGAATCCGGCAGCACTGGCGAGGTATGCAGCGTAAACGAGAAGACCCATCACCAAGAATGCACCAAATATAACTTGGCGGTCGTTCCGCTGGCTTACGCCCTTGCGGCGCTCCGGGAGAATGGTGAAGCGATCATAGCTTTGTTCACTGTGATCCTTGGCATCTCGACCATCGGACTTTGGAACGCTACTAACCGGCTGTGGGAGGCTGGAGAGCGGCAGATGCGCCTCACTCGCGGAATGGCCCTCAATCAGCAGGCCCAAACGAGAGAGTCTAATAGGATTGCCGCCGACACAGCCGAACGGCAACTCCGAGCGTACCTCCATGTCAGCCCCACCAACTTTCGTTTTAACAGAGCAGATAATGGGCTGATGATCTGCAAGGGTACTTACGACATTAAAAATTTGGGGCAGACCCCCGCTTATGCCGTGCGGACCGATGTCGGCTTTGCGATGGGTGAATTTCCACTCTCCGACGACCTGCCTATACTCGAACCCAATGCCGTTGTTTTCCAGCAAGCGATAGGGCCCGGACAGACACTGGAGGGAACGGGGGAAAGCCGCGTTCAAGAAATTAAACTGCGGAGTGGAGGCAGGCTCTATTTCTACGGCGTGGTCAGGTACCGCGATGCCTTCGACGCTGAGCGCGAAACATACTTCTGCGGCTCGCTGTCGCCATTCGACAGCGTTTTCGGCGCTCCGAACGGCATAAAAACTGTCCAGACCGCATTCAAGTGGTCCGAGCGTCACAATAGTGCAACCTAAAGCCATCGCGGCGGCTATCATGCGCCACCACAATTTGCGGGGTGGCACTTTCCATCCGACCGCCTTGTGGCGTTTGCGCCATAATACCGCGCGGCCCGACGTTGTCGCTACGGATCAGCCGCAGCCAGTCGAGCCGCTGCTCATCGGTGAGTTTGGTCTTCGGCACGATGCCCCCGGAGGTCTCGGGGACAGTGTCGCGCGCCACGCGGCGCGATACAATCAGAAGTTTAGTCGAGGTTGTGGAGGCAAGGCCGGGCGAATAGGGCCCTTACTTACTTCTTCCCGATCTTCCCTTCGGTCCCATTCAACAGCCGTTGAATGTTCGCGCGGTGCATGATCCAGAGCAGAATGCCGAGCAAGAAGAACAAAGCCGCCGGGCCGGGCATGCCGAGGCCGAGCAGGGCGATCGGCGTCAGGGCGGAAGCGACCAGCGCCGACAGCGACGAGTAGCGCGACAGGAATGCGACGACGAGCCAGATGCCGCAGAAGATCAGCGCGCCCTGCCAGGCAATGCCGATCAAAAGGCCGATGTAAGTGGCGACGCCCTTGCCGCCCTTGAAGCCGAGCCACACGGGAAACAGGTGGCCGAGGAAGGCGCCGAAGCCGGCGACCAAGGCCGCGTCGTGGCCGGCCGCGTGCTGCGTGGCGAGCACGGCGAGCGTGCCCTTGAGCGCGTCGCAGATAAGCGTTGCGGCGGCGAGGCCCTTGCGGCCGGTGCGCAGCACATTGGTGGCGCCGATATTGCCGGAGCCGATGGCGCGGATATCACCGGCGCCGGCGAGCCTGGTGAACAACAGGCCGAACGGGATCGAGCCGAGCAGGTAGCCGAAGGCCAAGGCAACGAGAAGAAGAGTCATCGATATGCTCTCCGGTCATTCCGGGACGCGAGCGAAGCGAGCGGGCCCGGAATCCATACTCCGCAGCGCCGGGGATACGGATTCCCGGCTCGCGGACTTTGGCCGCGCCCCGGAACGACAGCGCTACAGCGATTCATAAATGGTGCGGCCGGCCACGATGGTGCGCACCACGCGGCCGGTCATGCGCGCTTCGTCGAATGGCGTGTTCTTGCACTTCGACTTGAGTTCATCCGGATCGACGATCCACGGCACGTCGGTGTCAATCACGATGACATTGGCGGGCGCGCCGGCGCGCAAGGTGCCACCGGCCAGGCCGAGCCGCTCGGCCGGGCGTGTCGACATGGCGCGCAGCAGCACCGGCAGCGTCACGTCGCCGGAATGCACCAGCCTCAGGCCGGCCGACAGCATGGTCTCCAGCCCGATGGCGCCGGCGGCCGCTTCGGCGAAAGGCAAGCGCTTGGTCTCGACGTCTTGCGGGTTGTGGTCGGACATGATCACGTCGATCAGCCCGTCGTTGAGCGCAGCGACAAGCGCCTGGCGGTCGTCCTCGGTGCGCAGCGGTGGTTTCACCTTGAGGAAGGTGCGATAGCCGCCGATGTCTTTCTCGTTGAGCGTCAGATGATTGATCGAGGCCGCCGCCGAGACGTCGAGGCCGCTGTCCTTGGCCTGCCGCAGCACGGCAAGCGACGGTGCGCAGGTGACCGAAGCGGCGTGGTAGCGGCCTTGTGTCAGCGCAACGAGGCGCATATCGCGTTCGAGCATGATGGTCTCGGCCGCCGAGGGAATGCCGAGCAGGCCGAGGCGTGCGGCGAATTCGCCCTCGTTCATCACCCCATCGCCGTTGAGGTCGGGGTCTTCGGTGTGATGGACGATCAGCGCATCGAAGTCGCGGGCGTAAGTCAGCGCGCGGCGCATGACCTGGGCGTTGGTCACGCTCCTCGTACCGTCGGTGAAGGCAACGGCGCCGGCGGCTTTCAACAGGCCGATCTCGGTCATCTCACGGCCTTCGAGGCCCTTGGTCAGCGCGGCCATCGGCGCGACGTGGACGATGGCCGTGTCGCGGGCGCGGCGCAGCACGAAATCGACGGTCGCCGGATCGTCGATTACCGGCGAGGTGTCGGGCTGGCAGACGATGGTGGTGACGCCGCCGGCGGCGGCCGCCTGGCTCGCCGAGGCGAAGGTCTCGCGATAGGTGGCGCCCGGCTCGCCGATGAAGGCGCGCATGTCGATCAGGCCCGGCGCGATCACCTTGTCTCGGCAGTCGATCACCTCGGTGCCTTCCGGCACGCCCGCGGTGCCGATGCCGCGCTTGGCCTCGCGGATGACGCCGTCGGTGATCAGGAGGTCGCCCACGATGTCGAGATCGCGCGACGGATCGATGATCCGCGCATTGGCGAGCAGGACGGGGCGCGCCTCACGCATTGGGCAGGTTCCTCGACAGCGCTTCCAGTACCGCCATGCGTATGGCGACGCCCATTTCGACCTGTTCGCGGATCACCGATTGCGCGCCGTCGGCAACGATGGAGTCGATCTCGACGCCGCGGTTCATCGGCCCGGGGTGCATCACCAGCGCGTCCTTCTTGGCGTAGGACAGCTTCTTCTGGTCGAGGCCCCAGTAGCTGAAATATTCCGAGGTCGAAGGCACGAAGGAGCCATTCATGCGCTCGCGCTGCAGGCGCAGCATCATGACGATGTCGGCGTCGGCGAGGCCCTCGCGCATGTCGCGCGCGACTTCGACGCCCATGCGCTCGATGCCCGGCGGCAGCAGCGTCGAGGGCGCGACGACGCGGATGCGCGCGCCCATGGCGTTGAGCAGGATGATGTTGGAGCGGGCGACACGCGAGTGCAGAATGTCGCCGCAGATGACGACCAGCAGGCCTTCGATGCGGCCCTTGTTGCGGCGGATCGTGAGCGCGTCGAGCAGCGCCTGGGTCGGGTGCTCGTGGGTGCCGTCGCCGGCATTGATCACCGAACAGTCGAGCTTGGAGGCGAGCAGGGCGACGGCGCCGGAGGCGTGGTGCCGCACGACCAGAATATCGGGATGCATGGCGTTGAGCGTCATCGCCGTGTCGATCAGCGTCTCGCCCTTGTTCATCGAGGACGAGGAGGCCGACATATTCATGACGTCGGCCCCTAAGCGCTTGCCGGCCAGCTCGAAAGAGGCCTGGGTGCGCGTCGAATTCTCGAAGAACATGTTGACCTGCGTGCGCCCGCGCAGCGAGGCCTGCTTCTTCTCGATTTGACGGTTGAGGGTGACGAATTCCTCGCCGAGGTCGAGGAGGCCGGTGATTTCGGCGGCCGAAAGGCCTTCGATCCCCAGCAAATGACGACGGCTGAGGACGAATGATGATTTCGGCGTGCTGGTCATTAAAGGCAGTTCTATAGGCGCGCGGCCCGGCCCCGGCAAGGCCGGTTCCGGCCCGTCCACAGGGCCGCTCACGCCGTCGTTAACCGGTTTTGCCGGAACTGCCTCGCTACTTCGTGAATTGAAGGTGCGAATGCCCGACAGGCGGGCGATGGAGGCATCAATGCGGAATTTTGGCAAGATTGCGATGGCGGCCGCTCTTG
This sequence comes from Pseudolabrys sp., assembly GCA_026125895.1. Classification (GTDB taxonomy): domain Bacteria; phylum Pseudomonadota; class Alphaproteobacteria; order Rhizobiales; family Xanthobacteraceae; genus Pseudolabrys. Next base: position 7,597 of record JAHCKG010000038.1, on the reverse strand, counting down.
TGGGCGCCGCGGCTTTGGCGACGGCGACCCCCAGTGACGCGCGTAACGGCCGCAACACCGCGGCGGCGATCGGCTTCGGCGCCGGCGCCCTCGTCGGCGCGGCGGCGGCTTCGTCGGCCAATAATGGCTATTACGGCGCCGGTTACTATGAGCCGGGCTACGCCTACGAGCCGGGCTATGCGTACGAGCCGGCTTACGCCGACGACTATGCCTATGAGCCGGCGCCGGTCTACGCCGCGCCGCGCTACCGCTACCGCGTCGGCAATACCTACGAGCGGACCTGCGGCGGTAACCCGGGCAAGTCGAACTACGTGCCTTGCGGCAATTAAGTCAGCGTTGCGTTGAGTGAGCGAGGAGGGCGGGCGTCTAAGGCGCCCGCCCTTTCGTCATGAGCGCGACAACGCCGCGAGGCGGTCGAGCGCCCCCTGTAGAATGAACATGGCGGCATGCTGATCGATGACCTCGGCGCGGCGCTCGCGGCGCATGTCGGCCGCGATGAGATCGCGCTCGACCGCCGCGGTGGACAGCCGCTCATCCCACAAGGCGATCGGCAATTCGGTCAGTTTGGAGAAATTGCGGGCGAAGGCGCGTGTCGACTGGGCACGAGGCCCTTCCGAGCCGTCCATATTGATCGGCAGGCCGAGCACGAAGCCGGTCGCCTTGCGCTCGGCGGCAAGCGCGATGACGCGCGCCGCGTCGGCGGTGAACTGCTTGCGCGCCACGGTTTCCACTGCGGTGGCGAGCCGGCGGTCCGGATCGCTCGCAGCAACGCCGATGGTCTTGGTGCCGAGATCGAGGCCGATCAACGTGCCGCGCGCGCCGAAATGCGGCGCGGCTTCCACCAATGGCAGGACAAGAGCGGGCATGCCGCGAGCCGTAGCACGCGCGCCAACGCGGCGCCAATGCCGCGCGGCGTCACCGCCGACATCGGAGCTTGGTCTGGCGTTCCGATAATGCGAAACTTGCCCAGGACTCGGGATTTGGGGGGAAGGAATGACGGTTCTCGCAAACAGGCTGGTGCGCCTGCTCACGCCGCTCGGCGTCATGATTCTGCCGGCGGCGGCGATGGCGCAAGCCTTCGAGGCGCCGCCGTCGTTCAACGCGGCGCAGATCAAGGGCATCGCGCGAACCGGCGAGAACTACACCGTGCAGTCGCCGGTGCGCAGCGACGGTCTGATGCGGCTCTACGACATTGCCACGCCGTACGGCGAGGTCGACGCCCAGGGCGACGCGATCGCGCAGATGCGGATCAATGAACTCAAGGCGCTGGCGCTGCTGGAGAAGGTCGCGAGTTCCGACACCTTTGCCAAGTCGCTGGTTAATGCCGGTCTCAACCCGCTCAAATACACCGGGCGTTTGATCACCAATCCGATCGGCACCATCAAGGGCACGCTGTCAGGCATTGGCAGCATGTTCGACCGCATCGGCGCCGGCCTCAACAATGCCGGCAAATCCCAGGACAGCGCGCTCGGCAGCCTGCTCGGCGTCACCAGCGAGCGGCGCACGCTCGCCGCGACCTATGGCGTCGATCCCTACACCGATTTCCCGCCTCTCGACGCCAAGCTCAAGCAGTTGTCCGAGGCGGCGGCGCTCGGCGGGCTCGCCGTCACCGGCGCGCTCATCGCGGTGCCGGGCGCGGCCGGCATCGTCGTCTCCAACCTGTCGACCGCCAACAAGCTGAACAACATCTCCATCGAAGACCTGGCGCGCCAGTATACCGCGGCGCAGATACTCGATCTCAACCGCAAGAAGCTCACCGAGATGGGCGTGCCGCAGGAACTGATCGACGCGCTGCTCGCCAACCGCAACTATACGCCGATCGACATGGCGGCGATGGTTGCGGCGATCGACAGCCTGAAGTCGGTGCAGGGCCGGGCTGTGTTCTTCGATGCGGCGGCCGCCGCCGACGCGCGCTCCAACGCCTATTTCATGCGCCGCCAGGCCGAACTGCTGGCCGCCGAATACAAGCGTCGCCGCAACTTCGAACATATCGTGACGCTCGGCGGCCTGCCGTTCCTGGTGGCCAAGGACGGCCGCTTCATCACGGTGGCGCCGATCGACGCCGTGTCGTGGACGCAGCAGAGTGCGGCGCGGTTCGAGGCCTTCACCAAGGCGCGCAACCAGCTGGTGGCAAAATCGACCGGCGAAATCCGCATCACCGGCCAGGCGACGGTTTTGGCCAAGCGCCGGCTCAAGGCGCTGGGCTGGACGATCGTCGAGCGGCAGCCCGGCTGAACGAGCGCGGGCGTCCCCCGGCGCGGCGGTTGCCGCCAATTCGGCGGCTCTGCTATAGCGGGGCGCGCCGCTTCGGCGGCGCCATGACCCGACACCGCCAGAAAAAGCTTAGCGATTTCAATGTCCGTTGACGCGACCACCGTTCGCCGTATCGCCCGTCTCGCCCGCATCGCGGTCAAGGATGAGGAGGTCGAGCATCTTCAGGGCGAGCTCAACGCCATCCTGGCCTTCGTCGAGCAGCTCGGCGAGGTCAATGTCGAAGGGGTCGAGCCGATGACCTCGGTAACGCCGATGGCGATGAAGAGCCGGAAAGACGTCGTGACCGACGGCGACAACCCGCAAGCGGTGCTGGCGAACGCGCCGCAGAGCGAAGACAATTTCTATATGGTGCCGAAGGTGATCGAGTAAATGTGCCAGGCGTGTGAAATGGCCGACATGGAGCGCCGCTGGGAGATGATCGACATCATCTCGACCGGCAAGCTGCCCGACGGCCACACGGCAGACGACCTGCGCGCCATGGGACTGCCGGTGCCGGGCGAACTCTTTCGCGAGACGCAGGCCGACGGGTCCGTCCTCATCCGCCAGCGTTCGCCGGCCGAAATCGCCGCGTTGAACAGCAAGACCTTTGAGTGCGACAGCCCGAAATGAGTGACCTGACCCGTTTGACGCTAGCCGAGGCGCGCGACCGCCTGCGCAAGAAAGAGCTGAGTTCGGCCGAACTCACCGCCGCGCATGTCGCCGCGGTCGAGAAGGCGCGGCCGCTGAACGCCTTCGTACTGGAGACGCCGGAGCAGGCGACTGCGATGGCGAAGGCCTCCGACGCGCGCATCGCCAAGGGCGAGGCCGGACCGCTCGAGGGCATTCCGCTGGCGATCAAGGATCTGTTCTGCACCAAGGGCGTGCGCACCACGGCCTGCTCGCACATTCTCGACAACTTCGTGCCGACCTATGAATCGACAGTGACGTCGCAGCTCTGGCGCGACGGCGCGGTGATGCTCGGCAAGACCAACAATGACGAGTTCGCCATGGGCTCGTCGAACGAGACCTCGTATTTCGGCCCCGTGCAGTCGCCGTGGCGACGCGAAGGCTCGAATACGCCGCTGGTGCCCGGCGGCTCGTCGGGCGGCTCGGCCGCCGCGGTCGCCGCGCAGCTTTGCCTTGGCGCCACCGCGACCGACACCGGCGGCTCCATCCGCCAGCCGGCGGCCTTCACCGGCACGGTCGGCATCAAGCCGACTTACGGCCGCTGCTCGCGGTGGGGCATCGTCGCGTTCGCGTCGTCGCTCGATCAGGCCGGCCCGATGGCCAAGACCGTGCGCGACGCCGCCATCATGCTGCGCTCGATGGCGGGGCCGGACGACAAGGACACCACCTGCGCCGACATCCCGGTGCCGGATTATGAAGCCGCGATCGGCCGTTCGGTGAAGGGGCTGCGCATCGGCATTCCAAAGGAGTACCGGTTAGAGGGCATGCCGGCCGAGATCGAGAAGATCTGGCAACAGGGCTGCGACTGGCTCAGGAACGCCGGTGCCGAGTTGGTCGACGTGTCGCTGCCGCACACCAAATACGCGTTGCCGGCCTATTACATCGTCGCGCCAGCGGAGGCCTCGTCCAACCTCGCGCGTTATGACGGCGTGCGCTACGGCCTGCGCGTGCCCGGCCGCGACATCACCGACATGTATGAGCAGACCCGCGCCGAAGGCTTTGGCGGCGAGGTGCGCCGACGCGTCATGATCGGCACCTACGTGCTGTCGGCCGGCTACTACGATGCTTATTACCTGCGGGCGCAGAAGGTGCGCACGCTGATCAAGCGTGACTTCGAGCAGTGCTTCGAGCAGGGCATCCACGCCATGCTGACGCCGGCGACGCCGTCGGCCTCGTTCGGCATCGGCGAGAAGGGCGGCGCCGACCCGGTCGAGATGTACTTGAACGACATCTTCACGGTGACGGTGAACATGGCCGGCCTACCGGGTATCGCCGTCCCGGCCGGCAGCGATGCGCAAGGCCTGCCCCTTGGCCTGCAACTCATCGGCCGGCCGTTCGATGAAGAGACCTTGTTCGCGCTCGGTGAGGTGATCGAGCAGGCGGCCGGGCGTTTCGTCGCGCAGCCTTGGTGGTGAAGCCCTCCGCCGGCGTCGCGGCAGCCCAGCCACCGACATTAACCTAAGCGGGGATTCAGGATACATTTTCGCTGGTTGCCGCTTCACGCTGCAACCCTGACGCGGTAATGGCGCGGAGCGAGTTCTTGCAGCGGGGGCCTGCGGTGGTGACAGATGCGACACGCGCCGCCATCGACGACATCATCGACGCCTTCCGGTGCGGCGATCATGCGCGATTGGCGGATCGATACGATGACGACATCGAGTGGCAGCTTCACGCGCCGGTGTCGGTGTTTCCTTTCGCCGGCATACGGCGCGGCAAAAACGCCGTGCTGGCGAGCCTGCTTGGCGTTTATCGCGATTTTCAGATCGCCAGCTACGACGTCCCGCTGATTATGGTCGAGGGCGATCGCGCCGCCACGATCGCCGATGTCCGCGTCATCCAGCGTTCGACCGGGCGCGTCATCGTCTCGCATCTCGCCGGCTTCCACCGCTTCCGTGGCGGCAAGATGATCGAATATCGCGGTTTCTCCGACAGCTTCGACTCGGTCGAACAGGCGCTCGGCCACGACCTTGATATCGGAGCCGCTGGTTCGCCGCCGACGAGTCCATGACAGTCAAAGCGCCGCTACCAGTACTGAACAATGATACTGACGTGCCGGCCGCGGCGTCATGCCGCCGGCGCAACTAAGACGTGTCGTCAAAGGCGCTGGCGTCGCGGCGGCGACTCTGTAAGCTCGACGAAACCTGGACGGGGGCCCATTGCAATGCCACTCCAGCCATCTGAACTCGAGCTGCAGAAAACGGCGGCGACACGCGCTGCGCTCGCCAATCTGCTGGGCGCCTTCACCGGCGGCGACCGAGACCGGTTGGCCGCTTGTTACGACGACGACGTCGACTGGCTGTTCCTGGCGCCAGCCACGGTCTTCCCCTTCGCAGGCGTGCGGCGCGGCAAGGCCGACGTCTTCAAGGGCTTCGAGGTTTTGTTCCAGAGCTATCGCATTACCGAATACTACGTCGAAGCCATGCTGGCGGACGGCGACTGGGCTTCGACCTACTCGGTCGGCCAGATGCTGCAACTGGCGACGAAACGCACCATCCGGATCCGCACCGGTAATTTTTACCGCTTCCGTGACGGCAAGGTGGCCGAATATCGCGGCTTCACCGACAGCCTGGACATTGTCGAACAGGTCCTCGGCCGCGAACTGGAGTTCTAGGGCGGCCGCGCGGCGCCATCTTGCCCGGTCCGCGTCCCGGGGGTACGGGTATGCCCATGACCGTGCAGCAAAAGCCCTCCAAACTCATCAAAGGCGCGACCGGAGACTGGGAAGTCGTCATCGGCATGGAGGTCCATGCCCAGGTCTCGTCCAAGGCTAAACTCTTTTCCGGCGCCTCGACCGAATTCGGCGGTGCGCCGAACAGCCATGTCTCACTGGTCGATGCGGCGATGCCCGGCATGCTGCCGGTGATCAATGAGGAATGCGTCCGCCAGGCGGTGCGCACCGGCCTCGGCCTCAAGGCGAAGATCAACCGGCGCTCGGTGTTCGATCGCAAGAACTACTTCTATCCGGACCTGCCGCAAGGCTACCAGATCAGCCAGTACAAGCAGCCGGTGGTCGGTGAGGGCGAAGTCGTCGTCGATCTCGACAGCGGCGAGGCAGTGACCATCGGCATCGAGCGCCTGCACCTCGAGCAGGACGCCGGCAAGAGCGTGCACGACCGGCATCCCTCGATGTCGGCAGTCGATCTCAACCGTTCCGGCGTCGCGCTGATGGAAATCGTGTCGAAGCCCGACCTGCGCTCGTCGGAGCAGGCGATGGCCTTCCTGACCAAGCTGCGTTCGATCCTGCGCTATCTCGGCACCTGCGACGGCGACATGGAGAAGGGGAGCTTGCGCGCCGACGTCAACGTCTCGGTGCGGCGTCCCGGCGAGCCGTTCGGCACGCGCTGCGAGATCAAGAACATGAACTCGATCCGCTTCATCGGTCAGGCGATCGAGCACGAAGCGCGCCGGCAGATCGAGATCATCGAAGAGGGCGGCGTCATCGACCAGGAGACCCGGCTGTTCGACCCCGGCCGGGGCGAGACGCGCTCGATGCGGTCGAAGGAAGAGGCACACGATTACCGCTACTTCCCGGATCCGGACCTGCTGCCGCTGGAACTGAGCGAAGACATGGTCGGCGCGCTGCAGGCATCGCTGCCCGAACTGCCGGACGAGAAGAAGGCGCGCTTCATGCGCGAACTCGGTCTGTCGGCCTATGACGCCAGCCATCTGGTGGCGGAGCGCGACACCGCAGACTACTTCGAAGCGGTCGCATCGAGCCGCGATGCCAAGCTTGCCGCGAACTGGGTGATCAACGAACTCGGCGGCCGCCTCAACAAGGAAGGCCACACCGTCGCAACCTCGCCGGTGTCGGCGGTGCAGCTCGGCGGTATCCTTGACCTGATCGGCGACAAGACGATTTCCGGCAAGATCGCCAAGGACTTGTTCGAGATCATCTGGACCGAAGGCGGCGACCCGCGCGAGGTGGTGAAGGCGCGCGGCATGGCGCAGGTCACCGATCTTTCCGCCATCGGCAGCATCGTTGACGACCTCATCGCCAAAAATCCGGACAAGGTCGAACAAGCCAAGGCCAACCCGAAGGCGATGATGTGGTTTGTCGGCCAGGTGATGAAGGCGTCCGGCGGCAAGGCGAGCCCCCAGGCGGTTAACGATCTCCTAAAAACCAAACTCGGTTTGTGATGCAACGCAGTTGATGCGTGCGCGCCGTCGGTGCGCGCGCGCGTCGCGCTGCATTTCATCCAATGTCGCGAGCGGATGCCGCAAGAGGCGTCCGCAGCGCCGAGCGCGACCGCAATCGACGCGCCGACGCGCGGTGCCGGCGCGAATCACTCGACCCCGATTCGCACGTTTTTGATCGGTTTGGGGTTGTCGATGCCGTTGCGCGGACGTTTTCGCTGAAATTTTTTTCAACAGCGCACAGTGTCGTCTTCGGCTGTTCGTAAACGCTTTTCCGGGCGCGGCGCGCACAAAAATATTTTTCCGTGGACGGATTTTGGCGCGTCAGGCGATACGCAAAAAACCCTTATTTCATCGGATGATTTTGTGTCGGTTGTTTGAATGCTGCGCTATGGCGCGGGCTTGGCGATGCCGCCGATCGAAGGCTGCCGGTGTCGCTTGCGATTGCGCGACGCGGCAACGCCGCCGGCGCAGTTACGCACACAAAACGAGGGAGTTACTGTTTTTTTTATTGCGCTGGTGT
>JAHCKG010000037.1 GCA_026125895.1 Pseudolabrys sp. | reverse complement strand
AAACAGCTCGACAACAAAGACAATAAGGACCGGCCGTAATGCCCATCGACGACGCCGTCCGCCAACAGATTCTCGATACCATTCCGAGCCTTCGCGCTTTCGCGATCTCGCTCTGCGGGAATGTCGATCGCGCGGACGACCTGGTCCAGGAGACTATGGTGCGAGCGATTGCCAATATCGACTCGTTCCAGCCGGGCACCAACATGTCCGCGTGGCTGTTCACCATTCTGCGCAATCACTTCCGCTCGGAATATCGCAAACGCCGCCGCGAGGTGGAAGACACCGACGGGCACTACGCCGACTCGCTCAAGTCACAGCCCGAGCAACACGGCCATATCGAGTTCGGTGAATTCCGTCAGGCTCTGGCGCAGTTGCCATCCGACCAGCGCGAAGCCCTCATTCTGGTCGGCGCCTCCGGCTTCTCCTACGAGGAAGCGGCCCACATCTGCGACTGCGCGGTCGGCACCATCAAGTCGCGCGTCAATCGGGCGCGTAACCGTCTGGCCGAGATCCTGCATGTCCGCGACGGCGAGGACTTCGGACCGGACGAACAGACCCGGGCCGTGCTCGCGGGTAGTAAATAGCCGATAACGAATGAACGTAACGGGCGGCTTAGGCCGCCCGTTTGCTTTGGCAGGCCCCTCGCCGGTTGCCGCAAAAGAAAAAGCCCGCGCGATCATCGATCGCGCGGGCCGTTTCGCTTAGAGTTTCTTCGCGCTTATGGCACGGTCGGGGAACGACCGCGCATTAGGTGCACCACCGCCGAAATGGCGAAGAGCACGATGGCGACGAAGAACACGATCTTGGCCGCTTCGACCGCGACGCCGGCGATGCCGCCAAAGCCCAGAACCGCCGCGATCAGCGCGACGATGAGAAACGTTACTGCCCATCCGATCATGGTCTGCCTCCGTAACCATTGAATGTTCCGGACCAACGCCATCTCGGGATGATTGTTCCTTCAAGCCGGTGTAGGATGGAACCTCGTTCAAGCCTGCGGATTTGACCCTCGTGTAAGGAGTATCGTCATGGCGCCGCGTCCGAATTGGAAGGGCTTTCTCAAACTGTCGTTGGTTTCCTGTTCGGTCGCGCTTTATCCCGCGACCTCGACCAGCCAGCGCGTTCGCTTCAACATCATCAATCGCGAGACCGGACACCGGATCCGCAACGAAGTGGTCGATGCCGAGACCGGCGATCCCGTCGCCCCGGAGGACCGGGTCAAGGGTTACGAGGTCGAGAAGGGTCAGTACATCCTCTTCGACGAGGACGAACTCGATAACGTCGCGCTCGAGAGCACGCATACGATCGAGATCGACGATTTCGTGCCGATGTCGGATGTCGACCGCATCTTTCTCGACGAGTCCTATTACCTTGTGCCGCAGGACGACGTGGCGCAGGAAGCCTTCGCGGTTATCCGCGAGGCGATGCGCAAGGAAGACCTCGCCGGCCTCGCCCGTGTGGTCGTCTACCGCCGTGAACGGCTGCTGTTGCTGCGGCCGCGTGGCAAGGGCCTGCTCGCCACGACGTTGCGCTACAAGAACGAAGTACGCGACGAGAAGAACTATTTCGACGACATTCCCAACATCAAAGTGCCGGCCGACATGCTCAAGCTGGCAACCCACATTCTTGAAACCAAGAAAGCCAAGTTCGATCCGTCGAAGTTCGAGGACCGCTACGAGACCGCATTGCTGGATCTGATCAAGGCCAAGCGCGCCGGCAAGAAGCCGGTGACGGTGGCCGAACCGAAGCCGAGCAACGTCATCAATCTGATGGATGCCTTGCGCAAGAGTGCTCAAAGCGAGCGCCGCCGCCCGGCGGCGTCCTCGAGCAAGAGCACGGCGCGCCGCAAGCGTCCCGCCGCCAAGCGGAAGGTTCGCAAAGCCAGCTAGGACGAGCGCTCGATGGCGGGGTTGAAGGCTTACCACGGCAAGCGCCGCTTCGGCGTAACTGCAGAGCCCAAGGGTAAGGTCGCGCGCAAGCGCGGCCACGCCTTCGTCATCCAGAAGCATGCGGCGCGGCGCCTGCATTACGATCTGCGTCTCGAACTCGACGGCGTCATGAAGAGCTGGGCGGTGACGCGTGGCCCGAGCCTGGTGCCCAGCGAAAAGCGTCTCGCCGTCGAGGTCGAGGATCATCCCATCGACTACAACAAGTTCGAAGGCACAATCCCGCAAGGCGAGTATGGCGGCGGCACGGTCATGGTCTGGGACCGCGGCACCTGGAGCCCGGAAGGCGATCCGCATTACGGCCTCAAGAAGGGCCATCTGGCGTTCGACCTCGACGGCGGCAAGCTGCAAGGCCACTGGCACCTGGTCCGCCTGCACAAGCGCGCCGGCGAAAAACGCAACAACTGGCTGCTGATCAAGTCGGACGACGAGGCTGCTCGCACCGCCAAGCAGCCCGACATTCTCGAGGAGGCGGATTTCTCCATCAAGACCGGACGGTCGATGGACGAAATCGCACAAGGCAAGCGCGCCACCGCCAAAGAAAAGTCTGCGATGAAGAAGGTGCTGACGGCGACCAAGAAGAAGATGTCGGCGAAGTCGCGGGCCAAACCCGCCGCCACGGCCAAATCCAAAGGCAAGTCCGCCGCCAACCGCGCCAAGGCGACGACAAAAAAGAGAGCCTCGGCGCAATTGGTGCAAAAGCACGACACCATTACCGACCGCAAGGCGTCGCCGCCCAAAGGCGGCAAGCGCGCCGCCCTGCCCGACTTCGTCGAGCCCTGCCTGGCAACCTTGGCCGACAATGCCCCGGACTCGGCGAACTGGATCCACGAGATCAAGTTCGACGGTTACCGTCTGCAAGCGCGCCTCGCCCGCGGCAAAGCCAATTTGCTGACGCGCAAGGGCCTCGACTGGACGCACAAATTCCGCGGCATCGCCGATGCCGTCGAAGAGCTGCCGGCCGAGACCTTGATGATCGATGGCGAACTCGTGGTCGAAGACGACAACGGCGTCAGCAGCTTCTCGCTGCTCCAGCAGGAATTGAAATCCGGGCGTCAGGATCGGCTGGTCTATTACGTCTTCGACCTGCTCTATCTCGACGGCGCCGACCTGCGCGGCCTCCCGCTGCACGAGCGCAAGGAAGCGCTGGCCGGCCTGATCGGCAAGGCCGGCGCCGGTTCACCGCTGCGCCTGAGCGAGTCGATCGACGAACGCGGCCCGGTGCTGCTCAAGCATGCCTGCCGCCTCGGTCTCGAAGGCATCATCTCAAAGCGCGAGGACGCTCCCTATCGCTCCGGCCGCGGCCATGACTGGCTCAAGGCCAAGTGCACCGGCCGGCAGGAATTCGTCATCGCCGGCTTCGTACCGTCAACGGCGGATAATCACTCTATCGGTGCGCTGGTGCTCGGCGTCCATGACGGCGGCAAGCTCACTTATGCCGGGCGCGTCGGCACAGGGTTCACCCACGACACCGCGCGCACCTTGTATCGCAAGCTCAAGGCGCTGCAGCAGCCGCGCACGCCGTTCGCGTCGGTGCCGGCGGAGGAACGCGGCGCGCGCGGGCCGGTCTGGATCGAACCGAAACTGGTGGCGGAGGTTGACTTCCGCGGCTGGACGCATGGCGACCGCGTCCGCCAGGCCTCGTTCCAGGGCCTGCGCGAAGACAAGGCGCCGACCGAGATCGTTCGCGAAGACAAGCAGGCGGAGAAGGTCGTGGCGGCGACGAGCAAGACCACCAAGGCGGCCAAGAAACGCAGCGCCCCGGTCGCGACCAAGAAGGCGAAGGCCGCGGCGGGCGCCATCAACCTCACCCATCCGGATCGCGTCTACTGGGAAGATGCCGGCATTACCAAGCGCGATCTTGCCGAGTACTACCAGTCGGTCTGGAAGTGGATGGCGCCGCATGTCGTCGGCCGCCCGATTTCGCTGTTGCGCTGCCCGGAAGGCGCCAGCAGCCAATGTTTCTTCCAGAAGCACGCTGCGGCGGGCGTCTCGACCAAACACCTGCATGAGGTGTCGGAAAAAGGTGACAAGATCATCTCGATCGACGATCTCGACGGCATGCTGTCGCTGGTGCAGGCGGGCGTGCTGGAAGTGCATGTCCGCGGCTCGACCATCGACCACCTCGCCAAGGCCGACCGCCTGGTGTTCGACCTCGACCCCGGCCCGGGCACAGATTGGCAGGACGTCGTTGCCGCGGCGCGCGATGTGCGAGACAGGCTCGCCGACCTCAAGCTCAAGAGCTTCCTCAAAACCTCCGGTGGCAAGGGCCTGCATGTCGTGCTGCCGATCGCGCCGACGCCTTGGGAGACGGCGAAGGAATTCACACAGGCGCTGGCCGGCGCCATGGCGGCCGACGAGCCGGACCGCTATGTCGCAACCGCGACCAAGAGCAAGCGCAACAACCGCATCTTCATCGACTACCTGCGCAACAGCCGCGAAGCGACCGCTGTCGCGCCGTTCTCGACGCGCGCGCGGCCCGGCGCAGGCGTCTCGGTGCCGATCGACTGGTCGGAGTTGGGGCGCCTCAAGAGTGCCGACCAGTTCACGATGCTGAACGTCCTCGGCCGCCTGAAGCGCCAGCGCAAGGATCCCTGGACCGGCATTGCTCGCGTCAAACAGAAGCTTCCCAACGGCTGAACGGCATCGCCGCCCCGGGGGGAACCGCGACGCCTTGTCGCGCGTTCTTACGGAACTCGCTTAGCACCGGGGAAGCCATGGCCAACAAGAAGACCATCAGTTGTGAAGAGGCCGCCGTTAAAGCGGTCGATCGTCACGGCAATGACAAACGCCATCCGAGACTGACGCAAAAGTTCACCGCCTTCGCCCAGAAGACCGCGAGTTGGACCGGTCACCCCGCCGCGTTTCTGCTGGCCGTGGGCGTGATCCTCGTCTGGATCGTGTCCGGTCCGATCTTCAATTACAGTGATACCTGGCAGCTCATCATCAACACCGGCACCACGATCGTCACCTTCCTCATGGTGTTTCTTATTCAGAACACCCAGAATCGCGACATGCTGTCGATGCAGATCAAATTGTCCGAGCTGGTTCTGGCCATGAAGGATGCCGAAGACAAATTCGCGACCGTGGAAGACCTGACGGACGAAGAGCTCGAGCAGCTGCACGCCGATTGCCGCGCGCGCGCCGAAATGGCCGCCTCGCAGATTGCGAATCGCTCCAGCGCCAAAGTCTCCAAGACTAAATCGGCGGAAGACGCCGAGGCCGCCTGAGGCGGCGGGAACTAATAAATAGTTCCCGCGTTCGTTTTTTCGCCACATGGGGCCGCTAGCAGCGGCACAAGCGAATTCGGACGGAGTGCGAAGATGCGAGGCTGGCTCTTGATCGCCGCGGCCACGACGGCGGCTGTTATCATTCCTGCGACCAGCATGGCGCAGGTGCGCAAGCAGTTCTCCGGAGTCGCCTCTTTCTACAGCAAGAACTATTCGGGCAAGACCGCTGCCGGAGTCCGCTATGATCCGACGAAATTTACGGCGGCTCACCGCACTTTGCCGTTCGGCACCAAGGTCGTCGTCACCGACACGAAGACCAAGCGCAGCGTTACCGTGACCGTCAACGACCGCGGCCCCTTCATCAAGGGCCGTGTGATCGACCTGTCCTATGCGGCGGCAAGCGCGCTGAACATGCAAGGGCGTGGCCTCGCCCACGTGACCGCGTCGGTCGAATAGATCACACCTCAGGGCTCTGGCAGGCGATTGACCGGGCGTGCGCGGCGCGTCCCAGCATGCTATCGCATGCCGATCTTCTGCATTCCTCCCACCATCCCGGACTTGCCATGCCCGCCAAGCGCCCTTTGCCCCGCCTCCCTGTATTGACCGACGACACCATGAACGAGGCGCAAAAAGCGCTGATGCAGGCGATCCGCTCCGGGCCGCGCGGCGGCTCGATCAAGCCGCAGGGCCCGTTCGGTGTGTGGCTGAACGCTCCGGAGTTCGGCCAGTTCGCCCAGGCGCTTGGCGGCTTCTGCCGGCTGCAAAGCAGCGTGCCTCCGCGGCTGTCCGAGTTCGCGATCCTGTGCACCGCGCGTCTGTGGCGCGCGCAGTATGAGTGGTTCGCTCACGCGCCGATCGCCGAAAAAAATGGCGTCAAAGCCAAGACCATTGCCGATCTCCGCGCCGGCCGGGTACCGAAGACGGCGGCCAAGGACGAGCGCGCGATCTACGATTTCGTGCAGGAGCTTTACAAGAAGCGCCGCGTCAGCGACCGCAATTACAAGCGCGTCGTGGCCGTGCTCGGTGAGAAGGCCACGGTCGAGTTGGTCGGCATTCTCGGCTATTATTCGCTGATTTCAATGACGCTCAACGTCTTCAACGCGCTGCCGCCGGAAACCGAAAAGCTGGCCTTCGCCGAACCGAAGTGAGGGCTCGCGAAAACAAAAAGCCCGGCGCTTTTCAGCGCCGGGCTTTGTTGCCTCACGATGCGGATGCGATCAGCACACGCGACGCTTGGTGACCACGAGGGTCCCGTTCGGCCGGTGACGGCGAACCGTCACAGTCCGGCACGAGGCGCGATGATTGCGCCAGCCATAGTGGTGGCCGCGATCGTAATGATGACGGTAGCCTTCGCGAACAACGACGCCATTGCCGCCCGCGCGGACGACGACTTCCGCGGAGGCCGGCAGCGCAACGCCGATCAGCGAGACGCCCAAGGCGGCGCCGACAATCCATTTCTTCATGACTATTTCCTCGGTTGAATCCGCTTCCTCAGTTCCGCGGACACAACGCCGCAGGGTGCACAAGGTTTCACCGTTACCGCTGAATAAATTTCTGAATGGATGTTCAGAAATGAAACACGTGAGTGACAGCTGTTGCTCTCACCGGCATTGGCACAGCCCGTGTCCGGCCGTCGAAGGCCATCGGCGGAAGCCGACGGCCCTCGCGCCAATGCAGTTAGTTCTTTTTATGCATGTCGCCGTGATTCATCGGCATGCCACCGTGACCCGATGCGCCATCGGCGCTCGTCGCCGCCATGCCCTCGACGGCGAACTCAACATCGACCTTGCCCGCCTTCTCGAACTGCAACGTGCCTTGGAAGGTCGCACCCTGCTTGAGTTGGTCTTTGAGGCCGGTGAACATCAGATGATAGCCTCCCGGCTTGAGCGTCACCGTCTCGCCTGGCTTGATCTCAAGGCCCTTCGGCAGCATCCGCATTTTCATGACGCCATTGTCCATGGCCATTTCATGAATCTCGAAGCCCGATGACACCGGAACGGAACCGCCGACCAGACGATCGGGCGTTTTCCCGGTGTTGGTAATGGCGAAATAGCCACCGCCAACCGGTGCACCTTTCGGTGTTGCACGGGCCCAGGGCTGCTCGATCTTGAGCGAGCCGACGGTGTAATCCTTGGCCAGCGCCGGCGACAAAAGCATGGCGGCGGCAGCAGCGGCCAACATCAAACGTGACATTTCAGATCTCCTGACGGAGAGGCGCGCGCACGCATGATGCGTTGCCGCCTCAATAAGGAAGAAAAGAGGGAGAGGATTGATCGTCAGGCGAACGGCGGGCCGCGCGGCCGATGCCAGCCGCGATCCTCAGCGCGAAAGCCGGCGACGAACAGGACGACCGGCGCCAGGACCTGCGCCAATACCGGCGGCGCCCGGAAATTCGCAACCGGCCCATCCAACGCAGCCGGCGCGCAACACTGAATGCCGCAGCCTGCGGCGCAACCACAGCCATTGTCCGAACCGGCGGGGCCATGGCCAGTTCCGCTCGACGACGAGACACATAGCGTGTTCAGCAGAGGGCTCGCCGCCGCCACGGACAGCGGCAACAGCACAGTCTGTGCCGCGACCAAATAAGCCGCGGCGAGAGCAATCAGCCGTCGTGTCGGTATCCGGAATGACATCACTTGGCAGTTTATGGGTTTGGGCAGGAACCGTCCATGGCACCCCTGTCGTAAGCAGCCCGCGGCCGTGATAGCCTGACGGGCACCATGGCCCACCAGCAACCTTCCTCACCGGATTCCGGCGCACAGGTTATCCGCCTTCGACGCCCTAGCGGTTCGAGGCCGTCGGCGCCGGGTCACGACAATACCGCGACCAAGGGTCCGGCGGATGACGATCTCGCCAAGTACGCCCGCGACGAGACGCCTGACGATTACCGGCAGCGCATGATCGTGAATGCGGCGGCCCTCGCCTTTGTGGCGCTTCTGGGCGCCGCGGGGCTCTGGCTTGCCGATACCATGGCCAGCATGCGCAAGAACCAGGATTGCGTGCTGACCGGCCGCCGTGGCTGTTCCCCGGTCGATGTTCCTGTCAGGAGCCGTTATTAAGCGCGGTACCCAGGGCCACCCGGCCGCTACGGGACCGGGGGCAAACCCTTGGCATTCCGGCGGTTTGGGCACCCTGCCATTGAACTTGGGCGGGGGCTTCGCTATACGGGCTCCCGACCCATGACCTTCGGTCATGAACGGCGACTGCCTCTTCGCGGGAAGTTGGCATAACTTCAATAAAATCAGAGAGTTATGATGTCATCCACTTTCGAGACCATCGCCAATATTATCGCCGAGACCTGCGATATCCCGCGCGACTCGATCACCCCCGAGAGCCACGCCATTAACGATCTGGGCATCGACAGCCTGGATTTCCTCGATATCGCCTTCGCCATCGACAAGGCGTTCGGCATCAAGCTGCCGCTCGAGCAGTGGACCCAGGAGGTCTCCGACGGCAAGGCCACGACCGATCAGTATTTCGTTCTCAAGAACCTGGCCGCTCGCATCGACGAGCTTGTTGCCGCCAAAGGGGCTTAACGCCCAACGCCAATGCGCCTCGAGTATTTTCAGCTGATCGATCGCGTCGTCGACCTCAATATCTCCGAACGCCGGATCAGCTGCGAGGCCACGGTTCCCTCTGTCTCGACCGTATTCGAGGGCCACTTCCCCGGCTTCCCGCTGATGCCGGGCGTGCTCCTTGTCGAGGCCATGGCCCAGACCTCCGGCTGGCTGGTCTCCTCGATCAACAAATTCAAGCGGATGTCTTTCCTCGCCTCGGTGAAGGAAGCCAAGCTGCGCACCTTCGTGCTCCCGGGCTATGTCCTCAACATCGAGTCCAAGCTCGTGCACGAAGGCTCCGGCTACGCCGTGCTCGACGCCAAGGTGAAGAACAACGGCAAGCAGGTGTGCGACGCCACCATCACGCTGCGCGTGATGGAATTCCCCAATCAGGAACTTGCCGGCGAGATGCTCAAGATGGCCGCGCGCGTCGGCCTCACCCCGGAGATGGCGCTCAATGGTTGACGCGCCGCGCGAGGCCTGGATCACGGGAGTCGGCATCGTCTCGACGCTGGGCGAAGGCGTCGATGCTCATTGGCAGAAGCTGTCCGCGGGGCAGCCGTCGGCCGACGCCACGACGTTCGCGCCGTTTGTCGTGCACCCGCTCGCGCCGGTGAATTTCGACACGCAGATCCCGAAGAAGGGCGATCAACGCCAGATGGAAGCCTGGCAGCGCATCGGCACTTATGCGGCCGGCCTCGCGCTCGATTCCGCCGGCGTCAAAGGCAAGCCCGAACTGCTGTCGCAAATGGACATGATCGTCGCGGCCGGCGGCGGAGAGCGCGATCTGAAGGTCGATGCCACGATCCTCAACGGTTACACTCAGGCGGCCAATCCGGCGGCGTTTCTCAACGAGCGCCTGATGGGCGATCTTCGCCCCACTCTCTTCCTTGCTCAGCTTTCCAATCTTCTCGCCGGTAACATCTCGATCGTGCATGGCGTGACCGGCTCGTCGCGCACCTTCATGGGTGAAGAGGCCGCCGGCTTCGACGCCGTGCGCATCGCGCTGTCGCGCATCGCCGCGGGCCAGAGCGACATCGCGCTCGTCGGCGGCGCGCATAACGGCGAACGGCCGGAAATGCTGATGCTCTACGAATTCGCCAACGAGTGTCTCAAGGACAAGTTCGTGCCGGTCTGGGACCGCGGCGACATTAACGGGTCTTCGGGCGGCTTCGCGCTCGGCTCGCTCGGCGCCTTCCTGGTGATCGAAGCGCGCGAGCATGCGGAAAAGCGCGGCGCCAAGCCGCTGGCGCGATTGACCGCCGTCGTCTCCGACCGCGCGTCGCGTCAGCCCGGTACTATCACCGAGACGCTCGGCAGGCTCTGGGACAAGATCAAGGACAAGGTCAAAGCCGGCCATACCGCCGTGCTGTCCGGCGCGACCGGCACGGCGCAGGCGACCGCCGAGGAGCGCGCCTTCCTCGAGCAGCAAGGCGATCTTGCCGTGCGCGCCACCGGCACCTATCTCGGTCATGGGATGGAACCGCAATTCGCGATGAATGTGGCCCTGGCAACCATGGCGC
Source organism: Pseudolabrys sp. (assembly GCA_026125895.1). GTDB lineage: Bacteria > Pseudomonadota > Alphaproteobacteria > Rhizobiales > Xanthobacteraceae > Pseudolabrys. The sequence continues at coordinate 15,601 of JAHCKG010000037.1, read as the reverse complement.
TTGCGCATGGTAGTCTTTTCCCGCCGTGCGACCCGACCGGACTGGAGAAGCCGATGAGCGGCTCTCTCGATCAGGTGGTGGTGACCGGCGTCGGTCACTGGCGCGGCGAAGGCATGGCGCTGGTCGAGCGCGTCGGCTGAGGGAGAGCAAAATGGCTTCCGGTAAAGACAAATACGGCCGCCCCGTCGTTGTTGTGACCGGTCTCGGCGTCGTCACCTCGCTCGGCGCCGGCAAGGTCGATAACTGGGCCAAGCTTACTGCCGGCGAGTCCGGCATTCGCGCGATCACGCGCTTCGCCACCGACGGCATGAAGACGCGCATCGCCGGCACCGTCGATTTTCTCGGCGAGATGACCTCGGCGGGCCTCGCCGAACGTTTTGCCCATCTCGCCGCCGAAGAAGCCGTCGCTCAATCCGGCGTCGGCTCGGCGGGCTCGTTTCCCGGCCCGCTGTTCGTCGCCGTGCCGCCGATCGAGATCGAGTGGCCGCAGCGCATGGAGCTCGGCGCCAGTTCGGGCGCCAATGGTCCGCTCAGCTATGACGATCTGCTGCGCGCCGCGCCGAAGTTTCCCGCCTATCACGAACGCTTCCTGTTCGGCTCGGTCGCCAACCATCTCGCCGACAAATTCGGCACGCAGGGCTCGCCGATCTCGCTCTCGACCGCCTGCGCCTCCGGCGCCAGCGCCATCCAGCTCGGCGTCGAAGCGATCCGCCGCGGCGACACGGACGCGGCGCTATGCATCGGCACCGACGGCTCGATCAATCCCGAAGCGCTGATCCGCTTCTCGCTCCTCTCTGCTCTCTCGACCAGCAACGACAATCCGCAGGGCGCGTCCAAGCCGTTCGCCAAGAACCGCGACGGCTTCATCATGGCCGAAGGCGCCGGCGCCCTCGTCCTCGAGAGCTACGACTCCGCCAAGGCGCGCGGCGCCACCATCATCGGCGTCATGGAAGGCTGCGGCGAGATGGCCGACAGCTTCCACCGCACGCGATCGAGCCCGGACGGCAAGCCGATCATCGGCTGCATCAAGAACGCGCTCAAGGACGCCGGTCTCGAAGCCGACGCCATCGACTACATCAACGCCCACGGCACCTCGACGCCGGAAAACGACAAGATGGAATATACCGGCCTCACCGCCGCCCTCGGCGAGCGCGTCAAGACGGTGCCGATCTCGTCCAACAAGTCGATGATCGGCCATACGCTGTCGGCGGCTGGCGCCGTCGAAGCCGTGTTCTCGCTGCTGACGCTGCAGAACCAGCGCATCCCGCCGACCATCAATTACGACGTGCCCGACCCGGCGATCCAGCTCGACGTCGTGCCCAACAAGGCGCGCGACGCCCGCGTCACCCACGCCATGTCGAATTCGTTCGGCTTCGGCGGCCAGAACGTCTCGCTGATCATGGGCCTGGAGCCGGCGACGTAATAACGTCGCCGCCCGGCGCTCTCCGACTTTCCATTTCATTTCCGGTCGTATTCTCATGCGCGCTTTACAACTGGTCGGCGACCGCAAACTCGAACTCGTCGATATGCCCGCCCCGCCCGCGCCCGGCGGCGACGAGGTGCAGGTCCGCGTCAAGGCTGTCGGCCTCAATCATCTCGACGTCTGGGGCTTTCGCGGCATGGCCTTCGCCAAGCGCAAGCTGCCGCTGGTCGTCGGTGTCGAAGCCGCCGGCGAGATCGCGTCGGTCGGCGCCAATGTGAAGAACTTCAAGGCCGGCGACCGCGTCGCCATGTACGGGGCCATGACCTGCGGCCATTGCGCGGCGTGCCGCGAGGGCCGCGACAACCTGTGTGAGAACGTCGCCGGCATCATGGGCTTCCATCTCGATGGTTTTGCCCGCGAGCTGATAAACCTGCCGGCGCGTCTCGTCGTGCCGGTGCCGGACGGCGTGCCGCTGCGCGACGCCGCCTGCGCGCCGATCGCCTTCGGCACCACCGAGCACATGCTGTTCGACAACGCCAAGCTCAAGCCCGGCGAGACCATCCTGGTCCATGCGGCGGGCTCCGGCATCGGCTCGGTCGCCATTAAGATGGCCAAGGCGATGGGTTGCACCGTCATCACCACCGTCGGCGATGACGCCAAGGCCGAGAAGGCCAAGGCGCTCGGTGCCGACCATGTCATCAACTACAAGACCGATCGTTTCGAAGGCGTCGTGCGCAAGCTGACGCAGAAGAAGGGCGTCGATGTCGTGTTCGAACACGTCGGCGGCGAAGGCTTCAACGCCTCGCTGTTCTGCCTCAAGCGCGGCGGCCGTCTCGTCACCTGCGGCTCGACCGCGGGGCCGACCGTTACCATCAACCTGATGCAGCTGTTCCAGCAGCAGTACAAGATCCTCGCTTCGTTCGGCTGCCAGATCCGCAACATCCGCGACAGCCTGTCGAAGATGGCGGCCGGCATGGGCGCGATCATCGATAGCGAATTCGCGCTCACGGACTTCGAGAAGGGCCTGGCGCGCCTCGAGGGCCGGCAGGTCTTCGGCAAAGTCATCATCAATTTCTGATGCCGTCAGCCCTGAAACAACGCTGGCGCCGCGGGCTCAAGGCCGCGGGCAATACGGTTGGCGGCGCGCTGGCGATCGGCGCCATCAACCTGATGCGCCTCGTCAAGCCGGACACGATGAGCAACGTCGCCGGGTCGTTCATGCGCCGGATCGGGCCGCTTTTGCCCGAACACAAGATCGGCCGCGCCAACCTGACCGCGGCCTTTCCGGAAAAGTCGGCCGCTGAAATCGACAGTATTCTGCTCGGTGTCTGGGAGAATCTCGGCCGGGTCGGCGCCGAGTTCACGCAACTCGATCGCCTCATCGAGTTCAACCTCGCGCATCCCGAGCGCGGCCGGCTGCATATCCCGCCGGAGCTGTTCAACAAATTTCTCGAGCTCGCCAATGACGGCAAGCCGGCGCTGGTGTTCACCGCGCATCTGGCCAACTGGGAGCTGCCGGCGGTGTTCGCCGCGGCGCAGGGCGTCGACAGCGCGGCGCTCTATCGCCGGCCGAATATGCCGGCCATCGACCGCTGGGTGCGCGAAACCCGCGCCGCCAGCATGGGCGAGCTGATCGCCACCGGTCTCGACGCGCCGGTGCGGATCGCCGATGCGCTCAAGCGCGGCGCTCATATCGGCATGCTGGTCGATCAGTATTATGTGCGCGGCGTCGAAGTGACGTTCTTCGGCCGCAAGACCAACGCCAACCCGCTGATCGCCCGCCTCGCCCAGCACTTCGACTGCCCCATTGTCGGCGTCCGCGTCATCCGGCTGCCGAACAACCGCTTCACTGCCGAACTGACCGACGAGATTCCGCCGGTGCGCGACGCCAAGGGCGATGTCGATATCGCGGCGACCATGCAGGTGATCACGACGATCATCGAAGGCTGGATCCGCGAGCATCCCGAGCAGTGGCTCTGGCTGCACCGCCGCTGGCGCTGACGGCATGGGCCTCGAGATCGAGCGCAAATTTCTTGTCGCGAGCGACGGCTGGCGCGACGAGGTCGCCAGTCACAGCGACATCCGCCAGATTTATCTGGCCGTCAACGATCGCAGCACGGTGCGCGTTCGCATCAAGGACACGGCCGCATTCCTGACCGTCAAGAGCGCAGCTCCCGCCCTGACCCGAGCCGAATTCGAATACCCGATCCCCGTCACCGACGCCGAGGCCCTGCTTGCCCTGCGCACCGGGCGGCTCATACAAAAGCGCCGTCATATCGTGCCGCAGGGCGCTTTGCGCTGGGAGATCGACGTCTTCGCCGGCGACCTCGACGGGCTCGTCATCGCCGAGATCGAGTTGCCGGGCGAAGACACTGCTTTCGTCCGCCCCGCCTGGCTGGGCGCCGAGGTCACGGAAGACCCGCGCTACGGCAATGCCAACCTGGCGACGCACGGCCTGCCCGTCCGCGAATAATAAACAACCGCAAGTCGCACGAATCGGTTAGCTTGCCGCTCGTCAAGTTAAAGGAGCGCTTTTTCTGTTGACGATATAGACATTGGAGGACGACATGCGCCGGACCATAGCAATATGGTGCGCGGTTGCGTCTGTTGTGTTTTCGTTTGTGACTTCAAGCTTTGCCGCCGATTTACCCCGTCCCGTTTATAAGGCACCCGCGTATTACAGCCCTGAACCCGTCTTTTCCTGGACCGGATTCTATATCGGCGTGAATGGCGGCTACGGCTGGAGCCGGTTCACCGGCACCGGCACTTTCGGCAGCGATAGCGTCACCGCCAAAGGCTGGCTGGGCGGCGCGACGGTCGGCTACAACTATCAGATGGGACGTTTCGTCCTGGGTGTCGAAGGCGACTTCGACTGGGCCAACGTCAAATATGAGACGCCGCTGTTTGCCGGCACGCTGACGCTGAAGAACGATTATTTCATCACCGCCGCCGCGAGGCTGGGCTACGCCTTCGACCGGACGCTTCTGTACGGCAAGGTCGGCGCCGCCTGGACTCGCGACAAGTGGGACGGCAATGACGGCGCCGGCGGCACCGTCACCGCCAGCAACAACCGGACCGGCTGGATGCTCGGCGCGGGTGTCGAATATGCGATCTGGCAGAACCTGTCGGCCAAGATCGAATACGACTACCTGAGGTTCAGCAGCGTCACGCCGTCCTTCACCACGGGCGGCGGTCTGGTTGTCGTCGGCACAAGCGACGTCAAGCTCACGACCCAGATCGTCAAGGCCGGCCTGAACTACCGCTTCAACGCCTTCTGATCAGCCCGACTTCGTCGGCAGGCCGGCGGCCTTCCATCCAAGGATGCCGCCGGCCAGATGGGCATCGTAAGGGTAGCCGGCGTCCTGCGCCGCGACCGAGGCGGTGATCGACCGGCGGCCCGAGCGGCAGGCGAAGACCACGCGCTTGCCTTGCGGGTCGGGAATGGCGGTCGGATCGAACGACGACAGCGGCACCAGCACGGCGTCCGGATATTGCTCGACCGCGGTCTCGTTCGGCTCGCGGACATCGACCAGCAGGATCGTTCCGGCGCGCAGGCCATCGGCCACGTCCTGCGGCGTCAGATTGGTGACCTCGTCGGCGCGCGGCATTTCGTCGGCCATCACGGAAGCTCCTTCCATCGCGGGCGCCCTGTTTAGCCGGTCTTCGAGCCGTCCGCACGCGGGTTTTTCGCCCCGCTAGATGGTCACCTGCGTGCCGACCTCGACCACCCGCCCCGTCGGGATTTGGAAGTAGTCGGTGGCGTCGTTCGCGGTGCGCGACAGCGAGATGAACAGCCGGTCCTGCCAGCGCGGCATGCCGGATTTCGCCGCCGGCTTGAGCAGGCGCCGCGACAGGAAGAACGACGTCGACATGATGTCGAACTGCCAGCCGAGCTTGCGCGCCACGCCCAGCGCCTTGGGGATGTTCGGCTGCTCCATGAAACCGAAACGCAGTACGACGCGCGAGAAGGTCTCGCCCACCGGCTCCATGCGCACCCGCTCGGCGACGTCGACGCGCGGCGTGTCCGCCGTCTCGACGGTGAGGATGACGTTGTTCTCGTGCAGCACCTTGTAGTGCTTGAGGCTGTGCATCAGCGCGGTCGGCGCAAAGGCGGGATCGCCGGTGAGGAATACGGCGGTGCCCGGCACCCGCGCCGGCGGCTTCTTCTCGAGGCTGGCCACCAGCGTCTCCAGCGGGATCTCGAGTTTGCGCGTCTTCTGCACCAGCAGGCGGCTGCCGCGGCGCCACGTATACATCAGGATCATCACCACCGCGCCCAGCGCCAGAGGCATCCAGCCGCCCTCGAAGATCTTCAGGAGGTTGGCGGCCAGGAACGTCAGGTCGATGAACAGGAACGGCAGCATCAGCGCCAGCGCGCCGGCGAGCGGCCAGCGCCAGACCTTGCGGATGACGACGATCGCCATCAGCGCCGTCACCACCATCGTGCCGGTCACGGCGATGCCGTAGGCCGAGGCCAGCGCGCTCGACGAGCGGAACAGCGCCACCAGCAGCAGCACGCCGATCAGCAGCAGCAGATTGACGCGCGGCATGTAGATCTGCCCGGACATCTCCTCCGAGGTGTGGCGGATTTCCAGGCGCGGCAAGAGACCGAGCTGGATCGCCTGCCGCGTCAGCGAATAGGCGCCGGTGATCACCGCCTGGCTAGCGATCACCGTGGCGATGGTGGCGAGGATCACCATCGGCAGCAGCGCCCATTGCGGGTACATCAGGAAGAACGGATTTTCGATGGCCTTGGGATCGGCGAGGATGAGCGCGCCCTGCCCGAGATAATTGATGGTCAGCGCCGGCAGCACCACGACCAGCCAGGCAAAGCGGATCGGTCCGCGGCCGAAATGGCCGAGATCGGCGTACAGCGCTTCCGAACCGGTCACCACCAGGAACACGGCGCCGAGCGTGAAGAAGCCGACGATGCCGTGATGCAGCAGGAAGTTGACGCCGTAATACGGGTTGAACGCGTAGAGCACGGTGAGATTCTGCGCGATATGGATGAGGCCGGCGATCGCCAGCGCCGCGAACCACACCAGCGTCAGCGGCCCGAAAAACGCCGCCACCTTGGCGGTGCCGCGCGACTGCACGGCGAACAGCGCGACGAGAATGACGACCGTCAGCGGCACGACGTAATGCTCGAACGCCGGCGTGACGATCTTGAGACCCTCAACCGCTGACAGCACCGACAAGGCCGGCGTGATGATGGCATCGCCGTAGAACAGCGCGCCGCTGATGACGCCGAGCAGAATGACGAGGCCGCTCGAGCGTCCCAGCGCACGCGAAGCCAATGCCATGAGCGCCAGCGTGCCGCCCTCGCCGTTGTTGTCGGCGCGCAGCAGGATGACGACATATTTGGCCGTCACCACCAGGATCAGCGCCCAGATGATCAGCGACAGAATGCCGAGGATGATCGGCTCGGTCACCGGATTGCCCTGGCCTGCGGCGGCAACCACCGACTCGCGCATGGCGTAGAGCGGACTGGTGCCGATGTCGCCGTAGACGACACCGATGCTGCCGATCGTCAGGGCCCAGAAACCGCCGTGACCGCGCGCAACGGGGTCCGCAGGCGAAACCGGGCCGCCGGGCGCGGCCGTCGTGGGTTGAGACATTGGGTGGACCTGGGGCTGTGGTGCGTTTCCGCCATGAGCGAAGAACTAGCCTAGCGCGCTTCCGGCTTTCTCTGCGGAATCGACGCGGCGGCAATTCAACGCATGCGAATTATCCTCGATCGAGGGGCGCCCCTTCGATGACGTATATCAAGAAAACGCCGCGCCTAGACCGTTACCTGCGTACCAACCTCCACCACCCGCCCCGTGGGGATCTGGAAGAAGTCGGTGGCGTCGCTGGCCGATCGCGCCAGCGCGATGAACAGCCGGTCCTGCCAGGTCGGCATGCCCGATTGCGCCGACGGCCGCAGCGTCCGCCGCGACAGGAAGAACGACGTGGACATGATGTCGAACTGCCAGCCGTGTTTGCGTGCGATCGCCAGCGCCTTCGGCACGTTCGGCGTATCCATGTAGCCGAACTTCAGCGTCACCCTGGCAAAGTGCTCGGACAGCGGCGTGAACTGCACGCGATCGGAATCCGGCACGCGCGGCGTGTCGCCGGTGACGATCGTGAGAATGACGTTGTGCTGGTGCAGCACCTTGTTGTGCTTGAGATTATGCAGCAGCGCCGTCGGCGCGAAGTCCGGATCGCTGGTCAGGAACACTGCGGTGCCGGGCACGATATGCGGCGGCTTTCTCTCGAGATTGTGCAGCAGCGTATCGACCGGCACCTCGGCGCGGCGCGTCTTGTTGAGCAGGATGCCGGTGCCGCGCCGCCACGTGAGAATGATCAGCACCATGGTGACGCCGAACAGCAGCGGCAGCCAGGCGCCTTCGAACAGCTTGAGGAAATTGGCGGAGAAGAAGGTCGCATCGACCAGCAGCAGCGGGAGGATCACCAACCCCGCCTGCCAGAATTTCCACTTCCACAATTTCCAGATGACGAAGAATCCGAGCATGACGTCGACCACCATGGTCGTCGCCACGGCGATGCCATAGGCCGACGCCAGCGAGCTCGAACTGCGGAACAGTCCGACCAACAGCAGCACGCCGATCAGCAGCGATATCGTGACGCGCGGGATGTAGATCTGCCCGACATGCGAGGCCGAGGTGTGCAGGATGGCGAGCCGCGGCAACAGGCCGAGCTGGATCGCCTGGTGAACCAGCGAATAGGCGCCGGTGATCACGGCCTGGCTGGCGATCACCGTCGCCGCCGTCGCCATGACGATCATCGGCACCAGAAAACCTTCCGGCACCAGGCGGTAGAACGGATTCTCGATCGACGCCGGGTCGGCCAGCACCTTGGCCCCCTGCCCGAAATAATTGATGAGCAGCGCCGGCAGCACCAGGCACAGCCACGCGACCTGAATCGGCTTCCTGCCGAAATGACCGAGGTCGGCATAGAGCGCCTCGCCGCCGGTCACGACGAGAAACACCGCGCCCAGCGTGATCAGGCCGATATGTCCGTGGGTCAGCAGGAACGACACCGCATAGGTCGGGTTGAGCGCGAGCAGAACGTGCGGGTCTTCATGAATGTGCAGCGCGCCGGCGATCGCGATCGACACGAACCACACCACCATCACCGGACCGAAGAAGGCCGCCACCGTGGCGGTGCCACGGCTTTGCGCGGCGAACAGGGCGACCAGAATGAAAACGGTCAGCGGCGCGACATATTCGCTGAAAGCCGGGCTCGCGAGCTTGAGGCCTTCGACGGCCGACAGCACGGAGATCGCCGGCGTGATGACCGAGTCACCGAGGAACATCGAGGCGCCAATGATGCCCAGGATCAGGATAAATGGCGTGCGGCGGCCAATCGCGCGTGTCGCCAGCGCCATGAGCGACAGCGTACCGCCCTCGCCGTTGTTGTCGGCATTCAGCAGCAGGAGAACATATTTCAGCGTCACCGTGACGATCAGCGACCAGACGATCAGCGACAGCACGCCGAGAACGATCGCCTGGGTGACGCCGTGCTCGCCGCTCGCCGCCAGCGCCGCCTCGCGGAAGGCGTAAAGCGGACTGGTACCGATGTCGCCATAGACGACGCCGACACTGCCCAGCGACAGCGCCCAGAAGCTCGGGTGCTTCACCACCTCGCCGCTGCTTGCGCTGGGTACTTCGGCTGACGTCGCCGGGTCGCTCACACGAAATCTCAATCGCTTGCTGGCCCGCGGCTGCGGACCGGAGGCGGGCTTATATCACTGCGCTGGCAGAGAGAATACCGACGTTTGACGCGCACCTGTTGACGACGATCAAAGGCCGCGCATCCCCAGGGTGAGCGCCTTAGGGGGTCAAATCGGCCGGAATCGGCGGTTCCTCGCGGATCAGCGTGATGGTCACGCGGCGATTCGGCGCCAGCGACGGGTTATCCGGGAACAACGGCTCGGTATCCGCCTTGCCGGCGACCATGAAGAAATGGCCCGCCGGAACTCCTTCTGCGGCCAGGATCTGGCGCACGGTATTGGCCCGGTCCGCCGACAGTTCCCACGGCCCATAGCCCGGCCGCGCCGGAATGAGCGTCGTGGCCGTATGTCCGGTAATGGCGATCCGGAACGGCATCGCCTTGAGCGCCGGCGCAATGCGCTGGACCAGCAGCCGGGTCCGCTCAAAGGGCTCCTTGGAGCCTTCCGCGAACATCGAGCGGCCGTCCTGATCGGTAATCTCGATGTTGAGGCCCTGCTTGGTCTCCTCCAGCATCACGTGCTTGGAGGCCTCGGTGATCTCCGGCATGCTTTGCAGCGCCTGGCGCAGCGAGGCCGCGGCCAGGGCGAACTTGCGATCTTCCTTCAGCCGCGCGCCGTAGTTGCGGTTGAGCCCCTTCTCGTCCGGCGCAGGCGTCGGCGACGCATCCTTGGGATCGATATTGGCGACGTTCTTCAGCTTGGGCCGCGTCGGCAGACCCATGACTTCGAGCACGCCGGTATAGCGCACCTTGTCCTGGACGCCGAAGGCATCGCGCATCGAGCCGGCGACGACCTGAAGCTTGGCCTGGTCCTGGGTCGAGAAGGCGACGAGCATCACGAAGAAGCTCATCAAGAGACCCATGAGGTCGGCAAAGGTCACGAACCAACCGTGCCCGCCTGCATGTCCGCCGCGTTTCTTGGCCATAGCCTACACTCGAAGAACAGCCGCGCCCAACTCAGGCCGTCGCAGCGGCAGCCTCCGCCTCTTCCTCGGAATGACGGTGCTTCTCCGGCAGGTAGGCCAGCAGCATTTCGCGCACCAGCGCCGGGCTCTTGGCCTCGCGCATCATCAGGATGCCGTCGATGATCAGGGTGCGGTTGATTTCCTCGTCGACCAGCTTGACGTGCAGCTTGTCGGCGATCGGCAGACAGAACAGGTTGGCGACGAGCGCGCCGTACAGCGTGGCGAGCAGCGCCACCGCCATGAACGGGCCGAGCTTCGACGGGTCGGTCATGTTGGCGAACATCTGCACCATGCCGATCAGCGTACCGATCATGCCGAAGGCCGGTGCGCAGTCGCCGATGGCGCGATAAATCTTCTGACCTTCGTCGAGATGGGTCAGGAAGTTGTCGCGGTCGCGCTCGAGATTGTCGCGGATGAAGCCGGAGTCATAGCCGTCGGCGACGAAGCGGATGCCCTTGGCGAGGAACGGATCCTCGGTCTCGGCCTTTTCCAGGCCGATCGGCCCTTCCTTGCGCATGATCTCGGCGAGGCCGGCGATCTCGTCAACCAGTTCGCGCTGCGTGATGCGGCGCATGGTGAAGGCGAACTTCATGCCCATGGGCAGGCCATGCAACATGGCCACCAGGGGAAAGCGGATGAGCGTCGCCGCGAACGAGCCGCCAAAAATGATGATGATGGCGTGCAAGTCGTAGAACATGCGCAGATCGCCGCCCATCAAGATGAGTGTCACGATAACGGCGACGCCGGCCACGAGGCCGATACCTGTCGTGATATCCATCTCTCATTCCACTCCACATGACGGCGCGCCCGGACACGAGGGCGTAAGGAACCCTAGACGGACGCTGTTAAGACTCGGTAAAGGCTAATCGATTGCAAACGCCGCCCTGCCCGGCGGCGGCGCCGATCGTCAAAGGCACTGGAAATCCTTGCCAAAAGGCCTTCCAATGCGCGCGACAGCCGGTGCGGCGTTAGAAAAGAATTAACCGAAAGGGAGCGAGCCCATGCGTGAGATCGGTCATTTCATCGGCGGTAAAACCGTCAAGGGCGCTTCTGGCCGCAGCGGCGACGTCTTCGATCCGAATACCGGCGAGGTTCAGGCCAAGGTGGCGCTGGCCTCCAAGTCCGAGGTCGAGAAGGCCATCGCCAATGCCGAGGCCGCCCAGCCGGCCTGGGCCGCGACCAACCCGCAGCGCCGCGCCCGGGTGATGTTCAAATTCCTCGAGCTGATCGCCAAGGAGAACGACAGCCTCGCCAAGCTCCTGTCCTCCGAGCACGGCAAGACCGTGCCCGACGCCAAGGGCGACATCCAGCGCGGCGTCGAGGTGGTCGAGTTCGCTTGCGGCATTCCGCACCTGCTCAAGGGCGAATTCACCGAAGGCGCCGGCCCGGGCATCGACCTCTATTCCATCCGCCAGCCGCTCGGCGTCGTCGCCGGCATCACGCCCTTTAACTTCCCGGCCATGATCCCGCTGTGGAAATGCGCGCCGGCGATCGCCTGCGGCAATGCCTTCATCCTCAAGCCGTCGGAGCGCGACCCGTCCGTGCCGATGCGCATCGCCGAGCTGTTCCTCGAGTCCGGGCTGCCGGAAGGCATCCTCAACGTCGTCAACGGCGACAAGGAAGCGGTCGATACGCTGCTCACCGACGACCGCGTCAAGGCGATCGGCTTCGTGGGCTCCTCCGACATCGCGCAATACATCTATTCGACGGGTGCCGCACACGGCAAACGCGTGCAGTGCTTTGGCGGCGCCAAGAACCACATGATCGTTATGCCGGACGCCGACATGGATCAGGCGGTCGATGCGCTGATCGGCGCCGGCTACGGCTCGGCCGGCGAGCGCTGCATGGCGATCTCGGTTGCCGTGCCGGTCGGCCAGAAGACCGCCGACCTCTTGATGGAAAAGCTGATCCCGCGTGTCGAGAACCTCAAGATCGGTCCCTCGACCGATGCGCAGGCCGATTACGGCCCGGTCGTCACCAAGGCGGCGCTCAACCGCATCAAGGATTACGTCGACACCGGCATCAAGGAAGGCGCCAAGCTCGTCGTCGACGGCCGCGGCTTCAAGATGCAGGGTTATGAGAAGGGCTTCTTCATGGGCGGCTGCCTGTTCGACGAGGTCAAGCCCGACATGAGGATTTACAAGGAAGAGATCTTCGGGCCCGTACTCTCGGTGGTGCGCGCCAAGGATTACGAGGAAGCCGTCGCCCTGCCCTCGCAACATGAATACGGCAACGGCGTCGCCATCTTCACCCGCGACGGCGATGCGGCGCGCGATTTCGTCAATCGCGTGCAGGTCGGCATGGTCGGCGTCAATTTCGCCATTCCGGTGCCGCTGTCCTATCACACCTTCGGCGGCTGGAAGCGTTCCGGCTTCGGCGATCTCAATCAGCACGGGCCGGATTCGATCCGCTTCTATACCAAGACCAAGACCGTGACCTCGCGCTGGCCGAGCGGCACCAAAGGCGGCGCCGAGTTCACCATTCCAACCATGAAGTAGAGGCCGGCGGTGCGTCGAGCATCGGGCCTTCTCGTCGCCTTGTCGCTGGGACTCGCCGGCTGCAGCGGCGGCACATCGCTGACCTCGGAGACCCCGGACAAGCCGTCGCCGACCGACGTCATGGACGGCCGCTGGATCCTCGCCGCGCCGAACGCGCCGAGCTGCGGCCTGACGTTCACCGCGCCGTCGGCGAACGCCGGCAATGCGACGCCGGACGGCGGCTGCCCGGAACGCTTCTATATGAGCCGGCGCTGGCGGCTCGCCGACGGCACGCTGACCATCGTCGATGCCGACGACACGGCGCTCGGCACATTCCGGGTCAACGGCGACCGCTTCGAGGGCAGGTCCGAGGCCGGGACGCCGCTCACACTTTCGCGCTAGACTGACAACGACACCACAGGGGCTTCATTTCATGTCCGACTACAAGCTTTATTGTTTCGCGCAATCCGGCAACGCCTATCGCGCCGCGCTGATGCTCAACCTGATCGGCGCCAAATGGGAGCCGGTCTGGGTCGATTTCTTCACCGGGCTGATCCAGCGCAAGCCGGAATTCCGCGAAGACGTCAACGAAATGGGCGAAGTGCCCGTGCTGGTCGATGGCGAGAAGAAGCTGACGCAGTCGGCCGTGATCCTCACTTATCTGGCGCGCAAGACCGGCAAGTTCCTGCCGCAAGGCCAGGACGAGGAGCTCGAGGCGCTGCGCTGGATCGTGTTCGACAACCAGAAGGTCAACGGTTTCCTCGGGCCGTATCGCTTCCTCAAGACGCTCGCCTCGACGCCGGCCGACCCGGCCGTGCTCGCCTTCCTCAAGGGCCGCATCGACGGCAACCTCGCCATCGTCAACAAGCGGCTTGAGAAGGCCCCGTTCCTGCTCGGCGACCGGCCGACCATCGCCGACGTGTCGATGTGCGCTTATCTCTATTATCCGGCCGAGGAATTCGGTTTCGATATCGCCAAGGAACATCCGGCGATCGGCGCCTGGCTCAAGCGCCTCGAGGCCCTGCCCGGGTGGGCGCATCCTTACGACATCATGCCGGGCTATCCGTTCGGCACGCAGGGCTTCCGCAACAAGAAGGTCTAGCCTCGGCGTCATGCCCGGCCTTGTGCCGGGCATCCACGACTTTCTTCAGCCTAAGACGTGGATGGCCGGGACAAGCCCGGCCATGACGGGTCTAGCCGTGCTTGTGCTTGTGACCATGATGACGGCCATGGTCGTGCGCGTGATCGTGGCCGCAGCCGCAGGCGTGATCGTGGCCATGATGTGCGTGATCATGGTGTGAATGATCGTGCGCCGCCGGCACCTCGTAGGCGCCGCCTTCCGGCTCGAACGGCGCGTCGATCATCGTCACCTTGGCGCCGAGCGCCTTGAGCAACTCCTCGGTGGCCGGCGTGCGCAGCGCGCGCACGCGGTTCGGCAACAACTGCACGGCGATGTGGCGGTCGCCGAGATGCCAGGCGATGCGCGCCAGCGCCGGCACGTCGGCGGCGCGCGCCTCGATGAGCGCTTCGGGCCTCGCGACGATCTCGACGAAGCTGCCGTCGTCGAGGGCGGCGACGTCGTCATGACGCAGCCGGTCCTTGAAGTCGATGTGGACGGTCTTGCCCTTGACGCTCTCGACCTTCAGCGAACCGGCGGCGCGCTGCGCGTGATCGAGCAGCACGCTGTCGGACGCCGACAGGCCGCGTGCATTCTGAGCGGCAATGATGCTGGTCGCGCGCGGCATGACGAGAAATCCTGAGGTGACTAGTTGAGCCGCGACGGACGATCGCCGTCGGCGCCGGGCTCGGTGCCCGCCGGGTGCAGCACGCCCGTCTCGGGCGAACCGGCGAGGCCTTGCGCGGTCGCCGCCGCTTCGGCGTCCTTGCGCTGATAGTTGCGGTAGGACAGCCAGCCGAGCGGCAGACAGGCCAGATAGACGATGGCACCGACCGACAGCACTTCCCATGGGTAGCTGATCAGCAGAGCCACGAGCAGCACCACGACGACGAACACCGGCAGCACCATCTCCGGCGGCACGCGTTTGCCGACGCGCTTGCCGGAGAACACCGGCAGCCGCGACACCATCAAGAGCGCGATCGCCAGCGTATAGAAGAACGTGACCCAGACGGTGACGAGGCCGTTCTCGACACCGAGGAAATACAGATAGATCGGCAGCAGCACGGTGAGCGCGCCGGCCGGCGCCGGGATGCCGGTGAAGAAATTGCCCGCCCAGGCCGGCTTGTCCGGATCGTCGATCATGACGTTGAAGCGCGCGAGCCTTAAGCCGGCGCAGATCGCGAACACCAGCGCGACGATCCAGCCCGCCGATTTGAGTTCGTGCAGGCCCCAGAAATACAGGATCAGCGCCGGCGTGACGCCGAAGTTGACGAAGTCGGCCAGGCTGTCGAGCTCGGCGCCGAATTTCGAGGTACCCTTGAGCATGCGCGCGACGCGGCCGTCGATGCCGTCGAGCAGCGCGGCGAAGACGATCGCGGCCAGCGCCCATTCGAGCTTGCTCTCGATCGCCAGCCGGATCGCCGTTAGCCCGGCGCACAGCGCCAGCAGCGTGATCAGGTTGGGCACCAAAGTGCGCACCGGGATCGCCTTGAAGCGGCGGCGGCGGGGCGGCGGCGCGGGATCGATCGGCTGGAACACCATGGGCCTCGTTATAGCGGTTTGGCGGACCTTGCGCCACGTTTGGCGCCGGATTGTGACGGATTGGAATGGCGCGAGGCGAACCGCTTCTTATCGTTCCCCGTCTCGTCCCCGTCACCCTGAGGCGGACGGCGCAGCCGGTCGCGCATCATCACCCCTGTTGTTAAAGGCCCGGGGTGGCCTGCCTTCCTTCCCCGCCTTCGCGGGGACTAACCTTCGTCCCCCGGCATGCCGAGGGAATGGAGCGCCGCGAAGCGCCCAAAGTGTGCACCTTGCGGTGCACGGCCCCTCCTTGCGATCGGAGAAGGCCTGCGCCCCGCGGCGCTCCATCGCGGTGACTTGACGG
>JAHCKG010000036.1 GCA_026125895.1 Pseudolabrys sp. | reverse complement strand
TTCGACGCCGATGCGGACCGGCGCGTCGCCAAGGATGGCGCGGCGCTTGGCCTCGGGCTGCGCGGCGAAGAGTTCGAAGCACGGCACCGAGACGACGCGGGCGGCGACGCCCTTCTCGGCGAGCAGCTTGGCGCCCTCGACGGCGATCGACACTTCCGAGCCGGTGGCGAAGATCGACACCTGAGCCTTGCCGCTCGCGGCGTGGATCTCGTAGGCGCCGGCGGCGCAGCGGTTGGCGCCGAGGAAATCCTTGGAGAGCTGCGGGAGGTTCTGGCGGGTCAGCGCCAGCACGCTCGGGCCCTTGGCGTTCTCGAGCGCGAGCTGCCAGCATTCGACAGTCTCGACCGCGTCGGCCGGGCGAAACACGTGCATGTTCGGGATGGCGCGCAGCGCGGCGAGATGCTCGACCGGCTGATGCGTCGGGCCGTCCTCGCCGAGGCCGATCGAGTCGTGCGTCATGACGTGGATGGCGCGCGTGCCCATCAGCGCCGCGAGGCGCATCGCCGGGCGGGCGTAATCGGAGAACACCAGGAACGTGCCGGAGTAGGGGATGATGCCGCCATGCAGCGTCATGCCGTTCATCGCCGCGGCCATGCCGTGCTCGCGGATTCCGTAGTTGACGAAGCGGCCGGAGAAGTCCGCCGCGTTCATCGCCTTCATCGACTTGGTGCGGGTGTTGTTCGAGCCGGTGAGATCGGCCGAGCCGCCGACCATGGCCGGCACAGCGGGCACCAGCGTTTCGAGCGCGAATTCGGAGGCCGAGCGCGTCGCGATTTCCTTCGGCGTGGCGGCGAGGCTGTCCTTGACCGCCTTCACCGCGGCTTCGAGCGCGGCCTTGGGCAGTTCGCCCTTCATGCGCGCCTCGAAGTCGGCGCGTTTGGCGCCGTCGAGCGCGGCGAGGCGCTTGTCCCAATCGGCGTGCGCCGCTTTCGAGCGCTCGCCGGCCTTGCGCCAGTCTTTCAGAATGTCGGCGGGCACTTCGAACGCCGGCGCCGTCCACTTCAGCGCCTCGCGCGTGCCCTTGATGTCGTCGGCGCCGAGCGGCGAGCCGTGCGAGGACGACTTGCCGGCCTTGGACGGCGAGCCGAAGCCGATCGTGGTGCGGCAGGCGATCATCACCGGTCTGTCGGACTTCTGCGCCCTGGTCAGCGCATCTGCGATCTGCTTGTGGTCGTGGCCGTCGATGCGCCACGAATTCCAGCCGCAGGCTTCGAAGCGCTTCACCTGATCGACCGAGTCGGCAAGCGACAGCGGCCCGTCGATCGAGATGCCGTTGTCGTCGAACAGCACGATCAGCTTGCTCAGCTTGAGATGGCCGGCGAGCGCGATGGCTTCGTGGCTGATGCCTTCCATCAGGTCGCCGTCGGAGGCGAGCACGTAGGTCTTGTGATCGACGATATCGTCGCCGAAGGCGGCCGCCATGTGGCGCTCGGCCATCGCCATGCCGACGGCCGTGGCGAGCCCCTGGCCGAGCGGGCCGGTGGTGGTCTCGACGCCTTCGGTGATGAAGTTTTCAGGATGTCCCGGCGTCTTCGAGCCGAGCTGGCGGAAGCGCTTGATGTCGTCGATCGACACCGACGAATAGCCGGTGAGATAGAGCAGGGCATACATCAGCATCGAGCCGTGGCCGGCCGACAGCACGAACCGGTCGCGGTCGGCCCAGTGCGGCGCCGCCGGATCGAATTTCAGGAACTGCGTGAACAGCACGGTCGCTATGTCCGCAGCGCCCATCGGCAAGCCGGGATGGCCGGAATTGGCCTGCTGGACGGCGTCCATCGCCAGGGCCCGGATGGCGTTGGCCATCGGCGAGGTGACGCCAACGGCATGCACCGGACGATCTGGATGCGTCGCGGCGGCGGAAGCAGTAGGTGCTGACATGAAAAACGGCCCGTTTTGCGTGGTTCGCATAGCACGCACGGCCCTTGAGTCAATGTGACGGGACGGGCCGGATTGCGCCGTACACAGGACCGCTAAAACTCCGGGGCATATCGGGCGGGGAACGTTGACGCAGCGCTCGCCCAGCCCGTAAGCTTCCCCTTCTAAACAATTGCTCCGCAAGGATTTTCAGGCGGTGCTGGACATGACGGCAGCGATGGGGTCGCGTGACTTCAGGGCGCAGGACGACAATGAGCCGGCGGCGCCGGCATCGGCAGGCCCGCGCGTGACGGGCGATGGCACGCTCGACACAGCGGTCAAGCGGCTGGCGCGCGCGCTCGACGCGCTCGATGCCGCCGTCGAACGGCGCCGTGAGGCCGATCGCAACGAAGATACGTTGGCGGCGCAGGTGCAGATGCTCGGTGTCGACCGCGCGCGGCTGGCCGATCAGCTCGACGGCGAGGCGGCGCTGGCGCGGCAGCTTCGCGACGTCAATCGCGACGTCGCCGAACGCCTCGACAAGGCGATCGGCGAGATCCAGTCGCTGCTCGAGCCGGAGGCGTGACGCCATGGGCACGGTGAACGCCACCATTGCAGGCCGGCAATTTCGCCTCGCCTGCGAGGATGGCCAGGAGCAGCACCTCGAAGCGCTCGCACATGATATCGACCAGCGCATCATCGACCTGCGCGCCCGCTTCGGCGAAATCGGCGACACGCGGCTGACGGTGATGGCGGCGCTGATGGTGGCCGACGAGATGAACGAGATGACGCGCAGGATGCGCCGACTCGAAGAGGAGATCACGGCGCTCAAGGATGCACGCGTCGTCGCCGCCGACCGTGCCAAGGCGGCGTCCGATGCCGTGGTCGGCGCCTTCAACTCGGCCGCCGAACGGCTGGAGGGCATTACGCGCAAGCTCAACCAGACCTTGCCGGCGGGACACGGCGTCGGTATCGGCTAACCGCCAAAATACTTGTTCATTTGAAACTGTTAATCTCGGATAAGGTTTTTCTTTCTAGGTTGCGCCGGTCATCAGGTCCCCTCCTGGTTTGAGAGCTGCCGCGCCATGGAATGCACCCGCTTTCTCGTCCGACCCGGCCACAATGATGGCTGGCTGATCGAGGACGGGCGCCGCGACATGGGTCCCTATCACTCCCGCGATCTCGCCCTGCAGGTGGCCGTTTCCGAATGCCTGGCGCTGCGCCGGGCGGGCCGGCCGGCCCGGGTGACCGTCGCGGACGCCGATGGCGAAGCCATAGTCAAGCGCTGTCTGTGCGCGAGTTTCGGCCGCTAGCTCCGGCCCACCCAAGCCACTACATTGACCCGGCGGGGCTGCGAGGTGCGTGGGGGACACATTCCCCGGGGCCTTACGATCCTCAAGGGAGCTGTCCCTGGCCAGGCCCGTGGGCTTGGTCACATGGCGCCCACCTACTTATGTAGGTTCCCGGGATCACACTCCCACGGCCATTGCGGCTCCGCACTTTCCCCTTGTCCCGGGCGCATCGCAGCGCGTAGCGATGCGATGCAGAACCGGGACCGTTCCAGATCATGGCGGTCCCGGCTCAGCGGTGCACCGCTGCGCGCTGCACCGCATCCGGGACAAGACTGTGTCAACGCCATCCGCTTCCAAGACACCGGACGATAAATCCACCCTCCGCGCCGCCACGCTGGCCAGGCGCGACGCCATGCCGGCGGCCGAACGCCAGGCCGGCGCCGAAGCGCTCGCGGCGCGCGGACTGCCGGTGGCGGTCAGGCCCGGCCAGATCGTCTCCGGCTTCATGCCGATGAAGACCGAGATCAATCCGCTGCCGCTGATGCGCCAACTCGCGGCCGCCGGCGCGCAACTGGCGCTGCCCTGCATCGACGGGCGCGGCAAGCCGCTGATCATGCGCGCCTACGCCTTCGGCGATCAATTCAAGTCGGGCCAATGGGGCATTCGCGAGCCGATGCCCACCGCCGCCGAAGTGAAACCCGACATCCTGCTCGTGCCGCTCGCCTGTTTCGACCGCGCCGGCCACCGCATCGGCTACGGCGCCGGATACTACGATCGCACCATTGCGGAATTGCGCGCGGTCAAGACAATCACCACGATCGGCATCGCCTTCGCGGTTCAGGAAATACCGCAGGTGCCGGCGACCAAGCACGACCAGCGGCTCGATTTCGTGCTAACGGAAAAAGAAACGATCGCGTTTTCGAAAGCAGGCTGATGCGTATTCTGTTTATTGGTGACATCGTCGGACGGTCCGGGCGCGCGGTCGTGCTCGACAAGCTTCCGGGACTGGTCAAAAACTGGAAGCTCGACCTCGTCGTCATCAATGGCGAGAACGCCGCCGGCGGCTTCGGCATCACCGAGACGATCTACAACGAACTGATCGACGCCGGCGCCGACGCCGTGACGCTCGGCAACCATTCGTGGGATCAACGCGAGGCCCTGGTCTTCATCGAGCGTGCGCCGCGCCTCGTTCGCCCCGTGAATTACCCCAAGGGTACGCCGGGCCGCGGCGCGGCTTTGGTCGAAGCCAAGAACGGCAGCCACGCGCTGGTCATCAACGCCATGGGCCGCATCTTCATGGACCCGCTCGACGATCCCTTCGCGGCGGTCGAGCGCGAGCTCGCCGCCTGTCCGCTGCGTGAGGGCGCCGACGCCGTGATCGTCGATATGCATTGCGAGGCGTCGAGCGAGAAGCAGGCGATGGGCTATTTCTGCGACGGCCGCGCCTCGCTCGTCGTCGGCACGCACACGCATGTGCCGACCGCGGATCACCGCGTGCTGCCCGGCGGCACCGCCTACATGACCGACGCCGGCATGACCGGCGATTACGACACCGTCATCGGCATGGTGAAAGATGAGCCGCTCAACCGATTCCTGCGCAAGATTCCGACGGCGAAGTTCGAGCCCGGCGCCGGACCGGCGACCTTGTCCGGCATCGCCGTGGAAACCGATGACAAGACCGGACTGGCGCTGAGCGTGTCGCCGGTGCGCATCGGCGGTTCGCTGGAGCAGACTGCGCCGCAGTGGGGTTAACCTTCCGTTAACCACGTTGATGTCCTCTCGGACATCATGGCGCTTCAGGTCAACGCAAATCTCGCGCTCAAGCTCGTGCATGACGAAGCGCGCCGGCCGGATGCGCCGTCGCGGCACGATCCGCGCGCACAGCTTGCCGCGCAGTTCATTCCGGCCGGCGCCCGCATTCTCGATATCGGCGGTGGCGGCGGCGAGACCTTGCGCGATCTGGTGCCGTTCGGCTGCTCCTATGAAGCGGCCGACCGGCTCGCCCACGACAAGGGTTCGCTGATCCACGATCTGACCGGCGCCGAGTTTCCGACCAGGGCCGCGACCGAATGCGACGTCGTCGTCTTGCTCGGCGTCGTCGAAAAGATCGCCGATCTCGAAGCGCTGTTCACGCATCTGCGCTTCTGCGGCCGCGACGTCATCCTCAGCTATCACCCGGCGGATCTCGTCGGCGGCGAGGTCCGTGCGGCGCAGGGCTTCGCCAATCATCTGAGCTACATCGATCTCATTACCTTGTTCGACCGCTATAGCTTCCGCATCGAAGCCATGGCCCCGGTCGGCGACTCCGAGATGCTGATGCGGCTGACGCCATCGGGCCGCGTCGCGCCGGTGGTGCCGTGTCACGTCGCGGTGGTGTCGGACAGCGATGCCGGCAACTTCGGCGACCGTCTCGGCCTGTCGATGATCAATGCGTTGCTGCCGGGCGAGGCGCAGGTCGATCACATGACCTTCCGCACCTTGCGCGAGCGCATGGACGAGGCGAGGGCCGACTATGACCTCGTCGTCATCGGCGTCGGCAACGCCATGTTCCAGCCGCTGCTGAGCGACGACATCGTCCGCATCCTGGCGAAGGCGAAATCGGCCATCGGCATCTTCGGCACCGCCTATCGCGAACTGATCCCCCGGGCGATGATCGAGCGGGTCATCGACCGGCTCGACCTCTGGTACGCGCCCTATGAAGACGACATCCGCATCTACGGCCGCGGCCGCTCCAACGCCGTGCATCTCGGCGATTGGCTGATCGAGCAGTTTCCGCTGACCGAGGCGCACCTCGACCAGCCCTTGCAGATCGGCGCCGACATCGGCCCGGAGCTTGCGCTCGACCGGACCATCGCCACCATCCAGCGCCACAGGAGGGTGCACTCGGCACGGCTGCACCCGCTGCTGTGCGCGCTGACGGCGGCCGAATACGCCGCCTACAGCGAGGAGCCGTCGAACCGCATGCCCGGCATCGTGTCCGGCAAGTTCCGTTCGATGCTGATCGATATCTTCGGCCGGACCTATCCGGAGCAGCAGTTCTTCATGGTCGATCGCGACGCGGTGGCCCGCTACAAAACCCGCGTCCATCGCAACGTCGCGGCGATGCGGGAGCAGGTGGGGGCGATGCTGCGCAATGTGGCGGTGGCCGGATAGCCGCCACACCTGACCCGTCACCCTGAGGTGCGAGCGACCGGAGGTCGCGAGCCTCGAAGGGCGACGGCCGGGGCCGTTCATCCTTCGAGGGCCGGCCATAGCGCGTCGAAGACGCGCGTTAACGCGCTGGCGGCCGGCCACCTCAGGATGACGGGTTGGATGCTGCCGCCCGACCCCGTTTATTTTCCCCGCGCGCCGGACTATATAGCGCCCACCAATCCAACCCTTTCAGAACGCGCAAGATAAAGAGCCATGGCTGGTCATTCGCAATTCAAGAACATCATGCACCGCAAGGGGAAGCAGGACAAAGTCCGCTCCAAGGTGTTCGGCAAGCTCGCGCGGGAAATAACGGTCGCTGCCAAATTGGGCATGCCGGATCCGGCGTTCAACCCGCGGCTGCGGCTGGCCGTGCTCGCGGCGCGGGCCGAGAACATGCCGAAGGACAATATCGAGCGCGCCATCAAGAAGGCTTCGGGCGCCGATCAGGAGAATTACTCGGAGATCCGCTATGAGGGCTATGCCCCCGGCGGCGTCGCCGTCATCGTCGAGACCCTGACCGACAACACCAATCGCACCGCCGGCGACGTGCGCTCGATCTTCACCAAGGCCGGCGGCAACCTCGCCACCACCGGCGCGGTGTCCTTCATGTTCGACCATATCGGGGTCGTCGAATACGACGCCGACAAGGCCTCGGCCGACGCCATGCTGGAAGCGGCCATCGAGGCCGGCGCCGAGGACGTCGTCTCGGACGAGGGCGGCCACCAGATCGTGACCCAGATCGACACCCTCAACGAGGTGACCAAGGCGCTGGAGGCCAAGTTCGGCGAGCCGCGCAAGTCCGGCATGGTGTGGAAGCCGCAGAACACGGTTTCGGTCGACGATGAGGCCGGCGAGAAGATCGTCAAGCTGGTCGAGGCGCTCGAGGAAAGCGACGACGTGCAGAACGTCTATGCCAACTTCGAACTGTCCGAAGCGCTGATGCAGAAGATGAGCGCCGCCTGACGGGGCGCATCTTCGCTTTTACGCCGAATTTTCCTTGACGCTGTTATGGCGCTCGTCCAATGGAAGGGCGCGCGCCGCTGGCGTGCGTCCAAATCGTCAATCGCAGAGATCCCGATCCCCATGCCCAACGATGGCCCTAGTATCGGCCGTTACTCGGCGTTCGAGGCTGTAGCGCTTTTGGCGTGACGCACCTCGGCCGGCCGGTGATGGCCGTCCTTGAAGGTGCGCTATGGAAACCAACACTCTTCTCCACGAGACCGATCTCGCGCCGGCGGCGCTCGCGCAGGCCATGCTCAAGCAGCATGTGGCCGACAACGTCGAGACGCTGAACAATCTCGAGCTCGAGCGCGCCTCGCAGGTGCTGGCGGCGCTGCCGGTCGAGCGGGCGGTCGAGATGCTCGACCAGCCGGAATTCGTCGCCGCTGCCGACATCATCGGCTCGCTGCCGGCGCCGAGCGCCGCCGCGCTGCTCAACGCCATGTCGGCCGACCGCGCCGCCGACATCGTCCGGTTGCTGCCGGACGACGCCAGGCCGCTGGTGCTGTCGGTGCTGGATGAGGAGACCCGGCTCGCGATCGAGCGCTTGCTGGTCTATCCGGAAGACACCGCCGGCAGTCTGATGACGACCGAGTTCGTCAGCGTCACGTCGAATTTCACCGTGGGCCGGACGCTGGAGCACATCCGCAACGTCGAACGCACCCGCGAGACCATCTATGCGATCTATGTGCTCGAGCCGGTCAGCAAACGGCTCGTGCAGATGGTATCGCTGCGCCGGCTGATCTCGGCCGATCCGGCGGCGCCGATCCTGTCGGCGGCGCGCGAGAGCAAGCCGATCACGGTGACGCCGCAGACCGATCGCGAGGAGGTCGGCCGGCTGTTCCGCAAATACGACCTGCTGGCGGTGCCGGTGGTCGATCACTTCGGCCACGTCCTCGGCATCGTCACGGTGGACGACGCCATCGACGCCATCCTGCAGGAGAGCAACGAAGACGTGCAGCGCTTCGGCGGCATGGAGGCGATCGACAAGCCGTATCTGCAGATGGGCTTCGGCGCCATGATCCGGAAGCGCGCCGGCTGGCTGTGCGTCCTGTTCCTCAGCGAGATGCTGACCGCCAGCGCCATGCAGTCCTTCGAGGCGGAACTGGAAAAGGCGATCGTGCTGACCTTGTTCGTACCGCTGATCATGAGCTCCGGCGGCAATTCCGGCTCGCAAGCGACCTCGCTGCTCATCCGCTCGCTGGCCTTGCAGGAACTGCGGCTGCGCGACTGGTGGCGCGTGGCGGTGCGCGAACTGCCGACCGGAATGGTGCTGGGCGCCATCCTCGGCCTCATCGGCATGGTGCGCATCACGCTGTGGCAGCAGCTCGGCCTCTACGATTACGGCCAGCATTGGCAACTGGTGGCGGCGACCGTCGGCGCCGCGCTGGTCGGCATCGTCACCTTCGGCTCGATGGCGGGCTCGATGCTGCCGTTCATTCTCAAGCGGCTCGGCTTCGATCCGGCGAGCGCGTCGGCGCCGTTCGTCGCGACTTTGGTCGATGTCACCGGCCTCGTCATCTACTTCAGCGTGGCGCTGGTGATCCTGCGCGGCACGCTGCTTTAACTTGGCGCATGATCTGATCCGAAAACCGGTTCCCACTTTTCGGGATCATGCGCGGACTAGCGCAAGGCGTCGAACAGCGGCAGGCTGACCAGCCCTGAAATGGCGATGATGATGTAAGCGAGGCGGCGGTACAGACGGTCGCTGGTGCCGTGGAAAAAATAGGCGCCGACCGCCATCGCTGCCGCGAAGGGCACGCCGAGCAGAAGGGCGAGCGTCACCACCTGGCCGTCGAACAGGCCGGTGAACAAATAGGCGAGGATCGACAGCGTGCCCTCGATGATGAAATAGACCATGATGTTGGCGCGTACGGTGGCGGCGCTGTTCTGGCCGCCGAGCCAGAACACCAGAAGCGGCGGCGCCGCGATCTGCACCGAGCCGGCGCCGAAGCCGGCCATGGCGCCGACGCCGAACGAAATGGCCGGCGTCGGCCGAGCATGATAGCGCCAGCCCGAGATCAGCACCGCCAGCGCGACCAGCACCAGCGCGGCGATGAACCAGCGCAGGACCAGGACATCGACATAAATGAGCGCCGCGACGCCGAGCGGCACGAATACCGCGCCGCCGAACGCCGCCGGCACGATCTCGCGCCGCGTCGCCTGCGTCCATACCTTGAGCGCGAAGGGCAGGCTGCAGATCGTGTCGAACAAGAGCAGCGTCGGCGCCGCCACCTGCGGGCTGTACACCGCCGACATCAGCGGCATGTAGATCAGCGCCGAGCCGAAACCGGTAAAGCCGCGCACCAGTCCGGCGAGCAAGGCGACGGCGAGCGCGATGAGGAAGCGTGGTTCGGCGGTCGCGGCGGCGACAGCCGGCCAGAAGGACAGGTCGGACATGAGGGCATTCCCGGCAGGACGGCCTGTCTAGCAGGCCCGGGCCGCCGGGGCTATCAACGGGGCATGGCCACCCAGGCGATTCGCATCCTCGGCATCGACCCCGGCCTCCGCCGCACCGGCTGGGGGCTGATCGAAAGCGCCGGCAACCGGCTGATCCATGTCGCCTGCGGTTCGGTGGAGACCTCCGAGCGCGCCGACCTCGGCGCCCGGCTGGTGGCGCTGCATGATGGTCTATCCGAGGTCATCGAACGCTACCTGCCGCAGGAAGCGGCGGTCGAGCAGACTTTCGTCAACGCCAACGGCGCCTCGACCCTGAAACTCGGCCAGGCGCGCGGCATCGCCATGCTGGTGCCGGCGCGCGCCGGCCTCACCGTCGCCGAATATGCGCCGAACTTGATCAAGAAGACCGTGGTCGGCGCCGGCCATGCCGAGAAGGCGCAGATCCGCTTGATGATCGGCGTGCTGCTGCCGAAGGCAGCGCCGCAGAGCGAGGACGCTGCCGACGCTTTGGCGATTGCGATTTGCCACGCGCATCACCGCGCCAGCATCGTCATGAAGATGAAAGTCGCGGCAAGATGACTGTCGTTGCTACCGTTAGCGGCGCATTCGGAATACTCCCTCCCCCTCAAGGGGGGAGAGGACGCTGGAGTCGCGCGCGCCTGCGCGAAAGGCATTTGCGATGATCGGCAAACTCAAAGGCATCATCGACTCCTACGGCGAGGATTACGTCATCCTCGATGTCAACGGCGTCGGCTATCAGGTGCATTGCGCCGCGCGCACGCTGACCGCGCTGCCGGCGCCGGGCGAGGCCGCGACGCTCGCCATTGAAACCTATGTGCGCGAGGACCAGATCAAGCTCTTCGGTTTTTCGACCGATGCCGAGCGCGAATGGTTCCGCCTGCTGCAGACGGTGCAGGGCGTCGGCGCCAAGGTGGCGCTGTCGGTGCTGTCGACGCTGAAGGTCAACGAGCTCGCCAACGCCATCGCCATGCGCGACAAGGCCTCGGTGGCGCGCACGCCGGGCGTCGGCAGCAAGGTGGCCGAGCGCATCGTGTCGGAACTGAAGGACAAGGTGCCGGCCTTCGCCGATGTCGATTTCGGCGCGGCGCAGGTGGCGGGCGCGGTGGACGAGCGGCGCGCGCCCAAGCCGGTGCTCGACGCGGTGTCGGCCTTGGTCAATCTCGGCTACGGCCAGCCGCAGGCGGCGACGGCGATTGCCGCGGCATCGCGGGCGCTGGGCGAGGGCGCCGACACGGCGGCGCTGATCCGGCAGGGCCTTAAAGAGCTCGCCAAATGATATGATGGTGAGATGAAGCTGACCGAAAAAGACAAAGAACTGATCGCCGCCGCTGCCCAGGCGATCAAGGCGCGCTACCGCAACGACTGGCAGGAAGTCGGCGCGGCGCTGCTTACGCGCGACGGCCGCGTGGTCGTCGGCGTCAATCTCGATGCCTATGTCGGGCGCGGCGCGGTCTGCGCCGAGGCCGTCGCGATCGGCACCGCGCTCACGGCCAAGGGCGACCAGGGCATCGACACCATCGTCGCCGTCCGTCATCCCAAGCCGGGCGAGGAGGGCGACATCGCGGTGGTTTCGCCCTGCGGCGCCTGCCGCGAACTGATCCACGATTACGACGCAAAGGCGCGCGTGATCGTGCCGAACGGCCGTCAAGGTCCTGAGGTGACGACGATCGGCGAATTGCTGCCGAACAAGTACCGGCGAGGACTACTATGACCACGCCGCCTAAACGCCTTGTCTCCGCCGACAAACGCGACGACGATTTCGATGCGTCGATCCGGCCGCAGAAGCTCGCCGAATTCGTCGGCCAGGAGAAGGCACGCGCCAATCTCTCGGTGTTCATCGAAGCAGCCAAGGCGCGCGGCGAGGCGCTCGATCACGTGCTGTTCGTCGGGCCGCCCGGACTCGGCAAGACGACGCTGGCGCAGATCGTGGCGCGCGAGATGGGTGTCAACTTCCGCTCCACCTCCGGCCCGGTGATCGCCAAGGCTGGCGATCTTGCGGCGCTGCTCACCAATCTCGAGCCGCGCGACGTGCTGTTCATCGACGAGATCCATCGCCTCAATCCGCATGTCGAGGAAATCCTCTATCCGGCGATGGAGGACTTCCAGCTCGACCTCATCATCGGCGAGGGACCGGCGGCGCGCTCGGTGAAGATCGATCTCGCGCCGTTCACTTTGGTCGGCGCCACGACGCGCGCTGGCCTCTTGACCAATCCGCTGCGCGACCGCTTCGGCATTCCGATCCGCCTGAATTTCTATACCGAGGCCGAACTCGAGCTCATCGTGGCGCGCGGCGCCCGCGTGCTCGGCCTGCCGATGACGCCGGAGGGCGCCAACGAGATCGCCAAGCGCTCGCGCGGCACGCCGCGCATTGCCGGGCGGCTCCTCCGCCGCGTTCGCGACTTCGCGCATGTTGACGGCGATAAAGCGGTTGATCGCGCTATCGCCGACAAGGCGCTGTCGGCGCTCGAGGTCGATGGATCGGGCCTCGACGCCATGGACCGGCGTTACCTCAAGATGATCGCCGAGAACTATGCGGGCGGGCCGGTGGGCATCGAGACCATCGCCGCGGCTCTGTCGGAGCCGCGCGATGCCATCGAGGACATCATCGAGCCCTATCTCATCCAGAAAGGCTTCATCCAGCGCACGCCGCGCGGCCGCCTGCTCACCGGCGCGGCGTTCAAGCATCTGGGGATGAACGAGCCCAAGCGCGACCCGAGCCAGTTCGGGTTATTTGCCGGGGATGAGGATGAGTAGCGCCATGCACCCCATCGACGGCACCGTCACCGACGGCCTGCATCATCAGCAGATCCGCGTGTACTACGAGGACACGGATTTCTCCGGTGTCGTCTATCACGCCAGCTACCTGCGCTTCATGGAGCGCGGCCGCACCAATTATCTACGGCTGCTCGGGGCCGATCATCGCGCGCTGTTCGAAGAGACCGAGAAGGAAGCGCCGGGCTTCGCCTTCGTGGTGCGACAGATGAAGATCGACTTCAAGCGGCCCGCCAAGATGGACGACCTGCTCGATCTCTATACGCGGCCCAAGGAAGTGAAGGGCGCCTCGATCACGCTGCATCAGCAGGTCAAGCGCGGCGACGAATTGCTGGTCGAGGCCGATGTTCAAGTTGCCTTCGTCTCCGGCGGGCGCGCCAAGCCGATCCCGAAGCCGCTGCGCATCGCCATGAAGGCCGATCAGGACGCGGGAACGCCGACCGCGTCGTGACGCGGCCGGCTCAAGCGCTACGCGTCAAGCCGCCTTGTGGCGCGCCTGCTCGGCCTTGTAGAGCGCAAGCTCTTCCTTGAAAGCCTTGGCGATGCTCGGACGGTTCTGCAGTCGCGTGTGATAGGCCGCGATCGCCGGCCACGGTGCAAGATCGACTGGGGTCGCCATGCTCCAGTTCAATACGGTGTAGAGATAGGCGTCGGCGACCGTGAAGCGATCGAGCAGGAATTCGCGGCCGGTCAGATAATTATTGAGATAAGCGAGCCGTGATTTGCCCTTGGCCAGCGCCCGCTGTTTGGTGTCGTCGTTCAGTCCCTTGTCGAACAGCGGAATGAACAGCGCTTTGTGCAGCTCGGTGCCGATGAAGCACAGCCATTGCTGCAACTTCGCGCGTTCCAGGTCGTCGCGCGCCGCCATCTGCGCGTCCGGATAACGCGCGGCAATGTATTGCAGGACGGCGGCGTTCTCGGTGAGGATCGAGCCGTCTTCGAGTCGGACCAGCGGCACCATGCCGAGCGGATAGATCGACAGGAAATCGACGCCATCGGTCGTCTTCTTGGTCTCGGGATCGACTTCGGTGAATTGAGCATCGGCCTTGGCTTCATAAAGGGCGATGCGGCTGGCGAGCGAGCAGGCCAGTGGCGAGAAGTACAGTTGCAGTTGACCGTTCATGAGCGTCTCCCGGTTTGATATTTGTACTGTCTCGCACTAAATTAGGGGCGTCAAGGATTATTTGCGAAATGGTACAAAAAACGCCGAAAGGCCGCGACAAGGCCGAACACATGCGGGAATCGGCAGTGGAGCCGCGCCGGCGCGGCCGGCCGCGCGCCTACGATCCGGAGATGGCGCTCACCGCCGCCGCCGAGGTGTTCTGGAAGAAGGGTTACGATGGCACGTCGCTTGACGATCTCGCCGCCGCGACCGGCATGAACCGGCCGAGCCTTTATGCAGCCTTCGGCGACAAGCAGACCCTCTATCTGAAAACGCTGGCGCGCTATCGAGAGGAGGCGCGGGCCGCCTCGACGAAGCTCCTCGAGGGCGATCCGCCGCTGCGCGTCTTTCTCGAGCGCTTCTATAAGGGGGCGCTCAATCTTTACATCACGCGCGATGGCAATGCGCGCGGTTGCTACACCGTCGGCACCGCGGCGACGCAAGCCGTGGCCGATCCCAAGGTGCGGGCCTTTCTCGCCGAGAGTATCCGCGGCACTGACGAACTCCTGACCGGCGTCATCGCAAAGGCGCGCGGCAAGGGCGAACTGCCGCGCAACGCCGATCCGCATGCGCTGGCGCAGCTCGCCTGCGGCACGCTGCATACGCTCGCCGTGCGCGCCCGCGCCGGCATCCCGCGCAAGGAACTCGAAGCGCTGGCCGCCGCCACCCTCAATACGATCTGCGGGCCGGGCTGAAAGTCGACTTGACAGCTCGTTGTACCGATCGGTACAGCGGGAGAGGTTGGGTGCCTCTCACGGAGCTTTTGTCATGTCGCGTCCTCCCTTTCCCCCGTTCACCCTGGAAACCGCCCGCCAGAAAGTGCGTATGGCGGAAGACGCCTGGAACAGCCGCGATCCGGAGCGTGTGTCGCTCGCCTATACGGAGAGCTCGACCTGGCGCAACCGCGGCGAATTCTTCTCGGGCCGCCCCGCCATCATCGAATTCCTCAAGCGCAAATGGACGAAAGAAACCGACTATCGCCTGATCAAGGATCTGTGGGCCTTTGACGGCAATCACATTGCCGTGCGCTTCCAGTACGAATGGCGCGATGCCGATGGCGGTTGGCATCGCTCCTACGGCAACGAGCAGTGGGAGTTCGATACCGAAGGCCTGATGCAGCGCCGCGAGGCGAGCATCAACGACATCGATATCACCGAGAGCGAGCGCCGTTTCCGCTGGCCGGCGCCGGGGCCGCGCCCGGCCGATGTGCCGGGCCTGACGGGAGAGCCGTTCTGAGCGTTGCAGTTATCACTCCGCTCGTCCCCGCGAAGGCGGGGACCCAGGAGCTTAGCAACGGGCGCTTGCGACCTTGTCACTGGATTCCCGCTTTCGCGGGAATGAGCGGAGTTTGTTTCGTTTGAGCAGACGGAAAAGCAACGCCGAACCGTCGCCGCGCGCCGCGGTGCTGCCGCAACTCGGCGAGGTGTTTCGCGCGCATGGCTATGAAGGCGCGAGCCTGTCGCTCATCACCGCGGCCACGGGACTCGGCAAGGGCAGCCTCTATCACCTGTTCCCCGGCGGCAAACCGCAGATGGCGAAGCAGGTGCTGGCCGAGATCGATGGCTGGTTCGAGCGTGAAGTGTTCGTGCCGTTGCGCGAGGGCGATGGCAAGGCCGGGATCGCTCAGATGTTCGAGGCTACCGACGCCTACTTCCGCTCCGGCCGGCGCGTCTGTCTGGTCGGCGTCTTTGCCCTCGGCGCCGCGCGCGACGAGTTCGCCGAGGCGGTGCATGGCTATTTCGAGCGCTGGCGTGCGGCGCTCGCGGCAGCGCTGCGGCGGGCAGGGCATGCGCGCGGCGAGGCAGCGGAGTTGTCTGAGGATATCCTCGCCGGCATCCAGGGCGCGCTGGTGCTGGCGCGTGCCGCCGACGATCACGCGATCTTCTCGCGCGCGCTGAAGCGACTGGCGAAGCGGGTGGCCTTAAAGTAACGCGCCGCCGTCACGCGTCGGATTGCGCATTCTCGTCCAACCTGTCGCGCAGAGTCATCAACACGCGCTGCGTGGTTGCCAGATCGCCGGCATTGAGACCTTTCGCCAAGGCGTTGACCCAGGGCTTCTGCCGTTGGTCGGCTGCTGCAAAGGCAGTGCGCCCCTTGGCCGTCAGCGTGACGAGCTTGGCGCGCCGGTGATGCGGATTGTCGGCGAAGACGACGAAACCCTCTTGCACCATTTCATTGACGATGCGCTGCACGCCCTGGCGATAGAGCCCCATGCTGCGCGCGATCCAGGCGACCGGCTGCGGCGCGGGCGCCAGCGCAATGGCGCCGAGCACTTGCCAGCGCGCGCTGGTCAGACCGAGATCGCCGACCAGCCGGTCGCCTTCGGCGAGCAGCCGGCCATTGAGACGAAATACGTCGAGGATGAGCAGGCTTAATGCGGTGCCGGCGGCATTGCGGGGTCGGTCGGTCATTGACAAGGAGTAGTCGAAATGACTACATATTGTCAATATATAAGTGACCGTGAAGGAGTTCCGAATGCCATCGCCATCGTCGCCGGTTTACAAGATCGACAAGTTCATCGTTCCCGTTGCGGCGCGTGATGAATTCATGTCCCGCGTCGGTGTGATCAGGGACATGCTACAGGCGATGCCGGGCTGCCGGCAGAATCTGGTGCTCCAGCAGGTGGCCGGGCCGGGGGCGTTCAACGTCGTCACTTTCGTCGAGTGGAAGGACGCCGAGGCGCTTGAGAATGCGAAGGCCGCCGTAACCGCGCGCTACAAGGACATGAATTTCAATCCGCAGGAATTCATCGCGCGCCTGGGCGTCACCGCCGACATCGCCAACTACGGCGCCTGTGCCTGAGAATGGCGCCTGAGGATGGCCCCAGAAAGCGGGTGGCGGATTGATCGCGACGGCGCCATGTTAAGGCTCATGAGCGAGCAAGCCTTCACCCTTTTCGACACGGCCATCGGCGCCTGCGGCGTTGCCTGGAACGAGCGCGGCCTCATCGGTGTGCAGTTGCCGGAGATTGATACCGCAGCGACGCGCCGCCGCCTGATGAAACGTTTTCCGCAGGCCGGTGAGGCTGTGCCGCCGCCGCCGGTGCAGCAGGCGATCCAGGGCATCGTCGCCTTGCTCAATGGCGAGAAGCGCGACCTTCGCGACATCGCCATCGACGACAGCCAAACGCCGGAATTCAACGCCCGTGTTTATAAAATCGTGCGGCAGATTCCACCCGGCGAGACGTTGACCTATGGCGAAGTCGCCGCGCGGCTCGGCGACAAGACCCTGGCCCGCGCCGTCGGTCAGGCCATGGGCCAGAACCCGTGCCCCGTCGTCATGCCGTGCCATCGCGTCATGGCCGCGAGCGACCGCAGCGGCGCGAAAACCGGTGGCTTCTCCGCGCCGGGCGGGGTGGTGACCAAGCTCAAGCTGCTCACCATCGAAGGCGCGCAGCCGGGCGGGCCGACCTTGTTCGACGCTTTGCCGCTCGAACTGCGCCGCTAGCCAGCGCGCGTCTGGCCGATCCGCCAGACCAGTTTGTCGCCCGGACCATAGGCGGCGGCGAACAGCAATCCGGCCATGAACGTGAAGTGATCGACGAAGAACCCGAACTCCGCCTGATTGCCGGCCCAGTGCGAGGGGCCGTGAAAGGCGAAGCCGAGGAAGATCACGTAGGCCGCGGCAAGATAAGACGCGTAGGAGAAGAACGCGCCGGTGAGGAACGCGGCGGCGAGCGCGACTTCGAAGAACGCGGCGAGCCAGGCGAGCACCATCGGCATCGGAAATCCGGCTGCAGCGATGAAATTGGCCGTCGCCGGCATATCGGCGAACTTGAAGACGAAGGCCATGACGAAAACCGCGCCGAAGATCAGCCGCGCGACCAGGATTGAAATTGTGACAGCCATCGGACGTCCCTCCAGTGTGCCGCCGCGTTGAGCGGTAGGCCATACCGACATACCTCATCGGCCATCGACGGGCCCACCCGATTCATGTAAAGGCCCTTCACATGAGGGCGAGCCGCGCATGAGGTGGACCAAACACGACCGTGACGGCCCCCCGGGCGGGGGCGACGGCGGCCCGCGCGGCTATCACCACGGTAACCTGAAAGAGGCGCTGGTCCGCGCGGCGCTGGAACTCATCGCCGAGAAAGGCCCGGCTGGTTTCACCTTCGCCGATGCCGCGCGCTGGGCTGGCGTGTCGCCGGCGGCGCCGTATCGCCACTTCAAGAGCCGTGAGGAGTTGATCGCAGACGTCGCCCGGCGCGGCTTCGAATTATTCGCGGATGCACTGGCGAAAGCCTGGGACGAGGGCCGGCCGGACGCGATGGCCGCGCTCAACCGGCTCGGCAAGGCCTATCTCGAATTCGCCCGCGACAAGCCGGCTTATTACTCGGCGATGTTCGAAGCCGGCGTCGCACCCGACACCGATCCACAACTGCGCAGCGCCGCCGACAACGCCTTCGCCGTGCTGCGCGCCGCGGCGGAGCGGCTGGTCGTGACGTTGCCGGCTGGCGAGCGGCCTCCGGCGCTGATGGTGGCGCTGCATATCTGGTCGATGACGCACGGCATTGCCTCGCTGTTCGGGCGGGGCGACCGGGCGCGACGCACATTACCCATGGCACCGGATGAACTGCTCGAGGCCGAGGTGCTGATCTATCTGCGCGGCCTCGGACTGACTCGCTGACTTCCCTTACTCATCGAGCAGTTCGATATCGAAATTGCCGAGCCGCGCGCGATCGGCAACGGCGTCGATGCCGGCGATCCGGCCGCCGGTGAAGCTCAGCATCACGACGATGCGCAAATAGCCGCCCAGGAACACGACGAAGGCGGGCAGGCCATCGACCAGCGCCGGGCGCGCGGCGCGGGCGCGGCCGTTGAAGCTCGTTGCCACCGCCTTGGCGCCGCGCAGTTCGCGGATGCCGCCGATGGCGAAGGCAGCGTCGTCGGCTCGCATCACCACATCGGGATCGAGCATCGTCAGCAGCGCCTCGAAATTGCCGTCGCGCGACGCGGCGATGAAGGCGCCGACCATCTCGCTCTGGCGGTCGAGGTCGCCCGCCGTGACATCGGTGACGCCCTGCACGCGGCGCCGCGCGCGGCTGGCGAGTTGGCGCGCTGCCTCCGGCGAGCGATTGACGATCGGCGCGATGGCGTCGAACGGCAGGTCGAACATGTCGTGCAGCACGAAGGCCACGCGCTCGCCCGGCGTCAGTTTGTCGAGCACGATGAGCAGCGCCATGCCGACCGAGTCGGCGAGCAGGGCGTCGTCCTCGGCGCTGCCGGTCGACGGCTCCGGCACGCCGGGGCTGATCGGCTCCTCGCGCCGCGCTTTGCGGGCGCGCAGCATGTCGAGGCAGACGCGGCTGACCACGGTTGTCAGCCAGGCCGGCAGGTTATCGACGCTGTCGCCGCCGGCGCGGCTCAGCCGCAGCCAGGCTTCCTGCACGGCATCCTCGGCCTCCGCGCTTGAGCCCAGCATGCGATAGGCGACCGCGCGCAGGCGCGGGCGGGCGGCCTCAAAACGTTCGGCGAAAATGGCGGTTTCGGTCATCGGTCACGATCCAGGTGTGTCGGCACTCAATGGCATGACGTTCGGGCAGCGCCGGACGTGACAGCGAACGCAAAATTTTTGTCGAAAGCCGGACCGCCGGGTTCCATCCGAAATTTTTTCACCCCGGCCGTCACATCGCCGGCTCGGGCTTCGTCATGGGCATGACAACCCGCCCCGCATCGCGGGCGCAAACAAGGAGACGACGAATGAC
Source organism: Pseudolabrys sp. (assembly GCA_026125895.1). GTDB lineage: Bacteria > Pseudomonadota > Alphaproteobacteria > Rhizobiales > Xanthobacteraceae > Pseudolabrys. The sequence continues at coordinate 19,712 of JAHCKG010000036.1, read as the reverse complement.
GATGCAAGCCCGTATGAAACATCCCGCTTTCGTTCTCGAGGACGCCATGCGTGCCATGCATGCGCTCGGCAAAGCGACCGAGGACAAGGGTCTGTCCCCGGCGCAATTGGAAATGGTGTATCTGCGCGCCAGCCAGATCAATGGCTGCAGCGTCTGCGTCGATATGCATGCGCGGGCGCTGAAGAAATTCGGCGAGAGCGACGAGCGCATCTTTGCCGTGGCGGCCTGGCGCGACACGCCGTATTTCACCGACGCCGAGCGTGCGGCGCTGGCGCTCACCGAAGCGGCGACGCGGTGCGCGGACCGCGCCGATCCGATCGACGATGCGACCTGGGACGAGGCGGCGCGGCATTACGACGAGCAGGCGATGGCCGCTTTGCTGTTCGCGATCGGCCAGATCAATGTCTGGAATCGGCTCAATGTCGCGGTGCGTCAGGTGGTCGGCGCCTGGAAAGGCTGAACGATATAAATGAGCCCCTGCCGGTCAGACCGGCAGGGGCTCGTCGCGAGCATTCAGCTTTTCAGGATGCGCTTGATCGATTCCGCCAGCGGCGTGGTCGGCCGTCCGATCAGCTTCGACAAAGTGCGGCTGTCGTCGAACAGCGCGCCTTGCGCAATCGGCACTTCCCAGCCGGCGATCATCTTGGCGAAGCCTTCGGGCACGCCATGGCTGGCGAGGCCCTTCGCATAGTCGGCGACGCTGAGGTTGGTGTAGGGGATCGACTTGCCGGTCTGCCGGGAGACTTCCGCAGCGAGCGCGGCAAGCGTGAACGGCGTGTCGGCGGCGAGTTCGTAGGTCTTGTTGTCGTGGCCGGACGTGGTCAGCACCGCCACCGCCGCGGCGGCATAATCGGCGCGCGCTGCCGCCGAGATCTTGCCGTCGCCGGCGGCGCCATAGAGCGTGCCGCCTGCCACGGCACCCTGAATGCCGGCGGCGTAGTTCTCGACGTACCAGCCGTTGCGCAAGAAGGTGAAAGCAAGGCCCGACGCCTTGATGGCGGCCTCCGTGGCGCGATGTTCGGCGGCGAGATCGATGGCGGAGGCATCTGCATGCAGGATGCTGGTGTAGACGATGCTCTTGACGCCGGCTTTCTTTGCCGCGGCGATGACGGCCTTGTGCTGCGCCTCGCGCTGGCCGACCTCGCTCGACGAAATCAGCAGCAGCGTATCGATGCCCTTGAGCGCGGTGTCGAGCGTTGCCGGTTTGGCGTAGTCGGCTTCGCGCGCGGCGGTGCCGAGATCGGCCGCCTTGGCGGGGGAGCGAACGAGGGCGGCGAGGTCGGCCGCGGGTACCTTGGCCTTGAGCTGGCTGACGATGAGGCGGCCGAGCTGGCCGGTGGCGCCGGTGATTCCGATGGTCATGGGGAAGGTCTCCTGGTTTGTCGGTCGCCTCCACATAACCAGCTTGATTATTTTTAGTAAGTACATACACTAATGTTAGTTTGAAGAAGTCCCTGAGCCGGGAGTGAGAGATCAAAGTCATGGCAGGCGACGACAATCTCGATCCGGAGGCCGGCGTGCCGCTGTCCGAACAGTTGCTGCGCGGCGACGTTCTGGCGGCGAACTGCCCGTCCCGCGATGTGCTCAAGCACCTGACCAGCCGCTGGGGCGTGCTGGTGCTGATCGTTCTGGAACGGCGCATGCACCGCTTCAGCGAACTGCGGCGCACGATCGGCGGGGTCAGCGAACGCATGCTGGCGCAGACGCTGCAGCAACTCGAAGCCGACGGCATGGTGTCGCGCGTCGCGTATCAGGTCGTGCCGCCGCACGTCGAATACAGTCTCACGCCCCTCGGCCGCGAGGCCGCGGAGAAGGTGAGGGTGTTGGCCGACTGGATCGAACTCAGCCTGCCGCGCATCGCGCAGTATTGGGAAAGAACCGGAACCTCGCGGACCGAGCAGGGTAGAGCTCAGGACGGCCGCGTGCTCTGACAATCGCAGTTGCGGCACGTTCGCCTGCATCGACCAGAAACTCTTTCACCCTCCCCTGGAGGGGGAGGGTCGCGAGCGTTAGCGAGCGGGGTGGGGTGAAACCATCCGTGCTGCACGTCACCCCACCCCGACAGCATTCGCTGCGCTCATGCTGTCGACCCTCCCCCTCCAGGGGAGGGTGAAAGGGTAATTGCGCCGCACCCCCTCGCAATCCGGCCCGGCGGCCCTACCTCAAATTCTCGATGTAAAGGGTGTTGACATTCCGCTTGAGCGCCCTTATCCATGTAAATGTTATTTACATTCACACGCGGAGCAGAGGACAAGGCCAAATGCCAATCACCGCGAAGCTCGACGAATTCGGCAAACCCGCCTGGATTGCCCTGGTCGTATTGGGGTTCATGGCCTGGTGGCCCCTCGGTCTTGCAGTTCTGGCCTTCACAATCGGGAGCGGAAGAATGGGATGCGGTTATCGCGGCCACGATCGCTGGCAGCACAAGATGGATCGCCTGCAGCACAAGATGGACTGGATGCGCGGCAAGATGGCCGGCGGCAACGGTTCTAACGGCGGCTTCGGCTTCGGCTTCGGCGGCGGCCAGCCGTCGAGCGGCAACGCCGCCTTCGATGAGTACCGCAACGAGACGCTGAAGCGCCTCGAGGACGAGCAGCGTGAGTTCAAGTCGTTCCTGGAGCGCCTGCGCTTCGCCAAGGACAAGACCGAGTTCGATGCCTTCATGGCCGAGCGGCGCAACCGCCCGTCCGACGAAAGCCCCACGCAGAACTAACGCATGATCCCGAAAAGTGGATTCCGGTTTTCGGGTCAGATCATGCGCTAGGTAAAGTCCCCCAACTCACACTGCGTGAGCCAAGCCGTCCGCTCTCTCCCCGAGGCGGGCGGCTTTTTCATTGGCTGATTTTGCCGGGCGGGCTCTTTGCTGCCGCAAGCTTCTCCTAACCAATCCTTAACCATAATCAGCGCTGTTTAGAGGGCCCAGATAACGTCCGGGATCTCGCATTTCCGGCCGCGAATGCCCTTATTTGGTCAAGTTTGGCAGGGATTCCGCCTGTTAAACCGCGCCATTGGTTAACAATGCACCGGGCCGGACCTCGCGGAAGGTTCGCGACACCTGAAGGACGTGCCTCATGAATCCTGCCGATGTGGCACAGTCGCTGCCCTCGATCAGTTCCGATCTATCGCTCTGGACCTTGTTCTGGCACGCCAGCTGGCTCGTCAAGCTGGTGATGGTTGGGCTCACCGCCAGCTCGATCTGGCTCTGGGCCATCGTCATCGACAAGACCGTTCTGTATGCGCGCACGCGCCGCGCCATGGATAGTTTCGAAGCGGCGTTCTGGTCGGGCCAGTCGCTGGAAGAGCTCTACCGCACGCTGTCGTCGAAGCCGAACCATTCGATGGGGGCTTTGTTCGTCGCCGCGATGCGCGAGTGGAAGCGCAGCTTCGAAGGCGCGCCGCGCTCCTTTGCCGGCCTGCAGATGCGCATCGACAAGGTGATGCAGGTCACTATCGCGCGCGAGATCGAGCGCCTGGAAAAGCGCCTCCTGGTGCTGGCGACCATCGGCTCGGCCGGCCCGTTCATCGGACTGTTCGGCACCGTGGTCGGCATCATGACCAGCTTCCAGTCGATCGCGGCGTCGAAGAATACCTCGCTCGCGGTGGTAGCGCCCGGCATCGCCGAGGCGCTGATGGCGACCGCAATCGGCCTCATCGCCGCCATACCGGCGACGATTTTCTATAACAAGTTCGCCAGCGAAGTGAACAAACAGGCCCAGCGCCTCGAGGGCTTCGCCGACGAATTCTCGGCCATTCTGTCGCGTCAGATCGACGAGCGTGGCGGCAACTAACACGAGCGACAGGCGCGGATCGCGGGCCATCCGGGGGCTTACGGCCTGTAACGCGCCGCAGGGGACCTAAGCTATGGCAGCTTCGAATGCCGCAACGCCGACCGTTGGCCGGGGACGTCATCGCCGCCGCGCGGTGATGGCCGAAATCAACGTCACGCCGATGGTCGACGTGATGCTGGTGCTGCTCATCATCTTCATGGTGTCGGCGCCGCTGCTCACCGTCGGCGTGCCGATCGACTTGCCGCAGACCCAGGCCAAGAGCCTCGACCAGGACAAGGAGCCGCTGACCCTGTCGATCAACGACAAGGGCAAGGTCTATTTGCAGAACGAGGAAATCGAGCTCGACAAGCTGGTGCCGAAACTTGACGCGGTCGCGCAGGCGCGCGGCGGCAAGGAAGCACGCGTCTATGTGCGCGGCGACAAAAACGTCAGTTACGGGTCGATGATGTCGGTCATGGGCCGCCTGTCGGCCGCCGGCTTCCACCGCGTCGCGCTGGTCACCGAATTCGAACAGGGTGGCGGCAAATAAACGATGCAGATGAAGACGGCATCGGTGATCTCGACGGTCCTGCACGTTGCCGTGCTGGGCTGGGCGACGCTGTCTCTCAACAGCAAAGCCTTCGAAGTCACCCCGCCTGACTCGCTGCCGGTGGACATCATTTCCGACAAGGAATTCTCCGAGATCACCAAGGGCGTCAAGGACGCGCCCAAGCCGGCCGAGAAGCCGAAGCCGATCGTCGAGAAGGTCGCCGAGCCGCCGCCCAAGCCGCCCGACGAGATCAAGCCGACGATCAACGACAAGCGCACGGTCGAGAACAACAAGGAAGCGGCCGCGCCGCCTCCGCAGCCCGAGCCGAAGCCCCCGGAGAAGAAGGTCGAGCCCAAGCCGACGCCGCCGAAGCCCGACCAGATCGCCGACAAGCTCAAGGACGACAAGCCGAAGCCGGAGACCAAGCCGCAGCCGATGCCGCCGAAGCGGCCGCCTGTGCCGAAGAAGCCGGAAGAGAAATTCGATCCGAACAAGATCGCGGCGCTGCTCGACAAGCGCGATCCGACGCGCGCGTCGCTGACCGGCGCCGAGCTCAACAAGGACCCCAATCTCGGCACCGCCGTCGGCGCCGCGGCCAAATTGACGCAGTCCGAGATCGACGCCTTCCGCCGCCGCGTCGCCTCCTGCTGGTCGATTCCCGTCGGCGCGGAGGGCGCGGAGAACCTGAAGGTGGTGTTCCGCGTTCTGTTCCGGCGCGATGGTACCGTCGAACGTGGACCCGATCCGGTCGAGGGGTCGGCGTCGCCGTTCGGCCCGGCTTTCGCCGAAAGCGGCCGCCGCGCCATTCTGCAATGCCAGCCTTATACGATGCTGAGACCCGAACACTATGACAGCTGGAAAGACATCGAGATCGGCTTTACGCCGCGCGACATGTTCCAGTAATTCTCTTGATTGATCATCCGGTGCAACGCGCCGCCCGATTCGAAAGCGATTGCAATGAACCGACCCGATGTTTCTAATTCCTCGAGCTTGACGCGGCGGACCCTGATGGCCGGGGCCGGCATCGGCGCGCTGGCGGCGCTGACGCCGCGGCAGGCCGGCGCTGTGCTGCGGCTCGAGATCACCTCCGGCAATGTGCAGCCGATGCCGATCGCGCTGCCGGACTTCCTCGCCGGATCGCCGGCCGAGGCCGAGACCGCGCGCAACGTCACCGGCATCATCTCGAACAACCTGCAGCGCTCCGGCCTCTTCGCGCCGATCAATCCGGCCGCCTTCACCGAGAAGATCACCAACTCGGATGCCGTGCCGCGCTTTGCCGACTGGCGGGTCATCAACGCGCAGGCGCTGGTCACCGGCCGCATTACCCGCCAGGGCGACGGCCGCCTCAAGGCCGAATTCCGTCTCTGGGACGTGTTCGCCGGCCAGCAGCTCGACGGCAAACAGTATTTCACCACGCCGGACAACTGGCGGCGCATCGCCCACATCATCTCGGACGCGATCTATGAGCGCCTGACTGGCGAGAAGGGCTATTTCGACAGTCGCATCGTCTTCGTCGACGAGACCGGGCCCAAGGACCGCCGCGTCAAACGTCTCGCCATCATGGATCAGGACGGCGCGGGCGTGCGCTATCTGACGCGCGGCGACGATCTGGTGCTGACACCGCGCTTCAACCCGACGACGCAAGAGATCACCTACATGTCCTACGGGCAGTCGGATCCGCGCGTCTATCTGCTCAACATCGAGACCGGGCAGCGCGAGATCGTCGGCAACTTCCCCGGCATGACCTTCGCGCCGCGCTTCTCGCCCGACGGCCAGCGCGTCATCATGAGCTTGCAGCAGGGCGCCAACGCCAACCTGTTCACCATGGACCTGCGCTCAAAGCAGACGACGCGGCTCACCGACACGCCGGCGATCGACACCGCGCCGTGCTATTCGCCCGACGGCCGCTACATCTGCTTCGAGAGCGATCGCGGCGGCTCGCCGCAAATCTACGTCATGGCTGCGTCCGGCGGTCAGGCGCAGCGCATTTCCTTCGGCGAAGGCAGCCATTCGACGCCGGTGTGGTCGCCGCGCGGCGACTTCATCGCCTTCACCGGCCAGGCCCGCGGCCAGTTCTCCATCGGCATCATCAAGCCGGACGGCCAGGGCGAACGCGTGCTGACCGCGGGCTTCCACAACGAAGGCCCGACCTTCGCGCCGAACGGCCGCGTCATCATGTTCTTCCGCGACCTCGGCCAGGGACCGAATCTCTTCACCATCGACATCACCGGGCGCAACGAACTGAAAGAGCCGACGCCGTCACTGGCGTCCGATCCGGCCTGGTCGCCGCTGCTGTCGTAAACGTCCGGGAGGGGACAGAGCCGGGAATCGGCGTCCCATTGGGGCGCTGGCCGTCAGTCCGCCATATTCACCGGGTCTTAACCATAACCGCTGGTTTAAGCCGGTCCGGCGGGTTTTAGCGACCCTGGCAATGTTCCATCAAGGTTGATGGAAGGTTCGCTTAACCAACAGGCTGGTAGAAAATGGCTGAACGCGCGCGCTCCCTCGTGAACCATCGGGACTGCCGCGCACCGCGCATTGCGCGTAGGGAGTATGGGTATGACTGAGATCGGGAAATTGCTTCGTGGTGCGCGCCTTGCCGCCGTTCTGGCGCTGGGCCTCGCCATTTCGGCTTGCGCCAACCAGAACGCCACCGACGGCGGCGCCAACGGTGGAGCCGGCTCGGCTTCGACGCCCGGCAGCCAGCAGGACTTCGTGGTCAATGTCGGCGATCGGGTGTTCTTCGACACCGACCAGACCGACCTGTCGCCGACCGCGCGCGAGACGCTCGACAAGCAGGTGCAGTGGCTGAACCGCTACAGCCAGTACAGCTTCACCATCGAGGGCCATGCCGACGAGCGCGGCACCCGCGAATACAACATCGCGCTCGGCGCCCGCCGCGCCCAGAACGTCCGCGATTATCTGATCCAGCATGGCATCGCCGCCAACCGCATGCGCACCATCTCCTACGGCAAGGAGCGCCCGGTTGCGGTTTGTAACGACATCTCGTGCTGGTCCCAGAACCGGCGCGCGGTGACGGTGCTCAACGCCGGATCGTGATCCGCCTCACATAGCGCCGGCGCGATGTAATGCGCCGGCGTGTGACGCCTCGATAAAATACAGCCAAATTTTTCCACCTTGTCAGCCCTGCCGCGCTGGGCGATCCTCATGCGGCTGAGGGGCTGACGTGGGCGACCACCGGCCCCGCTATCCTTTGTGGGGGCTGGTGATGACTGTTCGGTGGACGCGGCCGCGTCGGCTTACCGTTGGCGCTGTGCTGGCAACGGCGACGCTGCTGGCGGCCTGCGGCGAAAAAAACGCCTATGTCGCGCCGCCGCCACCCAAGGTGACGGTCGCTACGCCGGTCACCAAGCCCGTGACCCGCTATCTGGAATCGACCGGCAACGTCGCCGCCGTCAACACGGCCGACCTGGTCGCCCGCGTCTCAGGCTTCGTCCAGGCCATCAAATACAACGACGGCGACGCGGTGAAGAAGGGGCAGGTGCTGTTCGTCATCGAGCAGAAGCCCTACGAGCTGAAAGTCCAGCAGGCAAAGGCTAACGAGGACAACGCCCGGGCCAGCCTGGTCTCGGCGCAGGCAAACTACCAGCGCCAGGCCGACCTGGTGCCGAGCGGTTCGGCCTCCAAGGCGACCCTCGACAACGCCGTCGCCAGCCGCGACAGCGCCCAGGCCGCGCTCGATCAGGCGATCGCTGCGACGAAGCTGGCGCAGAACGACCTCGACTACACGCAGGTCACGGCGCCGTTCGACGGCGTCGTCAGCGCGCGCAAGGTGTCGGTCGGCGCCTTCGTGTCGGGCACCGGCAATCCGCTCGCCAGCATCGTCTCGACCGATCCGGTTTACGTGAATTTCAGCGTCGGCGAGCGCGAGCTGATCGGCATCCGCGCCATGATCGCCGAGCGCGGCCTGACGCCGGAAGACCTCAAGAAGGTGCCGGTGGAAGTCGCGCTGCAGACCGACACCGGCTATCCGCACAAGGGCACGCTCGATTACGCGGCGCCGACGGTCGATGCCTCGACCGGCACGCTGGCCGGCCGCGCCCTCCTCAATAATCCGAACAACGTGCTGTTGCCCGGCCTGTTCGTGCGCGTGCGCGTGCCGCTCGGCCCGCCGAAGGATGCGCTGCTGGTGCCGGACACCGCGCTCGGCACCGACCAGGCCGGACGCTATCTGCTCGTCGTCAACAAGGACAACGTCGTCGAGCAGCGCCGCGTCGAACTCGGGCCGCTCGACGGCACCTTGCAGGTGATCGACAAGGGCGTCGGCAAGGACGACCGCATCATCGTCAATGGCATGCTGCGCGCCGTGCCGGGTCAGAAGGTCGATCCGCAGACGGCGGCCGCGCCGGCGGCGAAGAGTTAGCATCGTGACAGGCCGTCGCCACTCACTCCGCTCATTCCCGCGCGAGCGGGAATCCAGAGCAGCATCGGAAAGCCTGGCCTTCTTGGCCCTGGATCCCCGCCATAGGCGGTCGAAGAACGCCGTCCTTTGGACGGCTATGCGCGGGGATGAGCGGGTGTTGACATGATCTCCAAATTCTTCATCGAGCGTCCGGTTCTCGCCAACGTCATCGCCATTATGATGATCGTCATCGGCGCCGTCGCGCTGTACACCTTGCCGGTCGCGCAATATCCGGACGTCGTGCCGCCGACCGTGTCGGTGACGACGCGCTACCCCGGCGCCAGCGCGCGCACGGTGATCGACACCGTGGCGCTGCCGATCGAGCAGCAGGTCAACGGCGTGGAAGGCATGATCTACATGCAGTCCTACGCCGCCTCCGACGGCTCCTACAATCTGACCGTCACCTTCAAGATCGGCACCGATCTCAACTTCGCGCAGGTGCTGGTGCAGAACCGGGTGGCGACCGCGGAAGCGCAATTGCCCTCGGCGGTGCAGGCGCAGGGCGTGGTGGTGCAGAAGAAGTCGACGTCGATGTTGCAGATCGCGACGCTGACCTCGACCAATCCGAAGCACGACAGTCTGTTCCTGTCGAATTACGCCACCATCAGCCTCAAGGATGAATTGTCGCGTCTGCCCGGCGTCGGCAGCGTCACGGTGTTCGGCGCCGGCAGCTATGCCATGCGTATCTGGCTCGATCCGCTGAAGATGAAGGCGAGGGGCCTCAACGTCAACGACGTCGTCAATGCGCTGCAGTCGCAGAACAGCCAGGTCACCGCCGGCCAGATCGGCGCACCGCCCGGGCCCGACACGGTGCCGTTCCAGTACACCCTCAACGTCGTTGGCCGTCTCAACGATGTGAGCGAATTCGCCGACGTCATCGTCAAGACCGGGCCGACGGGCCAGATTACGCGCGTGCGCGACGTCGGCACCGTCGAGCTCGGCGCGCAGACCTACGGCGCCATCTTCAAGGTCGATAACAAGGCTTCCGCCGGTCTCGGCATTTCGCTGTCGCCCGGCGCCAATGCGCTCAGCGTCGCCGAAGAGGTCAAGACGCGCCTCGCCGAGCTGTCGAAGAGCTTCCCGCAAGGCATGCAGTACGACGTGCCGTTCGACGTCACGGTGTTCGTCGATGCGTCGATCCACGAGGTCTACAAGACGCTGATCGAGGCGGCGATCCTGGTGCTGATCGTCATTCTCGTCTTCCTGCAGGACTGGCGCGCCATGCTGGTGCCGGCGACGACGGTGCCGGTGACGATCATCGGCGCATTCGCCGCGATGGCGGCGATGGGCTTCACGGTGAACTTTGCCACTCTGTTCGCCATCGTGCTGGCCATCGGTATCGTCGTCGACGACGCCATCATCGTCGTTGAAGGCGCCGCCCATAACATCGACCGCGGCATGAACGGCCACGACGCCGCGATCGAGGCGATGCGGCTGCTGCTCGGGCCGATCATCGGCATCACCTTGGTGCTGCTGTCGGTGTTCCTGCCGGCGGCATTCCTGCCCGGCCTGACCGGACAGATGTACGCGCAATTCGCGCTGGTCATCGCCGCCACCGCGCTGATCTCGGCGGTCAACGCGGTGACGCTGAAGCCGACGCAATGCGCGCTATGGCTGCGGCCGACCGTGCCGATGGAAAAGCGCAACATCTTCTATCGCGGCTTCAACAAGGTCTACGACAAGTCGGAGGCCGCCTATGAGCGGCTGATGAAGCGCCTCGTCAATCATGCCGGCGTCGTCACGGTATTGGCGCTCGTCGCCATCGGCTTCACGATGTACGGCTTCTCGCGCATCCCGACCGGCTTCATCCCGGTCGAGGACCAGGGTTACATGCTGGCGACCGTACAGTTGCCGGACGGCGCCTCGCTGCCGCGCACCCAGGCGGTGATGGAAAAGCTCGACGCCATTGCCCGCAAGAATCCCGGCGTCGACAAGGTCGTGACTATCGCCGGCATTTCGGCGCTCGACAACTCGTCGAACCTGTCGTCGGCCGGCGTCGCCTACATCATCCTCAAGGATTGGGCGGTGCGCGGCAAGAAGCTGAGCCTGTTGCCGATGTATCAGTCGCTGTCGCGCGACGTCGCGGCCATCGAAGAGGCGACGGTGCGCGTCTTGCCGCCGCCGCCGATCCAGGGCATCGGCAACGCGGCCGGCACCACGGCGCAGATCGAACTGCGCGATTCCTCGACCGACTACGTCAAGCTACAGAGCATCGTCGATGCGCTGATGGCCAATGCCTCGTCGCAGTCGAACATCCAGGCGGTGATCTCGTCGTTCCGCGCCAACGTGCCGCAATATCTCGTTGACGTCGATCGCGTGAAGGCTCAGGCGGTCGGCGTGTCGGTCGATCAGGTGTTCTCGGCGCTCGGCGGCTATCTCGGCTCGGCCTACGTCAACCAGTTCACCCAGTTCGGCCGCACCTTCCAGGTCGTGGTGCAGGCGGATGCACAATTCCGTCTGCGCACGCAGGACCTCGACAACATCTCGGTGCGTAACAGCGCCGGCAACATGATCCCGCTGTCGACGCTGATCGACATCAAGCCGGTAAGCGGGCCGTCGCTGGTCAGCCTCTACAATCTCTATCCGTCGGCAACGGTGATCACGCTGCCGGCGCGCGGCCATTCGTCGGGCGAGACCATGAGCCTGATGGAGCAGATCGCCAAACAATCATTCCCGCCGAACACGGTGATGGAATGGACCGGGCTGTCGTACCAGGAGAAGCTGGTCGGCAATCAGATGTACTTCGTCTTCGCCATGGCGCTGCTGCTCGTCTATCTCGTGCTCGCCGGACAATACGAGAGCTGGTACCAGCCGGCGGCCGTCATCCTGGCGGTGCCGATCTCGCTGGTCGGCCCGGTGCTGACGCTGCTGTTCCTCGGCATCGAGAACAATCTCTACACGCAGATCGGCATCGTGCTGCTGATTGCGCTGTCGGCGAAGAATGCGATTCTCATCGTCGAGTTCGGCCGCGAGTTGCGCGAGAGCGGCAAGGGCTTGCTGGAATCCGCGGTCGAAGCGTCGCGGGCGCGGTTCCGCCCGATTCTCATGACGTCGTTCGCCTTCATCCTCGGCGTGCTGCCGCTGGTCCTGTCAACCGGCGCCGGCGCCAATGCGCGGGCCTCGATCGGCATCACCGTCTTCACCGGCATGCTGGCCTCGACCTGCCTCGCGGTGCTGTTCGTGCCGTCGTTCTTCGTCGTCATCCGCGGTTTCGAGGAATGGATGAAGCGCGGCAAGACCGTCCCGCACCCGGCTCCGGCGGAATAAGCCCCGCCGGGCCACAATCTGGTCGCACTCAAAAGGCTATGCTAGGGGACGGCCCTCAAATCCCCCGGCCCCTCGCTGTGGGCCCCGTTACCGGCCTATGGCCGACGAATGAGCCGATGAACACAAAAACTCCGACTAAGCCCGCCTCGCTCACGCCCGGCACGCTCTTCCGCTTCAGTCTGGCGCTCGCCGTGGGTGCCGCACTGGTGCTGACGGCGGTTTATTCCGCGCATGCGCAGGACCGCGGCGGCAACTTCCTCGACAACCTTTTCAACCGCGGCGAAGGCCAGCAGCAGCAGCAGCAGGGCGGCTACGACCCCGGTCAGGGGCAGGGCGGTGGCACTGGCGACCTGGTCTCGCGCATGGACCGTATGGAAAACGCCCTGCGCCAGATCACCGGCACGCTCGAGCAGTTGCAATACCGCAACCAGCAGCTCGAGCAGCAGGTGCGCGCGCTCCAGGGCGGCGGCGGCGCCGTCGGCGGCGGAATGCCGCCGGCCACCGTGGTGCCGAACAACCAGAATCCGGTCGTGCCGCCGGGCCAGCAGCCGGTGGTCCGCCCCGGCGTGCCGGGCGCGTTGCAGCCCTCGACGCCGGTGCAGCCGGGCAAGCGCTCGGACGCCTTCGACCCGTCGCGCAATCCGGCGGCGCCGGGCGCCCCGCGCACCTTGGGCTCGATCTCCGAAGGCACGCCGCAGATCGCCACCGAGGAGCCCATCGGCGCTCCGGGCGGCCGTCAGGCCGGCGCGCCGCTCGATCTGCAAACGCTATCCGGCACCCAGCCGCCGCCGGCCTCGCCGGTGGTCGATGCCGGTCCCGCAGCGGGGCAGGTCGCCAGCACCAATCCGGCGCTCGGCATTCCGGCGGCGTCATCTAATCCGCCGCGCAATGTCGGCACGCGGCTCGCCACTTTGCCGCCGACCGCCAAGCCGCAGGACGAATACGACCTCGCTTACGGCTATGTGCTGCACAAGGATTACGGGCTGGCCGAGCAGGCCTTCCGCGACTTCCTGAAGAAATATCCGAACGAGGCTTTGGTCCCGGACGCGCAATACTGGCTCGGCGAAAGCCTCTATCAGCGCCAGCGTTATCGCGACGCGGCCGAGTCCTTCCTCGCCGTCTCGACCAAGCACGAGAAATCCGAGAAAGCGCCGAACTCCTTGCTCCGTCTCGGCCAGTCGCTGGCGGCGATGAAGCAGAAGGAAGCGGCCTGCGCGACCCTCAACGAGGTCGGCCGCAAATATCCCAAGGCGCCCGCCAATGTGAAGCGCGGCGTCGAGCAGGAAATCAAGCGCGTTCACTGCTAGTCTAGGCGCCGCTTAACCTCGACGCAGGTTTCGGACGTCATGCCGCGCGGCGCCGCCACAGCCATTTCAGCATCGGAAGCCAGGGCTTTATTCGCCGACCTGCGCGCGGCGAAGGCGCTGGTGCTCGCCGTGTCCGGCGGGCCCGACTCGACGGCGCTGATGGTGCTGATGGCGCGCTGGCGCAAGGCGCTCAAGCGCGGCCCTGACCTCATCGCCGTGACCGTCGATCATGGCCTGCGCGCCGCGTCGAAGCGCGAGGCCCGCGACGTCGCCAGGCTCGCCAAAGAACTCGGCCTCACGCACCGCATCGTCCGCTGGACCGGTCTCAAGCCGAAGACCGGCATTCCACAGGCGGCGCGGCAGGCGCGCTATCGTCTGCTGGCGCAGGCGGCGCGCAAAGCCGGCGCCACTCATGTCCTCACCGCGCACACCCGCGACGATCAGGCCGAAACCGTGGTGATGCGGCTCGCCCGCGGCAGCGGGCTGAGCGGACTGGCGGGGATGCGGAGAGAGGCTTCGCTGCCTCTTTCTTCTCCCTCCCCCCTTGAGGGGGAGGGTCGGGGAGGGGGGTATGTTTCGAATAGAGGATTCAATAACTCACCCCCCTCCCGCCGCGCTGCGCGCGGCGACCTCCCCCTCAAGGGGGGAGGTGAAAGAAAGGACGGCGCTGCGGCCATTATCCTCCTCCGCCCGCTGCTCGAAGTTCCCAAAGCCCGCCTGATCGCCACCCTCGAGGCCGCCGGCGTCGGTTTCGCCGACGATCCGACCAATCGCGACGCCGCCTTCACCCGGGCGCGGCTGCGGAACCTGATGCCGCAATTGGCCGCCGAAGGCCTGGGCGCGGCGCGGCTTGCCGTACTCGCCGGACGGCTGCGGCGAGCCGAAGCCGCCCTTGAAGCCGTCCTGGACGTCGTCTGGCACGGTCTCGCCGCCGGTCCGGCGCGCGGGCCGCTGACCTTCAATGCCGCCGATCTGGCGCGGCTTCCCGGCGAGATTCGGTTGCGGCTGATCGGCCGGGCGCTGGATCGCCTCGGCACGGAAGGACCGGTCGAGCTGGGCAAGCTCGAGGCCCTGGTCGAGGCCCTCGATGAGGCCCTTGATGAGGTCCTTGGCGAGGCTCTCAACGGCGGTATCCGCTGGCGCCGCAGTCTGGCCGGTGCTCTGGTAACGCTGCAGCGCGACAACGTGACCGTCGAAACCGCGCCGCCCCGCCGATCGGGGAATGGCGGCGGGCGCCGAAATGCCTTAACCAAGGGCCGACCCAAAGGCGCGGCAGCGGCAAAATCGCGCTAAGATATGTGAGAATCGAGCCCTTTCCATGCAGGGACAGGGTGCCTACATTGCCTGAAGAACGTGGGGCACGGTCGTCCCGCCGTTCGTGTAACCGACAAGCCGCGCCGCCTTTGAGCCTTGCGCGCGGGTAGGAACGTCCGATGAATGCGAATTTGCGGAATTTCGCCCTCTGGGTGATCATCGTCCTTCTGCTGCTTGCCCTTTTCACGCTGTTTCAGAATCCCAGCCAGCGCACCAGCGCGCAGGATATTTCGTTCTCGCAGCTGCTCTCCGAGGTCGATCAGGGCCGCGTTCGCGACGTCGTGATTCAGGGTCCGGAAATCCGCGGCACCTTCGCCAACGGCACCTCGTTCCAGACTTATGCGCCGAACGATCCGGGTCTGGTGCAGAAGCTCTATTCCAAGGGCGTCTCGATCACCGCGCGGCCGCTCACGGACAACGTGCCGTGGTTCGTGTCGCTGCTCGTGTCGTGGCTGCCCTTCATTGCGCTGATCGGCGTGTGGATCTTCCTGTCGCGGCAGATGCAGGGAGGCGCCGGCAAAGCCATGGGCTTTGGCAAGTCACGCGCCAAGCTGCTCACCGAAGCGCATGGCCGCGTGACGTTTGAAGACGTGGCCGGTGTCGACGAGGCCAAGTCCGATCTCACCGAGATCGTCGAATTCCTCCGCGATCCCGGCAAATTCCAGCGCCTCGGCGGCCGCATTCCGCGCGGCGTGCTGCTGGTCGGCCCTCCGGGCACCGGCAAGACGCTGATCGCGCGTGCCGTCGCCGGCGAAGCCAACGTGCCGTTTTTCACCATCTCCGGTTCGGACTTCGTTGAAATGTTCGTCGGCGTCGGCGCGAGCCGCGTCCGCGACATGTTCGAGCAGGCCAAGAAGAACGCGCCCTGCATCATCTTCATCGACGAAATCGACGCCGTCGGCCGCCATCGCGGCGCCGGCATGGGCGGCGGTAACGACGAACGCGAGCAGACGCTCAACCAGTTGCTGGTCGAGATGGACGGCTTCGAGGCGAACGAAGGCATCATCCTCATCGCCGCGACCAACCGTCCGGACGTGCTCGACCCGGCGCTGCTGCGTCCCGGCCGTTTCGACCGTCAGGTCGTTGTGCCGAATCCGGATGTCGTCGGCCGTGAATCGATCCTCAAGGTGCATGTCAAGAAGGTGCCGCTGGCGCCGGATGTGAACCTGAAGACCATCGCCCGCGGTACGCCCGGCTTCTCCGGCGCCGATCTCGCCAACCTCGTCAACGAAGCTGCCCTGATGGCCGCGCGCCGCAACAAGCGCATGGTCATGCAGTCGGAGTTCGAGGACGCCAAGGACAAGGTGATGATGGGCGCCGAGCGCAAGTCGCTCGTCATGACCGACGAGGAAAAGCTGCTCACCGCCTATCACGAGGGCGGCCACGCGCTGGTTGCCCTCAACGTCAAGGCGACCGATCCGGTGCACAAGGCGACGATCATCCCGCGCGGCCGTGCGCTCGGCATGGTCATGCAGCTGCCCGAGCGCGACAAGCTGTCGATGTCGCTCGAGCAGATGGAATCGCGCCTCGCCATCATCATGGCCGGCCGCGTCGCCGAAGATCTGATCTTCGGCCGCGACAAGGTCACCTCGGGCGCCGCGTCGGACATCGAGCAGGGCACCAAGCTCGCCCGCATGATGGTGACGCGCTGGGGCCTGTCGGACGAACTCGGCCCGGTCGCCTATGGCGAGAACCAGGACGAGGTCTTCCTCGGCTATCAGGTGGCGCGCCAGCAGAACGTCTCGGAAGAGACGTCCCGCAAGATCGACGCCGAGGTGCGCAAGCTGGTCGAGACCGGCCAGTCCGAAGCGCGCCGCATCCTCACCGAGAAGCGCGCCGATCTCGAGACGCTCGCCAAGGGCCTGCTCGAGTTTGAAACGCTGACCGGCGACGAGATCAAGGATCTGCTCAACGGCATCCGTCCGGTGCGCGAGACCGTGATCGAGCCGGCGACGCCGCGCGGCTCCGCCGTGCCGCCGGCCGGCAAGCCGCGCCCGCGTCCCGACGCGCCCGGCGAAGTGGCGCCGCAGCCGCAGGGCTGAGGCTTCCGCCCATAAACACGGCAATGGCCGGGGTTCGCCCCGGCCATTTGCTTTTGTGGAGAAACGGCGCGCCGCATAACCGCCGGTCGCAATTCAGGCTTCACGGCTGGTTGCGGTTGCGATAGCGCTGGTGACGACAATGACCGCGCCGCCCGCATCTCCCGACGCCCGCTGGACCTTTGCCGCTTTCTGGCATGGCGCCATCGATGTCATGCCCTTCGTGCCCGGGCTTGCAGGTTTCGCCATGGCCTATGGCACCGTCGCTGCCCGCAAGGGCATGACCTTGTTCGAAACGCTGCTGATGAGCGGCACCGTCTTCGCCGGCGTGGTGCAGATGGTGGTGCTCGACAGCTGGCCGGAGGTGCTCACCGCCGGCGCCATCGCCGGCATCGTCGCGCTCACCGCGCTGGTCAATGCTCGCTATCTCATGATCGGCGCGACGTTGCGGCCGCTGCTCGGCGGCCAGCCGGCGCGCAAGGCTTATCCGGCGCTGTTCTTCCTGGTCGAGCCGCCCTGGCTGATGTCGCTGCGCTATTACTCGAATGGCGGCCGCGATCCCGCCTATCTGCTCGGCGGCGGTGTCGCCATGTATGTCGTCTGGGTGACGACGGCGATCCCCGGTTATCTCGCCGGCGCGGCGATCGGCAATCCGAAGCAATTCGGCATCGATCTCCTGGTGCCGGCGTTCTTCGTTGCCATGATGGTGTCGCTGTGGCGCGGCCCGCGGCGCTCCTGGGGCCTGGTTGTCGGCGCGCTCGCCGCGGCGCTCACCGAATATGTATTCGGCGGCTTCTGGTATCTCATCGTCGGCGCCATGGCCGGCTGCGTTGCCGGAGTGCTCAACGATGATTGAGAAGGACGCCTTCGGCTTTTTCGTCACGCTCGGCCTGATGATGCTGATGGTCTACCTGACCCGGATCGCCGGCTATTGGCTGATCGGACGGCTGGTGATCGGGCCGCGCCTGAGCCGCATGCTCAACGCGCTGCCCGGCGCCATCATCGCCGCGACCGTGGCGCCGGCTCTGGTGCAGGGCGGCCTGCGCGCCGTGCTGGCGCTGGCGGCGACGCTGGTGGTGATGATCGTCGTGCGCAAGGATTTCCCCGCCGTGCTCGCGGGTGTCGCGGTCGCGGCGGCGGCTTTCGCTTACGGGCTGTGAAGCGCGGCAGACCGCGCGTAAGATGCCGCCGTCATGCCCCTGCAAAACCGCGTCACGCCGTTTGCCGATCTGATCGCCGATCCGGCGCGGGGCACGTTGTTCGGCAATCGCGGCGGCAAGTTTCACCGCGACGATCGCACGCTGGGCGCTCGCCGATGGGCGTCGCGGCAGTGGATTTGCTGCGTCCTCGATTTCAAGGGCCGGCAGCGTGACGTCTGGGGGCGCTATTACACCGAACTGTTCTTCCTCGACGAAGTGACAGCCTTCGCCGCCGGTCATCGGCCGTGCTTCGAATGCCGGCGCAAGGATGCGCAGCGATTTGCCGAACTGTTTGCAAGCGCTCCTCCAATCTCCGCTCATTCCCGCGTAAGCGGGAATCCAGCTCTGGACCCCCGCCATAGGCGTTCGAAGAACGCCGTCCTTCGGACTGCTATGCGCGGGGGTGAGCGGATAGGTGAGCGTGCTTCAGCAACTTTCATGGACGACGTCCTCCATGCCGAACGGCTCGACGGCAAATCGAAGCGCACCTATCGCGCGGCGATCGATACGCTCTCCGACGGCGCGATGATCACCCGCGACGGCGAAGCCTTTGCACTACGCGGCGCACGTCTGTTGCACTGGACGCCGAGCGGTTACGACGCGGCTCACAAGCGGCCGCGCGGCATCGACGCCGACGTGTTGACGCCGCCTTCGATCGTCAAGGTGCTGGCGCAAGGCTATGCGCCGCAATGGCATCCGAGCGCGCAGGCTTACGCCGGCTGACGCGCGAAGGACGGAATGAGCCCGGTCACCAGCGCGCAGCCGACGATGATGGTGCCGGCGCCGAAAATCTGAATCGTCGACAGCGGCTCGTGCAGGATCAGCGCGCCGACCAGCACCGCGACCACGGTGACGGCGAATTCGACGCTGATCGCCTTGGTGGCGCCGATGGTGCCGACGAGGCGGAAGTACAGCACATAGGTCGTCGCGCTCATGACCGCGCCGAGCATCAGCAGGTAGAGATAGTCGATGGGTTGCGGCGTGCCCGGCACCGGCACGAAGGCCAATAGCGGCAGCGTGATGACGCCGCCGGCGAGGAAGGCGCCGGCCGTGATGTCCCACGAACTCACGCCTTTGAGCTTGTAGCTCGCATAGCAACTGCCGAAGGCCGCACACAGACAGGCGCCGATGGTGGCGATGCAGCCGAGCGCGAAGGGCGCGGTGAACGGCACCGCCGGGAAGCCGACCAGCACGATCATGCCGGCAAAGCCGAGCACCAGCCCGGCCATGTGGCGGCGGGTCAGCATCTCGATGCCCCACAGCCGCGCGATCAGCATCGAGAACAGGGGAATGGTGGCGACCAGGATCGCCGACATCGCCGTGCCGATCAGCGGCAGCCCGAATGACAGGCCGATGAGCTGGCCGGCCACCGTGGTGGCGCCGACCACGGCGAAGGCGCGCCAGCCGGCGCGCAGCTTGAGTCGCCGGCCGGTGGCCAGCGCCACCGCGATCAGGGTCGCGGCGGCGATGAAGCAGCGGAAGGTTACCACGCCAACCCAGCCGAAGGCCTCGACGCCGCGCAGCATGGCGAGAAACGACGATCCCCAGACCACCGCCAGGAAGACGTAGGAAGCGCTGTCCTTGATGGTCATGGTGATGGCGGAAGAGCGGCAGACGCCGCGCAGCCTAACCCTTCATCGCCGCCTTGATGGCCGCCAGCCCGGCCCCGGATTTGGCGGCGTTGATGATCTTGGCTTCCTTGGCGCTGAGGCCGGGCAGAGCCTCCTGCATGGCGTCGATGATCTCGATCGGCACGACAACGGCGCCGTGCTGGTCCGCGTGAATAAGATCGTTCGAACGGACCGCCATGCCGTGGATGTTCACCGGCACGCCGTAATCGACCACG
>JAHCKG010000035.1 GCA_026125895.1 Pseudolabrys sp. | reverse complement strand
GGCCACGCTGTCGGCGAACACGATGCGCTGATGCACTTCCGCGCGTAGCGCCGGCAGCGGCTGGTCGGCAAGCGCCTGGCGCGCTTCGCGCCCGATCACGGTGGTGCTGACGCGCCGATTGATGACGAAGGCCGCGCGCAGCGCAGGCCGGAACACCTGCGCCTCGCGGATCAGCGCCACCATCTCGGCGCTGGCCCACAGGTCGTAAGGGCTGGGCTGCACCGGGATCAGCACGCGCTCGGCCGCCAGCAGCGCGGAGCGCGCCAAGGCGGCGATGCGCGGCGGCCCGTCGATGACGACGTGATCGGCCCGCCTGGCGAGTTCTGGCGCCTCTTGGTGCAGCGTTTCGCGTGCGAGGCCCACGGCGCCGAACAGCCGTGGCAAGCCTTGCTGGCTTCTGCGCTGCGTCCAGTCCAGCGATGAGCCTTGCGGGTCGGCGTCCAGCAGAACGACGTGCTGGCCGCGCATCGCCAGCTCGCCGGCGATGTGCGTGGCGAGCGTGGTCTTGCCTACGCCGCCTTTCTGGTTGAGCAGAGCGACGATCATGGCCTGGCCCTCCATGCTGGAAAGCCGGGCTTTTGCTGCTGCATTTGTGGCCGCGTGGTGGTTGTCCACCGCAGCGGCGCTTCCCTACTAAAAGTTAGAGAAATTAAGTTAGGGAAGTTAGAGGACGCGCAAACCCAGTGCTGGCGCGGGTTTGCGGCCGATCGGCACGCCTGATAGCACGATAGTCCCACGCCTGATAGCACGATACCCCGCACGCCTGATAGCACGACACCATTCACAGGCTTTCCCGAAGTTATCCCCGTGCCGTCTGCGGCACGGGCCGGAAGGTCAGCAGTTCCATGCCGTTGTCCGGCATCCGTTCGATGCCCAGGACGTAGCCGGGCAGCGACTGTCGCGCGACAAGCGCGCGCAGGTCGCAGGCGAAGTCGTAGGGCTTCGCGGTACTGCCCGATTTCTGGTGCAGGTAGCGGAAGTCGAACTGCCAGCCGTATTCCTGCTTGCCGCCGTGCTTGCGCACCAAGCGGTACAGCCACCGCTCGATGCCGCCCGTGAGCCGGAAGTACGCCGGGTCGATGGTCAACACCAAGGCGGCGTCCATGACGCCGGCAAAGAACCAGTCCGGCAGGATCAGTTCGATGCCGAGCGGCCGCCCGGTCGCGTCGAGCCGCTCTTTCCATTCATTTATCCAGGAGAAGCGGTGCCGCCGCCGCTCGGACGGCTGGCGGATCGAGGTGACGACAGTGGTGGACTGCAACCGATCGAGCGCCGCCTTCAGACGATCGTAGCTCAGTCCGGAATCGCTGCGGCCGACAAAGGTGAGGATCTCATAGGGCGTGGCGGCCATCAGGCGCGACGTGCGCAGGCCGCGGTCGCGTGCGTCGACGATCTGGCTGGCGGCCCAGATCAGAACGTCGGCGTCCCAGATCGTGGCCATGCCGTGTTCGGCGGTCGCCTGGACGCGGATCGACACTTCGCCCATGCGGAAGTCGATCGGCGTTACGCGACGGACTTTGGCGAGCGAGAAGAACGGCCAGGACATGAGATCCTGTGCGTCGCGCGCGGCGATATCGCCGGCGCGGGCCCGGAACAGTTCGAGCTGTTGATCGCCGTATGGGCGGCGCGACGACATGGCGACGGTCAGCGCGCTGCGCCGGCCACATGGCCGGCGACGGATTCAGCCGTGGACTGCCGCGCGCAGGCGTCGATCCACGCCTCAAGGTCGGCGATGGTGTAGACCACGCGGCCGCCGAGCTTGTGATAGACCGGCCCAGTGCCGTCGCAGCGGTGCTTCTCAAGCGTACGTGGTGAGAGGCCGAGAAGCCGCGCGGCATCGGGGGTGCGCACGAAGCGCGGCCAAGTCTTCTCGGTCTTCTCCGGCATTGCGGGGCTCCGTCGCAACCGCCGTCATGGCGGCGAGTCGGTTGCGACGATGGCGAAGAATCCGCGGTTCGGCGGAGTGACAAAAATCGGGGGTCTCTAAGGAAATGTCCCCCCTCGCATCAGCGGTCGGGATGGTGCTGCGCGAGCCAGCGCAGATAGCCGCCCTCGATCATGTCGCGGCAGGCTTTCAGGATGCGCGCGAGCTGGCGCCGCTCGGGCGCATTCTTCCAGTCGATGGCGCGCAGCGCTTCGACGTTCCTGTTGAGAAGGACGCCCGCGACGATGCGACGCGACGCGCCGGATTGGACGCCATCCCAGGCGCGCAGCATCAGCGCCGCGCGATGAAGCTGGAATGGAGACAAGCGCTGTTCGCGCGGCCAGCGGCCCGCGCGCTTCCCCTCCAGCCGCCGCACCAGGCGACCGGCATTGCGATGACGCCACCAGAAATGCAGATCGATCGGAAGGACGATCGCTGCCTGAACCGGTTCCGCGCCGGTGTCGAACCAGAGCTGGTGATCGCCCTCGCTATCAGCGGCGATGACGTGCAATCCGTCGCCGGTCAATTGGCCGAGGATCGGAAGCGCCCGCGGATCAGGCAGCGAAGAGGCCGAGAAGCCGTCCGGGGCAGCAGTGACAATCAATGTGGCAGGAAAGCATTGCGCCCGCCAGACAGGCTGCGCTGTCATTGCCGATGCAGAGGGGTCTGCCGGGAAACGCCAATCCCCAGCGGCGCGAGAGTCGGTTGATGGCTTCCGTCCTCGTCGTGCCGCCGGCGGCGATCTCCGTCAAAGCTGTTGCGTAGTCCTGCCGGTACTGCGTGTTGCGGCGGAGAAACTCGAAACTCACGCCACCACGATCGAGGTGGCCCAGTTCGGTCTCAAATTGCGGCGATCGCCAGTCTTGAAGCGGCTCCATGTTGTTTCCTCCCAGCCCGGTTTCTTGGGAATGATTCGAGTATCGGGGCGGTCGGAAACGCTGGAAGGCAGATAATCGGAATGCGAAGCGATCGCCGGCCGAACCATCATAAGCTGCATACCGGGTGGCTACCTGGCGCGGGGCTCACTGCATCCGCGGTTGGAGAAGATGCCGATAACCGTGCTCGGTCATCCAGCGTGCGCGGGCCAAATGACTGTCGTGCATCTGCTTCGCGCGCTGCGGATCGGCGTGAGGATCGAGGCCGAACACGATCTTGACCACCTCACGCCAGTCGGCCCCCTCCTCGGCTGCGTCGAGCAGCCGCAGATACGTGGCGAGATGGGCTTCATCATAGGCGTTCACCCGGTCGGTCAGCGGCGGGCTGTCCTTGAAAGCGGACTTACTCATCAGCGTGTTCCCGAACCCGTTCCCCGTTCTGACAAATAGGTTATCCGACTGACCCGCAATAGATTTACGACAACTTTCCCGTGGCGAACATGGAATAACGTCATGCCGTAAGTGCGATAGCGGGTTGCCCAGCGCGGCGGTATCTCAAGCAAGAGGCAGCGCCGACTCTAACGAATAGGAACGATCATTCCTAGAACGATCGTTCCGATTCTGGCTCCGATGCGTCATGGACCTTAAGGAGGTCATGGCGATCAACATGCGTCGGCTGCGCTATGACAAGAAACTGACGCAAGAGGAGCTGGCGGAGCGCTCGGGCTTGAGCATGCGCTATGTCGGCTCGATCGAGCGCGGCACGGTCTCGGCGAGCGTCAGTATTTTGGGCAAGGTCGCGGAGGCGCTGGGCGTCGATCCCTGCGACCTGATCCGGGCGCAGAAGCGCTGACCATCGCCACGCCGAGATCCCGCGCAAGCGCGTGATTTCTAATCGGATTATTAGAATGTTCGTGTGTGGATCGCGAGCCGGGCGCAGCCCGGCGAGCGGCGGCCGTGCCGCCCAGGCGCGGCCGCGCCGCCGATCCGGATTTACGGATCGGCGAAAACGTGGCATCCTTCGTAAATTGGAAGCCGTACCAGATGGCCCCGCGAGGCCGCGGCGCCATAACCCGGTGGCGCGGCCTCTGGCTTATGCGGCCTTCTCCAACAAGGTCTTTGCTTTTCCTTCCAGTTCAAGCCGCGTGTCCTGATGCGCTTTGGCGCGAGCGTGCGCCGTCATGCCCTGCACAAAGTCAAAGATGCTTTCCGGCGGGCGGCCTTCCTCCTGCAACACGGTCTCGATGATTTTGCCGGTCTCGGCCTTGCTGAACCCGCGCTTGCGCAGGAAGGTTTCGCGGTCGTCATCGGTGCGGGCAACGATACGCTCTCGCGCGGCCTTGATGCCGGCGACGAACGGCGCGGGCGAGGAATTGGCAAAGCTCGTCAACGCGGGCGCGGCCTCATGGGCGAAACGCTGCGCGGCAAACTTGCTGTGGCGGATGCTGATTTCCTCGAACCCTTCCACGCCCCAAAGATTGCGGTTCATGCAAACCGCGCGCAGATAGAAAGACGCGATGCCAAGTGTCTTGCTGCCGACTTCGCTATTCCAGCAATAGAAGCCCCGGAAATACAAATCCGGCTCTCCGTTCGGCAGGCGTCCCGCTTCGATGGGATGCGTATCGTCGACAAGGAAAAGAAAAACGTCCCTGTCCGAAGCGTAAAGCGTGGTGGTGTCCTTCGTGATGTCCACGAAAGGATTGTGCGTCATGGTCGCCCAATCCAGCATGCCGGGCACCTTCCACATGGTGTCACCCGTGCCGTTGCCAGCAATCCGCATGACGGCGGCGACAAGCTCGTGATCCCAGATGCGGCCATAGTCCGGGCCGGTGACGGCGCGCAATTCAATGCGGCCGTCCTCCGCTTCCAAGGTCTTCACAAGCTCGGCGCGGTGCGACAACAAACCATGCTGCAAGTTGATGCCTGCGAGCGGTGCGGGAAGCTGGCGCATATAGGTCGCGGGCGCGCCGACAAGGCTGCACAACTGCCCGAAACTCCAATGCGTGGGCGCGACGGGCTGGTCCTGTCCCGGCACGATCAACGCAAGCCGCTCCTCATTCTCCCGGCTCGCCTCCACGCGCACGGCGCGGCTCTCCACGGTACGGGCCTTCGCGCGATCCGCCCGCATCTTCACGGCGTCGTAAAGCTCTGTGAGCGACAAATAACGCTCGTCATCGGGACGCGAAAACCATTCCGACGACACGCGGCCGATGCGCTGCCCGCGCGAGATATCCACGCGGAAACCGCTGGTCACGGCCTGCTGGTTCTGGCTGCTGCTGATCAAGTTCATTGTGCTGTCCTTTCCCGTTTAATGCCGAAGGCATGTCCCCCGACATGCCTTCCGGGGGCGCGTGAGCGCGCGGGGATGGAGGGGGCACATGCCGGCGCGCGGGGCCGGGCTGCGGGCGAGCGGAGCGGATGAGGATGTAATGTGCAGTCGTGATGATCGGCCGCTTTGCGAGGCCGCGGCCCTGCTCCGCAACAGGCGGCATTTGCGGGGAGCATGGGGTAAGACCCCTTGGCTCCCCATCGGATCGGCAAGGCTTCAGCCGCAGCCGATCACGACAGAGCGAGCGAAGCTCTCCGCCAAACCAACCTCAACAGCACGCAGGCCCCGCTCTTTCGAGCGAGGTGCTATGTAAATGGCGCCAGTGAAGGCGCTACAACTTCCGGAAAGCAGAAACTATCATGGTCAGGCTGAATCAGGTATTTTGCCTGGCTACTTTGGAGGCTGAGCCGTGAAGAAAGCCGAAGCCGAAGTTGCAATGGACACGCTCATTTCGAAATGGCGGAGGCGACCAATCAGCCGATGCCGCCGGAAGGCAAGTACCACTACAGCTTCTCGAGCTTTTGGACGTGGGTCGAGAACAATCACTGGTCATACACGCAGTTTCGCGCGGTCCCGAACGCGCGATACGTCGCAGAGATGTGGTTCGACGACCGAATGCGGCAAGCTTGGCGCAACTAGCCGCGCGGCTTCCAGTGCTTATCGACGACGCCTCGCCGCCCCTTCGCATCATCCTCTATTGTTGCGAAGAAACCTGCACATAGGACACAAGCCGACTCGACAATGCTGGGGTCGGATTCCTCCTCTAACCCCTTCGCCTGCTTCGGCGTGAGAGTTCCAAGATAGACTTTTCTCAGCTCGTCCATCTTCGTCTGTATCTTTTCGATGTTGAGATCGTGCGCGACCTGATTTCGCAACCTATTCGCTGCACGTACGACATCCCATAAGCCGTCCCGCTCTTGATCGAAGCTCAGCGCTCGGCAGAGCTGCGCTTTGTGATTGAAGGTGAGTTTGATGCCCCGAATGTGGTCGGCGTTAGAGAGTGAAGAGGCCAGAAAAGAATCCAGTGCTTGCTCAACGACTAGATGGCCTTTGAGCGTCGCAAGCATCAGGTCGTTGAACTTCTTGACGCGCTCTTCCATTGCCTTTCGGCCAACTTCAAGGCGTGGATCATCCGTTTTCATGGTCGCTCCCTCCCCAGTTGCAGGATAGGTAGCAGCGACAAAAGCGCTATTCCATGGCTTTGAACATGAAGTCGCTGTGCTCGATCGTATGGAGGCGTCGCAGAGCGAAGGGCGTCCATATCGACGACCTTGCGGCCCATTTGGACGAGCCGCGTTCCGCGGCGATCAAGGAGTGCAAAGGAAGGGCTATGGGCTGACGTCGTCAGTAGTCTGCGATAGCGTGAAACCAAAATACGCTGAGGCCGAAATCTTTTCCCATGTCCCGGTATTTTTACGACGCGCTACGCCCTACCACTTGGGTGTTCGCCCTCCGAGGCATCGCCATCTTTTCGCAGGGGCGGCCATCTGTTTGTATCTTTCCATGAACAAAATTACGAACGGCCCGCGACGCACCATGTCGCTAGCAACAAAGAAAGCGATCCGACGCGCTGAGCTGCGGCAGATCGTGCCCTTGGCAGACACCACCATCTACGAACTCGAACAGCGCGGAGAGTTTCCCCGCCGCTTCTACCTCACGGCGCGATGCGTCGTTTGGGATCTGACAGAGGTCGAAGAATGGATCGATCAACGACGGCGCGCCTCAGAGGCGTCGCTGATTAAGCGAGCCCCCTTACCCGATGTGCGGCAGCGGAAGGCGCGCCCGGTCAGGCAGTAGCAGCCATCACGCCTGGAAACTGCATTGCAGGCGGATAGAGCACCGGCGTGTGATTTCGATCTTGCTCCCAAGCGTCCACCATATCCGCCCACTCTTGTAGCATGTGACGGCGTTGGTGTTCGTACTCGGCCTTGTTGTAGACACCACGCGAGCTGCGGCCGTCTTCGTGCGCCAGGCACTTCTCAATCCAGTCGCTATTGAAGCCGATCTCGTTCAGCAGCGTTGACCCGGTTCGCCGCAGATCATGGACCGTGAATGGCTCCAGGGCCAATCCGAGCTTCTTGGCGCGATCAGCAATTGCCGTCGTGATGCGGTTGAATGTTGCTCGTGACATTGGAGCATCCGCGTCGTATCGGGACGGAAAAAGATAGCGGGAGTTTCCCGCGCACGTCTTAAGTGCGATCATGATGTCCAGTGATTGCCGCGACAGATAGACATTGTGCGGCTTGCGGCGCTTCATCCGTTCCTTGGGAATGCTCCAGACGGTGTTCTCAAAGTCCACTTCGCTCCAAACGGCGTCGAGCAATTCGCTCTTCCGCACCATCGTGAGCAGGATGAGCCGAAGACCAAGCCGAATGGTGGGCAACGTCGGAACGTGCCTCAGTTGCTCGGACATGATCCGTATTTCGGTTGGCGAGAGCGACCTGTCCTTCGGGGCAAAGGTCGCAATGGAAGCAGGGCCAACCTCCTCCGCCGGATTTGGGACCTTCTCGCCATTCAATATCGCGAAGGCGTAAATCTGCTTGACGATGTCGCGAACATGAATCGCGGTCGCCGGCGCTCCACGATCCTTCACCTTGACGCACTGGGCCCGTAGGTCGTCGGGTGTGATCTCGGTAAGAAGACGATTTTTCCAGACAGGCAGTATGTCCCGATCAAAAATCGCCTTGCGCATAGCGCGGGTACTGTCCGCCATCGGCGCCGACTTGATCCAGCGCTGACCAACGACGCCGAACGTGTCGCCGAGGGCAACGCGCCGCTTCGCGCGCTGCTTTTCTTGGGCGGGCGAGCGCCCCTCCGCGACATCTTTCTTCGCAGCGAGACAGCGATCGCGCGCCTCGGCGAGCGACAAGCCGCCAGGGCCATAGCGACCAATGGTCAGCGTCTCGCGCCGGCCATTCAGGCGGTAGTCCATTCGGAAGGTTTTTGTACCTGATGGAATGACAAGAACGTACATACCGTCACGGTCCGTCACCTTATAGTTTTTTGTCTTTGGTTTTAGGCTCTTAAGCTCAGTGTCGGTCAACATTCTCAGCCTCGCAAAGGCTAGGATGATCTGGATTTGACCGTCATTTTGTCCGTCACGAAAAAGACCGTCAAGATATATAAATTTATATGTATTATCAATGGCTTATATAGATTTCCAAGCAGGTGCTGCCGAACAAAGGGTGACGGTCTTGCGATTGAAGGGCTGTCTGCGGATTCCCGGGACCGTCATAAAGACCGTCAGATCGAGCCGCTGGCGCCCGATCCATCGCGAAAGGCTTCGCAAGGAAATTTGTTATATATCAATTACTTATTCTATTTCTCGAGAAAGACTGCGATAGACCGCACCAGAAGTGAATCATTCCCACTCAATCGTGCCCGGCGGCTTACTCGTCACGTCATACACGACGCGGTTGACGCCCTTGACTTCGTTGATGATGCGCGTCGCCACCATGCCGAGGAACTTCATGTCGAAGGGGAAGAAGTCGGCGGTCATGCCGTCGACCGAGGTCACGGCGCGCAGACCGACGACATATTCATAGGTGCGGAAGTCGCCCATGACGCCGACGGTCTTCACCGGCAGCAGCACGGCGAAAGCCTGCCAGATATCGTCGTACAAACCGCAGCGGCGGATTTCCTCGATATAGATTTCATCGGCGAGTCGCAGGATATCGAGCTTCTCTTTGGTGATCGCGCCGGGCACGCGGATGGCGAGGCCCGGCCCCGGGAACGGATGGCGGCCGACGAAGGACTCCGGCAGGCCGAGCTCGCGGCCGAGCGCCCTCACCTCGTCCTTGAACAGTTCGCGTAAGGGTTCGACGAGCTTCATGTTCATGCGCTCGGGCAGCCCGCCGACATTGTGATGCGACTTGATCGTCACCGAAGGCCCGCCGGTGAACGACACGCTCTCGATCACGTCGGGATAGAGCGTGCCCTGCGCCAGGAACTGCGCGCCACCGATCTTCTTGGCCTCGGCCTCGAACACGTCGATGAACAGCTTGCCGATGGTCTTGCGCTTGACCTCCGGATCGTCGACGCCCTCGAGCGCCTTGAGGAAGGTGTCGGAAGCGTCCACATGCACGAGCGGGATGTTGTAGGAGTCACGAAACATCGTGACGACCTTCTTTGCTTCCGCCAGGCGCATCAGGCCGTGATCGACCAGCACGCAGGTCAGCTGATCGCCGATCGCTTCGTGGATCAGCACCGCAGCCACCGCGCTATCAACGCCGCCGGACAGGCCGCAGATCACCTTGCCCTTGCCGACCTGCGCCCTGATCTTCTCGATCGCCTCGTCCTTGAAGGCGCGCATGGTCCAGTCGCCGGTAAGCCCGGCGATCTTGCGCACGAAGTTGCGCAGCAGCGCCGCGCCGTGTGGCGTGTGCACCACCTCGGGATGGAATTGCATGGCGTAGAATTTGCGCGCGTCGTCGCCGATGATCGAGATCGGCGAACCCGGCGCCTTGCCGAGAACCTTGAAGCCTTCCGGCAGTTGCGTGACGCGGTCGCCGTGGCTCATCCAGACGGGATACTTCTCGCCCTTGACCCAGACGCCCTCGAAGAAGGGACTATCCGCCGTGATCTCGACTTCGGCGCGGCCGAATTCGCGGTGGTGTCCGGCCTCGACCTTGCCGCCGAGCTGCTGCGCCATCGCCTGCTCGCCGTAGCAGATGCCGAGCACCGGTACGCCCGACTCGAAGATCGCCGCCGGCGCCAGCGGCGCGTTCTTGTCGAGCACCGAGGCCGGACCGCCGGACAGGATCACGGCCTTAGGCCGCATGGTGCGGAAGGCCTCTTCGGCCTTCTGGAACGGCACGATTTCCGAATAGACCTTTTCCTCGCGCACCCGGCGGGCGATGAGCTGGGTGACCTGCGAGCCGAAATCGACGATCAACACTTTGTCGTGATCGGGATGGCCGGGATCGACGGCGGCGGAAGGCTTCTGAGCGGATGGGTTCATGCCTTGAATTAAGCAAGTCGCGGGCCGCCCGCAATGGGCCAAAACGGCCTTCCACCGGCTCTTTCCTTAACCGCGCCGGTTAAGGTTGCCCGCAGTTTCGCCGGATCGGCCGCGGTTTCGCGCGTTAGACTAACGCTCCATTAGCCGCCGTCATGGCACACCCGGAGCAAGGTCATGAACACGGAGGCCGGTTTGGCCTATTTTGCCGATCAGATCAGGGTTACGAGCGCCGCCGGTCCCGACCGCCGCGCCGCGCTGTTCCGCGAGAGCGCCCGCGACCGGCTGGAGCGCTGGGCGCTCGGCTTCGCCTGGGCCGCTTCGCCGAAGCGCCTACCTGGTTTGCCCGCCCTCGCCCGTGTTTTTGTTGCCGATCTCGCGCGCGCGGGCGACACCCTGCCCGATCCGGAAGCGGCGCTCGACAGGCCCTACGGCCTCGCCGGTATCGCCCGCGATCTGTCGATGCCGCGCCTCCTCGCGGCGCATCGCCGCGGGCTCTATCCCTTCGCTCATGTCGGCCCGGCCAAGTGGTGGTCGCCGCCCAAGCGCTCGCTGTTGTTCTTCAGCCAGACCCACATTGCCAAGCGGCTGCGCCGGCAGATGCGCCAGGGTCACTACCGCGTCACCTTCGACACCGACTTCGACGGCGTCATCAAGGCCTGCGCCGGACAACGCGCCGGCCGCTGGCACGTCACCTGGATCACGCCGTCGATCATGCGCGCCTATGCCGCGCTGTTCGATGCCGGCTATGCGCATTCGTTCGAGGTGTGGAACGACAAGGGCGAACTCGCCGGCGGCGGCTATGGCGTCGCGCTCGGCAATTCGTTCGTGACGGAGTCGCAGTTCTCGCGTGAGGACAACACCTCGAAGATCGGCTTCACGTCGCTGAACTATCACCTCGCGCATTGGGGTTTTGCCTTCAACGACGGCAAGATCCTGACGCCGACGACGCGCGACATGAGCTTCCGCGAAATCGCGCGCGCCGATTATCTGACGCGGCTCGCCTCGGCGCTGGAGCAGCCGGACCGCCGCGGCCGCTGGCAGGTCGAATTCGATCTGGCGCAGGTCGCCGACTGGCAGCCGCAGCAGGGCTGACGCCTCAGCCCTTCGCCTTCGCTTTGTTGAACGCCACCGCCTCGCGAATCAGCGCCTTGAGCGCCGCGGCGTCGATCTTGTCGCCCTCATGAACATCGATGGCGCGGCGGACATTGCCGTCGAGGCTCGCGTTGAACAGCTTGCCCGGATCCTTCAGCCTGGCGCCGTGCGCGAAGGTCATCTTCACCGCGCTCTTGTAGCTCTCGCCGGTGCAGATGATGCCGGCGCATTCCCACACCGGCACGCCCATCGGGTTCGAGGGCTTGCGCCATTTCACGGTTTCGACGACGTCGGGACAGGCCTGCTTGATGATCTTGCGGATCGCCGTCAGCGCCTCGCCGCGCCAGCCGCCGAGCTTCTCGATCTTGGCGTCGATCAATTGCGATGGCGACTCTTCTTTTGTTGCCGAGCGTTTGGCCATGTCTGTTCTCCCTCATGCTCGCGATCGACGCGCCACATAAGGCAAGACGAACATATAGAGCCCGGTGAACAGCAGTAGAAACAGCGGCAGCAACGGCGCATAGACGATAAACGCCGGCGGCGTGCCGATGGCCATCGCCGCGAAATTGGCGATGACGGTCAACGTAAAAATGATCGATACCCAACGGTGAAACTGGCGGATGCCGGCGTTCAAACTCAAATGCTCCTCCTCATAAATACCGCGCCTCAGGCGTGCGCCGCGACGTCGTCGAGCTTGGTGAAGAACTGCTGCCAGCCGACCCTGGCGCCGCCGAAGGCCTGCTTCTGGTTCGGGCGGAAACCGGCCTGCTCCATGCGCAGATGCGTGCCCGTCGCGGTCGGCGTCAGCGTGAAGGTGACGACGCTCTTGAGCGCATAGGCCGGATCGTCATTCACGAAATCCCACGTGTACGACAGCGTGCGCCCGGGCTCGATGGCGAGCACTTCGCAATCGAGCACGCCGCCCCAGTCGCCGCGCAGGTTGAAGCGGTGGCCGAGGACGGGCGCGAAATCGTTCTTCATCAGCCATTCCTCGATCAAGTGCGGCTGCGTCAGCGCGCGCCAGAGTTTCTCAGGCGCGTGCGGAAATTCGCGCTCGACGACGACGCTGCGTGTTTCGGTCGCGGCTTCGGTCATTGGTCCATCCTCTTCAGCAGGTCTTCGAGGCCGTCGAAGCGCTTGCGCCAGAAGCCGGCCATCTCGCGCGTCCAATCGACGAGCGGCGCCAGGGCATCGGGTTTCGGGCTGTAATGCGTCTGCCGCCCCTGATGGCGGTCCCGCACCAGCCCCGCTTCCTTCAGCACGGCGAGATGTTTGGAGACGGCGGGCTGCGAAATGCCGGCCTGCGCGGTCAGCGCCGCGACCGTCTGCTCGCCGTCGCGGCACAGGCGCTCGAACAGCGCCCGCCGCGTCGGATCGGAAAGGGATTTGAAGATGTGATCCTGGAGCGTGGTCATCGTCGATCAATAACCCGTTGGCTATTGATTGACCGATAACCCGATAGTTATGGGTTCGTCAAGCGGCCTAGCGCTCGATCATCCGACCGACGAACGGGATCTTGCCGACCCAAGAGCTGTCGGTGGCGTATTGCGCCGACGGCACGCTGCCCGGCGGCACCGGGTGATCGACGCGGTCCTGCGCCGGCTCGGGCCGCCCGGCCACTTCGACGGCGGGCGGCAACGACGGCGCGGCCGGAGAAGTCGCCGCGGCCGGCGGCGGGTTGGTGGCCCAGGCGGGCTGCAACACCGGCTCACCGGG
Organism: Pseudolabrys sp.; assembly: GCA_026125895.1. Classification (GTDB taxonomy): domain Bacteria; phylum Pseudomonadota; class Alphaproteobacteria; order Rhizobiales; family Xanthobacteraceae; genus Pseudolabrys. Next base: position 27,435 of record JAHCKG010000035.1, on the reverse strand, counting down.
CTTCGACGGCACCACCGGTTTGAGCGCGGCTTTCTCGGGCTCGGCCTTGGCCGGCTCCGTGGCGATCGGCTCGGGCTTTGCGGCTTCGGCCTTGACCGGTTCCGGCTTCGGCGGCTCGGCCTTCGCCACCTCGCGCTTGGCGGGAGTGGCGGGCGCGGCGTCCGGCGTCTCGACCAGCGCCGAGCGCACGGCGTCGAGCCAGCGCGTGTCGGACATGCCGCCCTCGTGCGCATCGGCATCGGGCGCAGCGGCAACGGCCTGCGGAGCGGCAACCGGTTTCTTCTCGGCGAGCGCTGGGCGGAGCTCCGCCTTCACGGATTCCTTGACCGGCTCCTTCGCTGGTTCTCGGGCAGCTTCCTTCACCGGCTCCTTAGCCACCGGCTTCGACGTTTCCTTGGCCGCGGCGACCGGGACCTTGGCCACGGTCTGCGGCTTGGCGGCGACCGCGGTGGGCTTGTCGGCGGCGAGCAGCGCCTTGAAGGCGGCATGCGCGTCGGGATCGACGGCACCGCACTGGGCTTCGAACGACTCGATGTCGCGCTTCACCAGCATGCGCCGGGTCGCGGCATCGACGTTCTTGTCCAGCATCTGCACGATCGACGCGCGCAGGTTGGCGCAGGTGGTCTCCGGCGCGAAGTTGGCGCGGTACAGCGAATAGCCCGAGGCCAGCGCCAGCGGCACGCCGATCAGCGTGCTGATGGCCTGGAAGCCGGAGACGAAACGGGTGAAATGCGACGACGGCCTGATCGCGTGATGGACCGAGGCGCCGTGATGGGACGCTGCCGAATACGAAGTCTCAGGGTCGCGCGCGACGGCGTGAAATGTAGGCTCCCGCCTCTCAGACAATGCCACGTCCAAATCCCCGAACCGATCGACAGCCGCCGATCAAACACCGAATCTTCGCGAGGTTTTTTGGCCGGGATTACGGCGCAATCGAGGAATTCCCGTCATCGAGACGTTAACAACGCCAGTGTTACAGACTGCGACAGGCCGTGATCAGGTCCGCCGCAGGACCGAGACGAAGAAACCGTCGGTCCCTGTGGACTTCGGCGTCATGAGGATGCCTTCCGGGCCCAGCCGCGCCGCCTTGGCAAAGGCCGCCGCCCGCTCGCCCAGCGCCTTGACCGTGGCCGCCGGGTCTTCGGCGGCAAAGCCCGGATGCCGGCCGAGAAAGCCCCTCACCTGGGCACCGTTCTCCGCTTCCAGCAGCGAGCAGGTGATGTAGGCGATCCGCCCGCCCGGTTTGAGGAACTCGGCCGCGCGGTCGAAGATGCCGGCCTGCTCGGCGAGGCGCTGTTCCAGCGCCCCCGGCCGCATCCGCCACTTGGCGTCCGGGTTGCGCCGCCAGGCGCCGGTGCCGGTGCAGGGCGCGTCGATCAGGACGAGGTCCATGCGGCCCTTGAGGTCGTCGATCTCGGTGTGGATCGATTTGGGCGTGCGCACCTGAACATTCCGCGCGCCCGATCGCGTCAGCCGGTCATGAATCGGCGCCAGCCGCCTTTTGTCGTCGTCGGTGGCAAAGAGTTGTCCCTTGTTCGCCATCATCGCCGCCAGCGCCAGCGTCTTGCCGCCGGCGCCGGCGCACAGGTCGAGCACCTGCTCGCCGGGCTTGGCGCCGGAGAACAGCGCCGCGAGCTGCGAGCCCTCGTCCTGCACCTCGACCAGGCCCTTGATGAAAGCCGGCTCGGCGTGAACCGGCGGCGCCTTGGCGTCGGCGCCGAGCGTGATGCGCAAGCCCCAGGGCGACCACGGCGTCGGCTCGGGCTTGAGATCGGCGAGCTGACCCGCCGCCTTGTCGCGCTCGCCCTTGATGGTGTTGACGCGCAGATCGAGCGGCGCGCGCGAGGCCAGCGCCGCGCCCTCTTCGGCCCGTTTGTCGCCGAAGCTCTGCGCGAAGGCGTCGTCGAGCCATTCCGGGTAGTCGCCCGCAATGTGCGCCGGTGCGCCGTCGAGGTTCGCCGTCTCAAGCCGCACACGTTCGGCATTGCTTAACGCCTCGGGTGCGTATTGCGCGCCGCTCGCGAGCTTGCCGATCGCCTCGGCGTCGAGCCCGCGCTCGCGCCTGAGCATGCCGAGCGCCACCGCGCGCGGCGTATCGGCGTCCATCAGATGCGCGCTCGAGGCCTTGCGGCGCAGCGCGTCGAACACCAGCCCGCCGATCGCCGCGCGGTCGCCCGACCCGGCGAAGCGATGCGCCTGGCCCCAGCTCTTGAGTGCGTCGGCGGCGGGCCGGCGGTCATTGAGAACGGCTTCGAGAACTTCGATAGCGGCCTGCAGCCGCGCGGCCGGCGTCATGGCGTCGCCAGCAGAATTTCGATCATGAACACGATCCACATGATGATGAGCACCAGAAGCCCGATGCCGAACACCGGTCCGCGGATGGCGATGCGGTTGCTGGTGACATGCACATAGGCATGCGCCAGCCGCGAGATCACGAAGATCCAGGCCAGCACCAGGAACAACATGTCCGCCTTGCGGGTGATGATCGCCAGGATGGTCAGCACATAGAACAGCATCGGCAGTTCGAGCTGGTTATGCGCCGCGTTGGCGACCTGCAGCACATGCGGCGGCCAGTTCGGCTGGCGCAGCGCGATGTCGCGCGGATGCACCGCGCGGCTGCGGATGAGCGTCGTCCGGTGATAGGCCATCCAGCAGAACAGACCGAAGGTCAGCGCAATCTGCACGAACAGCGGCAGCAAGATCATCTTGATCGTCATGATCATCATTCCCGGTCAATCGGTTGCCTGCGTTAGGCCGGACCGCCGCGGCAGGCAAGCCGCAAGGATGCCAAACGAATGCAAGGGGCCGGTTTGCCACTTCTTTGAGCGGGCAGGTCCCTCGTCATCATACGGTAAAGGAGTATAGTGGGTTCCCTCAACCATCTGAGGACCCCCATGTCCCCGTTGTCCCGCCTGCTCGTCGCCGGTTTCGGCGTCAGCGCTCTCCTTATGTCTGCCGTCGCCGCCGAAGCCCGCGTCGAACGCTTTCCATCAAACTTCCGCATCGAACGCATCAAGGCTGGTGATGCGACGCTCTATGTCCGCGTCGGCGGCAAGGGACCGGCGGTCGTGCTGCTGCACGGCTTCGGCGACACCGGCGACATGTGGGCGCCGGCCGCCAAGGTGCTGGTCAAGGATCACACCGTGATCGTGCCCGACCTGCGCGGCATGGGTCTGTCGTCGCAGCCGAAAGGCGGTTACGACAAGAAGACGCAAGGCCAGGACATCGCCAAGGTGATGGACGCGCTGAAGGTCGAGAAGGCCGACCTCGTCACCCACGACATCGGCAACATGGTCGGCTATGCGCTCGCCGCGCAATATCCGGCCCGCATCACCAAATGGGTGATCATCGACGCGCCGCTGCCCGGCATCGGCCCGTGGGACGAGATCCTGAAGTCGCCGTTGCTCTGGCACTTCAACTTCCGCGGTCCCGATGTCGATCGTCTGGTCAAGGGCCGCGAGCGCATCTATCTCGACCGCTTCTACAACGAACTGTCGGCCAACCCGAAGGCGATCGACACGGCGACGCGCAATCACTATGCGCGGCTCTATGCCCGCCCCGGCAACATGCATTACGCCTTCGAGCAGTTCGCCACCTTCAATACCAAGGACCGCGCCGACAACATCGAATTCCAGAAGACCAAGCTGCCGATGCCGGTGCTGGCGCTCGGGGCCGATCATTCCTTCGGCGACACCCAGGCCGTGGTGATGCGCGAAGTGGCCACCAATGTCGAAGGCGGCATCGTCAAGAACTCCGGCCACTGGATCATGGAAGAACAGCCGGCGCAGACGGTGGGATTGATCAAGGCTTTTTTGGACAAGAAGTAGCGATCGCGCGACGGCGGCGGCTACAAACTCCGGTCATCCCCGCGAAGGCGGGGATCCAGAACTTTCTTGATGATCGCAAAGACTGGGTCCCCGCTTCCGCGGGGACGAGCGGACAGGTTGTCGGATGCTGCCATCCTTCGAGGCCCGGCTACGCCGGGCACCTCAGGATGACGCTGAGCTACACCCGGCTCGGGTAGTTCGGGCTCTCGCGCGTGATGGTCACGTCGTGGACGTGGCTCTCGCGCAGGCCGGAGCCGGTGATGCGCACGAAGCGCGCCTTGTCGTGCAGCTCGGTGAGATCCTTGGCGCCGACATAGCCCATCGCCGCGCGCAGGCCGCCGGCGAGCTGATGCAGCACGTTCGACACCGGGCCCTTGTAGCCAACCTGGCCCTCGATGCCTTCCGGCACCAGCTTGAGCGCGTCCTTGATGTCCTGCTGGAAATAGCGGTCGGCCGAGCCGCGCGCCATCGCCGACACCGAACCCATGCCGCGATAGCTCTTGTAGGAGCGGCCCTGATAGAGAAACACCTCGCCCGGCGTCTCGTCGGTGCCGGCGAGCAGCGAGCCGACCATGGCGACGTCGGCGCCGGCGGCCAACGCTTTGGCGAGATCGCCGGAATACTTGATGCCGCCGTCGGCGATCACGGGAATGTTCTGTTTCTTCGCCGACTCCACACTCTCCATGATCGCGGTGAGCTGCGGCACGCCGACGCCGGCGACGATGCGCGTGGTGCAGATCGAGCCCGGACCGATGCCGACCTTGATGGCGTCGGCGCCCGAGTCGATCAGCGCCTGCGCGCCCTCGCGGGTGGCGACATTGCCGGCCACCACCTGCACCTTGTTCGACAATCTCTTGATGCGGCTGACGGCGTCGAGCACGTGCTGCGAGTGGCCGTGCGCGGTATCGACGACGACGAGATCGACGCCGGCGGCGATCAGTTGCTCGGTGCGGGCAAAGCCCTTGTCGCCGACGGTGGTGGCGGCGGCGACGCGCAGGCGGCCCTGCTCGTCCTTGCAGGCGTTCGGATTGGCAACCGCCTTTTCGATGTCCTTCACGGTGATGAGGCCGACGCAGCGATACTGGTCATCGACCACCAGCAGCTTCTCGATGCGGTGCTGATGCAGCAGCTTCTTGGCTTCGGCCTGGCTGACGCCCTCCTTCACCGTGACCAGATCGGACCTGGTCATCAGTTCGGACACCGGCTGGCGCGGATCGGTGGCGAAGCGCACGTCGCGGTTGGTGAGGATGCCGACCAGCTTGCCAGCGCGGCCGATGGCGCCGCCCTCGACGACCGGGATGCCGGAGATGCGGTGCATCTTCATCAGCTCGAAGGCTTCGTGCAACGTCGCGGTCGGCGCGATGGTGACCGGGTTCACCACCATGCCGCTTTCGAACTTCTTGACCTGCCAGACCTCGGCGGCCTGCTGCTCGGGCTCGAGGTTGCGGTGGATGACGCCGAGGCCGCCGGCTTGCGCCATGGCGATGGCCATGCCCGATTCAGTGACCGTATCCATGGCCGAGGCCAGGATCGGCAGGTTGAGCGGGATATTGGCGGTGACGCGGCTGCGAATATCGACGTCGGAAGGCATGACGCTCGACAAGCCCGGCCTGATCAGCACGTCATCGAAGGTGAGCGCCTCGATCAGATTGCCGTGAGTGATTGTCGCCATTCGCCAACTCCATCGCGCCCCGAACGGGCTTTCAAGTCTCTGGCCGCAAAGGCCCGGCGCCGAGATCGAAAGAGGCTGTAAATATAAGTCAGCCGGCGCGGGGATACATCCCCGCCTCGATGTCGAAGCCCGCTTTTGGGTTGGCGTGGGTCCGTAGCATGGTGCGCCCGCGATTCCTAGGCGAATTGCGCAACGCCGCCATACCGCCCACAGCCCCGTTTCGGTCACGGTTGTGCGGCTTTCCTTGGCCGCGGCTTTGCGGTTGACCCAGCGCGGACGCCGCTGTCTTCTGACCTTCCGCCGGATTCCCTCACCGATGCGCCGAGACCGCCTCGTCCCGCTGATCATCGCGGTCGCCCTGTTCATGGAAAACATGGACTCGACGGTGATCGCCACCTCGCTGCCGGCGATCGCCAAGGACATCGGCACCAACCCGCTGGCGCTGAAGCTCGCGGTCACCTCCTATTTGCTGTCGCTCGCGGTGTTTATCCCGGCCTCGGGCTGGACCGCCGACCGCTTCGGCGCGCGCACCGTGTTCCGCGCCGCCATCGCCGTGTTCCTGGTCGGCTCGATCGGCTGCGCACTGTCGTCCTCGCTCACCGACTTCGTCTTCGCCCGCATCCTGCAAGGCATGGGCGGCGCGATGATGAGCCCGGTCGGCCGCATGGTGCTGGTGCGCACCATCTCCAAGCGCGAACTGGTCAGCGCCATGGCCTGGGTGACGACGCCGGCGCTGATCGGCCCGGTGATCGGCCCGCCGGTCGGCGGCTTCGTTACCACTTACGCGACGTGGCACTGGATCTTCCTCATCAACATCCCAATCGGCCTCGTCGGCATCGTTCTGACGACGCGCTACATCGAGAACGTGAAAGCCGAGAAGCACGAGCGCTTCGATATCGCCGGCATGATCTATGCCGGCTTCGGCATCGCCGGTCTCGCCTTCGGCCTGTCGGTCGCCGGCTTGAACTTCCTGCCGTGGACCGTGGTCGCGGCGCTGATGATCGGCGGCGCCGCCTTCCTCGTCGCCTATTGGGTGCACGCCAGGCGCACGCCGGTGCCGGCGCTCGATCTCACGCTGTTCCGGCTGACGACGTTCCGCGTCTCGGTGATCGGCGGCTTCATCTTCCGCCTCGGCATCGGCGCGCTGCCCTTCCTGCTGCCGCTGATGCTGCAACTCGGCTTCGGCCTGTCGCCGTTCCACTCCGGCATGATCACCTTTGCCTCGGCGGCCGGCGCCATGGGCATGAAGGCGGCGGCCTCGACCTTGCTGCGCCGCTTCGGCTTCCGCACCATCCTTCTCGCCAACACGATCATCAGTTCACTGCTGCTGGCGGCCTGCGGCTTGTTCACCGCGATGACGCCGGCCTATGTCATGCTCGGCATTTTGTTGATCGGCGGCTTTTTCCGCTCGTTGCAGTTCACCTCGATCAACACGCTGGCTTATGCGGAGATCGAGCCTGAACGCGTATCACGCGCGACATCGCTGGTTGCCGTCGCCCAGCAACTGGCGCTGTCGTCGGGCGTTGCCGTCGGCGCGCTGGCGGTCGATATGACCGCCGCATGGCACGGCCACGCCGAGCTCGTCGCCGGGGATTTCCCGCCCGCGTTCTTTGCCGTCGCGGCGATTTCCGCGCTTTCCTTCGCCTATTTCCTGCAATTGCCGCATGACGCCGGCGCCGAGATTTCCGGACGCGGCCTGCTCGCGCCGAAAACAAAAGACGCTTCCAACGATCCGGCGCCCGACGAGAAAAATTGATTCAAATTTTAGATGTTAACCATCTGCGCAAAACTGGTTAATGCGCAGGGAGCAATGACATGGACAAGTCATTGTCGCGCTGACACATTTGCATCCGGCCTATGGTTAATCGGCACGGCAATCCTGCAAGGCCAGTCAAGGCGAAGAGCGATGCGCGCGCGATACCCAGCTACGCTTGCTCACGGTGCTGTTTGCACCGCGCTTGTCGTCGCCGCGATCGGCGCCGGAGCCTATGTTTTTTCCGGCAAGGCGCAGGCGCAGATCCGCTTCTTCGGTTTCGGTGAAACGCATGCGCCCCCGCAGCAGCAGGCGCGCATCATCAATACGCGCCTGCGCGATACGCGCACGCGCGACACCGTCAAGCCCACGACGTCATCGAGCAATCCGCTTGCCGGCCTGCCCGACGCCGACGCGCACGACATCAAGCAGGCGATGCCGAAGGATCTGCCGCCGCGGCCGAAAGGCTCCGACGCGCGCATCTGCGCCACGCAGACCGAGAACCTCGCCTACTATCGCGTGCAGTCCTGCACGCGCATCATCGGCACCGGCAAGCTCGCCGGCGAGCCGCTCGGCGTCGCTTATGCGCTGCGCGGCCTCGCTTATCTCGACCGTAGCGACATCGCCAGCGCGATCGCGGATCTCAACCGCGCCATCAATCTGGCACCCGACTTCGCGCCCGCCTATCAGAACCGCGGCAATGCCTGGTACGCGCGCGGCAATTTCGGTCAGGCCATCGCCGATTACGGCAAGGCGATCGAGCTCGATCCGGCCTCGCCCTCGCCTTATGTCAGCCGCGCCGCGGTGCGCCGCGACCTCGGCTACGACGACGGCGCGCTGGAGGACTACCAGAAGGCGATCAGCCTCGGCGGCAGCAAGGCCAATGCCTACGCCGGCCGCGGCCAGCTCTATCTGCGGCGCAAGGAGTTCACGCGCGCGCTCGCCGATTTCGACCAGGCGCTGCGGCTCGATCCCGATGTCGACAACATCATGCTGCGCGCCCAGGCGCGCGACGGCACCGGCGATCTCGACGGCGCAATCCGCGACTATGAGGACGCCTTCCGCCGCAACCCGAAGAGCAGCGAGCCGCTGATCGCCGAAGCCGCCGTCTGGCGCAAGAAGGGCAATCTCGACCGCAGCATCGCCGCGCTCGACCGCGCGGTGCCGCTCGACGAGAAGCCGGCGCTGGCGCTGCGCCTGCGCGCCGAAGCCTGGCGCGAGAAGGGGGACAAGAAGCGCGCCCATGCCGACATCGCCCGCGCGCTCAAGACGCAGTGGACCGTTAACGGGCTGCGCGTGCGCGCCGAATTGCGGCTCGACGACGGCGACGCCGACGGCGCCCTCAAGGACGTCGAAAGCGTGCTCAAGATCGAGCCGGACAATATCGACGCCATCGCGGTGCGCGCGCTCGCTTATGCGCGCAAGAAGGACGACGCCAAGGCCCTGCCCGATCTCGACAAGGTGATCGCCGCCGACGCCAACAACGCCATGGCGCTGGCGACGCGCGGCCAGATCCTCTACGCCAAGGCCGACACCGACAAGGCGCTGCACGACTTCAACCGCGCCGTCGAGCTCAAGGCGGGCAACGCCGCGATCTATCTGGCGCGCGCCGAGATCTATGCCGGCAAGGGCGACGCCGACCGCGCGATCGCCGATCTCGAACAGGCGATCCGCCTCGATCCCAAGCCCGCGGCGCCCTATCTCGAACGCGCGGCGCTGCGCGCGCACAAGGGCGATGCCGCCGGCGCGCTCGCCGACACCAATGCCGTGATCGCGCGAGAGCCGAAGAACTTCCAGGCCTATTACCAGCGCGGCGCGCTCTACGCCGCGGCGAAGGATCGCGACGCCGCCCTCGCCGACTATCGCAAGGCCGTCACGCTCAACCCGGCGATGGCCGAGGCCAAGCAGGCGCTCGCCGCCATCGAGGACGGCATGCGCCGCGAACAGGAAGCGTCGGCGCGAGCGGCCGAGGCCAGGCGCCAGGCCGAAGCGGCGGCGCAGGCCAAACTCCGCGAAGCGGAGGGAAAAGCCCGCGAGGCGGACACCAAGGCGCGCGAAGCCGAGGCGCAAAAGCGTGACGCGCAAGCCAAGAAGCGTGATGCCGAGAAGCGTGATGCCGAGAAGCAGAAGGTCGCTGTCGCCGCGCCGCCGCGCGATCCGCGTCCCGCCGCCGAGACCGACGATGACGGCGACATCACCGCCGCGACGCCGGCGACACGCACGGCAAAGCCCGTTGTGCTGCCGCCGCCGCGCGAAGCGCACAAGACCCGCAAGAACGCCGGCAAAGATGCCAGCAAGGCCACGCGCGAGACCCCGCGCGAGCGCAAGCTGCGCGAGGCGCAGGAACGCAAAGAGGCTGCGCGCAAGGAAGCCGCCCGCAAGGAAGCCTCGCGCAAACCCGCCGCGCACAAGCCGGCGCCGGTCCGGCAGGCCGACCGTCAGCCGGCCCCGCGCAGCGGACATTATTATGCGCCGCCGCCGCGCCAGCTCACCGAGCGCGAGAAGCGCGAGATGTATTTCCGCCAGATGGATACGCGCCGCCGCGGCGCGCGCTTCACGGATGTGTGGCGGTAGCGGCTACTTCCCGCCCCGAAACCCCGTCGCCAGCAGATAGAGCTCCGCCGAATCCGCGCGGCTCGCCGGCGGCTTGATGTGCACCACCTTCGCGAAGTCCTTCTTGAGCGCCGCCAGCAGCGTGCCCTCAAGGCCGCCCTGGATCACCTTGGCGAGAAACGCGCCGCCCGGCGCCAGCACCTCGCGGGCGAATTCCGCGGCCGCCTCGACCAGCGCCACGATCTTGATGTGATCGGTCTTGCGATGGCCGGTGGCGTTCGCCGCCATGTCGGACAGGACGACGTCGGCCTGCCCGCCAAGCATCTCCTTGAGCAGGTCGGGCGCGCCGGGATCGAGAAAGTCGAAGACGCGGAAATCGACACCCGGCAGCGGCTCGATGTCGAGGAGATCGATGCCGACCACCTTGCCCTGCGGCCCGACGCGTTTGGCCGCCACCTGCGACCAGCCGCCCGGCGCGGCGCCGAGATCGACGACGCGCGCGCCCTTTTTGAGAAAGTGCGCCTTGTCGTCGATCTCGATCAGCTTGAAGGCGGCGCGCGAGCGCATGCCCTCGCGCCTGGCGCGCGCGACATACGGATCGTTGAGCTGGCGCTCCAGCCACAAGGTCGAGGACAGCGAGCGCTTGCGGGCGGTCTTGACCCGCACCTTGAGGTCGCGCGCGCCGGTGGAGACAGATTTTTTACTCATCGGGGGCCTCTAGCACACTTCACCCTCCCCTGGAGGGGGAGGTGAAGCGAGTATGCGGCTGCTCTTACTACGCCGCCTGCCCGCCCCAGACGCCGTCTTCGCGCATCATCTGCACCAGCATGCCTTCGCGCAGGCCCCGGTCGGCGACGCGCAGCCGCCGGCACGGGAAGGCGCGGCGAATGGCTTCGAGGATGGCGCAGCCCGCCAGCACGAGATCGGCACGGTCGGCGCCGATGCATGGCGAGGCGCAGCGCTCGGCATAGGACATCGCCAGCAGCCGTTCGAGCACGGCGTCGATCTCGTCGGCGCCGAGCCAGCAGCCATCGACGCGATTGCGGTCGTAGCGCTTGAGGTCGAGATGCACGCCGGCGATCGTCGTCACCGTGCCTGACGTGCCGAGCATGTGCACGTCGGCGAGATCGTCGCAGCCGTGCGTGCGCGCGAAGGGCTCGATCAGGCCGGCGATCTCGCCGACCATCGCCTCGTAGGTGTCGCGCGTCACGGTGAGCCCGCCATAGCGCTCGGCCAGAGTGACGACGCCGTGCGGCAGCGAAATCCAGCCCTTGATCTGCGGCGGCGGCGGACCGCGGCCGTTGGCCGGCGCCGGCCCCATGCGCACCAGTTCGGATGAACCGCCGCCGATGTCGAACAGCACGACGCCGCCGGCCGCGGGATCGATCAGCGGCGTACAACTCGTCGCGGCGAGCGCCGCTTCGGTCTCGCGGTCGATGACTTCGAGTTCGAGACCAAGCAGCTCCGCCACCTGCGCGCGAAATTCCAGGCCGTTCTCGGCGGCGCGGCAGGCTTCGGTTGCGACGAGGCGCGCGCGGGTGACGCCGCGGTTGCGCATCTTGTTGCGGCAGATCTCGAGCGCTTCCATCGAGCGCTCGATCGCCGCCTCGCTCAGGCGGCCGGATGCGGAAATGCCTTCGCCGAGGCGAACGATGCGCGAGAACGCGTCGATGACGCGGAAGCTTTCGCCATTGGGCCGCGCCACCAGCAAACGGCAGTTATTGGTGCCGAGATCGAGCGCGGCATAAGTCGGCCCGCCGCGATCGCTGCTGTTCGCAGACTCGCGCCTCCGTTCTCCTGGCGACCGCCGACCCCACCCGGGCTGCCGCGTCAGGTGGTCCGCTGGATCCACCCGGCGCGCCCGGCCAATAGCAGGGTCGAGGCCTGGGTCATCCCCGGCCTCGCCGCTCATTTTCCCAACCTCTCGGCCGCCCCGCCCGACTTGCCTGAGCCCCGCGGGCGAACGGCAAATGTTTCACTTGTCCCGAAAAGTGTAACAGCGTCAGTCGGGGGCGCAACCCTGAGGTTCCGGCCGGACGGTTGTCGAAGCGGGCGCGGTAGACTATCTCATCAGGGCATTTCCTCCGCCTCCAGCGCAGAAGCCCCCCGACATGGACGATAGAACGACCGAGACCGCCCTCTCCTTGACCAAATTCGGCATTGGCCAGCCGGTCACCCGCCGGGAGGACCCGGTCCTCGTCCAGGGCCAGGGCCGCTACAATGACGACATCAGCCTGCCGAAACAGGCCTATGCCTGGATGGTCCGCTCCTCGGAGCCGCACGGCATCATCCGCGGCATCGACACCGAGGCCGCCAAGGGCATGCCTGGCGTGCTCGCGGTGCTGACCGGCGCCGACCTCACCGACTACAACGGTCTCAAGTGCTTCCTGCCGATCAAGAGCCGCGATGGCTCACCGATCAAGTTCCAGCCGCGTCCCGCACTCGCGACCGACAAGGTGCGCTTCGTCGGCGACCCGGTCGCCTGCGTGATCGCCGAGACCTTGGCCCAGGCCAAGGACGCCGCCGAGTCCGTCTCGCTCGACATCGAGCCCCTGCCCGCCGTCGTCTCCGCGCGCGACGCCGCCAAGGCCGGCGCGCCGCAGCTCTACGACGAGATCCCCAACAACATCGCCATCCACTTCCAGCACGGCGACCACGACAAGGTCGAGGCGGCGCTGAAGAACTCCGCGCATGTCGTTAATCTGCCGCTGATCAACCAGCGCCTCATGGTGGCGCCGATGGAGCCGCGCTCGGCGATCGGCGACTACGACGCCAAGGACGAACGCTGGACGCTGCACTCGTCGAGCCAGGGCGTCTTCGGCATGAAGAATCTGCTGAAGGACATCCTCAAGGCGCCGGCGGAGAAGATTCGTGTGCTGACCGGCAATGTCGGCGGCTCGTTCGGCATGAAGGCGACGCCCTATCCGGAATATGTCTGCATCCTGCACGCATCGAAAGCGCTCGGCCGTCCGGTGAAATGGACCGACGACCGCTCCGGCTCGTTCGTCTCCGATCATCAGGGCCGCGACTACGACATGAATGTCGAAGTCGGCTTCGACAAGGACGGCATCATCCAGGCGGTGCGCCTGACGGGCTACGGCAATCTGGGCGCCTATTGCGCCAATTTCGGCCCGATGCTGCCGACGCTCAACGTCACCAAGAACATCATCAGCATGTACAAGACGCCGCTGCTCGAGGTGTCGACCAAGTGCGTGTATTCGAACACGACCATCGTCTCGGCCTATCGCGGCGCCGGCCGTCCCGAAGGCGCGTTGTCGATCGAGCGCTGCATGGACGTCGCCGCGCTGGAGCTCGGCATCGACCGTTTCGAATTGCGCCGCCGCAACTTCATCAAGCCGAAAGACATGCCGTACGCGACGCCGGCCGGCACCACTTATGACTGCGGCGACTTCCCGGGCCTGTTCAAGCAGGCGCTCGATGTCGCCGACGTCAAGGGCTTCAACGCGCGCAAGCGCGCTTCGAAGAAGGCCGGCAAGCTGCGCGGCCTCGGCGTCGCCTGCTACGTCGAAACCACGGCGGCGATGACGCAGGAGATGGGCGGCATCCGCTTCAACGCCGACGGCACCGTGACCATCGTCACCGGCACGCTCGATTACGGCCAGGGCCACTGGTCGACATTCGCGCAGGTGCTGAGCGGCAAGCTCGGCATCCCGTTCGACAAGATCAAGCTGCTGCAGGGCGACAGCGACCAGCTCGTCACCGGCGGCGGCTCGGGCGGCTCGCGCTCGGCGATGCTGTCGGGCACCGCGGTGTCGGAGGCCTCCGACAAGGTGATCGAGAACGGCAAGCAGATCGCCGCGCATGTGCTGGAAGCTTCGGCGGGCGACATCGAGTTCGCCACCGGCACCTTCCGCGTCGCCGGCACCGATCATTCGATCGGCATCATGCAGCTCGCCGAGAAGCTGCGCAGCGGCAGCGTCAAGCTGCCGGACGGCGTGCCGGCGACGCTCGACGTCAGCCACGTCACCGAGCCGGTGCCGGGCACCTACCCGAACGGCGTGCACGTCACCGAAATCGAAATCGAAATCGACACCGGTCTTACGCGCGTTGTGAAGTACAACGCGGTCAACGATTTCGGCACGGTGGTGAACCCGCTGCTGGTCGAAGGCCAGGTGCAGGGCGGCATCGTCCAGGGTCTCGGCCAGGTGCTGCTCGAAGGCGTCGTCTACGACGATGCCGGCCAGCTCGTCACCGGCTCGTTCATGGATTACGCCATGCCGCGCGCCCATGACGCGCCGATGATCCAGGTCGATAACCGTCCGGTGCCGACCAAGTCCAATCCGATCGGCGCCAAGGGCTGCGGCGAAGCCGGCACTTCGGGCGGCCTGCCCGCGGTCGCCAATGCCGTGATCGATGCGCTGTCGGAATACGGCATCAAGAACCTGGAGATGCCGATGACGGCATCGAAGATCTGGGAAGCGATCGAGAAGGCCAAGGCGGCAAAGCCGGCGGCGTAAGGCGGCAAAGCCGGCGGCGCAAGCAGAACCGGTCGTCCCCGCGCATAGCCGTTCGAAGAACGGCGTTCTTTCAGAACGCCTATGAGCGGGGACCCATAGCCACCGCCTCACGATACGGCTTCGATCAGGGGCCCTGGGTCCCGGGTCTCGCTGGCGCTCGCCCGGGATGACGGCGGAGGTTGGCGCGCCCGGACCATGCCTCACATACCCACCCTGCCCGAAATGCGCTGGATCGGCCCGCCGGGCCGCGATAAGTCAGGGCTGCTGCCGGGAAACGCCTGATGACTCAATTGACCGAAGCGCCGCTGGCGCCGCGCGCTGCGCCCTCGTCACCGACGCGCCTGATCGCGGCGGTGTGCGCCGCGCATTTCGTGTCGCATTACTACATCATCATCCTGGCGCCGCTGCTGCCCTTCGTGCGCGCCGATTACGGCGTCAGCTACACCGAGATCGGTTTCGCCATCGCCACCTTCAACGTCGTGTCGGCGGCGTTGCAGACGCCGGCCGGGTTCCTGATCGACCGCATTGGGGCGCGCGTGTCGCTGTTTTGGGGGCTGCTGCTCGGCGGCGTCGCCTTTCTGCTCGCCGGTTTCGTCGATTCGTTCTGGTTCCTGGTAGCGATGTTCGCCGTCGCCGGCATCGGCAACACCGTCTATCACCCGGCCGATTACGCGCTGTTGTCGCAGCATGTGCGCGAGCAGCGCATCGGCCAGGCCTTCTCCCTGCACACCTTCGGCGGCATGCTCGGCTCGGCGGTGGCGCCGCCGACGCTGCTGATGATGCAGGCGGTGTGGGGCTGGCGCGGCGCCTTCATCGGCGCCGGCGTCATGGGCCTCGTCATCGCTGCTCTGGTGCTGATGGTGCGCGATCCGGCGCCGCGCGAGGGCGCCAAACCATTGCCCCAGACCGGCGACAACGCCGCCGGCAAGAACGGCGACGCGCCGGGCGGCATGGCCATGCTGATGACTCCGGCCATCCTGCTCAATCTGTTCTTCTTCGTGCTGCTCGCGGTGATGAACGGCGGCATGAACAATTATGCGGTGGTGGCGCTCGGCGCGCTATTCGGCACGCCGGTCGAGATCGGCAACACGGCCCTCACCTGCCTGTTGACGTTCACCGCCATCGGCGTCCTCGCCGGCGGCCTCGTCGTCACCCGCACGGCGCTGCACGGCACCGTCGCCGGCATCGGCCTCGCCGGCATCGCGGCGACCGCGGCGCTGATCGCGGCCTTCAACCTGCATACGGTGCTGCTGATCGTGGTGATGTCGGCCTTCGGCTTCTTCACCGGCGTCATCGCGCCGTCGCGGGACATGATCGTGCGCGAGGCGACGCCGCCCGGCGCCTTCGGCCGGGTGTTCGGCTTCGTCACCACCGGCTTCAATCTCGGCGGCATCGTCGCGCCGATGCTGTTCGGCGCGCTGATGGACGCCGGGCAGCCGCGCTGGGTGTTCATCGGCGTGGCGCTGGCCGCGCTTCTGGCGGTGTTCACCGTCACCACGGCGCCGAAACGGCCGCGGCCGGAGGCCTAAGCCGCTGGAAACATTAATCTAAGGACGACGGCAAATCGCGGCCTCGGGGGCTTGTCAAATCGGCCGAATTGCCCCATGTGATGGCCCGGCGCGACGGCCCCGGTCACGGGTTTCGCAGCTCATCCCGGCGGCCTCTTCAACGGCCCTGCCGGCCCCTGCTGGGGAATGGTGTAACGGTAGCACAACAGACTCTGACTCTGTTTGTCTAGGTTCGAATCCTAGTTCCCCAGCCAGTTCGCGTCGCCCCTCAACAGCCCGCAAAATCGAGCATTTCGTCGTCCGGGCCGCGCCCCTGGCGCCCACTCTGGGCCACGGTTGTGGACCACGCGCGGCCGCGGCGCCTCGGGCGCCCGCCGACGCTCCGGCCTCCAGAGCCGCTTCCTTAACCCTGACCGCGCCCGCTACAGGGCGTTTCGCAACCTTGCGTAGACGTCCTGGCGGCCTGGACACGCCCCGGCCCCGGTCGGCCCTGGCATGGATCTGCGACACGAAGGCCGGGTGTCGCAGCTGGCCGTCGATAGTCTCGACCAGAGCCGCAACGTCGGCCTTGCCGCGCAGGACACCGCTCCAGTCCTTCCGCCCCACCGCCGCCTCCGCCAGATCCGTACAAAGCGCGTTACGCGCCTTCCTCTACGCTTCCGCCAGCCTCTCTATGCTGGCCGTAAGCAACTAATGGCATCGTCGTCTCCATCGTTTGCCGTCCCCTAAAAGTCCATCGCTTGGAATTTTGCACTTTCAAGCCGGCATGTTTCTTCATGCCAGCGACCCGGTTGACCAACGTCGACCGCGAGGTTGACCAACGCGGAGAGAAGACGATGATGAAGCTGCACGAGAAGACCGATCGGACCTATGATCGCTATCACGAACTGGCCCGCAATTTGATCGCCCAGTACTCGCGGGAGTGCCCGGCCGATGACGCAAGCATCGAGTACCCAGAACGCTGTTTGGCCTGCGCAGACTGGTTCCTAGGGCAGACCGGCCGCTGGTCGCCGGCCTACACACGACAGCTATCTGCAGCACTCCTGCAATTGGTCCGGCCGCTCGGCGCCTGCGAACTTGTCGATCCTCGCGCAGCAGACATGGCCATCGACCGATTGCAAAATGCCCGTCCGGAGCCAGGTCGCCCGCGTTTTAGGCCGCGCAAGTCTGCCAAGCTGACCGACATCAGGCGCCTGGAGCGTCATCTGCGGGTCAGTAAAGACCCATTCGACCGTTGGATCGCGGGCTACGTGACGGTCGCAACGCGAATCGGTTGGCGGCCTACAGAACTTTTGGATCTCCGCCTCGATGGCACCTGCCTCAGCGCAGGCGCCGCAAAACATACACAAGGCCGAGGCCTATGCGATCGTTGCGAGGTTCATCTAAACGAATACAGCCCCGCTGTGCTCCAAAAACTGGGAGCCTGGATCATCGAAACCAATCATTGGATTGAGCACTACGGCAATAAAAAAATACTGGAAGACGTCATGTATAAACGCATCCGCGACGCATCCCGCAGGGTCAAAATCCGGCCGCTCAGCCTTTACGTATTTCGCCACGTCGCAATTTCGAACATGAAGGCAAGTGGATACCGCAAGGAGGAAATCTCGGTTCTCATCAATCATAAATCGACAAGGACAGCGACAGAAAGCTACGGCAAGAAGCGATACGGCGTGCGGCGAGCTCGAAAGCGGTTTGGAATATCTCCGCTACGCCTGGAGCTGGTAAAGAAAAACGCTCGATCGCTCGAAACGACCGATCCAGCTCCGACGCCCTAATCGTCCGACGCGAAAAGGGGGGGCACGTTTCTAGTGATCGAGTCGAGACCGATGCTCAATCGTCCGCTTCAACACCGTCTGCACCATGTCGGTCCGCAGGCGCAGTTCCTCTCCGGCGAAGCGCAGGCGTGGCGAGTGCCAGCCGAGAAGCCCCCGGTGGGGGCACGAGCACAGTGCAGAAGGTTGGGAAACGGCTTACGCACGAGGGGGCAGCGCTCCTAAGACTTTTCGACCGGCTTCAATGTCGTAAAGCGAGCGGCGGTTGGATTAACGCACTCACTGGCCAGGGCCTTGCAGTCGATCCTACGCACTGGCGACCTTGGCGAACGCAGTCCACTGGCTGAGACCAAAGATGAAGCCGGTTCTAGCACCGCTTTTCAACGCCCGTAACGACGCCACGACCGCAAGGCTCGAACGCTTGCAACGCCGTTCTCGACCCGCCTTCTTGTAAGGCACTAGGAGAAAAGCTATAGCGGTACGGTGAAATTCCGCGCTTTTATGGCAAAGCAAAAGAAGCCGGCCGCGATCGCCGAGCTGCTGAAGGACATGCCCGACGTCAAATCGTGGGGCGAAGTCCGAACATTCCTTCACGCGCAAGAGGCCACCGAAGACAAATTCGTCGCCGTTCGTGGTCTTTGGCGTAAATTTAAGGACAGCGGAAACTCGTGATCGAGCGTGCCGTAAGGAAAGTTGCCCCTTTCCAAGACATTACGCTCCGGAATTTCACCCCTGTAAGCGGCGCGCTCTTGACCGTCGATGGGCCTCTACAGCGGCGGCACCCGAGACGTCCGATGCATTCCCCGCGGCGAGGATGTCCTCCACTTCCTTCGCCGGACGCCCCTCGCTGAAATAGAACCCTTGCACCTGGGTGCAACCTTCAGTCCGGAGAAGTTCGGCCTGTTCGAACGTCTCAACACCTTCAGCAGTCGTGGGGATGCCCAGGCTGCGGCTCAATCCCGTTACCGCCCGCACGATCGCCATCGCATCCGCGCGGCTTGCGATGTCGCGCACGAAAGAGCGGTCGATCTTGATCTTGTCGAAAGGGAAACTCCGCAAGTAACCGAGGGATGAATAACCTGTACCAAAGTCATCCATCGAAATGAGGACGCCAATTTCTCGCAGCTCGTGCAGGATGCCGAGCGTCATCTCGTTGTCCTGCAACAACACCGCTTCGGTGATCTCAAGCTCCAGCCTCTGCGGAGCAAGGCCGCTTTCCGCCAATGCGGCCTTTACAGTCGATACCAGACTCCTCGACCTGAACTGCACTGGGGACAAGTTGACTGCAATATGGACCGGCCTGGACCAAGACTCCGCCTCTCGGCAGGCTGTCTTGAGCACCCAATCGCCGATGTCGCGGATGAGCCCGGTCTGCTCCGCAATCGAGATGAACTGGTCGGGCATCAAGAGGCCGCGAAGGGGATGATTCCACCGGAGCAACGCTTCAAACGCGACAACCCAACGGGTACGTGAATCGTGGATGGGTTGGTAGTGGATTTCCAACTCGCCCTTTGCCAAGGCGGTGCGAAGTTCGGTTTCGATCACCCGGCGCGCGTGCGCCTGCGCATCCATGCCGGCTTCGAAGAAGCGATAAGCACCCCGCCCATCCGCCTTGGCCCGGTACATCGCGATGTCTGCCTTGCGCAGGAGCGTCTCGGCCTCATTGCCGTCCTCCGGTGCAAAAGAGATACCTATACTCGCGCCAATGCCGACGTCCTGCCCGCTAATCGCGAACGGGGCAGTCACGGCTTCTATCAGACGTTCGGCCAGCGTTGTCGTATCCGCCGCCGTAAGACCGTTCCCCGCCTGGATAATGGCAAACTCGTCGCCGCCCAACCGGGCAACGGTGTCACTCTCGCGTAGGCAACAGGAAAGCCGGGCCGCAACCTCCTTGAGCAGGGCATCACCGGCCGAGTGGCCCATGGTGTCATTGATCGGCTTGAACCGATCGAGGTCAATCAGGAACACCCCGACCCGATCGCCTCTCGATACACGCAACAACGCCGCCGCAAGGCGCTCGTTGAACAGTGTCCGGTTCGGCAAGCCCGTCAATCCATCATGCCGCGCCATGTGGGCGATCTCGGCCTGCGCCCTCTGTCGGTCCGTAATGTCGTCCAACGTGACGACCCACCCACCGCTGCTGACCGGATGGGTGATTGCGCGGACAATACGGCCGTCCTTGCGGTGAAGGACATCATTCAGCGACCGCCCTTGCTTTGCAGCGTCCACCACATGCGACGCGAAGCTCGCGGCATCGTCGACCTGTATTCCCGATCGAGGGTGCTGGACGATGTCCACAAGGTCGGTCGCCGTCAGCTTATCGGGCGGGACACCGGTAATTTCCGAATAGCGCTCGTTGAAGAGCGTCACCTTGCCGTCCGCATCGTACATGCAGATGCCCTGGGTGATACTTCCGAGAGCCGTATCGAGCTGGACTTTCTGAAGGCGCAATCGTTCCCGGTTTTTCCAATCGATGATGGAGAGGACGAGGCACGCCGCAAGGACTACGGCCGCCCCTGCCGAAATGATGAGCGACATGGCCGGCGCCGTAAGCCCGGTATTCTCGATGGCGACCGTGGGGTCAGGCACGAACGTCGCTGCCGCCATGCCGAGGAAATGGGTCGTCAGGACGGCACCTGCAAAGATCAGGCTTGCGGCGATAAAGCCTTCAACCTTGCGCCAGGTGTTAGCCACCCAAAGCGCCGCGGCGCCAAGCAGGACACCGAACACCGATGAGGTGGCGATAAGCCCCCCCGACCAATCGAGCCGTCCCGGCACAGTGAGGGCCATCATGCCCATGTAATGCATCGCCGAAATGCCGAGCCCGGCCAATCCTCCGCCAACCAGCGAGGCCAATCTGCTGCGACCGACAAGGGCCGTGCCCTGCCCGAGAAAGGCGAAAGCAAGCGCGACAATCAGAGATCCAATCGTTGGGCCCAAATCGAATCCGGAATCGACACCCGGCAGGTAAGCCAGCATGGCGATGAAGTGGGTCGACCAGATGCCGAAGCCGGAGGCGGCAGCCCCGACCCCTAGCCACAACCAGCGGGCCGGCCCCTTATCGGCACAAGCCTTGCGGTAAATTGCGATGGCGGTGAAGCTGGCGAGAACACAGACGGCGACCGCGAGGCCTGCCAGGCGCCAGTCGTGCTGCGTCGTGAGGCACAATAAAATCGTCTGCATCGAAGTGATCCTGCTTCGATGATTTTAAATGTCCAAAGCTTGACACTAACGCGAGCCGGCCCTAGCGGACGGAATTTCGTGTTGGGATCGGTTAAGGACCGGTAACCAGCAAAACCAAGGGTTCCGTGGGAACCTATGCCGCCTGCCTCGGATCGGACAGCGGCCCATGTGCCGAGGTCTCCTTCACCAATTCAACACCCTCGATCCACTCATGACCGCACGCATCGCAGGCCATGCTCCACTCCAAGGGGAGGGACGGCAACAGTCCTGGGCTGACGCGGCGAACCCTCGCGTACTGGCGGCAGTGCGGACACTCATCAGATGGCGTCGAAAGATTCGGCATGGCGCCCCTCCCGACCACTACCTATACGTGATATCCAGGGTCGCCTGCTATTCAGGGGAAGTACTTATTTAATGCCCTGGGCCAACGGCCCGGCTCCTCAACTTTTTTCGATATCCCTGCTCGAACCCGCAGGTTTCCAGGAGAACGCCGTGAAGGCTGTAAGGAAGCGGTCCTGCGTTATTGACGGACACAAGACGAGCGTCAGCCTGGAAGAGCCATTCTGGCGCGAACTTAAAAAGGTCGCCGAGGAACGCGAGATAAGCTTGGGTCGATTGATCGAGCAGATCGACGCTCGCCGCGGCGAAGGCAATCTATCTTCTGCGCTTCGGATCTTTGTGCTTGAGAGATGCCTTGAAAGATCAGCAACCGGGGCCAAAGCCAGGGGCCACTGATCGCCGGCTCTCGAATATTCCCATCTGACGCCTGCACAAGCGCCATCCATTCTACCCGTGTTTATTACGGAGCACCGGATTCCTCCGCGTGTCGGTATCGGGCGTCCGTCCCCGGTCATCTCGATCCGGAACCGGCTTACGTCGTTGTTCTTCCTTTTCGACTTCAGCCACGAGGCGGCGCCAGTGCTCGAAGCCACCACAGGGATCGGGCTTTTTCAAACAACACCTCCGAGTTGATCCTGAGCTCAACGCGTCAAACCGATTCGCCGGCTGCCCGGTTCCATCTGCCGCGCGATCGCCGTCGCGGCCGAGATGTGCAGGCCTGCGTGGTATGCTTGCGGGCCTTATCTAGCGAGCTTTGAACTCTGAATTCCACTGAGCGCGCGAAAAAGGCCGCGCATGGCGACAGCGAACCTTTTGGGGAACGAGCCATTCGCCTGCCCCGGACCGGTTAACAGGGCCGCCGTAGGAGCGTCAGCGCAGCGCCGCCACAGGCGGGACGCGGGACTGCGCCATCTGACCAATTCCCCGCTCGGTTGGTTGCGAGTCACTGCCCCGTCAGGCTGAGCCTCCATGGCTCACCTGGGTTCGCGAGCGTCAGCACGACCGGACAAAGCCTGCAGGCCCAATTGAACAGCTTCGCGCCGCCGGCTGTGATCGCATTTTTATGGAAACCGCCAGCGGCGCCCGCTCCGATCGCAAGCAATTGCGGCGTGCATTACAGGCCCTTCGTGAAAGCGACGAGCTTGTGGTCACCCGGCGCGCCCGCTCCGTCATCACTTAGGTTGTTTGATTTGCGCTGCACGTTTTTAATGATATAATATTTAATCTGTAATGTTTTTTGCCAATCCGAATGGACACTATTATTAATCGTGCGATTGAGGCCATTTACGAATGTGCGCTCAACCCCGCCGAATGGCCTGTCGCGCTTCAACATATCGCTGACTGCTTCGACGACGTTGGCTGCATATTAATTTACGGCCGAGACAACGGGGCATTCGGTGTGATTGGCTCACCCGGCCTTTCGATTGTTGTCTCGGAGTATGTGAAAAACTGGAGCGGCCGCGATATCCGCGCCATAAGAGCCCGGGAGCGCGGCTACTTCGGTCGTCGCGGCGTCATCACAGACAGCGACGTGGTCTCCACGGAGGAGATCGAGTCTCATCCTTTTTATGCACAATTCCTTCGAAGGTTCGGGCTCAGGTACTTTGCCGGCGCCGCGGTCGTCCCCGGTGACGGTGTTGAGGCGGCCCTGAGTGTGCAACGTGCAGTTAACAGACAGCCCTATAGCGCCGAAGAGTTGTCGCGGCTTGACGTTCTCGGCAGGCACGCCGAGCGTGCATTGGGGCTCGGTCTGCGCCTGGCGGACAACGAACTCGCCTCCGAGACGTTGGGGCACATTCTGTCCCGTATCGATATCGGCGTCTTTGTTCTCGACGCCCTCGGTCGAGTCGCATTTTCGAACAATCGCGCTCAAACCTATATCGGCGATGGTGTCGAGTTGGTCGGCGAAAAACTTCATTTGCGGGCCAAGGTCGATTCGAACGTGCCGCGCCTTCATACGACGCCCCTGACCACCCTCATAACCGATCGTCGCGGTCCCATACTCGTGTACCGCCAAAACAGCTCGTCGCCCCTCATCGCTCACGTTTTGCCGGTGGAGGGAGGCCTGGAATTCCCTCAGCCCTTCATGACGCAGGCGCGACTAATTGTCTTGCTGAGCGACACACGAGAAGGCGTGCCGCCCCTATTGGCGCGCTCGCTTGAATAGCCTGCGGCGCCTCATGCCGGATTCACCACGCAATTAGTTAACGCTTTGCCAATTTTTATCGCGGCTCTGAAATTTGGATTACCCCGAACCTACGGAAAAGGCGACTTCGAGGTATTCCAAATTTCGAGGATCACCTCACTGAGGAAGTCTCGTGGCGCGTACTCCAAATCGGCATGCCGCCGACCCACGGCAACTCCCGGCGGGTCAGATCATTCATCGTCATCGCCGCACCCGCGGCAAGGCGCGCAAGATGGGCTGATCAAGCGTTGTCGTTGCAAGCCCTTCAGAAGGCGCCTGCGCCAGCGCAATAAGCCAAACGCCTCGGTAACCTCTTGAGTTCTGCAGGGGCTATTATCTCCAAACAACGGAAAATGCTGTTTTGGGGGTAATTGCACCGTTGCGGGACACTCAGCGCAACGGGCACGGGATGTATCGCCACCGCGGCCGCAGCGACCTTAATACCGAAATCGCAATCGATTCGCTGTGTCGGCTGGCCGATGGGGTCCGTGACCAACTGAACTGAGCGGCCGGTTACGCTACCGGTTGAGTCCGGCTGTCATCCAGGGAACCGCAGCCATTTTCAACCAGCTACGAAAAAGAAGCGCCGGTCGAAACCGGCGCCTTGCGGAAATGGGATAAGGCAGAATCCGGCCCGCCCCGTCCTGTTCCTGAGCTGAAAACCCGTTACCCGGTGAATGCGTGCCTGTCGCTCACAGGGGCGTCAGGACCGCCGCCATGAACGCGTGGACTGCCCTATATGAAGTTCTATCAGGCGAATAGATGATCATCCGGGGACAGACATAATCGCACTCTTTCATGGAGTGTGCTGACGTTTGCGGCTCTGAATTTTGGATTACCCCCAACCTACGGAAAAAGCTGGGTTCGGGGTAGTCCAAATTTCGAGGACCACCTCGCTGAGACAGTCTCGTAGCGCGTATTCCAAATTTGCTTTCCGCTGACGCACGGCAAATCCGGTGGGTCGAGCCATTCACGCTATCGCCGCACCCGCGGCGAGATCCGCAAGACGCGGCTGATTAGGCTTTTTCGTTCGCAAACCCTTCAGGGGACGCCTGAGCCCGCTCAATAAGCCAACGCGTCGATAACCTTCTTGAGTTTTGTCAGGGCGCATCTACCCCTAGGCGCGCACGAAAAAAAAGGGCGCCGGTAGAACCGGCGCCCTGCTCTCGTTATTTCCTCCAGCGCTTAGCGTGCCGGATTCAGCGTCAGGCCCGACACGCCGACCGCCAGGTTGAGCCCAGTCTGACCCTGCACCGACACCGGCTGCAGCGTCACGGTGCGGTTCGAGCCGCCGACCAGCACGTTCGCGCCGGCGCCGACGCCGACGGTGGCTTCCGCGCTGGCGCCGCCATAGCTGCCGGCCAAGGCGCCGAATTTGCGGTCGCTCGGCGCAAACACCGACCACACCATCTCGCCGCCCGAGGTAGCACCGATGTCGAGACCGAACTTGGTGATCGAGCCGGTATAAACCTCCTTCGGCGCATTCGGCGCCGACGGCGTGAACAAACAGGTCACTTGCTTCTTCGAGGCGATGATCATGCCGATCCCGCCGGAAATATCGCAGGTCAGTGCCCCCACCTTCGTGCGATCCTGATGCGTCTGCGCCATGGCCGGCGCAGCGACGACGCCCGCGATCGCCAAGGCGGCCAACGCGGTCAGTGGCTTCCTCATACCAATCTCCTCTCGTCAGGGAAGGTCTGCAACACAACGCTGCGCGTCGGCGCAGGTTCCCTCAGCGCGCGGTCACGATCTGGCTGGCCGGGATGATAACGCGGCAGTGCAGGCCGTCCGGATCAAACATCATATCGACCTTGGCGTCGAGCGCTCGGGTCAGATTGGTTTCAATCACGGTGCTGCCGAAGCCGCGCTTGCGCCGCGGCCGCACCCGCGGACCCAAACGCTCGCGCCAGTCGAATTCGATGCCGCCATTCGCGTCGGCGCCGCCACGCCACTCGACCGACACGCGGCCCTCCGGCACCGACAGCGCACCGAAGCGCGCCGCGTTGGCGCTCAGTTCATGAATGGCAAGGCCGAGATTCTGCGCCGCTTCCGGCTTGAGCGCGATCTCCGGGCCTTCGACCGTCACCTGCTGCGAGACTCCGTCGAGGTAGACCGCGAGCTGCGACCGCACCAGTTCATCGAGCGATGCGCCGTACCAGCTCTCTCGTACGAGCAGATCATGCGATGCCGCAAGCGCCTGCAGCCGGTTGCCGAACTGCTTGAGAAACGAGTCGATGGAGCCGGCGTGCCGAGCCGTCTGGCGTGCCATGGCCTGGATCACGGCCAGCAAATTCTTGGAGCGATGGGTGAGCTCGCGCAGCAGAAGCCGCAGATGCGCCTCACCTTCCTTGCGTTCGGTGACGTCGACCGAGGCGCAAGTCAGGCCGATGATCTCGCCGGCGTCATTGCGCAGCGGCTCGATGTGCAGATCGTGCCAGCGCAGACCAAGACCTTCGGATATGGAAAATTCGAAGCGTCGCGGCTGTCCGCTCGTAAGGGCTTCCTGCTTGATCGCGACGACCGCCGCCCGCGCTTCCGGCGGCAGCACATCTTCGTCGGTGCGGCCGAGCAGATCGGCGATCGAGTGCCCGAGCATCGGGTGACTGACCGAAGTAAAGTGCAGGCTGCGGTCTTGAGTGTAGACCACGACCTGAGATCCGCGCAGCGCCGTCTCATAACGGGCAAAGCGTGCCCGCAACAAATTGAGTTCAATCGCTTGTGCGCTGACCTGAGCCTCTAGCCGCCGGCATTCTTCCTGCAGGGCGGCCAACTGGAGGCTGCCAGGCGTCGCGCTCCCCGGCGGCGTCCCATTTGGCATTAATTCGATTCCATAGTGCCGCGCGCCCAGAGCAGGTGATAACTAAGTCCAGCGCTTTCGGCCCGCAAGATGCGGGCCGAATCGCCAATTGAAACAACGCCGCGTGGTTTCACGTCGGCAAGCAACTAACTTGCCTTGCGCTCTTTTCGTTTCGCATTGCGCGCAAAAAACAACGCCTGGCTGAGCACCGCCGACACGGTGGCCGGCTGGAAGGGCTTGGCGATCAGGAAGGCCGGCTCCGGCCGCTCGCCAGTGAGGAAGCGTTCCGGATAGGCGGTGATGAAAATTACCGGCACTTCGAAGGACCGCAGCATCTCGTTGACGGCGTCGAGACCCGAACTACCGTCCGCGAGCTGGATATCGGCGAGGATGACGCCCGGCTGTTTGGTGCGAGCCAACGCCACCGCTTCGCTATGGGTGCGCGCAACGCCAAGCACATTGTGGCCGAGACCTTCGACCAGGGCCTCAAGGTCGAGAGCGATGAAGGTCTCGTCTTCGATGATCAGCACGTCGGTCGCGATTTCAGCCGCCAGTTCGCGACCGGACTGATCGACGAGTTCGCGCAAGTGCGGCACATCGATATCGAGCACCTTCGCCGCCTCGTCTTCCGACAGCCCCTCGAGCGCGACCAGCAGGAAGGCCTGCCGCGGCATCGGGGCGATTTGCGACAAGTGTCGTTCGACCGAATGGCCACCGCTCGACCCCGGCTCGGTATTAACCCCCAGCGAATTCCAAATGGTTGTGAAGAGACGGTACAACCCTACCCGCGTTGAGGTTCCCGTATCGAGAACGCTCTGGTCCTGAACGAGCGCCTCGAGCGTTGCTGCCACATAGGCGTCGCCGGACTGTTGGCTGCCGGTCAAGGCCCGGGCATACCGCCGCAGATAAGGCACATGCTGGGCAACTATCTGAGATATCGACAAGAATCCCTCCCGAAACGGTCACGCCCCGAAGCTCCAGGGGCGCCTGCCGCCGCCGAGCCTAAAGGACTTACGGCGCTTAAACGCCGACCTTAACTAAAAGTTCCATCGAAAAAAGTTCCACCACCACCCGGAACCAAACTTCAAGCGGCGGGTTCATGACCATGACAGGGGGAACCCACCCTGGCCTCCGGGCCAGTTTCCTGGGTGGAGGATTTCGGGGTCGATGACGATGAACAACAATCGCGACAAAGCCGTGGGACAAGAAAAGCCAATGGACTCCGGGGCCGCACGAACCAGGAAGAATGACGTGAAAACAGCCAAGCTCGGGCGCGAGGTTCAGGCCCGGCTCGGCCAGCAATTGCGCGCCGTCTATGACGACGTGGTCAATCAGGGTGTGCCTGATCGCTTCGCCGATCTGCTC
>JAHCKG010000034.1 GCA_026125895.1 Pseudolabrys sp. | reverse complement strand
CGACCCCGAAGATTTCGGCCCGACTTTCGAGGAGAGGCTCTTCGTCATCGGCAAGCGGATTTGCATCGTATCCGCTGTCGCCGCTATTTCGATCAGCGCTCTCGATCTCCTCAACGCCAACGCGCTGACGACCGTCGCGGCGGCGCTGCGCGACAGCCGCATGCACTACAACGAGGTGCCGGCCCGTCTGCTCGCCGGCATCCACGAGATTTCGATTTATCCGGATCGCAGCTCGATCGTCGTCGCCATTCCCCGCGATGGCCTCGCCGACCTGCCGCAGGTTGCGGCGCTGTCGCGACCGGCGGCAACGATGACCGATGCGGCGAAGCCCGTCGCCATGCCAGTCAATCTGCCGGCCAATCTGCCGGTCGCCAAGCAGGCCGTCTTGCCAGCCGCCTTGCCGGCCGCTCTGCCGAAGCGCGAGGAAGCGAAGGTCGCGCCCGCCAAGCCGGCGCCGGTTGCCACACCGGCGCCGACGCTCGTCAAGAACAGCCCGGCCGTCGCCAAGCTGGCGGAAAGCCTGCACGACGATGCCGTGGAATTCGCCATGATGCCGCCGGCCGACAGCCAGCGCCCGGGCCACTACGCGCTGGCGTCATTGCCGGCGTCGATGCAGATCACCGCGACGCCTGCCGTCGCCACTGCGGTAGCCGCGCCGCCGGCCGACCGGCGCGCCGAGGCGCCGCCCGCCACCGACGCCAACGCCACGCCGGTCCGCCTCGCCAGCCTCGACGCCGGGGTGCCGGCCGGCGCGGCCGAGACGCCCGCCGCGATCCACATCACCCTGCCGCCGCTCAACATGGTGCCGCTGCCGATACCGGCGCCGGGCGTGCCGCCGCCGTCGCCGGCGCAGCGGCTCAAGCTCGAGGGCAAGGACTACGCCAAGGCCGAACGCTGCCTCGCCAACGCTATCTATTGGGAAGCGCGCAGCGAACCCGTGCGCGGGCAGATGGCCGTGGCGCAGGTGGTGATGAACCGCGTGTTCTCCGGCTTCTATCCGAACGACGTCTGCGGCGTCGTCTACCAGAACGCTCACCGGCACCTGTCGTGCCAGTTCACCTTCGCCTGCGACGGCAAGCGCAAGGTGATCACCGAGCGCGGCCACTGGGCGCGCGCCAACCGCATCGCCAAACAGACGCTGGACGGCCAGATCTACGTTCCGGAGGTCGCCAAGTCGACGCACTATCACGCTTCCTACGTGCACCCGAACTGGGTGCGCGAGATGCGCAAGATGGTGCGCTACGGCCTGCACAGCTTCTACCGGCCCTATGCCTGGGGCAACGGCGCCGACGAGCCCGTGTGGGGCAAGACGGCCATGGCCAAGGTCGAGCCGAAGAAGAAGTAGTTCGCGCCGTCTACGCCGCCAGGAAATCCTCGGCGTAATGGCAGGCGACGAGGCGTCCGGCCACCGGGCGCAGCGGCGGCCGCTCGGCGCGGCACAGATCCGTGACATAGGGGCAGCGCGCGGCGAACACGCAGCCCTTCGGCGTATCGAGCGGCGAGGGCACCTCGCCTTTGACCATGTGCCGTTCGGGACGCTTGCCGCCGAGCGACGGCGTCGCCGCCAGCAGCGCGCGCGTATACGGATGCAGCGGCTTGACGAAGACCGCATCCTTCGGGCCGTGCTCGACGGCGATGCCGAGATACATCACCATCACGTCGTGGGCGATGAACTGCACGACCGCGAGATCGTGCGAGATGAACATGTAGGCCAGCCCGAACTGCTTCTGCAGGTCGATCAGCAGATTGAGCACCTGCGCCTGCACCGACACGTCGAGCGCCGACACCGGCTCGTCGGCGACGACGATCTTCGGGTTGAGCATCAGCGCC
Organism: Pseudolabrys sp.; assembly: GCA_026125895.1. GTDB lineage: Bacteria > Pseudomonadota > Alphaproteobacteria > Rhizobiales > Xanthobacteraceae > Pseudolabrys. The sequence continues at coordinate 43,114 of JAHCKG010000034.1, read as the reverse complement.
CGGGCAATCGCGATGCGCTGGCGCTGACCGCCGGAGAACATGTGCGGATAGCGCCGCGCGTGATCGGGCCCGAGGCCGACGCGCGCCAGCATCGCCAGCACCTGCTCGTAGCGCTCCTTCTGATCGAGGTCGGTGTTGATGATCAGCGGTTCCTCGAGAATGGTGCCGACCTGACGCCGCGGATTGAGTGAGCCGTATGGGTTCTGGAAAACGAGCTGCACCGCGCGGCGCAAGGCGTGGCGGGTTTCGTCCGACGGGTTGAGCGCGTCGTGACCGTCGATCTCGAGCGTGCCGGAGGTCGGCGGCTCGATCAAAGTCACCATGCGCGCCAAAGTCGATTTTCCGCAGCCGGATTCGCCGACCACCGCCAAAGTCTTGCCGGGCTCGATGGTGAACGACACGCCGCCGACGGCGCGCAATTCCCGCACCGGCTCGAAGGCGCCGGCCTTGGATTTGTAGACCTGCACGAGGTCGCGGGCGACGACGAGCGCGCTCATGTCGCCACCTTCGCGGTTACCTTCGACCCGGCGCGGTCCGCCGCGATCCTGGCGTCGCGGTCGGGATCGCCGAGCGGGTAGTGGCAGCGCACGCCACCGCCGCGCCAGGCCCGCAGTTCGGGCCGGTCGGCGAAGCAGTGCGGCGTCGCGTACACGCAGCGCGGCGCGAACAGGCAGCCGTCCGGCCGCTCGTACAGGCTCGGCACGCTGCCGGGAATGGTCGCGAGCTTGTCGCCGATCCGGCTCTCCGGCCGCGCCGCCAGCAGGGCCGCGGTGTAGGGGTGCTGCGGATCGGCGAACAGGCGCGCCGTGTCGTTGGTCTCCATCACCTGACCGGAATACATCACGGCGACGCGCTGCGCGGTTTCCGAAACCACGGCCATGTTGTGGGTGATGAGCACCAGCGCCATGCCGCGCTCGCGCTGCAACGACATCAGCAGATCGAGAATCTGCGCCTGGATGGTGACGTCGAGCGCGGTGGTCGGCTCGTCGGCGATCAGGAGTTTCGGATTGCAGGCGATCGCCATGGCGATCATGACGCGCTGGTTCATGCCGCCTGACAGTTGATGCGGGAACGCATCGAGCCGGCTTTCCGGCGCCGGAATGCCGACCTGTTCCAGTAGTTCGATGGCGCGCCGCCGCGCCTGCTTGCGATCCATCTTCTCGTGCAGGCGCAGGGATTCCATGATCTGGAAGCCGGCCGAATAACACGGGTTGAGGCTGGTCGCCGGCTCCTGGAAGATCATCGCCATGTCCTTGCCGACGATCCTGCGGCGCTCGCGGTCGCCGAGCTTCAGGAGATCCTGGCCGCCGAACATGAGGCGGTCGGCGCTGACGCGGCCGGGATAAGGCACCAGCCCCATCGCGGCGAGCATGGCGACGCTCTTGCCGGAGCCCGACTCGCCGACGATGCCGAGCACTTCGCCTTCATCGACCTTGAACGACACGCCATCGACCGCGCGTAGCAGGCCCTGCGACGACGGAAATTCGACGACCAGATTGTCGATCTCGATCACGGCCATGTTCTTCGAGGTCATGGCGTCACCGCTTCAGCTTGGGATCGAGCGCGTCGCGCAGGCCGTCGCCGAGCAGGTTGAAGGCCAGCACGGTGATGAGGATCATGATGCCCGGGAAGGTGACGACCCACCAGGCGCGCAGCACGAATTCGCGCGCATCGGCGAGCATCGTGCCCCATTCCGGGGTCGGCGGCTGGGCGCCGAGACCGATGAAGCCGAGCGCCGCGGCGTCGAGAATGGCGGTGGAGATGCCGAGCGTCGCCTGCACGATCAGCGGGGCGGCGCAGTTCGGCAGGATCTCCTTGACGATCAGGCGCAGGTTGGACGCGCCGGAGAGCTTGGCGGCGGTGACATAGTCCTTCGCCGTCTCGGCGATCACCGTGGCGCGCACGATGCGCACATAGTGCGGCAGCAGCACGGTGGCGACCGCGATCAGAGCGTTGACGATGCCGGGGCCGAGGATGGCGACGATGATGATGGCGAGTAGCAGCGTCGGTAGCGTCAGCAGGATATCCATCAGGCGCATGATGGCGATCTCGACGATGCCGCGGAAAAATCCGGCGACGAGGCCGAGAATGGTGCCGACGGTTACCGACAACGCGACGACGGCGAGACCGATCAAAAGCGACAGCCGCGCGCCATAGATCAGCCGGGAGAGCATGTCGCGGCCGATGGCGTCGGTGCCGAGCCAGTGGCCGGCGACGCTGCCCTCCTGCCATATCGGCGGCTTGAGGAAGGCCTGCGCATTGGTGTCGATCGGCGAAAACGGCGCGAAGACATTGGCAAACGCGCCGAGAACGACCAGCACGACGATGGTGGCAAGCCCGATCATCGCGCCGCGGTTGGCGGCAAAATAGGATACGAATTCGGCGAACGGATGCGGCGGACCTTGCGGCGGCTTCTGCACGGCCGGGCTTTGTGTGGCTTCAATGGTCATCGCTGGTGCCTGATGCGCGGGTTGATCAGGCCGTAGGTCATATCGACCAGCAGGTTAATCGCCATGATGATGGAGCCGATCATCAGCGTGCCGCCTTGCAGCACCGGGTAGTCACGGCGGGCGATGCCGTCGATCAGCCATTTGCCGACGCCGGGCCAGGAGAAGATGGTCTCCGTCAGGATCGCGCCCGTGAACAGCACGCCCATCTGCAGGCCGATGACGGTGACGATAGGGATGAGCGCGTTGCGGAAGGCGTGGACGGTGACGACGCGGAAATTCGACAGCCCCTTGGCGCGCGCCGTGCGGATGTAGTCTTCACCCAGCACTTCCAGCATCGCCGAGCGCGTCATGCGCGCGATGACCGCGAGCGGCACTGTGCCGAGCACGATCGCCGGCAAAATGAGGTGGGAGACCGCCGACCAGAAGGCCGGGATGTCGCCGGCGAGCAGCGTGTCGATCAAGAGGAAGCCGGTCTTCGCCTCGACGAAATACAAAACCGCGATGCGGCCGGAGACCGGCGTCCAGCCGAGCTGCACGGAGAACAACAGGATCAGCAGCAGGCCCCACCAGAAGATCGGCATGGAGTAGCCGGTCAGCGACAGGCCCATGATGCCCTGGTCGAAAATGGAGTTGCGTCTCACCGCGGCGATGATGCCGACCGGAATGCCGATCAGCAGCGCGAAGGCCAGCGCGCACAGCGACAGTTCGACCGTGGCCGGGAACAGGCTGGCGAATTCTTCGATCACCGTTTTGTGGGTGACGATGGAGCGGCCGAGGTCGCCCTGGACTAGACGTGAGAGGTAGAGCCCATATTGCACGATGATGGGCCGGTCGAATCCGTACTCGTGCACGAGGCGCGCGTGTTCGGCCGGATCGATGCCGCGCTCGCCGGCCATCGTCTCGATCGGATCGCCGGGAATGAGCCGGACCAGCACGAAGACCAGCAGCGTGATTCCGATGAAGGTCGGGATCACCAGGCTGACGCGTGTGAAAAGGAACCTGAGCATGGAAATGGAAACGGGGCGGACCCGGAAAAGGTCCGCCCCGCCGTCCGTTTACTTGATATCGACGCCGTAGAAGGTGTGGCGGCCGAAAGGCGACAACTTGAAGCCGACCACTTCCTTGCGCACCGGCTTGAGCTGCACCGAGTGTGCGATGGTGAACCAAGGCGCCTGTTCCTTGAAGATCACCTGCGCCTGCTCGTAGAGCTTGGTGCGTTCCGCCTGATCGCTGACGGTCTTGGCCTTCTGCACCAGATCCTCGAACGGCTGGTAGCAGAACTTGGCGATGTTCGAGCCGTTGCCCTTGGCCGACGAGCAGCCGAGCAGCGTGTTGAGGAAGTTGTCCGGATCGCCGTTGTCGCCGGTCCAGCCGAGCTGCGCCATCTGATGCTCGCCGGCCTGGGCGCGCTTGCGGTACTCGCCCCACTCATAGGACACGATCTTGGCCTTGACGCCGACCTTGGCGAGATCGGCCTGCATCAGTTCGGCGATGCGCTTGGCGTTCGGATTGTACGGACGCTGCACCGGCATGGCCCACAGATCGGTGTCGAAGCCGTTCGGATAACCCGCTTCGGCGAGCAGCTTCTTGGCCGCTTCCGGATCGTACGGATCGTCCTTCACCGACTTGTTGTACGACCACATCGTCGGCGGGATCGGATTGGTCGCCGGCACGCCGCTCGACAGGAACACCGCGTCGACGATGGCCTTCTTGTTCATCGCCATGTTGACGGCCTTGCGCACGCGCACGTCGTCGAACGGCTTCTTGGTGGTGTTGTAGGCGAGGTAGCCGATGTTCAGGCCGGGCTGCTCGAGCACGGTGACATTCGGATCCTTGCGCATGGCCTCGAGATCGGCCGGGTTCGGATAGGGCATGACATGGCATTCGCCCTTCTGCAGCTTGGCCCAGCGCACCGATGCATCCGGCGTGATCGAGAAGATGAGATCGTCGATCGCCGCCTTGCCGCCCCAGAACTGCGGGAACGCCTTGTAACGGATGATGGCGTCCTTCTGGTACTGCACGAGGTAGAACGGACCGGAGCCGATCGGCTCCTGATCGACCTTCTCCGGCGTGCCGGCTTTCAGCATCGCGTCGGCGTATTCCTTCGACTGCACGCCGGCATATTCCATGGCGAGGTCGGACAGGAACGGCGCTTCCGGCGCGTTCAGCGTCACTTTGACGGTGTAGTCATCGACCTTTTCGATCGACTTGAGCAGCTTCGGCAGGCCCATGTCGTTGAAGTAGGAGTGATTGGAGCTCGTCACCTTGAAGTACGGGTTCGAATCCTTCCACTGCCGCTCGAACATGAACATGATGTCGTCGGCGTTGAGGTCGCGCGTCGGCTTGAAGTTGGCGTTGGAATGCCACTTCACGCCCTTGCGCAGGTGGAAGGTGTAGACGGTGCCGTCGGCGGAGATGTCCCACTTCTCGGCGAGACCCGGCACGACGTTGGTGGTGCCGCGCTCGAAGTCGACGATGCGGCTGTAGATCTGGCTGTTGGCGTCGAAGGACGTGCCGGTGGTGTTGATGCCGGGATAGAAGTTTTCCGGGCTGCCCTCCGAGCAATAGACCAGCGTTTTTGCGGACAGTGGCGTGGCAAAGAGCGTCGCCGCGATGGCGAGCGCCGACAACGAACGAGTGTGTGACATAAGGCCCCTCACAGGGGACCGGATAACGCCCCTCAGCGTTGGGTTCCGGCCCGTTGGAGGCAAATGCTAGCCCAAGCTTTTGAAGCCGTCACGGAAGGACAGCGTTCGTCGTCTCGTGAATTAGGCGGAGATTATGTGGCGCTGCGGCAGGGCCGCCGGATCGCCCGCGTGCGGTGCGGGGAATGGTGGAGCCAGGCGGGATCGAACCGCCGACCTCCTGCATGCCATGCAGGCGCTCTCCCAGCTGAGCTATGGCCCCGTAACGGTGGAGATGACTAGTCGGAAACGCCGGAAAAAGCAAAGGGTCCGATAGCCGGATAAGCCGATTTCGGCGGCTTACTGTTCCTCTTCCTTCTCGATGCCGTCGCCGATGATGTCGGTGACGTCGTCATCGCCTTCTTCCTCTTCCTGGATGAAGGCGTCATCGTCAAGGCTCTCGTCGTCAGCCTCGATTTCATCCTCTTCGGCGACGGGCTCGCCCTTCTTCTTGGTCTTGCCCTGCTGCTCGCTCTCGGCATCCTCGAGCGACACGAATTCGGCGTCTGCGGTCTCCGGAACGATCGATTCCGCTTCGGCGACCGGGGCGGCCCGGGCCGCTTCCGGCCGGCTGCGCGACTGCGGCGGCGCGACGATGGGGACGACCTTGCCCGTATAGGGCGAAATCACCGGCGACTTGCCCATGTCGTAGAATTTGCGGCCGGTATCCGGGCAAATGCGCTTGGTGCCGAGTTCGGGTTTAGCCACGATCTGTGTGTCCTGAAAAGAAATGCCGTTGAATAGGATGGCGCTTCACTTGGCTAGTTGTGCCGCGCCTGTCAATAGCGGGAAACAGGCGGGAATTGGGCGGCCGCGCCGGGATGACGGCCCGCGCGGCTGCGTGGTAGGAGGGCCGCCCGAACCGAGCCACAGACCGCCCAAGGATACCGACAGCGTGAGCGACGCCCCCCGTACCCCCCTTTCCGCCCGCGCCGGCGGGGCCCTGACGGGCCGCATCCGGGTCCCCGGGGACAAGTCGATTTCGCATCGGGCGCTGATCCTGGGCGCCCTGACGGTCGGCGAAACCACGATTTCGGGCCTGCTGGAGGGTGACGATGTCCTCAACACCGCCGGGGCCATGCGGGCGCTGGGCGCTCAGGTCGAGAACCTTGGCGGCGGCACCTGGCGGGTCCACGGCGTCGGCGTCGGCGGCTTTGCCGAACCGGCCGCCCCGCTCGATTTCGGCAATTCCGGCACCGGCTGCCGGCTGGTGATGGGCGCGGTGGCCGGCTGCCCGATCACCGCGACCTTCGACGGCGACGCCTCGCTGCGCAGCCGGCCGATGCGGCGGATCCTCGACCCGCTGGCCAAAATGGGCGCGCGCGTCATCGAGCAGGCCGAGGGCGGCCGGCTGCCGCTGACGCTGAAGGGCGCCACCGACCCGCTGCCGATCGAATACGAGACGCCGGTCGCCTCGGCGCAGATCAAGTCGGCGGTGCTGCTCGCGGGACTGGCCGCGCCGGGCGAGACGATCGTGATCGAGAACGAGGCGTCACGCGACCACACCGAAAAGATGCTCAAGCACTTCGGCGCCAAGATCGTCAGCAAGCCGCATGGCGATCACGGCCGTCGCATCGTGCTGCAGGGCCAGCCCGAACTCGAGCCGTCCAAGATCGCGGTGCCGGCCGATCCGTCCTCGGCCGCTTTCCCGCTGGTCGCCGCCCTGATCGTGCCGGGTTCGGAGATCGTGCTCGACGGGGTGATGCTCAATCCGCTGCGCACCGGTTTGTTTACCACGCTGCGCGAAATGGGTGCCAAGATCGCGGAAGAGAACAAGCGCGACGACGGCGGCGAAGATGTCGCCGACCTGCGCGTGACGTTCTCAGGCCTCAAGGGTGTCGAGGTGCCGGCGGCGCGCGCGCCGTCGATGATCGACGAATATCTCATCCTCGCCGTGGCCGCGGCCTTCGCCGAGGGCAAGACGGCGATGCGCGGCCTGAAAGAATTGCGCGTCAAGGAAAGCGACCGCCTCGAAGCGACGGCGGCGATGCTGCGGGTCAACGGCGTCAAGGTCGATGTCGAGGGCGACGACATGATCGTTCACGGCATGGGCGCGGGCGGGGTGCCGGGCGGCGGCGAGGTCGCCACGCACATGGATCACCGCATCGCCATGTCGGCGCTGATGATGGGCCTCGCTTCGCAAGCGCCGGTGCGCATCGACGATAGCGCCTTCATCGCCACCAGCTTCCCGGGCTTCGTCGATCTGATGAAGGGCTTGGGAGCTAATTTGGGCGCGGAGTTGTCGTGATCATCGCCATCGACGGGCCGGCGGCATCCGGCAAGGGCACGATCGGCAAGCGCCTCGCCGCGCATTACCGGCTGCGCCATCTCGACACCGGTTTGCTGTATCGCGCGGTCGGCAAGACCGTGCTCGATGCCGGCAAGAAGCCCGACGACCGTGAGGCGGCGATTGCCGCGGCGCAGGCGCTCGACCTGTCGCGCTTCGAAGAAGCATCGCTCAAGAGCGCCGAGGTCGGCGAAGCGGCGTCCTATGTTTCGGCAATCCCCGAGGTGCGCGCGGCGCTGGTCGACTTCCAGCGCAACTTTGTCGTGACGCCGCCCGGCGCCGTGCTCGACGGCCGCGACATCGGCACCGTGATCTGTCCGGATGCCGACGTGAAGATCTTTGTCACCGCGTCGCCGGAGACGCGCGCGGCGCGGCGCGCCGCCGAATATCGCGCGGGCGGCAAGACCGTCGATGACGCCACGGTGCTCGCCGACATCCGCAAGCGCGACGAGCGCGATAGTTCGCGTTCCGCCGCGCCGCTCAAGCAGGCGGCCGACGCCGTGCTGCTCGACACCACGAAGATGGGCGTCGAAGAGGCGGTCCAGGCGGCGATCGTGATCGTGGAAGCGAAAAGAGGGCGCTGAACGTTTGCTCCGACTATTGTCCGCTATACCCGCAGTCTGCGCCTAGATTACGTGCATAAAAAATGAAATCTGTGGTAGCATTTAAATTGTATGCATTGTCAGAATCGCTCAATTTGAAACTTCCAATTTGGGGCCTGCGTCATGGCCTTTATCGATCCCAAACACAGATACCGGCTCTTTTTTGATGAGACGGGTAACGGCGACCCTAAGGCGCATCTTAAGGACCAGAACCAACGGTATCTTAGCCTAACAGGCATAGTATTTCGCCAGGATGTCCACGACACGACGTTCAGCGTGCGTATGGCCGCATTTAAAAGGCGGCATTTTGGAACGACGGATGTTATCCTTCACCGTCGAGACATCATGGGTCATAAGGGCCGATTTTCCATTTTGGAAGATGAAGGCAGGCGACGAGCGTTCGACGAAGGTTTTGCAAATCTTTTAGAGTATCTGCCAGGGCCAGCCTTCACTGTATCTATAGACAAACAAGAGCATTTGGATCGGTACCAGATTTGGAGATTCGATCCATATCACTACATTCTCACCTGCTTGGTTGAACGGTACGTTCTCTGGCTGCACCGCAACGGATACGTTGGTGACGTTATGGGCGAAGCACGGGGACCGTATCATGACGGGCGCCTTAGGAGATCATTTGGGCGCATGCACGAAAAAGGTAGCGATTTTGTTCGGCAGAACGTTGTTCAAGCTCGCCTTATTTCCAAAGAACTGCGCCTAGTTGAAAAGCACGCTAATGTCGCAGGAATTCAAGTCGCAGATTTGCTGGCGCACCCTGCGCACCGGACTTACAAGTTCATGAAATTAGGAATGCCGATTCCTGATGACTATGGATCGTCGTTGGTCCGCGCCATCGAGCCGATATACGATCGGCATCCCAGAAACGGGCGGATTGAGGGATGCGGGCGCAAGTGGCTTCCCTAAACGAAACCCGGGGGCCTATAGCCCCCGGCGATCGCAAGCGATCTCCCTTCGACCGAAGCCGAATTATTTATAATATATCCAAACCGGACATTTATTTCAAGGACAAATTTTCTTTATTACCAATATGTTAGCGGTATTTCTAAGTTGTTGTTTTTAGATTCGTTTTTGCTTCAAGTGCTTCCCTTTAGCGCCTTCCCCACGGCACCAAGGCCCAGGCGCGCTCGTGGACGTAATAAAGCGCGATCTTGGTGACGATCTCGGTCAGCGCAATCGAGCCGGCGATCTTGGAGTTGCCGGTGATCAGCCAGCCGATGACGAAGGTGTCGAGGCTGCCGGTGAAGCGCCAGCTCAACGCCTTGGCGATGGAGCGGCTGTGCGATTCGCGGGCGCCGAACAGCCGGGCGACGCGCACGGCGACATGTCCGATGAGGCTCGTGCGCAGCGGCGCATTTTGCGCCTGCGTGGCGGCGCCTTCGATCAGGCCCATCGCCACGGTGTCGTGGCTCTCGGCGTCGATGAGAATGAAGCTGCCGGTGTCGCGATTGTCGTCATAGGCATCGGCGGCGAGCGCGCGGTCGAGCTCCAGCGTGCACAAACCGAACTCGTTGCCGAGAAGGCTGTCGGCGGGCTTGATCGCCGCATCTTCGGCGAGATCGATCAGCTTGATCGGCCCGGCGATGCGCGCCGCAGCCTTGGCGGTGCCGAGCTTGATGTGGAAGCGGCCGCCCGGCGCCAGCGCCCCCTGACCCATCCAGAAGATGCGGGCGGTGAAGCGATCCGACACTGTCGCCGGCGCCGACGCATCGGCGAGGATGTCGCCGCGCGACACATCGACGTCGTCGGTGAGCGTCAGCGTCACCGATTGGCCGATGCCGGCACGCGCCAGTTCGCCGTTCGCGGTGATGATCTCCTTGATGCGCGTGCGCTGGCCCGAAGGCTGCACCACGATCTCCTGGCCCGGCGCCACGCTGCCGCCGGCGATGAGGCCGCAATAGCCGCGGAAGTCCGCCGTCGGCCGGCTCACCCATTGCACGGCCATGCGGAACGCGGCCTTGGCGGCGCGCGGCGTGGCATCGACCGTCTCGAGCTTCTCCAGCAGCGTCGGGCCGCGATACCAGGCCATGGCGCGCGAGCGGTGCACGACATTGTCGCCCTTTTTCGCCGACACCGGAATGAAGGTCAGTTCGACGTCGCCAAGCCGGCCGGCGAAGGCGCGGAAGTCGCGCTCGATCGCTGCGAACACATCCTGCGCGTAGCCGACGATGTCCATCTTGTTGATGGCGATGACGAGGTGGCGCACGCCGAGCGTGGCCGCGATCAGCGCATGACGCCGCGTCTGCTGCGTCAGGCCGGATTGCGCGTTGATGAGAATGAGCGCCAATTCGGCCGTGGACGCACCGGTCGCCATGTTGCGCGTGTATTGCTCGTGCCCCGGCGCGTCGGCGACGATGAACTTGCGCTTTGCCGTGGCAAAGAAGCGGTAGGCGAGATCGATGGTGATCTTCTGCTCGCGCTCGGCGGCCAGCCCGTCGAACAGCAGCGAGAAGTCGAGCTCGTCGTCGGGGCCGGTCAGTTGCCCGGTGTCCTTGCGCAAGGTCTCGATCTGGTCGTCCGGCACCAGCTTCGCATCGAACAGCAGGCGGCCGAGCAGGCTCGACTTGCCGTGATCGACCGAGCCGCAGGCGATGAAGCGCAGCAGGCTCTTGTTTTCCTGGGTATAGAGGACGGCGTCGCGGGCGAGCTCGATGGGATCAGCGAGAATGTTCATCAGAAGTAGCCTTCCTGCTTCTTGCGTTCCATCGACGCCGCGCCGTCCTTGTCGATGATGCGGCCGGCCCGTTCGGAGAAACGGCTGTCGAGCGTCTCGCGGATGATGTCGTCGAGCGTGGCGGCGGTGGATTCCACGGCGCCGGTCAGCGGGTAGCAGCCGAGCGTGCGGAAGCGCACATTGCGAAGCTGCGGCTGCTCGCCGGGCTCGAGCGGCAGGCGCTCGTCATCGGCCATGATCAGCGTGCCGCCGCGCGACACCACCGGGCGCGGCTTGGCGAAGTAGAGCGGCACGACCGGGATGTTTTCGCGCAGGATGTAGAGCCAGATGTCGAGCTCGGTCCAGTTCGACAGCGGGAAGACGCGGATGCTCTCGCCCTTGCGCTTCTCGGCGTTGAACAGCCGCCACGGCTCCGGGCGCTGGCGCTTCGGGTCCCAGCGGTGATGCGCGTTGCGGAACGAGAAAATGCGCTCCTTGGCGCGGGACTTGTCCTCGTCGCGGCGCGCCCCGCCGATGGCGGCGTCGAAGGCATACAGATCGAGTGCCTGGCGCAAGGCCTGCGTCTTCATGACGTCGGTGTGCAGTTCGGAGCCGTGGGTGAACGGGCCGATCCCGCGCTTCACGCCGTCCTGGTTGATGTAAACGATGAGATCGAGGCCGAGCTCCTTCGCGCGCGCATCGCGAAACTCGATCATCTCGCGGAATTTCCACGTCGTATCGACGTGCAGCACCGGGAAGGGCAGCTTGCCGGGATAGAACGCTTTCTGCGCCAGATGCAGCAGCACCGAGGAGTCCTTGCCGATCGAATAGAGCATCACCGGCTTGTCGGTCTCGGCGACCGTCTCGCGCATGATGTGAATGCTCTCGGCCTCGAGCTGGTCGAGATAGCTCGAACGCGCCTGCGCGGTGGTGAAGGTGATGTCGTTCATGAATGTTGGGCTTCTTTGAATTTGGCGCGGGCGGCCAGATGCAGCGGATTGGCATGCAGGCCGCATTCATTCTTGCCTTCGTCTTCCCACCACCAGCGGCCGGCGCGTTCCGGTTCGCCCGGTTGGACGGCGCGCGTGCAAGGCGCGCAGCCGATGGAGAGGAAGCCGCGGCCGTGCAACTCGTTGACCGGCACGGCGTGCTGGCGCGTGAAGGCGACGGCGTCGTCGCGCGTCCAGTCGTAGAGCGGATTGATCTTGATAAGGCCGCGTTCGGCGTCGATCGCGGCGAAGGGGACCGCGGCGCGGTGCGCGGACTGATCGGCGCGCAGCCCGGTGATCCAGCCTTGCGCGCCATCGAGCGCCGCCTTCAGCGGCAGCACCTTGCGCACATGGCAGCAGTCCTGCCGCGCCGCGACGGAATTGCGAAAGCCGTTGGCGCCCTGGTCGGCGAGCAGCGCGGCGACGGCGCTCGCTTCCGGCGCGACGGCGCGGATACGCACGCCGTAGCGCGCTTCGGTCGCGGCCCAGACGTCGTGGGTTTCCTGGAACAGCCGGCCGGTGTCGAGGGTGACGAGATCGATATCGAGGCCCTGGTCGAGAATGGCGTGGGCGATGGCCTGATCCTCGAGGCCGAAACTGGTGGTGAAGGTGAGTTTGCCGGCGAGCGCCGCGCGGGCGGCCTTGAGGCGGCCGGGGAGGTCGAGGCCGCCGGCGATGGCGTTGAGGTGGGCGACAACCGCCTCCCGGTCGTCGGAAACCGGGAGGGCCTTGAGAGCGGAAACGCTGGGGGACATGGCGGGAAACTCGGTGATTTCACCCCCAGATAGAATAACTTATTCGTTTTCCGCAAGAATACCGGCTCAATTTGTGATATTTTGCTCCCGATCCAGCATTTGGGACGAAAAAGTTTCACCGGTTTGGTGCGGCGCGGAATGCCGCGTCCGCCGGCGCACCGGCCGCCGGGCAAGCCGGCTCGCCGCGGCGCGTGTGGCGGCTCGCGCACGACTTGCCGCCACACCGGGCCTTCGCTATATCGCCCCCATTCGGGCCGCTTCTTTCAGCGTCGAGGCATCCCGAGCGGGCCGAGGGTGCGATACGAACCGCCCCTCGCTGTTGGAGGACAAAAGCCCCGCTCGTGTTTCGACGTGCAAGCGCGCCGCGAACATCGATCCATCGTTCCGACCGTACGGCATGAGCGCCGGCTGTCCGTCTTCGCGCGGATAGTCGCCGAACGTCGTGCCAGACATTCGGCCCGTGCGGGCGGAACGCCATCATCAAACACCGGCGCAGGCAACAGGAGACTACATGGCCACAGCTACCGCTCAGAATCCCTCGCGTGAAGATTTCGCCGCGATGCTCGAAGAGTCGTTCAACCACGGCAGCCCGCAGGAAGGCACCGTCGTCACGGGCAAGATCGTCGGCATCGAAAAGGACATGGCCGTCATCGACGTCGGCGCCAAGACCGAAGGCCGCGTCGCGATGCGCGAGTTCGCCGCGCCGGGCCGCCAGGCCGATCTGAAGGTCGGCGACGAGGTCGAGGTTTATCTCGAGCGCGTCGAGAACGCGCTGGGTGAAGCCGTGCTGTCGCGCGACAAGGCGCGCCGCGAGGAGAGCTGGGGCAAGCTCGAGAAGAGCTTCAACGCCAACGAAAAGGTGTCGGGCGTCATCTTCAACCAGGTCAAGGGCGGCTTCACCGTCGACCTCGACGGCGCCGTGGCCTTCCTGCCGCGCAGCCAGGTGGACATCCGTCCGATCCGCGACGTCACGCCGCTGATGAACAATCAGCAGCAGTTCCAGATCCTCAAGATGGATCGCCGCCGCGGCAACATCGTCGTGTCGCGCCGCACCGTGCTCGAAGAGACCCGCGCCGAACAGCGCCAGGAGCTGGTGCAGAACCTCGAAGAGGGTCAGGTCATCGACGGCGTGGTCAAGAACATCACCGATTACGGTGCGTTCGTTGATCTCGGCGGCATCGACGGCCTGCTGCACGTCACCGACATCGCGTGGCGCAGAGTCAATCACCCGACCGAAGTGCTCAACATCGGTCAGCAGGTGAAGGTCAAGATCATCAAGATCAACCACGAGACGCACCGCATCTCGCTCGGCATGAAGCAGCTGCTCGACGATCCGTGGCAGGGCATCGAGGCCAAGTACCCGGTGCAGGCCAAGTTCAAGGGCCGCGTCACCAACATCACCGACTACGGCGCGTTCGTCGAACTGGAGCCGGGCATCGAAGGCCTGATCCACGTGTCGGAAATGTCGTGGACCAAGAAGAACGTGCACCCCGGCAAGATCGTCTCGACCTCGCAGGAAGTCGAAGTGCAGATCCTCGAAGTCGATCCGGTCAAGCGCCGCATTTCGCTCGGTCTCAAGCAGACCATGCGCAATCCGTGGGAAGTGTTCGTCGAGGCGCACCCGCCGGGTTCGATCGTCGAAGGCGAAGTCAAGAACAAGACCGAATTCGGCCTGTTCCTCGGCCTCGACGGCGACGTCGACGGCATGGTCCACCTCTCGGATCTGGACTGGAAGCGTCCGGGCGAGCAGGTGATCGACGAGTACAACAAAGGCGACATGGTCAAGGCCCAGGTGCTCGACGTCGATGTCGAGAAGGAGCGCATTTCGCTCGGCATCAAGCAGCTCGCCGGCGATCCGATGGCGTCCGGCGCTGCGGGCGAAATGAAGAAGGGCTCGGTGGTGACCTGCGAAGTCATCGAGATCAAGGACGGCGGCATCGACGTGAAGATCGTCGATACCGATCTCGTCGCCTTCATCCGTCGTGCCGATCTCGCGCGCGAGCGCGCCGATCAGCGGCCGGAGCGCTTCTCGGTCGGTCAGAAGGTTGACGCCCGCGTCACCCAGTTCGACCGCAAGACCCACAAGATCGGCGTCTCGATCAAGGCGCTGGAAGTGGCCGAAGAGAAGGAAGCCATGGCGCAGTATGGCTCGGCCGATTCGGGTGCGTCGCTCGGCGACATCCTCGGCGCCGCCCTCAAGCAGCGCGATGAAAAGGCCGAGTAAGGTTTCCGCTTTCTAAAAGCGGAACGGCTAAGACCCCGGGGCCACAAGCCCCGGGGTTTTTCTTTGGCGGCTCCCGATCCGTCAGGTAAAAGGGCGGCAGCAGTTACCCGTCATCCTGAGGAGCGAGCGCCAGCGAGCCTCGAAGGATGAGCGGCCCGGGCGTCCATCCTTCGCGGCTCGGCCTTCGGCCGAGCACCTCAGGATGACGGGCCGGGTCTGATGAGGACCTAAACCATGTCCCTCGATGCCGATGCCATCGTCGATCGCCGCCGCCTGCGGCGCAAGCTGACCTTCTGGCGCGTGGCCGCGCTGGTCATCGTTATCGCTGCCGTCGGTATCGGCGTCGCCATGCTGACGCCGGGCTCCGGCATCAAGCCGGGCGACGACGCCATCGCCCGCATCCGTATCCAGGGGCTGATCCGCGGCAACCAGGACCGCGTCGAGGCGCTGGAGCGGCTCGGCCGCTCGCACGCCAAGGCGGTCATCGTCCATCTCGACTCACCGGGCGGCACCACCGCCGGCTCGGAGCAGCTTTACGACGCGTTGCGCAACCTCCAGGCCAAGAAGCCGATGGTCGTTGTGGTCGACGGTCTCGCCGCCTCCGGCGCCTATATCGCCGCGCTCGCCTCCGACCACATCATCGCCCACGACACCTCGCTGGTCGGGTCGATCGGCGTGCTGTTCCAGTTTCCCAACTTCAGCGAGGTGCTGAAGACCATCGGCATCAAGGTCGAGGAGATCAAATCCTCGCCGCTGAAGGCGGCGCCGAACGGCTTCGAGCCGACCAGCCCAGAGGCACGGGCCGCGATCGACGCCGTGGTGCAGGACTCCTACGCCTGGTTCAAGAATCTGGTGCAGACGCGGCGCAAGCTCGACGACGCCGAATTGACCAAGGTCGCGGACGGCCGTGTTTTCACCGGCCGGCAAGGCGTGCCGCTCAAGCTGGTGGACCAGCTCGGCAACGAGCGCACCGCCATCGCCTGGCTGGAGAAGGAAAAGAAGGTGCCTGCGGGTACGCGGGTGCGCGATTACTCGCTCGAGCCGCGCTTCAAGGAACTGTCTTTCCTCCACGTCGCCGCCTGGGGCTTCGATGCGGCGGGTCTTTCGGTGCTGGCGCGCCGGGTGGAGACCTGGGCGGGGGCCGGGGCGGTCGAAAGACTCAATCTTGACGGGCTGTTAGCGCTTTGGCACCCTTCGGCCTCCAATTGAGCGGCCAAGGGTAGAGGCGGGGTTCCATGATCAAATCCGAGCTGGTGCAACGCATCGCGGCTCAAAACCCGCATCTCTATCAGCGCGACGTCGAGAACATCGTCAACGCCATCCTCAACGAGATCACCGGCGCCATGGCGCAGGGCGACCGCGTCGAATTGCGCGGTTTTGGGGCGTTTTCGGTCAAGCACCGGCCGGCCCGCACCGGCCGCAACCCGCGCACCGGCGCGCATGTCTCGGTCGAGCAGAAGTCGGTACCGTTCTTCAAGACCGGCAAGGAAATGCGCGAGCGTCTCAACAAGCTCGACGGCGGCGCCCACCCCGACATGGCGGACGACGAAGACGACAGCGATTGAGGGTCTCGTCATCGCCCGCGAAGGCGGGCGATCCAGCCCTTCCGGATCTGCTGAGCGTTATTGTGTCAAGCGCTGGATACCCCGCCTTCGCGGGGTATGACACAAAGTCTGGCGCAGGCGTGTGACAGCTTCGCGCCTCGTGCGTTATAAGACCGTCATGCTCCGCAAGATCGTCACGCTCGTCATTCTGCTGCCGCTGGCCGCGATCATCATCGCCTTCGCCGTGGCGAACCGGCACGGCGTCACCGTGTCGTTCGACCCGTTCTCGTCAGCGAACCCGGCTTATGCGGCGACGGTGCCGCTGTTCGTGCTGATCTTCGTCCTGGTGATCCTTGGCGTCATGGTTGGCGGCGCCGCCGCCTGGCTGCGCCAGGCGCACTGGCGCCGCGCCGCGCGCAAACTCGACGGCGACAACCGCCGCCTGCTGCAGGAACTCTCGGCCGTGCGCGAGCGCCTGGTCACCGAGACACAGCGCGCCTCGGCCGCCGAGGCGGCGGCTCGCGAGGTTGCCATGGCCCAGCGCGACCGCGACCGGCTGGCGACGACCCCGGCCATCGCCCCGCCCACGCCCTGAGCCGCGGCCCCGGCGACGCCTTTTTGGTCCTTTGCGGCGGCGCGGATTAGGCGCTAGAACCCGCGGGATCATGGCACTGACCGTCAAAATCTGCGGCCTGCGCACTTCCGAAGCTCTTGATGTGGCGATCGAATCCGGCGCCGATCAGGTCGGCTTCGTGTTTTTTCCGCCGAGCCCGCGCAATCTCGGCCTCGAAGCGGCGCGTCTGCTCGGCGAGCGGGCCCAGGGCCGCGCCGCCAAGGTCGCGCTCACCGTCAACGCCAATAACGACACCCTCGCCGCCATCGTCGCGGCGCTCAAGCCGGACATGCTGCAGCTTCACGGCGACGAAACGCCGGACCGGGTGGCCGTGGTGCGCTCGCGCTTCGGCCTGCCCGTGATGAAGGCGCTGCCGATTGCGACGCGCGCCGACCTGTCGCCGATCCGCGAATACGACAAGGTCGCCGACCGCCTGCTGTTCGACGCGCGGCCGCCGCAAGACGCGACAAGGCCCGGCGGTCTTGGCGTGCCGTTCGACTGGAATTTGCTGGCTGGCATCAAACCGGCGGTGCCGTTCATGTTGTCGGGCGGCCTCGATGCCAGAAATGTCACTGAGGCGCTGCGCATCACGCGCGCACCCGGCGTCGATGTGTCGTCCGGTGTCGAACGCGCGCCCGGCGAGAAGGACCCCGACAAGATCAGAGCCTTCATCCGCGCGGCCCGCGCCGCCGATGCCGCGCTTGAAAAGGTGAGCGCATGAGCACGCTCGCAATCACCGCCTCAAACCGTCATCCTGAGGTGCGCGGCGAAGCCGCGCCTCGAAGGATGACAGCCCGGGCCGTCGATCCTTCGAGGCTCGCCGCCTTCAGCGGCTCGCACCTCAGGATGACGGGTACTGGGTCGCGCCAAGGGAAAAAATAGGATGACCGTACAGCAGCAGCCCAATTCCTTCCGCACGGGGCCCGACGAGCGCGGCCATTTCGGCATCTATGGTGGCCGCTTCGTCGCCGAGACGCTGATGCCGCTGATCCTCGATCTCGAGAAGGCCTACAACGAAGCCAAGGCCGATCCGGCGTTCAAGAAGGAGATGGACGCCTATCTGTCGCATTATGTCGGCCGGCCGTCGCCTTTGTATTTTGCCGAGCGGCTGACGCAGAAACTCGGCGGCGCCAAGATTTACTTCAAGCGCGAAGACCTCAACCATACCGGCGCGCACAAGGTGAACAACGTCACCGGCCAGATCATGCTGGCGCAGCGCATGGGCAAGAAGCGCATCATCGCCGAAACGGGCGCCGGCATGCACGGCGTCGCCACCGCGACGCTTTGCGCCAAGTTCGGCCTGCCCTGCATCGTCTACATGGGCGCGGTGGACGTCGAGCGGCAGCAGCCCAACGTGCTGCGCATGAAGATGCTGGGCGCCGAAGTGCGCCCCGTCACGTCCGGTTCGGCAACGCTCAAGGACGCGATGAACGAGGCGTTGCGCGACTGGGTCACCAATGTCAGCGACACGTTCTACTGCATCGGCACGGTCGCCGGTCCGCATCCTTATCCGGCGATGGTGCGCGACTTCCAGTGCATCATCGGCAACGAGACGCGCACACAGATGCAGGAGCTCGAGGGCCGCCTGCCGGATTCGCTCATCGCCTGCATCGGCGGCGGATCCAATGCGATGGGGCTGTTTCATCCGTTCCTCGACGATCGGTCGGTCGAAATCTACGGCGTCGAAGCGGCCGGCCACGGCATTCCGTCGGGTCAGCATGCGGCCTCCGTCACCGGCGGCCGCCCCGGCGTGCTACACGGCAACCGTACCTACTTGCTGATGGACGACGACGGCCAGATCATCGAAGCGCATTCGATTTCCGCCGGCCTCGATTACCCCGGCATCGGCCCCGAGCACGCCTGGCTGGGCGACATGGGTCGCGTGAAATTCCTGTCGGCGACCGACGAGGAAGCGGTCGCGGCGTTCCAGCTGTGCAGCCAGCTCGAGGGCATCATCCCGGCGCTGGAGCCGGCGCATGCGCTGGCGCGCGTGATCGATCTGGCGCCGAAGCTGCCGAAGGATCACCTGATGGTGGTCAATCTCTCCGGTCGCGGCGACAAGGATCTCGCCAGCGTGCAGGCCTGGCTGGAGGCACGGCAACGATGACGGAAACCCTCTCGTCCGAGGGTCTCAAGGTTGCCAACGATATGGCAATCAAGTGGTTTGAGATCCATGCGGACCAAAGACTTAAGGTCTTCAATTTCTACCTTGTAATTTCGGGGTTCTGTATCGGCGGCTACTTTACCGCGTTTCACGCTGACAACCTCGTCGCGGCCACTGTCGTTGGATTGGTCCTGTCGATTGTATCGTTTTGTTTTAAGCAGCTTGACAGGCGAACCGTGCAGCTCACCAAATTAGCTGAAGATTATTTGAATGAATCTTTAGAAAAGCTGTGTGCTCAGGTCGGGTCAGAAAATCTAAATTTCGTGCGTCGGGCTGAGAAAAAAGGCGATGTGTGGTCATATCGCAAGACCTTCAATACCCTTTTTTGGCTGTTCGGAGTCTTGGGAGTGCTCGGCGCATTTTATCCTTGGTTGTCTCGTATCTGTATAGGAGTGCGGGCATGACCACCCGTATCGAAAAGCGCTTCGCCGCTCTTAAGGACGAAGGCCGCGCGGCGCTCGTCACGTTCGTGATGTCCGGCGATCCGGACTACGAGACGTCGATGGCCGTGATCAAGGCGCTGCCGCAGGCCGGCGCCGATGTCATCGAGCTCGGCATGCCGTTCACCGATCCGATGGCCGACGGTCCGTCGATCCAGGCGGCCGGCGTGCGCGCGCTCAAAGCCGGGCAGACGCTGAAGAAGACGCTGGCGATGGTGCGCGACTTCCGCAAAAGCGAAGCCAACACGCCGATCGTGCTGATGGGCTACTACAACCCGATCTACATCTACGGCGTCGACAAGTTTCTCGCCGATGCCAAGGAGGCCGGCGTCGATGGCCTGATCATCGTCGATCTACCGCCGGAGGAGGACGAGGAGTTGTGCCTGCCGGCGCTCAAGGCGGGCCTCAACTTCATCCGCCTGGCGACGCCGACGACCGACGACAAGCGCCTGCCGGCGGTGCTCAACAACACCTCGGGCTTTGTTTATTACGTGTCGATCACTGGCATCACCGGCTCGGCGGCGCCCGACGCCGCCAAGGTGTCGGCGGCGGTGGGCCGCATCAAGAAGCACACGAAGCTGCCGGTGGCGGTCGGCTTCGGCGTCAAGAACGCCGAAAGCGCCCGCGCCATTGCCGCCGGCGCCGACGGCGTCGTGGTCGGCTCGGCGCTGATCGACGCGCTGAAGAAGACCCTCGACGACAGCGGCAAGGGCGGCCCGGCCACCGTCAAGGCGGTGACCGATCTGGTCGCGGATATTGCCAAGGGCGTGCGTGCGGCGGGGAAGGTGGCGGCGGAGTAGCGTCGTCAAACGGTGCGTCATTGGCCGTGAAAACGGGCAATCCAGTAACCACAATTCGTTCATAGTGGCACGGTAAACAAAGACGGCTTACATCCGGCGGACAATGCGCCGGCGCAAAACGCGAGCTTTTCGATGAACTGGATCAACAACGTCGTACGGCCGAAGATTCGCAGCTTCCTGCGCCGCGACACGCCGGAGAATCTCTGGATCAAGTGTCCGGAGACCGGGCAGCTCGTGTTCTACAAGGACGTCGAGCAGAACCAGTTCGTCATTCCGTCGTCCGGCTATCACATGCGCATCTCGGCGCCGAAGCGGCTGTCGAGCATGTTCGATGGCGGTGAATACGAAGATATCGCGCTGCCGGAAGTGCAGGTCGATCCGCTCAAATTCCGCGACGAGCGCCGCTACGCCGACCGCCTCAAGGATGCGCGCACCAAGACCGGTTATCAGGATGCGGTGAAGCTCGGCATCGGCCGCCTCGAAGGCCAGACGGTGACCATCGGCGTGCAGGATTTCGATTTCATGGGCGGCTCGCTCGGCATGGCGGCGGGCGAGGCCATCATCGCCGGGCTCGAGACCGCGGTGAAGCGCGAGACGCCGTTCATCATGTTCGCCGCCTCGGGCGGCGCGCGCATGCAGGAAGGCATCCTGTCGCTGATGCAGCTGCCGCGCACCACGGTCGGCGTGCAGATGCTGCGCGAGGCCAAGAAGCCTTACATCGTCGTGCTGACCAATCCGACCACCGGCGGCGTCACGGCGTCCTACGCCATGCTGGGCGACGTGCACATCGCCGAGCCCGGCGCGCTGATCGGTTTTGCCGGCCCACGCGTCATCGAACAGACCATCCGCGAGAAACTGCCCGCGGGCTTCCAGCGCGCCGAATATCTCGCCGAGCACGGCATGGTCGACATGGTCGTGCACCGCCACCAGTTGCGCTCGACGCTCGGGCAGTTGTGCCGGCTGCTGACCAAGGCGCCGGCTTACGCGCCGGCGGACAAGCAATTGCCGGCGGCGTGAGCCTTTAATTTTACATCAGGCACTGCCACATACTCCGCTCATCCCCGCGAAAGCGGGGATCCAGTTATGCTGCAAAGTCTGTGCTATATCGCTCTGGACCCCCGCCTTCGCGGGGGTGAGCGGAGATAAAGTGCGCGCCTGCGCGCGACGTTGATCAAACATGAACCCCGTCGATCTCATCCTCGCGCGGCTGACCGCGCTGCATCCCAAGCGCATCGATCTGTCGCTCGACCGCATCGAGCGGCTGCTGGCCGCGCTCGGCCATCCCGAGCGCAAGCTGCCGCCGGTCATCCACGTCGCCGGCACCAACGGGAAGGGTTCGACGGTCGCGTTCCTGCGCGCCATTCTCGAAGCCGCCGGACTCGCCGTGCACGTCTATACCTCGCCGCATCTGGTGCATTTCAACGAGCGCTTCCGTCTCGGCAAAAAGGGCGGCGAGGGCGCGCTGGTCGGCGACGTCGAATTGTCGGCGGCACTGGAAGAGTGTGAGCGCGCCAATGGCGATGCGCCGATCACGGTGTTCGAGATCACCACCGCCGCCGGCATGCTGCTGTTCTCGCGCCACCCGGCCGACGTGCTGCTGCTCGAGGTCGGCCTCGGCGGGCGGCTGGACGCCACCAACGTCATCGACCAGCCGCTGGCCTCGATCATCACGCCGGTGTCGCTCGATCATCTCGAATTCCTCGGCGATACGATCGAGAAGATCGCGTTCGAGAAAGCAGGCATCATCAAACAGGGCGCGCCGGTCATCGTTGCGGCGCAGCAACGCGACGCGCTCGCCGTCATCGAACGCCAGGCGGCGCGCCTGAAAGCGCCGATCCGCATTGCCGGCGAGGGCTGGACGGCGACGGAGGAACGCGGCCGCCTCGTCTATCAGGACGACAACGGTTTGCTCGATCTGCCGGCGCCGAAACTGTTCGGCCGCCATCAGTTCGAGAATGCCGGCCTTGCCATCGCGGCGCTGCGCGCCATCCCAAGTTTGAAGATCGCTCCGGCGGCGTTCGAGGCCGGCATGACCAAGGCCGACTGGCCGGCGCGCTTGCAGCGCCTCGCCAGCGGCCGGCTGGTCGATCTCCTGCCGCCGGGCGCCGAGCTGTGGCTCGACGGCGGGCATAATCCCGACGGCGGCCGCGCCACCGCGGCGGCGCTCGCCGATCTCGAGGAGCGCGTGTCGCGGCCGCTGGTCATGATCGTCGGCATGCTCTCGACCAAGGACGCCTCCGGCTTCCTGCGCAATTTCACCGGGCTGGCGCGGCGCATGATCACCGTGCCGGTGCCCGGCGCCGACAAGGGCATGAGCGCCGAGGACGTCGCCGCCGCCGCGACCGCGGTCGGCGTGTCGGCCGTGGCGCGCAAGAACATCGACGAGGCGCTCGATGCCGTGCGCAAGCTCGATCTCGAGCCGCCGCCGCGTGTGCTGATTACCGGGTCGCTGTATCTCGCGGGCGAGATCCTGCGGGAGAATGGGACGGAGCCGGTGTAGCTCTTGTCCCGGGCGCTGCGCAGCATGAGCGTAGCGAATGATGCGCTGCAGACCCGGGACCTTTGCGGATAAGTGAGTTTGTCGCGGCCCCGGCTCTGCGGCGCACCACTTCGTGCTGCGCCGCGTCCGGGGCAAGATCGTCACTTCAACAACTTCATCAAATCCGCTTTCTTCTGCGCGGTGACCTGCTTCATCGTGCATTGCTCGGGCGCCTTGTCCGGCCGCCAGCGCAACAGCCGCGTGCCGTGGCGGAAGCGGCCACCGCTGAAATGGTCGTAGCAGACCTCGACCACCAGCTTCGGCTTGAGCGGCCGCCATTCCGCCGAACGCTTGGTCGACCAGCGGCTCGGGCCGCCGGGCTTGTCGCCGGAGAAGCCTTCGCCGCCGACGAATTTCTTCAGCTTCGCGGTGAGCGCCTTCTTCTCGTCGGCCTTCAGCGACGAGGTGAAGCCGACATGGTTCAGCAGGCCGTCGCCGTCATAGAGCCCGAGCAGCAGCGAGCCGACGACCTTGGTGCCTTCGTTATAGCGAAAGCCGCCGACGACGCAGTCGGCGCTGCGGTAGTTCTTGATCTTCTGCATGCCGTGGCGATTGCCGGACTGGTAGGGCATGTCGAGACGCTTGGCGACGATGCCGTCGAGCGTGGCGCCGACCTGTTTCAGCCATTTCTTCGCATCGGCCAGCCGCTTGGTCGCCGGCGACAGGCGGATGGATTTGTGGCCGTGGCCGTAGCTCTTGACGAAAGCCTTGAGCGCCTTGCGCCGCTCGTCGAGCGGCAGTTTGGTGAGCGTGTCGCCGTCGGCATCGACCAGCAGATCGAAGACGATGAACAGCGCCGGCGTTTCCTTGGCCAGCTTGGCAACGCGGCTCGCCGCCGGGTGAATGCGTTGCAACAGCTTGTCGAACGAGAACACGCGACCCTCCGGCACCACGACCTCGCCGTCGAGCACGAAACGCTTGGCCTTGAGAGCCTTGAGCGCGGCGACGAGCTCGGGGAAATAACGCGTCAGCGACTGGCCGGATTTCGATTGCAGTTCGATCGCCGCGCCGTCGCGAAAGGCGAGGCAGCGGAAGCCGTCCCACTTCGGCTCGTATTGCCATTGCCGGCCCTCCGGGATCTCGTCCACGGACAAGGCTTCCATCAGCGGAAAGGGGCGGCGCAACGCGGAACGCATGACAGGCGATAACGCGGAGGAGGGAGTTCGGTTCTTATCTTCTTCCCCTCTCCCCTTGTGGGAGAGGGTGGCGAGTACCGAAGGTACGAGCCGGGTGAGGGGGGCAGGCATTCAATAAGCGCTGACCCCCTCACCCGCCTTCGCTCACTGCGTTCGCTCAGGCACCCTCTCCCACAAGGGGAGAGGGGAAGAAAGCAAGCAAGGCAAACAAAAACGGCCGGGAGTGACCCGGCCGTTCGGTAACGCAAAGGTCTCCCGCCGGAATCACACCGCGGCGGTGATCCACTGCTGCAGCTTCTGCTTCGGCGCGGCGCCAACCTGGCGGTCGGCGATCTCGCCGCCCTTGAACAGCAGCAGCGTCGGGATCGACATGATGCCGTACTTGGCGGCGATGTTCGGGTTCTCGTCGACGTTGAGCTTGACGATCTTCACCTTGTCGCCGAGCGAGCCGGAAATCTCCTCGAGCGCCGGCGCAATCATGCGGCACGGACCGCACCACTCGGCCCAGAAGTCCACCACCACCGGCTCGGACGACTTGAGAACGTCCGTGTCGAAGCTTGCATCCGTAGTCTTTCCGACGGCCATGATGAGCCCCTTTACTGTGACTGGCGGCGCTCAAGAATCGCGCCGCAAAATTGCGAGGACCGGAACGTATGGACGGGCCCCCGGAGCGTCAAGGCGCTATCGCGCGGACGTGACTGCCGTCAGGGCATGGGTCAGCGCCTCGGCTGAAATCTCCATCAGATCAGGCACTTCGGTCCAGACAAGGGCGCAGCGGATACCGCGGCCGGGGTACAGTTTCGCGAGCACCGCGCGGTACAGCGCAAGCTGGCGGATATATTGGGGGTAGGCGGTTTCGGCGGCGGCAAGACTCGCCGGCGCCGGCCGATTCGTCTTGTAGTCGGCGATCAGAACCCAGTCCGGCGTGACCACCAGGCGATCGACCTGGCCGTTGACGCGGCGGGTTTCGCCGCCGAGTTCGATGCGGCCGACGATCGGTACCTCGGCGCGGCTGCCGCCGCCGAACAGTTCGCGGAACCGGGCATCGTCGAGCACGCGCAGCACGTCGGCGATCAGCGCGCCGCGTTCGAGCTCCAGCAAATCCTTGCCGGCGCGGCCGAGATAATCCTCCGCCGCCTGCCGCCGCCGCTCCGCCGGAATGCCGGGCAGCGATTGCAGCAGCCGATGCGTCAGCGAGCCGCGCAGCAATGCCTGCTTCTGCGCGACGTTCTGCCCGGCGGTCGGCAGCGGCCGGCGCGCGCCTTCATCGAAGCCCGATGGTGTGATGATGCGGACGGTCTCGTCGCGCGACGCGTCCTGCGCCAGCCAGTCGGGCACGACAAGTGGCTTGGATGTGGCCGCGTTCGGCGCGGCCGCCTCTTGCTGCGCCGCCTCCTGTGACGCGTAAGGATCGATCTTGCGATAGCGGCGCACGGTGCCGTCACCGTCGCCGACCTTGTCGTCGGCGTTCTCGCGCACGGTGAGCTCGGCCAGCGCATTGTCGACGAGCTGATACCAGCAGCCGTCGGGGATCTTGTTGTGACCCTTGAGGCCGCAGACGACGAGCCGCTCGGCGGCGCGCGTCATCGCCACATAGAGCAGGCGGCGATACTCGTCTGTCGCCTCGCGCAACACGACATCGCGCGCCGCCGCCATGGCCGCGTTGTCATTGGCCTTGCGGCCGATCCAGACCATCGGCTTCGGTGCATCGGGCGCCGCCTGGTCCGGCGCCAGCGCCAGTAGTTTCGGCGGAATCGGACCCTCGGGCCGCGTCGTGGTGTCGGCGAGGATGACGAAGGGCGCTTCGAGGCCCTTGGCGCCGTGCACGGTCATGACGCGGACTTCGTCGCGCTCCATCTCCATGTCGCGCTTCACTTCCGCCTCGGCGGCGCTCAGCCAGGCGACGAAGCCCTGCAAGGTCGGCGTCTCGCGCGTCTCGTAATCGAGCGCGAGGTTGAGGAATTCGTCGAGCGCGTCGGCGGCCTCGTGGCCGAGCCGCGACAGGAAGCGGCGGCGGCCGCCTTCGGCGCCGAGCAGCCAGGCATAGAAGGCGAAGGGCGAATTCTCACGCGCCCGGACCCGCATCGCCGCGAAGCGCGCCGCCACGTCAGGCATCTGCGTGCGCAGCGCATCGTGCAGACGGCCGTCGCGCTTCCAGGCCAGCTTCTCCAGCGCCGCATCGCCGATGCCGAACAGCGGGCTCTTGAGAATGGTGGCGAGCGCCAGATCGTCCTCCGGCAGCAGCAGCGCGTCGGCCAGCACCATCAGGTCCATCACCGCGATGTGCTGCGTCAGCACCAGCCGGTCGGCGCCGGCGACCGGCACGCCCGCTTGCTTGAGCGCGCGGATGATGGCCTCGAACAGCGCGCCGCGCTGACGCACCAGAATGAGCACGTCCTTGGACGCGCGGCCCTGGCCGCGCCACGCCGCGACCGTGCCGGCGATGCGGTCGGCGAGCTTGGCCGGCGCGCTGCGCGCCGTCTGCAGATCGAACGGCGCATCCCAGCCCGGCTTCTTGTCGATGATGTCGGCCTCGGTGAGGTCCCACAGTTCGACCAGTCCCGGCGCCTTGTCGGGCAGCGATTGATGCACCGGCGCGACATTGTCGGCGCTGAGGCCCGCATGCGCGGTTTCGCTCTTGAACACGACATCGACGGCGTCGAGCACATTGGCGCCGGAACGGAACGACGTCTTGAAGGCGACATCGACGAAGGTGAGTTCGGCGCGGCGGTGCGCCTGTTCGAAGCGCCGGCGGTTGGCGTCGAACTCGCGCGGGTCGGCGCCCTGGAACGAGAAGATCGACTGCTTCTCGTCGCCGACGGCGAAGATGGTGCGCACGCGGTCATGCGCGCCCTTGCCGGCGAAGAACTCGCTGACCAGCCGCTCGACGATAGCCCACTGTTTCGGGCTGGTGTCCTGCGCCTCGTCGATCAGCACGTGGTGGATGCCGCTGTCGAGCTTGTAATGCACCCAGGCGGCGCTCTGCTCGGTGAGCAGTTCGAGGGTCTTGTCGATCAGGTCGTCGTAATCGAGCAGGCCGCGGCGATCCTTCTCCTTGCGGAAGCGCAGGATCACCGCATAGGCGATGGCGAACAGCGCCATGCTGCGGTCGCGCGCCTCGATGGCGCGCTTTCGCGTCAGCAGGTCCCAGATGCGGTCGCGCTCGCGCGTCAGCCGCTCGCACATATCGGGATGGTTCTTTTGCAGACCCTTGGTGGCGACGTTCTCGCGCGTCTTGTCGCGGCTGCTGGTGCAGAAGATATCGAGATAGGTCTCGATGCGCCGGGTAAGATCGAGCGCCGCCAGCGCGCGGAAACGGCCGCCTTGCTCCTTGTCGGTCTTCGAGCCGGTCTCCAGTACGGCGGCGACGTCCGGCCATTCGGCCTCGATGAAGGCGCTTTCGGCAAACAGCGCCGCGTCGGCCGCCTCGACCGTGTCCTCCGGCCTGATGCGCAGCACCTGCGAGAGCTGCGCCGCGGCGGCATCGATGCTGCCGGCGGCGTCGATCCATTTGGTCAGATCGTCGCGCTCGTAGATGGCGTTGCGGATCATCTCCTGGAATGTCTGGTCGGCGGCGGCGAGCACGGCGCGCGCCAGCGCGCGGCCGAGCGTCGAATCCGGCTGCTGCGCGGCTTCGAGCAGCACGTCCATGGTCAGGTCGTGCAGCAACTGATGCTCGGTCGCCTCATCGAGCACCTCGAAGCGCGCCGGCACATTGGCCTCAAACGGGAACAGGTGCAGCAACTGCGTGCAGAAGGCGTGGATGGTCTGCACCTTCAGTCCGCCCGGCGTGTCGAGCGCCAGCGCGAAGAGTTGCCGCGCCCGCAGCCGCAAGGCGGGCGTGATGGTCTTGACGCCGGTCTTGAGAATGGCGGCATCGAGCGCGGCGTCGTCGAGCACGGTCCAGCCGCGCAGCACGTCGAACACGCGGTTCGCCATGTTGGCGGCGGCGGCCTTGGTGAAGGTGATGCAGAGAATGCGCGCCGGATCGGTGCCGTTCAGTAACAGACGAATGACGCGCTGCGCCAGCACATGCGTCTTGCCCGAGCCGGCATTGGCCGACACCCAGGCCGACTGGCCCGGATCGGACGCCGAGGTCTGCAGCGCGACGACGTCGGGCGGGATGGTGAGCGGCTTGCTCATTCGCCCACCTCTTCGTCGAAGCCGCCGGTCAGCGACCATTCCTTGATGCGGGCGAGGTGATCGTAGGTGCCGTAGTGGTTCTTCCACATCGGATGGCGCAGCGACAGATAAGGGCTCTTCGGATCGGCGAACTGCGCCAGCACCTTGGTCAGTTCGGCCAGCGCTTTGTCCGCCTGTTCGTCCGCCGTGCTGTCCTCGAACACGACCGGCTTTTCCTCGCCGGCTTCGGCGCCGCCGCGCAGCCGCACATAGAGCAGTTCACTGACGGTGGCGCCGGCCGGCGCGTCGGCAAAACCGCCGGCTTTGAGGATCGCGGCTTCCAGCGTCAATTGCGGCGACAGCCCGGCCTGCACCTGCTTGGAGCTCGGCGGCGCGCCGGTCTTGTAGTCGATGATGGCGTAGCGGCCGTCGGCGAGGGCTTCGATGCGGTCGGCGCGCACGGTGAGATGGAACGTGTCGTCGCCGAACGGGATGGCGATGCGGCCGCCGATCTCGATGGCGAGCGATTGCGCCTGCGCGCGGCGCTGGCGATCGAAATTGACGAACCACGCGGCGATGCGCTCGAAGCGCGGCCACCAGAAGGCGCGCGCCTCGGGGAAATCGGCGAGCGGTGCGAAGCGGCGCTGGCCGATGGCGAGCAGAGCGTCGAGCGCGTCGGCGGGTAGTTCGCGGTCCTTGTGCGCCAGATCGAATTCGGCGAGCGAATCGTGGATCGCGGTGCCGCGCATGGCCGCGTCGGCCGGCGCGTCGATGTCGTCGAGCGGCGTCAGCTTCAGCACGTGCTTGGCATAGATCGTATAGGGATCGCGCAGCAGGTCTTCGATCTCGGTGACGCTGAGGCGGCGCGGCCGCGCCTCGAAAGGCGGCGTCGGCGCCGGGCGCTGCGCCGGCGTCACGGTTTCGGTCTCGTCGAGCTTGCGCGCCAGCGCGACGTATTGCGCGCCGCGCTCGCGCGCCGCCTTCCAGCGCGCCTCGCCGAGCACGGCGGCGAGCCGCTGCACGAAGCGCGATGCCACCGTCGGTTCGCCGCCGAGCTTGGCCGGCCGCGACAGGATGACCTCGCGCGCGCCGAGCGCCTGCGCAAAATCGTGCGCCGACAGGCCGATGCGCCGCTCCGGCAGATCGAGGCCAAGCTGGCGCCGCATCGGCCGCGACAGCCAGGAGTCGGCCTGCGCCTCCGGCGGCCAGACGCCTTCGACCAGCCCGCCGAGAACGAGACGATCGACATGCTGCAGCCGCGCCTCGAGCAGGCCGAAGATGCGGATACGCGCATCGGCCGGGGCGCGGTGAATCGTGCGGTCGGCGATGGCGAGGTGGAAGAGTTCGGCATAGTCGGAGATGGAGACGTCGAGCGCTTCGGCGCCGGCGAGTTCGTCGAACGCGGCCTTCAGCTCGCGCGTCATGCCGCCGAGGTTTGTCAGCGCCTCGTCATGTCTCTGCGCGAAAACCTTCACCGGCTGGGCGCCGCGCAAGGATTCGAGTGGCGCCATGGCGCTGCGCAGGGTCTCGATCAGGCCGCCGGCGGCATCGAGTTCGGCGTCGGTGAGGGTGAGCCGCGGATCGGACCGGTGCAGGCCGGATTCCTTGCCGGCGTGGGCGGCGGTAATCTGACCGCGGATCGCCTCGAGCGCCGCGCCGAGCCCGGCGCTGCCGGCCGCCGGCCGCGGGCCGCGCAGGATGGCGCGCTCCAGCGCGCTGACCGCCGCCGGCTCGAACGGGCTCGACTGCTGCTTCAGCAGCGCCAGCAGCGGCACCGGCGCGAATTCATGGCGCGCGACATCGGCGACCAGCCGCGCGAACACGCCGTCGGGCAAATCGGCGAGCGATTGGCCGCGCGAGTCATCGACCGGCAGCTTCCAGCGCTCGAGCAGCGCGGCGACGCGGCGGCCGAGCGCGATATCGGGCGTCACCAATGCCGCGGTCTTGTCTTTCGTCTCCACGGCTTCGCGCAAGGTGACGGCAATCGCCAGCGCTTCCTCTTCGGCATTCGCCGTCTCGATGACGGCGACATTCGTCACGGCGTTATCCGCGCGCGCGGCGAAGTCGCCATCGGCGGGCAAGGTCTGCCAGAGCTGGCTGGCAAGCGCCGGTCGCAACGCTTCGGAGGTGACGCGCTCACGGCCATATGCCGCCGGGGCAGCGAGCGTGGCGATGTCGGCGCGCGCGATGCCGATGCGCTTGATCAGCGAAGCCAAGGCAAATTGGGGGTGTCCGTGCGCGGCGTCGTTGTCGCTGAGGATCGCCTCCCAGCTCTTGTCGTCGAGATCGGTGTCGAGGCCGGGCAGCACGACGGCGCCGTGCGGCAGCTTCGAAATCGTGTCGAGCAAGGTCGCGGTCGCCGGGATCGAGCCGGTCGAACCGGCGGCGATGATCGGGTCGCCTGAACTCGCGAGCCGCTCGGTCTCGGCCTTGATCAGCAGGTCGCGCCGCTCGGCCGGCTCGATGGCGCCGACACAGGCAAGGATGTTCGGCCACTCCTGACGGATGAATTTGAGAAAGCCGAGCGTCAGATCCCAGAAGCGGTCGTGCTCGTCCGGCACCAGATCGTCGAGCGCTTCCCACGGCACCTGCCGCGTGGTCATGTCATCCATCAGCCGCGCCAGATCCTGCGCCAGGCGAAACGCCGTGACCGGATTGCTGGCGACCAGCGGCACGTGACCGCGCTCCTTCGGCGCGATGATGCGCGCCCATTTGAGGATCAGCGCCGACAGCGGCATCAGCCGCGACAGGCCGCTCATTGCTTCGGGAATGGCGAGCGCCTGTTCCGGCAACTCCGCCTTGGCGGCTTCGGCGAAGGCGATGTCGTCCTCGTCGATGCCGCCGAGCGGCACGATGCGCGGCAGGATCGCCGCGTCAGCGCCGAGGCGTTCGAGGAAGACGTCGCGCGCGGCGCGGCAGGCGCGCTGCGTCGGCAGATAAAGCGTGGCGCGCGCGATCTCGAGGGGATCGCGGGAAGCCGGATAGCCCGCGACGAGCCGCCCCTCGAGCAGCGCATCGATCAGCGCCGGCAGGAACGGCGCCGAGGCGGGGATGGTGAAGAGGTTGGGCTTCATGCCGCCAGGATACACAAAGTGAGAGAGGGCTGTGGGCCTGATCTAAACTCCGCTTATTCCCGCGCAAGCGGGAATCCAGTTCTGGGTCCCCGCTTTCGCGGGGACGAGCGGTTAAATTTGCCGCTTTTGCAAGTCAGCCCGCACTCGCCGCGATCGCGGCTTCCGCCTGGCCGATGGCGTCGGGCGTGCCGACATGCATCCACAGGCCTTCGAGGCGCAATCCGTAGAGGCGTTCGCGCTCGATGGCGCGATTGAACAGTTTTGTCAGGGAGAATGCGCCCCGCGGCGCGCCGTCGAACAGCCGCGGCGACAGGATGGCGGCGCCGGCATAGACGAAGGGTGCGATGTCGCGCTCGGCGCGCGGGCTCAGGCGGCCGTCCGACGCCATGACGAAATCGCCGCGGCCGGCATAGCCGATACTGCCGGCGGTCGGCGCCAGCAACAGCAGCGCATCCATCGCCGCGGCGTCGAAGCTTTCGGCCAGCCGCGTCAGGTTGGGCGTGACGCCGTCGATCCAGATCGTATCGGAGTTGATGTGGTAGAACGGCGCGTCGCCGATCAGCGGCATCGCCTTGACCACGCCGCCGCCGGTATCGAGCAGCGCATCGCGCTCGTCGGAGATGACGACCTTCGGCCGCTGCCGCGCGGCGGTATGGGAGACGATCTGGTCGCCGAGGTAATGCACATTGACGATCGCCTCCGCGACGCCGGCCTCGCCGAGGCGGTCCAGGACGTGATCGAGCAGCGCCTTGCCGGCGACTTCCACCAGCGGCTTCGGCCTTGTAGCGGTCAGCGGCTGCATGCGCTGGCCGAAGCCGGCGGCGAGCACCATGGCGCGGCGCGGCGTGTCGATGCTCATGATCCTCTCATACCCGGTGCGGGAATGTGGTCGCGGTACCAGGCCGCGAGCGGCGCCAGCGCCGGATGCGCCAGCGCGCGCTGGAGATAGGTCCATACCCGCGGCAGATGACGCAAATATTGCGGCTTGCCGTCGCGCTTGTCGAGGCGGGCGAAGATACCGAGGATCTTGGAGGCGCGCTGCGCCGCCATCAGCGCATAGAGATGCGTGAAGCCGCGCGCGTCGAAATCCGGCTCGCCTAGGCGCGCGCGGGTGTAACGCGTCAGCAGGCTGATCTCGAGCGCCTCCGGCACATCGACGCGCGCGTCCTGGCAGAGCGAGGCAACGTCGTAGGCGGCGGGGCCCATCACCGCGTCCTGGAAGTCGAGCACGCCGACACGCTTGATGCCGTCGCGCTCCGGCAGCCAGATCAGGTTCGGCGAATGGTAGTCGCGCAGCACCCAGGTCGGCGGTGCGGCCAGCGCCGGCTGCAGCGCGTCGCGCCAGCGCATGCGGTAATCGGCGCGCAGGGCATCGCTCGGGCTGACATTGCGGAACGGCAGGTACCAGTCGATGAGCAGCGACACTTCGATCAGCATGGCGCCGATGTCGAAGCGCGGCACGCGGTACATCGTCCCGGCATCGACGCGCAGCACGTCCGGCTTCGGTACGCTGTGCAAAACGGCGAGCAGATCGACGGCGGCGGCGTAGCGCTCCTCGATCGGCGCCGGTGGATCGCCGGCGACCACGGCCTCGCTGCCGAGATCCTCGAGAACGATAAGGCCTTCGGCGCGGTCGGTGGCGATCAGTTGCGGCGCCGAGGCGCCGGCGTCGCGCAGCGCATGGGCCATGGCGATGAACGGCGTCACGTCTTCGGCGAGATGGGCGATGGCGCTGTAAGGCTTGCCGTCCTCGACCGGCGGGCCGTCGGGGCGGCGCGGCGAATTCATGAGGATGTAGCTCGCGCCGTCGCGCTCGAGCCTTTCATACATGCGGCTCGAAGCGTCGCCCTGCATGCGCGTGCGCCGCGCGGTGCCAAAGCTCATGTCGTTGAGAAAGCGGCGGATGATCTCGATGCGTTCGACGCGTGCGGCGAGTTTGCCGTGGCCCGTCACTTCGCAGCGACGCCAGGTGTCGCCTTGCGCCGGATCGAGCGCGAGCGCGACGTCGATGCGATCCTCCGGCAGGTGGCCGGCGGCGCGGTCCGGCCACTCGATCAGCATCACGGTCGAAGCCGCCTCGTCGTCGAAGCCGAGTTCGGCGAGTTCGTCCGGGCCGGACAGCCGGTAGAGATCGGCATGCACCAGAGGAAAGCGCGGCAGATCGTAAGTCTGCATCAATGTGAAGGTCGGGCTCGGCACTTCGAGCGCATCGTCGCCGGCGAGATGGCGGATGAGAGCGCGGGCGAAGGCCGACTTGCCGGCGCCGAGATCGCCGGACAGCGTGATGACATCGCCGGGTTCGATCAGGTTGGCGATGTCGGCGGCGAGCTTGCGCGTCGCCGTCTCATCGCCGAGCGCGATCGTGAAACTGAAAGCGCCGGAACCGGAAGGCGGCATCGAATCATCCAGGGTGGAACGTCATCTTTATAAGCAAAGCGCGGCGCGCACCGCTAGTCAGCGTTGTGGCAAGGCTGCCCCGTTCGTGCCTTGTTTTCACCGCGCTTCATCACATCGCCGCCTTGGTTGAGGAAACACCGCGATTTTCCACCGTTTTCGGAACGCTTCCGCGTGGCAACACGTTTATTCGCCCGAGGGGTTTGACGAACGAAGAAGATGGAGAATTCTCATGCGTAAACTCATTACCGGGCTTTCCGTCGCCGCTGTGACCGCGGCTGCCGTTGCAATGCCGACCCTGGCCAGCGCTGAACCGGCTTACGGCCGCAGCGAAGGCCCGTACTACAGCTACGGCGCGCCGCTCGCGGGTGCCGCCGTCGGTACGGCCGTGGGCGTCGGTCTGGCGAACGGCTGGTATGGCGCCGCGCCGGCCATCGGTGGCGCCGCGCTGCCGACCAGCGCCGCGGGCGCTGCCGCGATCGGCGGCGTTGCCGGTATCGGCACCGTCGCGCTGATCGACGGTGCGGTGCAGCCGTGCCGCGGCTTCCACGCACTGTTCGGCGCCAACCGTGATGCCTGCGCCAACGGCGAGTATGTCGGTTACGCGCCGCGTGCGCAGCGCTACTATCGCTAAGCCTCTCCCGGGGTAAGCGTAGCGTCGCGTATGCGTGAATGCGTAGACAAGGCCCCCGCGGTTCGCCGCGGGGGTTTTGCTTTCTTTCGAGGCCCCGTACATCTCCGTCATGCCCGGCCTTGTGCCGGGCATCCACGTCTTTGCTGCGCGACAAGGCGTGGATGGCCGGGACAAGCCCGGCCATGACAGGGCTACTAAGGCTTGAGGCTACGCCGCGCTGCGCTTCGCCGCGGGCAGCCTGGCCGGCGCGGTTTCCGCCGGGTGGCGCTGCTGCTCGGCCGGGAACACGCAGGTGAAGGTGGTGCCGCGGCCAACCGCGGAATCGATCGACACCGTGCCACCGTGCAGTTCGACGAAGGAGCGCACCAGCGACAGTCCGAGTCCGGTGCCGCGATGCTGCGAGCCGGCCGAATCGGTTTCGAACATGTCGAACACCTTCTGCTGCCGCGACGGCTCGATGCCCGGGCCGCGATCGGTCACCGAGAACATCACGTTGCCATTGAGCCGCTCGGCGGCGAGCGTCACGGTGGCGTTCGGCGGCGAGAACCCGACGGCGTTCGACAACAGGTTGAAAAGGATCTGCTTGAGCCGCTTGGCGTCGGCGGCGAAGGAGCCGATGTCGGCGGCGGCGACGATGTCGAGCCGCAGGTTGTTCTTGATCAGCCGGTCCTGCACGCCTTCCGCCGCTTCCGCCATCGAGGCCCGGATATCGACCTGCGTCAGGTTCAGCGTCATGGCGCCGGCGTCGATGGTGGCGAGGTCGAGGATGTTGTTGATGATCGCCAGCAGCGCGTTGGTCGAGGTGGTGATGTAGCCGAGATATTCGTGCTGCTTCGGCGTCAACGGGCCGAACACCGGGTCGGCCAGCAGGTTGGCGAAGCCGATGATGTTGGTGAGCGGCGAACGCAGCTCATAAGAAACGTGATGCACGAAATCGATCTTGATGCCGTCGGCGGCGACCAGCGCCTCGTTGCGCTCGCGCAGCGCGCGCTCGACATTGACCGAGTCGGTGACGTCCTGGAACGCCACCAGCGTGGCGCCGTCCGGCAGCGGCACGGTGGCCATGTCGATCATCATGCCGTCGCGGCGTTCGATCCGCGCGGTGAGCGCCGCGCGGTTGTCGATGCCGGTCACCGCGGCGCGCAAGCCGCGCCACAGCGTGCTGTCGTCATGCAGCGCCTGCGACCAGGCGGTCACGGCCTCGACATGCGGATGGGTGTTGAGCGCCTCCGGCGTCAGCTTCCACATGCGCTGGAACGCCGGGTTGTGCAGGCGCACGCGGCCGTCGGAGCCGAACACGGCGACGGCTTCGGAGAGATTGTCGAGCGTCTCGCTCTGTACCTTGTTGAGCGCCTCGTAGTTGCGGCGCATCGCCAAGCGCTCGGTGACGTCGTCGTAGAGATAAGTCACGCCGCCTTCCGGATTGGGCGTGGTGACGACGCGCAAGGTGCGGCCGTCGGGGAGGTGCCACATGTGCTCCTTGGGCTCGACGGCGGTGTAGGCTTCGTAAAGCTGCTGCTTCCACTGCCGGAAATCCTGCTCCTCCGGCAGTTTGCGGCCGCTGCGCAAAGTGTCGAGCACGCTGGTGTCGGTCGGCGTCTGGTCGAGCAGCGCCGGATCGAGGTCGAACAGGGCGCGGAAGGCGGTGTTGTAGAAGGTGAGCTTGCGGTCGGCGTTGAAGATGGCGACGCCGGTGGCGAGCTGGTCGAGCAGGCGGCGGTGCGCTTCCGTCATGCGCCGCAGCTCGGTGCGCATGGTTTCGGTTTCGGTGCGGTCGATGGCGACGCCGGCGGCGCCGAACACCGTGGGCACATCGAACACATCGAACACCCGCCGCTCCCCCGCCGCGACCGCCGGCAGGCGCTTGGTGAAGGCCGCGTTGCTGGCGCGCATGCGCGTGATTTCGGCGCGCGCGGTGCCATCGAGCAGCTCAAGATTGCGCTCGACGGCGCTCTCGGCATCGTTCGCCTCGACGGCGCGGGCATAGGCTGAGTTGACGAAGATCAGATGACCCGCGGCATTGCGCGCCCAAACCGGCGCCGGCAGCGTTTCCAGCATCGACTTCAGCGTTTCGAGATCGCCGGCGAGACGGTCATGCCGCGTCGAGATGTTGACCAGTTCGCTTTCGATGCCGCTGACATCGCGCAGGCGCAGCACGGCGCGGCCGCCGAGCGCGCGGCCTTCGGCCTCGAGCGGCCTGCCGGCCTGCGTGGTCAGCGTCATGACGAAGCCGCGGCCTTCGCCGCGGAGCCGCGCCACCGCCTCTTCCATGCGCTGCGCCGCCGCCGGCTCAAGCCAGGCGCCGAACGCCAGCACGCGCTGCGGCGCGCTACCGGGCGCGACGATGGTGGTGTCGCCGAGAATTTCCGGTTCGTCCGCCGCCGCCGGCCAGGTGACGATGACCTGTGGCTGCGACAGCAGCAGTTGCCGCAGCCGGTCGATCTCCGCCTGCATCGCCATGGCGTCGTCGCGCGACACGGAATCGCGGCGGCCGCCGCGGCTGCGAATCAGCACCGCGGTGGCGAGCACGGCGAAGCAGATGAGGCCGGCGAGCAGAGTAAGGGTCGCGATTTCCTGGCGGCCGAGCGAGGTGACGGCGTGATCGAGTGTCGATCCGTCGGCGGCCGCTGCATCCTGCGCGGCGGTCAAAGCTGTCAGCGTGACGGCGGCGAAGAATCCGCCTCGTTTCGGACGAGAACGCAATGCCTCGTTCGCCGTCCGGAGTCCTTCCGGCATTCAGATTGCCCCACAGGACGCGTCAGGGAATGCGGACGCTCACCGCCGTACCGCTCGCGAATCATTGGACTTTACCCCTCAGGCGAGTCCCGCCGAAAGAGTCCATATGGGGAACGGAGCAAGGCACGGCATCATTCCGTGCGGCGCAGTGGCGCGAACGCGGCTAACCCTGGTTCAGAGCCTGCTTGGTCATCTCTTCGATGTTGATCGCGGCGAGCGCCGTCGAGAACGTGCGCTCCGCTTCGGCCAGCGCCGGGCGCACCACATTGCTGACAAGCCCCGACGGCGGCATCGGCGGTTCTTCCGCCTCTTCCGTGCTAGTGGCGGCGCGCAGAATGTCTTCGGCGGTGATCTTGTGGTGCTCGCGCGCCAGTTCGTAACCGCCGTGCGGACCGCGAATGCCGCGCAGGATGCCGTCGCGCACCAGCGCCTGCAGCACCGGCTCGAGATGACGCGGCGGTAGTTTGTGGCGCGCCGCCAGCGCTTTCGCCGACACTGGACGGCCATTGGCATTCACCGCGACATCGATCACGGCGGCAATGGCGAGGACGCCTTTGCGGGAAACGAGCGGCATTTTTGGCACCACATGCAACTATTACAAAGGTAATAGATTACAGTTGCCGGTACGTCTAGTAGAAATCACTCCGATAGAATTCAACTTCCGGTAGAGCCGAAGCCGCCCGCGCCCCGTATCGTCTGATCGAGCGCCGGAACCTCGACGAAAATGGCGCGCGTTACGGTTGCAATCACGCATTGCGCAATACGCATACCCCGTGTGATGACCACAGGCTCACTACCGAGATTGATCAGAAGCACCTGCACCTCGCCGCGGTAATCGGCATCGATGGTGCCCGGCGCGTTGAGCACGGTGAGTCCCTGCTTCATCGCTAGGCCCGAGCGCGGCCGCACCTGCGCTTCGAACCCCGCAGGCAACGCCATCGCCAGGCCGGTCGGCACCAATGCACGCGCGCCCGGCGCGATCGTCAGAGGTTCGTCCACCGCGGCGGTGAAGTCGAAGCCGGCGGCGAGCGCGCTCTGATATTCCGGCAGTGGCAGATCCTGCGCATGCTTCAGGCGGGTAATTCGGACGTCGGTGCTGGTGGTCAATGCCTGTCTCCTGTCAGCGTCGCGGCGATTCGCGATATCAGCATCGCCGCCGCTTCTTCCTTGCTCTGCGGCGGCCAGTCATCGACGCCTGCCGCCGTCACCAGGTGAATCGTGTTGCTGTCGCCGCCCATGATGCCGGTCGACGGTGACACGTCGTTGGCGAGGATCCAGTCGCAGCCTTTCCTGGCGAGCTTCGCCTTGGCGTTGGCGACGACATTCTCGGTTTCGGCAGCGAAGCCGATCACGAGCGGCGGCCGCCCATCGCTGCGATGGGCGATGGTCGAGAGAATATCGGGGTTCTCGGCCAGCGCCAGTTGCGGCGTCGCCGCGCCCGGCCGCTTCTTGATCTTCTGCGCGCCGGCATTGGCGACGCGCCAGTCGGCGACGGCGGCGGCAAAGATGGCAACGTCGGCGGGCAGTGCCTTTTCGACGGCGGCCAGCATGTCGCGCGCGCTTTCGACCGCGACGACATCGACGTTTTGCGGTCTCGGCAGGTTGACCGGGCCGCTGACGAGGACGACGTCGGCGCCGGCCTCGGCGGCGGCGGCGGCAATGGCGTAGCCCTGCTTGCCGGACGATCGGTTGGCGATATAGCGCACCGGGTCGATCGGCTCATGCGTCGGGCCGGCCGTGATGAGGATGCGTTTGCCTTTGATCGGCAGCACGGCGTTTTCGGCTTTGAACAAACGCTCGACCGCGGCGGCGATCTCCAATGGCTCGGCCATGCGGCCGAGGCCGCGCTCGCCGCGCTCCGCCATCTCGCCGGCGTTGGGACCGACCAGCGTCACGCCGTCGGCCTTGAGCTGCGCGAGATTGCGCTGCGTGGCCTTGTTCGCCCACATCGCCGGATTCATTGCCGGTGCGAGAAGAATCTTCGCCGTGGTCGCCAGCAGCACCGCGGTCGCAAGATCGTTGGCGTGGCCTTGCGCCATCTTCGCCATCAGGTCGGCGGTCGCCGGCGCGACGACGACGAGATCGGCTTCCCGCGCCAGGCGGATATGGCCGACGTCGAACTCGTGATCGGGATTGAACAGGTCGGTGTAGACCGGGCCGCCGACCAGCGCGCCGGCCGCCAGCGGCGTCACGAACTGCGTCGCCGCCTGCGTGAGGATGCAGCGCACGGCGTAGCCGAGTTCCTTGAGGCGGCGGATGAGATCGAGCGATTTGTAGGCGGCGATGCCGCCGCCGACGATCAGCAGCAGGCGTGGCGCCACCGCCGTGGCGGACGTTTCCGCGCGGGACGCCGGCCCGGCTTGCGGTGGCGCTTCGGTTTCTCCTGCCGCCTCGCGCAGGATGCTGCGGATTTCGTCCTCCATGGAGCGGCCGTTGCGCGCCGCGCGCAGCCGCAGCTGCTGCTTCAGCGCCTCGTCGAGCTGCCGGACCGTCAGAGAAGCCATCGAAAACTCCGATATAACAGATACTTAATCGAAGTGATTGCATTGCATACAGTGCAATCAATCTTCGAACTATATCGCCGCGTCTTGACAGCCGCCAGCGGTCCTGTATTTAACAAATCAGTTATTTAACTGAATGGCTAAACACAAACACCATGCCCGACACCGACCGTCTCAGCGCCACCTTCGCCGCGCTTGCCGACCCGACGCGCCGCGCCATCCTCGCCCGTCTCGCGCTCGGCGAGACCTCGGTGCAGAAACTGGCGCAGCCCTTCGACATCAGCCTGCCGGCGATCTCGCGGCACCTGAAAGTGCTCGAGCATGCCGGCCTGATCACCCGCGGCCGTGACGCGCAGATGCGGCCCTGCCGGATCGATGCCACCGGCCTCATCGGCGTCGATCACTGGCTTGAGGAATATCGCAAGCTCTGGGGCCAGAGCATGGACAAGCTCGAGAGTTATCTCGAGGTAATGAAGGCGGAGCAGGGCGCCCGCCCGGCGCCGAAAAAGAAATCCCGCTCGGTAAAGCGTCAAGGAGAAGGCCGTGCCCGCAAAGACTAGTCTCGATCTCGGCGATCCCGTTTCCATCAAAGGCACGCGCGAGTTCGACGCGCCGCGCGAACTGGTGTTCCGCGCCTTCACCGATCCCAGGCATCTGGCGCAATGGTGGGGACCGACCGGCTTCACCACCACGACCTCGCACTTCGAGTTCAAGCCCGGCGGCGTCTGGCGTTTCGTCATGCATGGGCCGGACGGCCGCGACTACCAGAACCGCATCACCTTCGACGAGATCGTGCCGAACGAGCGCATTGCCTATCGTCACGGCGGCGGCGAGGCCGATCTCGAGCCGGTGAGCTTCGCGCAAACCGTGACCTTCGAGGACATCGGTGCGGGCCGCACGCGCATCGTCTGGCACGGCGTATTCCCGAACGCGCAGATGCGCGACTTCGTCATCAAGGAATACGGCGCCGACAAGGGGCTGCAGGAAACCACGGCGCGGCTCGCCGGCTATGTCGCCACCATGGCGCGGAGCTAGAACGATGACGCTGAAACTCTATTACCATCCGCTGTCGTCCTACTGCCACAAGGCTCTCATCGCGCTCTACGAGAACGACATTCCGTTCGAGCCGGTCGTCGTCAATCTCGCCGAAGAGCAATCGAGCGCGGAAATGAGGGCGTTATGGCCGGTCGGCAAATTCCCGGTGCTCAAGGACGAGAAGCGGGGCCACGCCATCGCCGAGTCGAGCGTCATCATCGACTATCTCGATAGGCACTATGCGCGGAAGCGGCTGATCCCGGAGGATGCCGATGCCGCCTGGCAGGCGCGGATGTGGGATCGCTTCTTCGATCTTTATGTCATGGAAAAGCAGGGCAAGCTGGTCGAGGACAACCTGCGTCCCGCCGAGGCGCGCGATCCCCACGGCGTCGCCAAGGCGAAGGAGGCCATCGCAAAATCCTATGCGATTTTCGAGAAACAGCTCGGCAAGGGCGCCTTCGCCTTGGGCGACGACTATACGCTCGCCGACTGCGCCGCGTCGCCGGCGCTGTTCTACGCCAGCCTCGCGGTGCCGATCACCGACGCGACGCCGAAGCTCAAGGCCTATTACGAGCGGCTCGTGCGCCGCCCGTCATACCTGCGCGCGCTCAAGGAAGCCGAGCCGTTCTTCCACTGGGTGCCGATGGAGGTGAAACCGACGATGCCGGCGTAACGCTACAGCAGCGCGCCGAGCGCCTTGCGCAGATCGTCGGCGCTGCCGTGCGAGATCTTGAACTCGAGTGCGGTGTGCGCGTCGCGCCAGATCGGATAGGCCTTGGCGAGCAATTCGCGGCCGGCCGGCGTGATGATGAGCCGGCGGCTGCGCTTGTCGTCCTTGTCGATCGCGACCTCGATGAGGCCGCGCCGCTCCAGCGGCTTGAGATTGGCGGTCAGCGTCGTGCGGTCCATTGCCAGCAATTCGGCGACGCTGCCGATGGTCGGCGGCGCCGGGCGGTTGAGCGACGTCAGCAGCGAGAATTGGCCGCTGGTGAGATCGAGCGGCCGCAGCACCACGTCGAAGCGCCGCGCCAGCGCCCGCGCCGCACGCTGCACATGCAGGCACAGACAGGCGTCGCGCACTTCGATCGTTTTCTCGAAGGGCAGGGCCTCGGCCGCAGGTTCCGCCTGCGGCATGTCGGCACATTCTGCAACCTGACGTATTGACATACCGAACTATATGTTGATATCAACGTAATTGTCAAGGACGGCCTCACGGTGGGGCCGCGCATACACAGTGAAAACCGGCCGATTTTCGGCCCGCGATGAGGGAAACGCCATGCAGGTCCAGCCGTATCTGAGTTTCGAAGGCCGCTGTGAGGAGGCGCTGGAGTTCTACAAGAAGGCGATCGGCGCCCAGGTCGACGTCATGATGCGCTTCAAGGATGCCCCGGCCGATGCCGGCATGTCCGATGAGGGCTGCGCCGGGCCGATGCCGCCGGCCGAGAAGATCATGCATTCCAGCGTCCGCATCGGCGATTCCGTGATCATGGCGACCGACGGCATGACCAGCGGCAAGCCGGACTTCAAGGGCATCTCGCTGGCGCTCACCACCAAGGACGACGCCGAGGCGCAGACCAAGTTCAAGGCGCTGAGCGACGGCGGCGCGGTGCTGCAGCCGCTGATGAAGACCTTCTTTGCCTCCAGCTTCGGCATGGTCGCCGACAAGTTCGGCGTCAACTGGATGGTGGTCACCGCGGCGTAACGCGGTGGCGCGCCGCCGCCGCGCGACACCGTGACCGCAGGGGGATGAACAGGAGGACGATGATGCTCGATATCAACAAGACGCTGCCATCCGCCCGCACGCTCGCCGAAAATTGCGCGGTTCGCATTCCCGGCGAAAGCGCCGGCTACCGCAAGGCGCGGACCGATCTGCTCGCCGAGGAGATCGAACTGCGCCGCCACATCGAACGCGTCGCCGAAATGCGCCGCGCACTTCCGCCGGGCGCCGAGGTGAAGAACTACCGCTTCATCGGCGAGAACGGGCCGACCGATCTTCAGGGCCTGTTCGGCGACAAGCAGTCGCTCGTTGTGTACACCTACATGTTCGGGCCGCAGCGCGAGAAGCCGTGCCCGATGTGCACGTCGCTGCTTTCGTCTTGGGCCGGCGAGGCCAGGGACATCATGCAGAACGTCGCGCTGGCGGTGACGGCGCGCTCGCCGATCGAACGTCTCGTCGCTTTCAAGCAGCAGCGCGGCTGGCGCGACCTGCCGCTTTATTCCGATCCGAGTGAAGAGCTCAGCCGTGACTTCAACGCGCTCGGGCCGAACGGCGAGGAGTGGCCCGGCCTGCATGTCTTCACCCGCCGCGACGGCACGCTGCGTCATTTCTGGAGCGGCGAGATGGATGGCAGCACTTCCGATCCGGGCCAGGACCCGCGAGGCGCGCCCGACCTGATGCCGCTGTGGACCGTGCTCGACTGCACGCCGGAAGGCCGCAAGCCCGACTGGTATCCGAAACTCGACTACGGCCGCTGACAGCAGACCAGAATCTCAACGCGTCAACGAACGGGCCGCGGCCAACGCGGTCCGTCACGGAGGAACACGCTCATGATTACGATCTCTGCCTTTCGCTGGGTGCCCGACTTCGCCCGCGGCCAGGTGCGCGACCTGCGCGTCCGCTGGGCGCTGGAGGAAGCCGGCCTGGCTTACCGGACGCGCCTGCTCGAGCAGGGCGATCAGGACAAGGAAGAATACCGCGCGCTGCAGCCGTTCGGCCAGGTGCC
>JAHCKG010000033.1 GCA_026125895.1 Pseudolabrys sp. | reverse complement strand
GCCCACGCGATCTATTTCGAAGCGCGCGACGAACCCGTGACGGCGCAGATCGCGGTGGCGCAGGTCGTCCTCAACCGCGTCTTCTCGCCGTACTATCCGAACGACGTCTGTGGCGTCGTCTATCAGAACAAGCACCGGCATCTGGCCTGCCAGTTCACCTTCGCCTGCGACGGCAAGTCCGAAGCGATCAAGGAGCCCGAAGCCTACGACCGCGCCATGAGCATCGCCCGCGATTCGCTCGACGGCAAATTGTGGATGCCCGAGGTGGCCAAGTCGACGCACTATCACGACGACTGGGCACATCCGAACTGGGTGCGCGAAATGAAGAAGATGGACAAGCTCGGCGGCCTCATCTTCTACCGGCCGCGCAACTGGGGCGACGGCGCCGAAGAGCCGAAGTGGGGCGACGCCAAGTTCACCCGGCTTGAAACCCGCCGCCTCAACGAGGTCTTTGGTTCGGCCGGCCGCTAGACCGTCAGCCCGCGCGGCGGTCCGAACCGATTTTCCTCAATCATTTCCGCAGCAGCCATGCATCCTGCATATGGCTTTGATCACGAATATTCGTTTGGGTCCGCCGGGTGTGCGTTACTATGTTGCGCCTCCGCGCTAGTTTGACGCGGCCACACAGATTCGCCGGAGCCCGCCGATGTCCGCCCAAACCGCAGCACCTTCGTCCTCGATGGGGTGGCGCACGCCAGCCGTGATCATCGTCTGCGGCTGCATCATCGCGCTGCTCGGTTTCGGACCGCGCTCCGCGCTCGGCTTCTTCCTTACCCCGATGTCGCAGCTCCATAACTGGGGCCGCGACGTGTTCGCCTTTGCCCTGGCGGTGCAGAACCTGCTGTGGGGCGTCGGTCAGCCTTTTGCCGGCGCCATCGCCGACCGCTACGGCCCGACCCGGGTGCTGGCGGGCGGCACGCTGCTCTACGCGGCGGGTCTGTTCCTGATGGCCTATTCGACCACGCCGACGACACTCACCTTGTCCGCCGGCGTGCTGATCGGTTTCGGCCTGTCGGGCTGCTCTTTCACCATCGTGGTCGGTGCCTTCGGCAAGCTGCTGCCGGATGAATGGCGCTCGACGGCTTTCGGCCTCGGCACCGCAGCCGGCTCGTTCGGTCAGTTCCTGTTCTCGCCGCTGGCGGTCGCACTGATCGGCTCGGTCGGCTGGTACGGGGCGCTGATCGTCTTCTCGGTGCTGATGCTGATCATCCTGCCGCTGTCGATCGTGCTGGCGGCGCCGCCCAAGGCGGCAACTGCCGCGGCGGCTGCTCCGGCGCAGTCCTACAAGCAGGCCCTGACGGAGGCGTTCGGCCATCGCAGCTATGTGCTGCTGGTGCTCGGCTTCTTCACTTGCGGCTTCCAGCTCGCCTTCACGACCGTCCACTTGCCGGCCTATTTGCTCGATCGCGGCCTGTCGGCGGAGGTCGGCGGCTGGACAGTGGCGGCGATCGGTCTGTTCAACATCGTCGGCTCGATCACATCGGGCTATCTCGGCTCGCGCATGCCGAAGCGCTACATCCTGTCGATCATCTATTTCGGCCGCGCTGCCTCGATCGCCGCCTTCGTGTTGCTGCCGGTGACGACAACGACAACGCTGATCTTCGGCGCGGTGACGGGTCTGTTGTGGCTGTCGACGGTGCCGCCGACGTCGTCACTGGTCGCGGTGATGTTCGGCACGCGCTGGCTCGCCATGCTGTTCGGCATCGCCTTCTTCAGCCACCAGGTCGGCGGCTTCCTCGGCGTGCTGC
Source organism: Pseudolabrys sp. (assembly GCA_026125895.1). Lineage (GTDB taxonomy): Bacteria > Pseudomonadota > Alphaproteobacteria > Rhizobiales > Xanthobacteraceae > Pseudolabrys. The sequence continues at coordinate 45,657 of JAHCKG010000033.1, read as the reverse complement.
TTGGCGGTCTCGCTTACGACCACTTTGGCACTTACAATCCGGTATGGTGGCTCGGGGTCGCCTTGGGCGTCCTGTCCGCGATCATCAACCTGCCGATCGTCGAGAAACCGGTGGCGCGGCCGCTGGTTCCGGCGGCGGCCTAAAACAGTTGCGCGCGGCGCCGCCGCGCGCGACAACCTGCGCCCAGGTTCACGAAAACTGAGCGAGGCGCAGACGTGTCGACATTCAAGGCTATGGTCATCGAGAAGGCCGACAGCGGCACCAAGGCGGCGCTGGCCGATTTCGACGAAGCCAACCTGATGGACGGGGATGTCACCGTCCGGGTCGAATACTCCACCGTCAATTACAAGGACGGCCTGGCGCTCACCGGCAAGGCGCCCGTGGTGCGCCGTTTCCCGATGATCGCCGGTATCGATTTCGCCGGCACCGTCGAGAGCTCGAATCATCCGGACTGGAAGGCGGGCGACAAGGTCATCCTCAACGGCTGGGGCACCGGCGAAACCCATCTCGGCGCCTTCGCCGAGAAGTCGCGGGTCAAGGGCGACTGGCTCGTGCGCCTGCCGGCGACCATGAGCACACGCGAGGCGATGGCCATCGGTACTGCCGGCTTCACGGCAATGCTGTGCGTCATGGCTCTGGAGAAGCACGGCCTGACGCCGGCAAGCGGCCCGATCGCTGTCACCGGTGCCGCCGGCGGCGTCGGCTCGGTCGCGGTATCGATCCTCTCCAAGCTTGGGTTCTCGGTGAGCGCGGTAACCGGGCGCCCTGCGGAGGCCGACTACCTGAAAGGGCTGGGGGCCTCCGAAATCGTCGAGCGCGCCGCGCTCACCGGCCCGGTGAAACCGCTGGCCAAGGAACGCTGGGCCGGTGGCGTCGATTCCGTCGGCTCGACCACGCTCGCCAACCTGCTGTCGATGATCCGCTATGGCGGGGCGGTCGCCGCCTGCGGCCTCGCCAGTGGCATGGATCTGCCGGGATCGGTTGCGCCTTTCATTTTGCGCGGGGTGTGTCTTTTGGGCATCGACTCGGTGATGTGCCCGCTGCCGAAGCGGCAGGAAGCTTGGAAAAGGCTGGAAAACGACCTCGACCGCCAAAAATTGGCCGCCATGACCCGGGAAATCGGCCTTTCCGATCTGCCCCAGGCTGCGGCCGACATCGTTGCCGGGCAGATCCGGGGTCGCGTCGTGGTCAAGATCGGGTAAACTCCATTCAGGATTTGCCAACGATCGTTAGGCATAATCCGCAACATGTTTTCTAGCGGGCGGAAGCCCGCTAATCTTCTGTTGTGGCGTCAGTCGGAGTTCCGTGATGTTGCGTGTGGGTGCTTGCGTGATCGGCCTGTTGGCCGCGCTGCCGTCGATGGCTTCGGCCGAAGAACTGACGGCGGAGCAGGCCCGGCACTTCGTTGTTGGCAAGACCTTCAATTATAGCTGCTTTGAAGGCACCCGCGGCCGCGGCCGCGTGTTGCATGACGGCTCCGTGGTCGGTTCGATTCAATTCCAGGGCGCCGGCAAGGTGCGCTACGCAGCGCTGCCGGCCAACACGTTGCACGTGAAGGACGGTTCGGTCTGCGCGACGCTCAAGGGCCTGCCAATCGAGCCGTGCTTCCGCGTCACCAAGGTCGACGAATACACCTTCCGCGGCGCGATCTCGGGTCTTGGCTTTGCCTACTGCGAATTCACGCGGCGGCCGACGCGGTCGGCCAGCGTGTCGGAGGATAACGGGCCGCTGAAACTGCGCTCGTCCTTCGCGGCTGGAAACAACTGACGCTTACGCCTTCGCCGGAAACACCATGCAGGTCGTCGTGGCGTGGGCGTAGAGCTTGCCGCTCAGATCCTTTAGATCGCCTTCCGACGTCGCCACGCTGCGGCCGCGATGGATGACACGGCCTTCGGCGCGCACCGGGCCGGTATCCTTGGTCAGCGGCCGCACGTAATTCAGCTTCAGTTCGAGCGTCGTCCAGCTATCGCCCTTCTGCATGGTCGTATAGATCGCGCAGGCGAGCGCCGAGTCGAGCAGGGTCGCGGCGAAGCCGCCGTGAACGGTGCCGATTGGATTGTAGTGCCGCAACTCCGGCAGGCCTTCGAACACAACGCGGTTCGGCTCCGCCTCGGCCAGATGAAAGCCGAGCACTTCCGAGATCGGCGGCTGCGGGATGTCGCCCGCAATGATGCCCTTGAGAAAGCTCAGCCCGTCATGGGAACGGAGAACTTCGGGATCGACCAGTCCGTAGTGCAGTGTCGTCATGTTCTGCCCCCCGCGTGCAAGCTTGACCACACGCTGCCTTCGTTCATGTCAGCTCCAGACGGAACGGATGGCCTTCCATGGCTTCCTGGCCACGGCCGAGCGCCTCGACGGCGCGGATCATGCGGCCATCGCGTTTGAGGATGTCATCCGCGATGGCGACGATGCGTTTGTTGGGCGCGGCGGTCGGAGAGGCGGCGCGGATGGCGCGTGCAATGTAGGCTTCATCTCGCTGCGGGCTCAGCGCGCAGGCGGCGGTGAAGGCCGCCGCGGTCGAGCGGCTGATGCCGGCGAAGCAATGCACCACCATCGGCGTCGAACGGTCCCAGGCTTGCGCGAAATCGATCAGGCGCAGGACGTGCTCCTGCGCCGGCACGGTAAAACCGTCTTCGGCATCGACAATGTCATCAACCGCGAGAATGAGGTGATTATCGGCCGTAATATGCGCCGGCCGCGTCACGCGGTCGGTCAGGCGCAGCAGCGTGACGATGTGCAGCGCCTTGGTCTCTTCGACCGTTTTATAAAGACGTGCCAACGAGCAGACATGGATCATAACGTCTATCTATGCCGAACCGGCGGGCTTGAGAAGGCTCAGTTCCGTAGCAGTTTTTCCACCCGTTCGGCAAAGCGCCTGGCCGCGGTGGACGCCGGCCAGGGGGTGAGGTAATCGCGCTCGATGGCGGCCGAAAACTTCGGCGGCTGGCCGAAGAATTTGCGGGCCTCGGCCTCCTCGAAACCGGCAAGGCGCGTCGATTCGAGATACGCCGCGTTGCGGTCGGCGGCCTTGATGAGTTTGGTCCAGGTTTCCGGCAGTTTGGCCGGCAAGCCGAAGCGCAGATGGATGGCGGCGAGCAGGCGGTTTTCCACGACCTTGTAGCTATCGCCGATCACGGCCTTGAAGGGCGAGATCATGTCGCCGATCACGTATTCGGCGGCGTCGTGCAGCAGGATGGCCAGACGCATGCGGTTGTCGAGATTGGGCGATTTGGCGCGAGCCAAAGTCTCGACCAGCAGCACATGCTGCGCCACCGAAAAAATATGCGCGCCCTTGGTCTGACCGTTCCAGCGCGCGACGCGGGCCAGCCCATGGGCGATGTCGTCGAGTTCGACGTCGAGCGGCGAGGGGTCGAGCAGGTCGAGCCGGCGGCCGGACAACATGCGCTGCCAAGCCCGTACAGACTTTGCACGAACGGATTTGGCGGGCGGCAGCGGCGCCGCGCTCGTTGCGGGGGCAGGCTTCTTCATCGCTTCTTCTTGGCGTGTTTGGTGGCCAGCTTGTTGCACTCGGCGTGGCACCAGCACGTCACTTCGTGGTCGTTGACCATGCCGACCGCCTGCATGAAGGCATAGACGATGGTCGGGCCGACGAACTTGAAGCCATGGCCGATGAGCTGTTTCGACATCGCCTTGGATACCGGCGTCTCGGCGGCGGGCTTCTGGCCGCCGCGCAGCCTGGTGTCGATCGGCTTGCCGCCGACGTGATCCCACAGCATTGCGGAGAAGCCGGGGCCGCTCTCCATGATTTTCAGATAGCCGCGCGCCGACAGGATCGCGCCCTCGATCTTGGCGCGGTTGCGCACGATGCCGGCGTCCTGCATCAGGCGCTCGACTTTCTTCGGCGTATAGCGCGCGATCTTCTCGGGCTCGAAGCCATCGAAGGCTTTGCGGAAATTCTCGCGCTTGCGCAGGATCGTGATCCACGACAGACCAGCCTGGAAGCCGTCGAGGATGAGCTTCTCGAACAGCGCGCGGTCGTCCCATTCGGGGACGCCCCATTCATGGTCGTGATAGGCGACGTAGAACGGGTCGGCTCCGGGCCAAGGGCAGCGCTTCAAGCCGTCGGGATGCAGAATCGTCTTTTGAACGGGCATGGCGAAGATATAACGCCTCTCTTTCGCCTTGTCCCGTCAGGCCGGCCGTTCATTGCGAATGAAATCGACGAAGGCGCGCAGCGGCGCCGGCATGTGCCGCCGGCTCGGGAAATAGAGATAGGGTCCGGGGAAGCTGATCGACCAGTCGGGCAGGATTTCGACGAGCTCGCCGCGCGCCAGAGCCGGCGCCGTGAACTCCGAGAATGTGTAGACGACACCGAGCCCGGCGATCGCGGCCTCGATTTCGATTTCGACGGTGGAGCTTGCCAAGGGTCCGGTGGTCGCGACCTTGACGGTTTTGCCGCCGCGTTCGAACTCCCAGTCGAGCGAGCGTCCGCTGGAAAAGCGGTGACGGATGCAGGCGTGGTTGACGAGATCGCGCGGATGGCGCGGCGTGCCGCGCGCGGCGAGATAGGCGGGCGCCGCCGCAGCGACGTAGCGCTGCGTGCGCGGGCCGATCGGCACCGCGATCATGTCGCGCTCGAGTTTCTCCTCGTAGCGAATGCCGGCGTCGAAGCCCGCGGCGAAGACGTCGACGAAGGGATCGCTCGCCGCAATCTCCAAGGTGATGCCGGGATTCTGGGAGAGGAAGGTGTTGACCAACGGCGGCAGCACCTTGGCGGCGACGATTACCGGCACGTTGAGGCGCAGCGTCCCGGCCGGCCGGTCGCGCTCGCTCTTCGCCGCCGCCAGCGCGCCTTCGATATCGGACAGCGCCGGTGTGAGTTGTTGCAGCAGGCGCTCGCCGGCCTCGGTCGGCGTCACGCTGCGCGTGGTGCGGTTGAGCAGGCGCACGCCGAGATCGGCCTCCAGCCGCTTCAGCGCCTCGCTCAGCGAGGATGCCGAGACGTTGCGCAGGCCCGCCGCGCCGCGGAAGCTGCGCGCTCGGGCGACGGCCATGAAGGCGTCGAGATCGCTCAGATTGACCGGTGCCATTGTTCGGATATCCGTACGATTGGCCTCGATAATATCGAGCGAGCGTACGGGTGGCGAGCCTTCTATTCGGCGGCCTTATTCTCACCGGGGAAGGCGAAGCCGGCCCAGCTTGGCTTCGTCACGCGCAGAACGACGCCGCCGGACTCGATCGAGGTGCCGGCGGCGATTGCGTCGGCGACGCGGTCGAGCCGGAGCAGAGCGAGGCCGCGGCCCTTGGCGGCGGAGCCCATCATGCCGATCTGCTTGTCGCCGGCGGTGATGTCGAGTCCCTGCATCGGCGCCGCGCCCTCGAACGTCACGGGAACGATGCGGCTGCGCGCGGTCGCGCGATGTTCGACGCGCGAGACCACTTCCTGGCCGATGTAACAGCCCTTGTGAAAGTCGACGCCGTGAAGTTGATCCATGTCCGCTTCGTGCGGAAAGGTGTCGGCATAGACGAAATCCTCGCCGCCGCGCGGCACGCCGAGCGCAATGCGATGCCCCTCATAGGCTTCGGCCTCGCTCAAGGTGGCGCCCAAGTCGGCCGCCGCTTCTTCGGCGACCTGCGGCGGCACGATGGCGCGAATGCCGAGATCGGGCAGGCGGGGGTCGGCAAAGCACAGGCCGTATTCGGTGTCGCTGGCGCCGTCCCACAGCGCCATCACGGCGAGCCGGTCCGACAGGTCCTCGATCGTGACCTTGGCGCGCAGCTTGTAGAAGCCGAGCTTCTGGACCAGGGTCGGGGTCAGCGCTTTGGGCGCGTCGATGAAGAAGCCCCCGCCGTCCTCGGAACCGGCCTCGGCCACCAGAAAATCGACGATGATCTTACCCTGCGGGGTCAGCAGCGCGGCATAGCGTGCATTGCCGGGCGTTAGTTTCTCGATGTCGTTGGTGACGACGCCGTTGAGGAAGCGCCGGGCATCCTCGCCCGTCACCCTGATGACGCCCCGGTCGGGAAGCAGCGCTGTCTGCATATGTCGCGTCCTCGATGAATGACGTACCGGCTGGAACCGGTGGAACTCGGAAGGCGAACATAAGCGTTGGGGCGGTTTCCTCAACCCCGGCCTTATGACGAGAAGTTCCCGCGACAGCGGCGTGGTCGCCGGCATCTGGATCTCGAAAATATAGGCGGAAAAAGCTGGATCAAACGAACCCGCCGCGGGCCAACTTATTCATCGACGACGGCGCTGTTATTTGAAAATTTTTTTCATCGGGCGATGTCGAAGTCATATTGCCAACCTGGGGCGGGCCTGATTAACGGTAGTTTCACACCAGCGGCGGGGCGTTGGTGTGTTCGCACATTGGGGCGCGGGGGCACCCATGAGCCACGATCTCGTGTCGCTCACGATGATGGTCATCGGAATGACGGGCTCGGAGCGCGAGCTCTGGCGCGAGGCCGCGACCATGTCGAGCATTCCCGTCGATTTTTCGATTTGCGATGGCGCATCGCGCATCGCTACGCTCGGCAGCGGCGGCATCGACATCGTCATCCTCGACGGCACGCTGCCGGAACCGGAGACGACGGCGGCGCTCGCGTCCATCAAGGCGCTGAAGCCGGTTCCTCATGTGTTTGTCTGCGCGTCGCGCGATTGTCCGCGGCCGTCCGGCGTCATGTCGGTGCTGAAAATGCCGGCGAATGTCGATGAGGCCCGGCAGATCGTGGAACGCTGTCTGCGCACCAGGCTGCCGACCCGCGTTCTGATCGTCGATGACTCCAGCACGATGCGCAGCATCGTGCGCAAGATTCTGTCGGCGAGCCGCTTCTTGCTTGATACGCACGAGGCCGGCGAGGGACTTGCCGCGCTCGAACGTCTGCGCCGGGACAATTTCGGAATGGTCTTTCTCGATCACAACATGCCTGGCCTCGATGGCCTGGCGACCTTGTGCGAGATCAAGCGGGAAACGCCGGATGTCGCCGTCGTGATGATGACGACCACGGTCGATGAGCCCGTGGTCGAGCGGGCGATGGCGGCGGGCGCTTTCGGGTTCCTGAAGAAACCGTTTTATCCGGCCGACATCGATCGCGTGCTCGACCGTTATTACGGCTTCACGCCGAACTGAAATTGCGTGCGGTGTGCCGGAGCGGTGAGGCGACGACGCTTATTGACGCAATTGGTCGATCGAGAATTCGCCGTTGCGGATGCGGCCGGCAAGCCCTTCGGTGAAGGTCGCGGCGGCTTCCTCGCCATAGGTGGAGACGAACTCAGCCAGCGCCGTGAACAGGCAGGCCTGAGCCAGGCAATCGCCGTCGACGCCATCGAGGCGCGCTTCCGCCCAGGCTTCGTTCAGGTAGCTCAGCGCCACGCGCTTTTGCTCGTGGTCCGGCACCGGCTCGCGGCTGTGCGTGGATCGCTCGGCAGTGTCCATTATAACCCGTCCCTCTGACCCCCGGCTCCGGGACGTCAGTCCAAATTCCAGGCTGAGCCTACCACGGGGGCCTTGCGGCAATAGCCCACACCTAAAGGAAAGGTTAATGCCTGTGACTAAATCGGAACCGGCGGGTCCGGGCCGTGCGAGGCCGAGCCGGGATCAGTTGGCGTAGCGGGCCGTGATATCGCGGGCGATCTTGGCGCCTTCTTCCAGATAGCGCCGGATGGCCAGATCGGCAGCCGGTGTGCAGGTGCGGTAGGTCTGCTCAAAACCGCGGTAACCGCGATTGAAGCGGGCGACGATTTGGCGCCGCCGTTCGCCGCCCGGCGCCTCGGCGTCGATCAGCGCCTGCATCTCGTTGCGCCATTTCTGGCCTTCGTTGGCCCCGCATACCGTCCGCAGATATTGCAGCGAACCGAGGATTTCGGCGAGGCGCTGCAGATCGGCATCGTAGGGCGCGGCCGGCGTGTCCTGGCCTGGCGCTGCGGTCTGCGCGCGCGCCGGTAGCCCGGCCATGGCGAGGCTGAGCAGGAGCAAGGCGGTCGCGGTCAGTCGGCTCACGGGCGGGCCCTTGTTTGATCTTGGCGGAGATATGCGCTGGGCCGCGGTCCTGCGCAAGGCGGCTAACGCCTTGGTTCGACGAGGTCGATCGCCGCTTCGACGATCTCGGCGAGACCTTCGGTCGTCTTCAGGGTGGCCAGCTCGGCCGGCACCAGCCAGCGCGCATCGTCGAGTTCGTCGTTGAGGCTGAGCTCGCCGCCGGTCAGGCGGCTGGCGAAGCACAAGATGACGAAGTGAAGTTTGACCGCGCCTTGAGCGTCAGGGACGATCGCTTCGCGATGACCGGCGAGCGCGATGGGCTCGATCTCGAGCCCGGTCTCCTCCATGACCTCGCGGCACACCGCCTCGTGCAAGGTTTCGCCGGTTTCCACACCACCACCGGGCAAAGTGTAATGAGCGAGCGCCGGCTTGCGGGCGCGGCGGACTGCCAGCACCTTGCCGTCGCGGATGATGGCGGCGGACACGGCGAGATAAGGGTGTGAGGGATAGGCGCGGGCGTCGTTCATGAGGCCGATGCTACACGGCGTTGTCGGGACACGCACGCGGTCGTCCGGCCGGCGGGGTCAACCGGCCACCTTCATGGCGCGGTCGATCGCATCCTGCGGCGGCGCGCCGGATGCGGCGAGGTGCTGATTGTTGATGACGGCGCCGGCCTGTGCGACCAGCAGGCGCAGCCAGGCGGTTGCGCGGTCGGCGATGATGCCGGCGCGCTTGGCGTCGGCTTCGCCGTCGAGCCGCGTGCGCGCATGTTCGATCACCGTGGTCATGGTTCCCGCGAGGGCGTCGAGCATGTCGCGCGCCACCGGATCGGCCGTGTCATAAGCGGCGATTGCCACGTCGCTGGCCTTGAGGCCGGACTGCCGGAAGTGTTCGCGGTAGCTGCGGCGCTGCCAGGCGCGCAGATCGTCGCGGCATTCCGGGCAGTCGGCGACCATGTCGAGCAGCATGATCGCCTCGTTGAAATGGTTGAGGTAATCCGTTGCAAGACCGGTCGCGGGATTTATATGTGCATCGGCAGGCCGCGCCGCCGCGGCCGCCCGGCCGCCAGCGCTGCGGTCTGCGTCCGGCACACCAATCGCGCCGATCTGATGCCTCATCGACCGCTGGATCCTGAATGTTCTGTCGCCATAATTTGTTATATTCATCCAGGTTAAGGCGCGCTTAAGCGGGCCGCCGAAACAGGTCAAACCATGTGCGGCCGCTACACCCTCACCTCGTCGCCCGAAGCGCTGCGTGCGCTGTTCCGTTACGCCGAGCAGCCCAATTTTCCGCCGCGCTATAACGTGGCGCCGACGCAGCCGATCCCGGTGGTTTGTTTGATCAACGGTGAGCGCAAGTTCGCGCTGATGCGCTGGGGGCTGCTGCCTTCCTGGGTCAAGGACCCGAAGGCGTTTTCGCTGATCATCAATGCACGCGGCGAGAACGTCATCGAAAAGCCGGCGTTCCGCGCCGCAATGAAGCGGAGGCGATGCCTGGTACCGGCGGATGGCTTCTACGAGTGGAAGGCGGGCGGCACGCGCAAGCAGCCTTATTTCATCCACGCCAAGTCGGGCGAACCGCTGGCCTTTGCGGGCCTGTGGGAGACCTGGACCGGTCCGAACGGCGAAGAGCTCGATACCGTGGCGATCGTCACAACGGACGCCAATCGCACGCTGCGGCCGCTGCATGACCGCATGCCGGTGATCGTGGCGCCCGATGCCTTCGATCTCTGGCTCAATGCCGATCACGTCGATGCGAAGACGGCAGCGGCGCTGATCGCGCCGGCGCCGGAGGACTTGCTCGAGGTCTGGCCGGTGTCCACCGACGTCAATCGCGTCGCCAATGACGACGCGCATCTGGTCGAGCGCGTCGAACTCGTGGCCGACGCCCCACAGCCGCCGCAACGTCGCCAGGCGGCCGCACCTAAACGAGCGGCCAAACCGAAAGCGAGCGACGGGCAGGGCCGTCTGTTCTGACGCTCAGGGCGTGGGATCGCGGCCGTCGAGCCAGCGCGCCAGAATGGTGCGCGGCTGATCGAAATAGCCGAGCTTCTCGTAGAAGGTTTTCACGCCGGTATTGTCCGGCCGCACCATCAGCATCGCCTTGACGATGCCGCGGGCCGACAGCCACTGCTCACCGGCGCCGACCATGATGCGGCCGTAACCGCGCTTCTGGCAGGTTGGATCGACGGCGAGATAGTAGAACCAGCCGCGATGGCCGTCGTGACCGACCATGATGGACGCCGCGATCCTGCCGTCATTGCGACCGACGAGGATGACCGAATTGGCGCCCTTGCGGGCAAAATCGATATCCGAACGCGGATCGTTCCAGGGGCGCGTCAGGCCGCAGGCCAGCCATAGCGCCACCACGGGTTCGACGTCGGCCTCGGTCATCTGGCCGATGATCAGTTCACTCATCGCTCAGAGCACCTTGCCGGGATTGAGAATGCCGTTCGGATCGAGCAGGCCCTTGATGTCGCGCATCAGCGAAAGCGCCACCGGATCCTTCACCTTCGGCAGCGAGTCGCGCTTGAGCTTGCCAATGCCGTGCTCGGCCGAAATCGAACCGTGGTGTTGCAGCACGATCTTGTCCACCACGGCGTTGACGTCCTTCCAGCGCGCCAGGAACGCGTCCTTGTCGGCGCCGATCGGCTGGCTGACGTTGTAGTGAATGTTGCCGTCGCCGAGATGGCCGAACGGCACCGGCCGCGAGCCGGGGATGAGCTTGACCACGGCGTCGGACGCTTCGGCGAGGAAGGCGGGGATCGCGGCCACCGGCACCGACACGTCGTGCTTGATCGAACCGCCTTCCGGCTTCTGCACTTCGGTCAAGGTGTGGCGCATGTGCCAGAACGAATTCGCCTGATCGAGATTGGCGGCGAGTGTGGCGTCGCTCACCAGTTCCTGCTCGATGGCGTTGCCGAGGAATTCCTCGACATTGTCGCGCAAGCCTTCGGCCTGCTGCGACGATACTTCCATCAGCACGTACCACGGATGCGGTGAGCTCAAGGGATCGCGCACATTGTGGCCGTGCTTGAGCGCGAACTCCACAATGCCGCGGACCATCAGTTCGAAGCCGGTCACCGTGCCGGCAAGCTGCGACTGCGCCAGATTGAGCAGCTTCACCGCTGCCTCCGGCGAGGGCACGCCGAGCCATGCGGTCTCGATGGCGCGCGGCCGCGGAAAGAGCTTGAGCACGGCGGCGGTGATGATGCCGAGCGTGCCTTCGGCGCCGACGAACAGATGGCGCAGGTCGTAGCCGGTGTTGTCCTTTTTCAGTTTGCGCAGCAGGTTCATGACACGGCCGTCGGCGAGCACGACCTCGACGCCGACCATGAGTTCGCGGGCGATGCCGTAAGCCAGCGCGCCGGTGCCGCCGGCGTTCGACGACAGGTTGCCGCCGATGGTGCAGCTGCCTTCCGAGCCGAGCGACAGCGGAAACAGGCGGTCCACCGCGGCCGCCGCCTCCTGCGCCTTCTGCAGCACGACGCCGGCCTCGCAGGTCATGGTGTTCGACTGCGCATCGACCTCGCGGATTTTGTCGAGTCGTTGCAGTGACAGGATGAGTTCGCCGTCGAACGGAATCTGGCCGCCGACGAGCCCGGTGTTGCCGCCCTGCGGTACGATCGCGGTGCGCGTCTCGTTGGCGAGCTTGAGGATCGCCGCGACCTCCGCGGTCGATCCCGGCCGGAGCATCATCGCGGTGCGGCCGTGATAGAGGCCGCGCCCTTCGATGAGATGCGGCGCCAGATCGTTCGCGTCGGTGATGGCGTATTTGTCGCCGACAATGGCCGCGAAACGGGACAGCACATCGGGCGCGGGCGAATGGCGCAACGGCGAGTTCATGGACGCTTCCTTCGTATGCAGTCTTCTTATGGCTTCGGCGCGGCGGCCCGCGCAAGGCGGTCGTTGATGGCTTCGCCGAGGCCTTCGTTCGGCACCGGCATGACCGCGATTATCCTGACGCCGGCGGCATCGAGCCGGCGCAGATGCGAGAACAACTTGGCCGCGGCTTCGACCAGATCGCCGGTCGGCGACAGATTGAGCATCGTTCCGGCGAAGGCCGGTGGCGGGCCGAAGGCCAGCAGCGCCTCTCCGTCGCGCGGCGCGTCGGCGTTGAGGCGCACCGCCGCCTTCGGCGCGTAATGCGAGGCGAGCATGCCAGGCGCGCGCGGCGCGTCCTCATCGATGGCGCGGTCGGGCCTGGCGAGCGGCCGGCCGAGCACGCGCTCGATGTCGGCGCGCGGCAGGCCGCCGGGCCGCAGCAGGGTCGGCTCGCCGAGCAGGGCGACGATGGTGGATTCGACGCCGACCGGGCAGGGGCCGTCGTCGAGGATGAGGTCGATGCGGCCGCGCAGATCGGCGAGGACGTGTTTGGCGTCGGTCGGCGAGACGTGGCCGGAGCGGTTGGCTGACGGCGCCACCACCGGCTTGCCGAAGGCTTCGAGCAGCGCCCGCGCGGTGCGCTGCGCCGGAACTCTGAGGGCGATGCTGTCCAGCCCGGCGGTGGCGAGGTCCGATACCGGGCAGTCCGGCTGCTTCGGCAGCACCAGCGTCAGCGGCCCCGGCCAAAAGGCGGCCGCGAGCTTTTCGGCCTCGGCATTGAAGCGGGCGAGGCGGCGGGCGGCAGCGAGGTCCGGGATGTGGGAAATCAGCGGATTGAACGCGGGGCGGCCCTTGGCGGCGTAGAGCCGGGCGACGGCTTCGCCTTGGGTAGCGTCGGCGCCCAGGCCGTAGACGGTCTCGGTCGGGAAGGCCACCAGCCCGCCGGCGGTAAGGCAGGCGGCGGCGGTCCGGACCGCGTCCGGATCGGCTGGCAATACCCGCGTCTGCGGCTCGGCGCTCATGGTCTCGCTATCCCAGTGCAGTCATGGCGGCGGCGGATCGGCCCGTCCCGCCCTTTTGTCCCGGCCGGGCGATGCTCGGCGTTGTCATGCTTGCGGTTTTAGACGGGGCGGTTATAAGGCCCGCCACAGTCGGAGTGTAGCGCAGTCTGGTAGCGCACCTCGTTCGGGACGAGGGGGTCGCAGGTTCAAATCCTGCCACTCCGACCAGTTTTTCCCTCGAAAATTCCGGAATTTGATCGTTTTGGCGCCTGTCAGGCCGCCTTGGCGTCCGGCGCACCTTTGCGCGAGGCGAGATAGACGCCGACCAGGATCAGTACGAAGCCGAGCACGTGGAAGGGGTAGAGGTGCTCGCCGAGCAGCGTGTAGCCGAGCGCCGCCGTATAGACCGGGATGAGGTGCAGGTACGGCCCGGCGCGGTTGGCGCCGATCAGTTCAACGCCACGGTTCCAGGCGGCATAGGCAAGCAGGCTGGGAAAGATAGCGACATAGCCGACCACGCCGACCGTCATCCAGTTCAGCGTCAGCGTATAGCCGGCCAGACTTTCCGCCACCGCGAAGGGCAGCGTGCCGACCGTCGAGACGGCGCCGAGCATGAAAAGCAGGCTCAAGGGGTGGATCGCCGGCCGCAGCCGCAGATAGACGGCGTAGATCGAGAACACCGCCATGTTGAAGACGATGATGAGGTCGCCCCAGTTGAAGGCGAGCTGACGCAGCGTCGACAGATCGCCGTGAGCGATGATGACGATGACGCCGACCGACGACACCAGGATGCCGGTCAATTGCAGCCGCGTGACGCGGTCGCGAAAGATGAGAGCGCCTGTCGCCAGAATGAGGACAGGCACCAGCGAATTGAGCACCGAGACGTTGAGCGCGCTGGTGTATTGCAGGCCGACATATTGCAGCGACGTGAACAAGACGCCGCCGGTCACGCCGAACCACAGCAAGATCTTCCAGTGCGTGCGGATCGTCGGCCAGTCGCGCATGATGTGGTTTCGCGCCACGATCCACAGCAGCGCGCTCGGGATGAACCAGCGCAAGGTGGACAGCGCCAGCGGCGGCACGACGCCGCCGGCGGCGCGGCCGACAATGTGATTGCCGGACCAGAACAGCGACGTCAGCGCCAGTAACAGATAGGGATTGCCGAGCGCTCTGACCATGCGGTCGAGCCAAGGCCTGGCGCCGTCCATCGTGGTCATGCCGGCACGTTGTCGAACATGCGCCGCCGCGCATTGGCGATATGCTCTTGCATGCCGCGGCGCGCGGCTTCCGCGTCGCGCGCCTCGATCGCGCCGAGGATGATCCGGTGTTCGTCCTGCACCGCGAGCACGCGTTCGGCCTTGCGCAGCCGCGAAAGGTTGCGGGTCAGGTTCATGCCGTAACGGATGTGCGGTTGTAGCGAGCTCTGCATCGAGACGTAATAGGGGTTATAGGTTGCCTTGGCTATGGCGAGATGAAAGCGTTCATCGGCTTCGACACCGACCTCGTTTTGCCGAATTACGACGTCGAGTGCCTCGAAGGCGGCGCGGATCTCGGCAATGTCGGTGTCTTCCCGGCGTTCCGCCGCCAGCGCCGCGGCGCTGCCCTCGATCGCTTGGCGGAATTCGAAGCAGCGCTGCACGTCGTCGATCGAACCGCCGGGCGTGAAGCGAAGCACCGCGACGTCCGGCCGTCGTTTCACATAGCTGCCCGAGCCCTGGCGCGAGACGATCATGCCGTCATCGCGCAGGCGGGCGAGCGCTTCCCGCACCACCGGCCGCGAGGCGCCGAAGCGCGTTGCGAGGTCGGTTTCCGATGGCAGCCGGGAATCGACCGCGAATTCCCCGCCAACGATGGTCTCGAAGATGCGCTGATAGATGGCGGTGCTGCGCCGCGCCTCGCTCAAGGGGATCGTCGCTGCTGATCTCTCGATCGGCATGAGGCGAGGCCTCAGCGCTTGTTCGCCGTACGCCAGCGGGCGAACTCTTCCTTCGCTTCGGGAGATGGAGGATAGATGCCGAAGATGCTTTTGCCCTCCATGACCTTCTCCTGCACGAAATCCTCGAAGGCGGTTTGCTCGAAGGCTTCATCGGCGACGTCATCGGCGATGTGCTGCGGAATGACGACGACGCCCTCGGCATCACCGACGATGATGTCGCCGGGATAAACCGCCACTTCACCGCATGCAATCGGCAGGTTGAGATCGATGGCGTGGTGCTTGATCAGGTTGGTCGGCGCCGCCGGCTGGGCATGATAGGCGGGGAAGGGCATGGCGGCGATTTCCGGCGTATCACGGAAGCCGCCGTCGGTGACGATGCCGGCCGCGCCGCGCTTCCACAGCCGCGTCAGCAAGATGTTGCCGGCCGAGGCGGCCGACGGATTGCGCCGGCTGTCGATCATGAACACGGCGCCCGGCGGGCACTCTTCGATGCCCTTGCGCTGTGGATGGCTGCGGTCCTCGAACACGCCGAGATGATCGAGATCCTCGCGCGCCGGGATGTAGCGCAGCGTATAGGCGGGCCCCACCATGTTTGGCTTGTCGCCGGCATTGATGCGGTGGATGCCGCCGATGAAGACGTTGCGGAACCCGCGCTTGAACAGCACGGTCGTCAGGGTCGCGGTCGAGACCGCCATCAGTTTGGATTTAGTGGTCTCGCGCATGGCGTCCTCAGTAATGACGTTTGGTTGATGACGACACTACGTCCCGGCGGAGCAATGTTGTCAAGAGTTGTAAATTTGGCCTTGTGCGACAGCCCGCTCGCCAAGTAAGGTCGGCGCTCGGCTGAAAAAGCCGCCCATCGAGGCGAAAACGAAAGCCCGCACGTCACAAGCGGGCGCTGGAGGAGGCGACGATGATGAAATCTTCACACTCGAAATTTGTCTTGAATCTGGGGCTTGCGGCGGGTCTTGCCGTGGCTGTTGCGCAGCCTGCGGCTGCGGCGGACATCAAGCTGATGACCGGCCCGCAGGGCGGCGTCTGGGTGCCGCTTGGCGGCCAGCTCAAGGACATGTGGGAAAAGGCCGTGCCCGGCCTCAACGTGCAGTCGCTGCCCGGCGCCGGCATCGCCAATGTGCGCGGCGTCGACGAGGGCAAGGCCGACGTCGGCTTTGGCAATTCGATCTCGACCGTCGACGGGCTCAAGGGCAATGCGCCGTTCACCAAGCCGACGGCGAACGTCTGCAACGTCGCGACGCTTTACCCGCAGTACTACCAACTTGTCGTTTCCGCCGATTCCGGCGTGAAGTCCGTCAAGGACCTCAAGGGCAAAGGTGTCACCACGCAGCAGCGCGGCAACACCGGCGAGTTGATCACCGGTCAACTGCTCAAGGTCAACGGCATGTCCTACAACGACGTGAAGATGAGCTTCGTGTCGTACACGGACTCGGTGACGCAGATGCAGGACGGCCACGCCGTCGCTTTTGGGCTCGGCACGACCATTCCGTCGGGCGCGGTGATGGATCTGGCTGCGGCCCGACCGGTCACCATTCTCGACCTCGCCGACCAGCTCGATGCGATGCGCAAGCTCAACCCGGGCTACACCCTCGTCAGCATCCCGAAGGGCACCTATCCGAAGCAGGACAGCGAAGTGAAGGTGATCGGCTACGCGACGCACATCGTCGTGTCGTGCAAGCTGCCCGCCGACACGGTCTACGCGATGACCAAGGCAATGGCGAATAACATCGCCTCGATGTCCGCGGTCAACAAGTCGATCTCGGATCTGACGCCGAAGGGCATGGCCGAAGACATCGGCGTGCCGTTCCATCCCGGCGCCGCCAAGTTCTACAAGGAAGCCGGCATCACGGTTACGAGTCACTGACAATTGTGACCGCCGGCCGCGGCCGACGCGGCCGGCGCTTCTTTTTGCGACGGGGGCAATCCATGCAGATCGACACCAGCTATCGCGGGCTCCTGCGGCTTGCCCTTTACGCCATCTCGATCGCGATGGCGTTTTATCACATGTGGGCTATTGCCTTCGGTTCGCCGGAGGCGGTGCTGTTCCGCGGCACGCATCTGCTGTTCGCGCTGGTGCTGGTGTTTCTGCTGTTCCGTTTCGGCTCGAAAACCGAAGACATGGAGTTGGCGCAGGGCGCGCAAGTCGAAGGCGAAGCCAAGCTGTCGCTGCCTGGCGCTCTCGATTATGTCCTGATGGTCGTGGCGGCCACCCCGATCGTCTATCTGTTCGTCAATTACGACTATATCGTCAATCGTATCTTCTACATCGACGACCTGACGCCGATGGACATGACGATGGGCGTCATCATGACGCTGGTCGTCCTGGAAGCGACACGCCGCGTCATCGGCTGGGCGCTGCCAGTCACCGCCATCGTCTTCCTGATTTATGGCTTGTTCTTCGCGAAACTCGAGCCGATGCGGCTGCTCGACCAGCTCTATATGACGACCGAGGGTATCTTCGGCATTCCGCTGTCGGTGTCGGCCGGCTACGTCCTGATCTTCGTATTGTTCGGCTCGTTCATGGAGCGTACCGGTACCGGACAGTTGTTCATGGACTTCGCCATGAGCCTGACCGGCCACACCGCGGGCGGGCCGGGCAAGGTGTCGGTGGTGTCGTCGAGCCTGTTCGGCACCATCTCCGGCAGCGCGGTTGCCAACGTGATGGTCGATGGCCCGATCTCTATCCCGCTGATGAAGCGCTCCGGGTTCGCGCCGCATTTCGCGGCAGGCGTCGAGGCGACCGCCTCGACCGGCGGGCAGATCATGCCGCCGATCATGGGTGCCGCCGCCTTTGTGATGGCCGAGTTTCTCGCCGTGTCCTATGGGCAGGTCGTTCTGTGGGCGATCATTCCGGCGATCCTCTATTACGTGTCGTGCTTTGCCGCCGTTCATTTCGAGGCCAAGCGCAGCGGCCTGCTTGGCCTGCCGCGTTCCGAACTGCCCCGCCTTGGCGAGACATTGCGGGTGCGCGGTCACCTTTTCATTCCGGTGATCCTCATTCTGGTGGTCATGTATTCAGGCTACAGCGCGCCGCTCGCCGCGCTGGTCGGCACGCTGGCTTGTTTCCCGGTGGCGGCCTTGCGCAAGACCACCCGCGACTACGTCAACATCAAGAACATCCTCGATGCCTTTGTCGATGGTGCGCGCAACGCGCTCGGCGTGGCGACCGCCTGCGCCTGCGCCGGCATCGTCATCGGCGTCGTGACATTGTCGGGCGTCGGCATCGTTTTCACGCAGTTTGTCACCCACGTCTCCGAGCACACGTTGCTGCTGGCCCTCGTGCTGACCATGTGCGCCGGCATCGTCCTGGGCATGGGCATGCCGACGACTCCGGCCTACATCATCATGACGGCGCTGCTGGTGCCGGCGATCATCAAGCTTGGCGTCATTCCGCCGGCCGCGCACATGTTCGCTCTCTACTTCGCCGTACTGTCGGCGATCACGCCGCCGGTGGCGCTCGCAGTGTTCGCCGCTGCGGGCATCGCCAAGGCCGACCTTTGGCAAGCCGGCTGGGCCGCCGTGAAGGTCGGCGCCGCCGGTTTCATCGTGCCGTTCATGGTCATTTACGAGCCCGGTCTTTTGATGATCGGCGACTGGCCGACGATCATCGGCGCCTTCCTGACCTCGTCCTTCGGCATCCTGATGTTTGCGGGTGGCCTGCACGGCTACTTCCTCACCGCGACCACCCTCTGGCAACGGGCTTTGCTCATCATCGGCGGCCTGTTATTGATCAAGCCCGGCCTGGAAACCGACATCATCGGGGCGCTGATCGCCGCGGTGGTGATCGCGACCCAGATCGCCGCCCGGCGCAACACGCCACGGACGGTGCCGGCGAAGTCCACCTGATTCCGCAAGAAGCAAAGCAAACAATGTCCGCCAAGAAGCGTCCTGAAGATCTGCGCAGCCATCGCTGGCTGGGCGTTACCGACCTGCGTTCGTTCGGCCATCGCTCGCGTATGCGTCAGATGGGCTATGACGGCGAAGACTGGGGCGGCAAGCCCGTCATCGGCATCATCAATACCTGGAGCGACGCCAATCCCTGTCACGTGCACCTGCGCACGCGGGCGGAAGAAGTGAAGCGCGGCGTGTTGCAGGCCGGCGGCTTCCCGCTGGAAATGCCGGCGATGTCGCTGTCGGAATCTTTCATGCGGCCGACGACGATGCTCTATCGCAACATGCTGGCGATGGAGACCGAGGAATTGCTGCGCAGCCAGCCGATCGACGGCGCCATCCTGATGGGCGGCTGCGACAAGACCACGCCCGGCTTGCTGATGGGCGCCATCAGCATGGACATCCCGACGGTGTTCGTGCCGGCGGGACCGATGCTGCGCGGCAACTGGCACGGCCAGGTGCTCGGCTCCGGTTCCGATGCGTGGAAGTACTGGGACGAAAAGCGCGCCGGCAAGATCACCGAAGAGCAGTGGAGCGAGATCGAGAACGGCATCGCGCGCTCCTTCGGCACCTGCATGACCATGGGCACCGCCGCCACCATGATGGCGGTCGCCGAGTCACTCGGCATGACCCTGCCCGGCGCCTCGTCGATTCCCGCCGCCGACGCCAGCCATTCGCGCATGGCGGCGCAGAGCGGCCGCCGTATCGTCGAGATGGTGTGGGACGACCTCAAGCCGTCCGACATCATCACCAAGGACTCGGTCGACAACGCCATCAAGGTACACATGGCGATGGGCGGGTCGACCAACTGCATCATCCATCTCGTCGCCATCGCGCGCCGCGCCGGCATCAAGCTGGAGATGAGCCGCTTCGACGAGCTCTCGCGCGAGGTGCCTGTGATCGCCAATGTGCGGCCGTCCGGCGCCTATCTGATGGAAGACTTCTATTACGCCGGCGGCCTGCGCGCGCTGATGGGCCAGTTGCGCAGCGTGCTCGATCTCCGCGCCAGGACCGTCACCGGCGCGAGTCTCGGCGAGAACATCGAAGGCGCCGAGGTCTATAAGCCCGACGTCATCAAATCTCTCAACGACCCTGTATCGCGCGATGGCGCCACCGCCGTGCTCACTGGCAACATCGCGCCGCGCGGCTGCGTCATCAAGCCGTCGGCGGCCGAGAAACGACTGCACAAACATCGCGGCAAGGTCATCGCCTTCGAGGATTACAACCACATGGCGCGCGAGGTCGAGCGCGACGATCTCGACGTCACCGCCGATCACATCCTCGTGCTCAAGAACTCCGGTCCGCAAGGCGGTCCGGGTATGCCGGAATGGGGCATGTTGCCGATTCCGAAGAAGCTGGTGAAGCAAGGCGTGCGCGACATGGTGCGCATCTCCGACGCGCGCATGAGCGGCACGTCCTACGGCGCCTGCATCCTGCACGTCGCGCCGGAGAGCTTCGTCGGCGGTCCGCTGGCCTTCGTGCAGACCGGCGACGAGATCGAGATCGACCTGCCGGCGCGCAAGATTCATCTGCATATTTCGGATGCTGAACTCGCCCGCCGCAAGGCGGCCTGGCAGAAGCCGGCGCCTCGTTATCCGCGCGGCTACGGCGCACTGTTTTCCGATCACATCGGCCAGGCGGACGACGGCTGCGATTTCGATTTCCTCGTCGCGCCGGGCAAGGTGCCGGAGCCGGAGATTCATTGATCAAATTGGCCGGCCTTGTGCCGGCCATCGCGCTTCGCTAGGCATCGGCCGGTAACGCAGCGGGTGCCCAATGGCCGACGACATTCCCTTCAATAAGAAACTCGATCTCGCGCCCGATACGGTCGACGAGGTTGCACCCGGTATACGCCGGGTGATGGCCAACAATCCGGGGCCTTTCACCTTCAAAGGAACGGTCAGCTACATCATCGGCAAAGGCAAGGTGGCGATCGTCGATCCTGGCCCGGACGATCCGGCCCATGTCGCGGCCCTGCTCGATGCCGTACGAAACGAGACGGTGACGCACATCTTCGTCACCCACACCCATCGCGATCATTCGCCGGCCGTGCCGGCGGTCAAGCACGCGACCGGCGCCACCGTATATGCCGAAGGCGTACACCGCGCGGCGCGGCCGCTGCACATCGGTGAACTCAATCCGCTGGATTCATCCGGCGACCGCGACTTCGTCCCGGATGTCTATCTCAAGGACGGCGAGGTCGTGGAAGGCGACGGCTGGGCAGTCGAGGCCGTTACGACGCCCGGCCACACCGCCAACCACATGGCCTTTGCGCTCAAGGGTGCTGACACCTTGTTCGCCGGCGATCATGTGATGGGGTGGGCCACCTCGATCGTCGCGCCGCCCGACGGCGCCATGAGCGATTACATGGCGTCGCTGCGCAAGCTCGCGGCACGTCCCGAGCAGATCTATTACCCGGGCCACGGCCCGGCGATCCCGGATGCGGTGCGCTTCGTCAATTATTACATTCTGCATCGCCTCGCCCGCGAAGACTCGATTCTGCATCGTCTGGGCAAAGGCGCCGCCGATATCCCGACCATCGTGCGCGCCATCTACATCGGCATCGATCCGCGGCTCACCGGCGCCGCCGGCCTGTCGGTGCTGGCGCATATGGAGGATCTGGTGGCGCGCGGCGTCGTCGAGACCGATGGCCTTGCCGCCATTGACGGCGTGTTCAGGCTGAAGAGCGCGTAAGCGACACGCTAGCGCCGCGGCCGTCGCGGCGCCGGCTTCTTCTCTTCCGGCGGTTTGGGTTCTGGGCGCGGCTCCGGCGCATTTGATGCGGCTTCGTCGATGTCGTCGAGCAGGCCGCGCAGCCGCGCCGCGTTGGTGCCGAGATCGGGCGCCGGCACGCGCGAGGCCGAACGCAGATCAATCCGCGAGCCGCTGCCGGCCGGCGTGATGCGGATGACGATATCTTCCCGGAAGCCGAGCACCATCGATCGCGCCGTCGTCTCGATCACGGCGTCGCGCCGCGTCCCGCCCGGCGGTTGGGCATTGGCGATCGGCCACTTGTGGCCTTGGACGACGCCGAGCACCACCGCGTAGGCGTTGCGCACCGGCAGGTCGATCTGCAGCGGGTTGATGTCCGGATAGGCCGCGCGCTGCCGGCCGGCCGTCGTGCCGCCGGGGTAATCGATATGGTCGGCCGGCCGCTGCGGCGCCAGGGCGACGAAGCGGGGTGGGTTCGTTGTGTCGGTCGAGATGTCGTTGATGGCGGGCAGTTTGTAGGCGCGCTGGGCCAGATAGGCCGGGTAAGCGAGCAGCAGCAGGCTGAGAAACAGACCGCGCAGCGCCCGGCCCAGGCCGCTGACCCCCTGCCGCCAGATCGAGACAAAGGCGGCAAACGCGAAAAGGATGGCGACGGCGGCAAAGGCGAGGGCCGCGACGAGCGTGGCCAGCGCCGGCCCGAATTCGAGGAAGCCAGTGGCCAGGATGATGCCTGACAGCAGGCCGACCGCCAGGCCGAACAGCGCCAGTCGCGACGACCATACCGCCCAGGGCGATGGGTTCTCTTCGATATAAGGGCGGCGCGCCACGGCTCTCACTTCGGCCGGCGTCGTTGCGCGCGGCTTCCGGTTTGTTTCGACGGTCAGGGAGAGGGATAAAGCCTATGGCCGGGCCGTGCAATGTCGGGCCATGCGCGCCGATACGGACCCCGCGACGCAGCCGCTCAGGCCACGCGCACCCGCTTAAGCGGCACAACCGGCGCCTCGAGGCGGGCCCGGATGTCGGTGGCGCTCATCGGTTTGCCGAAGAGATAGCCCTGGCCTTCCTGGCAGCCTTGCGAGCGCACCAGGTTCATCTGCTCCTCGGTCTCGATGCCTTCGGCGACGACGGTCTTGTCGAGGCCGGCGCCCAGCGCCGCCACCGCGCCGATGATGGCGCGCGCATCGCGGCCGTCGCCGAGGTCGGCGATGAACGAGCGGTCGATCTTGATCTTGTGGAACGGGAATTTGCGCAGGTAATTGAGCGAGGAATAGCCGGTGCCGAAATCGTCGAGCGACAGGCTGACGCCGAGACCGTGCAACTGCTGCATGGTCTTGAGCGTGCTGTCGTTGTCCTCGAGCAGTAGCCGTTCGGTGACTTCGAGGTCGAGCCGATGCGGCGACAGGCCCGACTTCGCCAGCGCCGCCACCACCTGCAGGCCGAGACCCTGATCGCGGAACTGGACCGGCGACAGGTTGACGGCGACGCGGATGTCGCGCGGCCAGCCTGAAGCGTCGGCGCAGGCGCGGTTAAGCGCCCATTCGCCGAGCGCGATGATCAGGCCGGTTTCTTCCGCCACCGGGATGAACACCGATGGCGGAATATTGCCGCGCATCGGGTGGGTCCAGCGCATCAGCGCTTCGCAGCTCGTGATCCTGCCGGTGTGCAGGTCGACGAGCGGCTGATAGTGCAGTTCGAACTGGTCGAGCGCGATGGCTTCGCGCAGGTCGAGCTCGAGGGCGCGGCGCTCCTGCGCGGCGTCTTCCATGTCGATGGCGAAGAAACGATGGCCGCCGCCGCCGACGTTCTTGGCGGCATAGAGCGCCATGTCGGCTTTTTTCAGCAGCTCGTCGGCGTCGACCCCATCGTGCGGCGCCATGGCGATGCCGATCGATGCCCCGATATCGATGCGATGGCCGGAGATCTCGAAAGGCTCGCGGATCGTGTTGGCGATGCGCAAGGCCAGGGCATTGGCGTCCTGCTGCCGCGGAGTTGCGCTCTGCAGGATGATGAACTCGTCGCCGCCGAAACGGGTGATCATGTCGCCGCCGGTCACGATGGCGCGCAGCCGTTCGGCAACCTCCTTCAGCAGCATGTCGCCGATCGGATGGCCTAGCGTGTCGTTGATGGCCTTGAAACGATCGAGGTCGATGAGGTGGATGGCGATATGGTTTTCGCGCTCCTGCACCGCCGCCAGCGTCGCCGCGATGCGTTCGCGGAATTGCGTGCGGTTGGCCAGCCCCGTGAGTTCGTCGAAACGGGCCAGATGTGCGATGCGCTCCTGAGCGCTGTTCCGCTCCGTGACGTCCTCGAAGATGATGACCGAGCCGCCGTCCGGCATCATCCGTCGTGAAATCGCGATGGTGCGGGCGCCGTCGAGCGAGATCTGGAACTGGTCGAAATTGTCCTGGCGAAGCCCGCGCACCAGTTCGCTGACCACGGTTTTCACGCTCTTGGAGGTGTAGTTGCGCGCCCGCAGACTATAGCGGATGAGTTCGGTGAGCCGCATGGCGACGCGCACCGGCGCGTTCTGCAAATGCAGCAGTTCAAGGAATCGCTCGTTCCAGACCTGCAGCCGGTCCTGCGCGTCGAGCATGCACAGGCCGTGCGACATGTTGTTGAGGGCCACGTCGAAGCGGTTGGCCTGCTCCTCGAAGCGGGCTGCAAGCGCCGCTTCCTTCCGCGTCATGGTCAGCGCCTGCATGATGATTTCACGAATGCAGAGCGTGATATCCATCATGCCGTACATGAACAGCAGCACCACGAAGCCCAGCGTGCGGTGCAGCCAATCCGGGTAGATCAGGAGCGCGACGGCCATCGGCAGCGTGCACAAGGTGAGCTGGCCAACGGCGATGAAGGGGCGGGCGGCGTTGCGGCCGGAGATGGCTGCTCCGTAGCCGGCCGACACGGTCGTTACGGCCATCTGCAAGGCGGAATCGGTGGTGTGGGTGATGGTCAGCCAGCACAGCAGGCCGAGCAGGCCGGAGAATGCCCAGGCGCCATACTCGTACACCAGTTCCCAGAACTTGGTCGCGCCGTGGTCGATCAGCTTGTAGCGCTTGTACAGGATTGCCGAGATCACGCGGATCAGCCCGACCGCCAGGATCGTGGTCGAGACCGCCAGCAGCGAGGGGTCGCCAGCCCGGAAGGCCACGGCGGCGCCGATGATCGAACAGGCGACGGCGCCGACGATCAGCGAGGCGATCGGTGCGAACAGGGCGTCGATCAGCGCCGCCCGGATCTCCGTGGGGAGATTGGCGTCGGCCTTTCGAGTTTGCAGCAGCTTCCTGATCAGCATGTCGCTTTGTGCGCCGTTTTGGACCTCCGAAGGCTACACACGTCTGCTCAACAGGACGCAAACGCCGGTTTCAAACTGGAGACGTGCTGAAGAAATGCCAAACACTACGCCTAAAGTTTAAGCGGTTGTCAGGCGGCACCCCGGTGCCGTCTCGGCCATGGAACTTGAGGTCGCCCGCGACTCGCTTTCCGCAATCTTAGTTAACGTTCGAAATATGGGCCATTCTAGCTGTTAATTGTCGGCTTCCGCCGCGGCAATGGCGGGTCACCCATGCAATCGGAGGTAGCGATTTATTGCTGAACGCTTAGGATTCTGTTAGGGTAAAGAGACAGTTAACGGGCGTATGGAAGTGTCGATGTTTGCGTATTCCAATCCCGGGCCTGCCGGCGCCAAGCCGGTAGTCCGTAGCGACGCGCGATCTGACCTGCCGGGTTTCGGTCCGGCAGTTAACGGTTTTGACCTCAAGCCGACCGCCCTCAACGTCGTCTATTCCAAGACGACCGAGGCCCTGGTCACCGACTCCAACGTCATCGACCTCAGGCGCACCACCGATGCGCGCCGGCTGTTCGAACTCGAGCAGCTCGAAGTCAGCTTCGAGAAGGAGCTGGGCGCGTTGTGGACGTTCATGCGTCCGCGGGGACGGCCAAGCTACAATCCCGACCTGCTGGAGGACTTCCACGCCTGGCAACGCGGCATTGTCGCGGAGTTCAAGGATCGGCCCGGCGAGCTCAACTACCTGTTGCTGGGCTCGCGCACCGACGGCGTCTTCAACCTCGGCGGCGACCTCGACCTTTTCGCGCAGTTGATCCGCAAGCGCGACCGCCAGGCCCTGATCGGCTATGGCGAGTCCTGCGTGCGCATTCTGCACCGGAACATGTACACGCTCGGTCTGCCGATGATCACCATTGGCCTCGCGCAGGGGGACGCGCTCGGCGGCGGCTTCGAATCCCTGCTGTCGTTCAACGTCATCATCGCCGAGAGCCAAGCCAAGTTCGGCTTCCCGGAGACGTTGTTTGGACTGTTCCCGGGCATGGGTGCCTACAGCCTCGTCGCGCGGCGCTGTGGCGCGGCCTTCGCCGAGGAGATGATGCTGACCGGCCGGACCTACACCGCGCAGGAAATGAAGGATGCGGGTCTGGTCCACATGGTCGTCGAGCCGGGGCAGGGCCTTGCCGCCGCGCGCGACTACATGGAGCGCAGCAAGCGGCGCCATATCGGCGCCCGGGCCGTGTTCGAGGCCGGCCGCCAGGTGATGCCGCTGTCGCTCGACGAACTCGATCGCATCGTGCGCGTCTGGGCCGACGCCTGCCTCCAGTTGTCGGACCGCGACCTCAAGATCATGCGCCGGCTGGTGTCGGCGCAGGACAAGCTGCCGAAGGCGCCGGTTGCGGCGGAATAACCGCACGACGCAACGGAGATCTGGTTGAAAGGCCGCGTCCGCGAAAAAGGACGCGGCCTTTGTCTTGATAGCGCCGAATGCGGAACTCCGCGCTGAGGCCGGCGTTCTCGCAAGCCCGAATCGCCGGCAATACCTTCAAAACGGCCTGCCTATGAAGCTCTTCAAGTGCCAGTCCTGCGGCAACATCGTCTATTTCGAAAACCGCTCCTGCGAGGTTTGCGGTCACCGGCTCGCCTATGGACCGGCACGCGCCGAGATGACGGCGATCGAGCCGCTCGGCGACAACTGGTGGAAGCCGCTGAACGCGCCGGACCAGAAGCGCCTGCTGTGCGTTAACGCCCAGCACGACGCCTGCAACTGGTTCGTGCCGGATGGCACCACCGACGCCTTCTGCCTGGCCTGCCGGCACAACGCCGTGGTGCCGGATCTGTCGGTGCCGGGACACCTGGCGGCCTGGCAGGTGCTGGAGATGGCCAAGCACCGGCTGTTCTACTCGCTGCTGCGGCTGAACCTGCCGCTCAAGACGGTGATCGACGATCCGGAGCACGGGTTGTCGTTCGAATTCCTGGCCGATCCGCCGGTCAAAGGCGCGCCGAAGGTGATGACGGGCCACGACAACGGCAAGATTACCATCGCGCTGGTCGAGGCCGACGACGCCGAGCGTGAGCGGCGCCGGGTCGCCATGGGCGAACCGTATCGCACTTTGCTCGGCCATTTCCGCCACGAGATCGGTCACTATTACTGGGACGTGCTGGTGCGCGACGGCGGCAAACTCGAGGCCTGTCGCGCCATGTTCGGCGACGACAGCCAGGACTATGGCGAGGCGTTGCAGCGGCACTACGCCAACGGTGCGCCGCCGAACTGGCAGGACAACTATGTATCGAACTACGCGACCAGCCATCCGTGGGAGGACTTCGCGGAAACCTGGGCGCATTATCTGCACATCGTCGATACGCTGGAGATGGTCGCGGCCTCCGGCATGTCGGTTCGCCCAAAAGTCGATGACACCGGCGACTTCGCCGCCAAGGTAACGTTCGATCCTTATCGCGCCGACAGCATCGAGCAGATCATCGATGCCTGGCTGCCTTATGTCTTCGCCATGAACAATGTCAGCCGCGCCATCGGCGCCCGCGATCTTTATCCCTTCGTGCTGTCGCCCGCGGTGATCCGAAAACTGGGCTTCATCCACCAGCTGGTGCATGACGGTCGGAAGAGCGAGGCGCCATCGACCTCGCTGGCCGACGCGCTGCTCGGCAGCCTGCTGCCTTGGAAGCGCCGCGCCGTCAGCTCAAATAGCTGAGCAGGCTGCGGTTACTGCCGCTGCCGGAGCCCGCAGCCGCGCCACCGCCAAACATCGAGGCCAGCCGGTAGTTCCGGACCAGCCGGCTCTCCAGGTCGTTGTTGTAGCCGGATGCGAGTTTTTCGGCGGCACTCATGTTGCTGTAGTGGCTGAGCAGCGCCAGACTCTGGCTGCCGACGTCGCCATTCGAGCCGTTGAATACCGCCAAGAGGCTGGTGCGGTTGCGCTGGTCGAGCTCTTTCTTCGCCGCGCGCGCTTCATCCACGGAGAACTGGCCGTCCTGGTTGAGCGTCATGACCGCCAGCGACCGATTGCTGAAGCTGGAGAAATCGACGAACTGGCCGGACTTGCGCGAGGCATCGAACACCAGTTCGGTGCCGGCATCGCGGGCCTTGTTGGCGAGCGCATCGAGCCGCGCCCGCGCGTCGGAGGCTGCGTCGGCGTCGGTGGCCGTATCGCCGGCCGCGGCGACCTGCGAGGTCTGCTTGAGCAGCGCCGAGACGGGGTCGTTGCCGTTCGTTGTCTGCGGCGCCTGCATTGGCGACGTCTTTGCCAGCGCCAGGCCTTCATCGACCGCCTTCCTGGTGCTGATCCATAGCGGCGTCGCGCGCTCACCGGCACCGGCCTTGTCGAGGTAATCGGCGGCGGCCTTGTACAGGGCGACATAGTCGCCGGTGTGCCGGGCAACGACGACATGGGGCGTCAGCGCGTCGTCGAACCTCTTCTGTAAGGTCACGCCGGCCGCCAGGACCTCGTCTTTGCTGAACAAACCTTCGCTGTTGGAGGCGACGACGAACAACGTCTCACGGCTGACGGAGGTCATGTCGAGCGCGACGCTGCCGTCGAGCATCGGCGAGGCCAGGCCTGTGGATTTGTATTGGGAGTCGAACCATTCCCGCGCCTCTGCGGCGAGGTCGGCCGAATTGCTCGACTGGCTGGCGAGGTAGGCCTTGGCGGCGTCGGACAGTTCGATGGTGTCGGTGCTGGTTGTCGTGGTTGCCGCGGTGTCGCTGCCAGCATTGCCGGTTCGGGACTGCGCCGCCGCCGCTGTGCCGGCGGTCTGCGCGCCATAGGCGGAGCCCGCGGCGCTATAGGGGTTGGAGCCGATCGCCGTCGTCACGTCTGCATTCCCGGTGGGTTAACGGACGGTAAGAAATCATGGTTAACCGGGCCTTAACGCAAAAAGCCCCCGGCGCGTCGGCGCCGGAGGCCTTTGTGCGATCCCCTCGGGGGAGACTATTTCACGCCGAGCAATTCGACGTCGAACATCAGCGTCGCATTCGGCGGAATGACGCCGCCCGCGCCGCGCTCGCCATAGCCGAGCTGCGGCGGGATGATGAGGGTGCGCTTGCCGCCAACCTTCATGGTGGCAACGCCTTCGTCCCAGCCCTTGATGACGCGCCCGGTGCCGATGGGAAATTCGAACGGCTCGCCGCGATCGACGGACGAGTCGAATTTCTTGCCCTTCATGCCGTTGGTGTAGAGCCAGCCGGTGTAGTGCATCACGCATGTCTGCCCGCGCTTGGGCTGGGCGCCGGTGCCGACTTCGGTGTCTTTGATTTGCAGGCCTGAGGCTGTTGTCATGAATTTTCCGGTTTGGGCGGTGGCGGAGAAGGACGGCAGGCTCGCGGCGAAGGCGGCGAGCAGGGCGGTCCGGCGGGTCAGGGACATTTCGGCGCTCCGTGAAAGCGATGCCGGTACGGGCATCGGTTCGGCGGCCTTGTAGCCGAGACCGCGGCAAATCCCAAGCCGCGTCCCGAAGCCGCGATCCTGCGCCTCTAAAGCGCGGGATCGCGGTCGTCGCCTTGCGGCGCGATTAAAGCCGTCAGCCCGGCCGTAGCGGCCTCTTCAGCCTGGATCGAGCGCGGGTAGTCAGTGCCACACTCGTTGCAGCGGAAGAAACAGGTCAACGTCGCCGCACGTGGCGAGCGGTGCGTTTCCCTGAGTCGGGTATTGCCGCCGCAGATAGGGCAGAGGGGCGGCAGGTTGATCGCTGTCATCGGAGCCCTCCAGTTATTGTTCAAATCATGCGCAGCACGCGCACGGATGCCTCATTCACCACGCCATCGCGCGGCGACCCAATCTCCTTGCTTTCAGCAGAGTGATGCCGAGCGGAATGCCCGGCCGAGGTGTTGAAACAACGCCGTGGCGGAACCGATGGTGCCGTCACGTCCTATTACATTTTGATGTAAAACTGTGATGCACCGCTGTGGAACAGGCGCTTTCACAGGCGGGGCGGAAATGCGGCGCAAATGAGCGCGCGTGCGTCCCTGCGTCTCACCGTCGAATTGTTATTGATAATTCCTAATGGATCAAAGTCGCTATCCTCAACGCGACGCGCGAAACTTCGCTCACGTGGGCCCGCGCCGGCAATGGGTTAGATGGCGACGCGTACCGATGCGTTGCTGCCGCAGGCAGAAACCGGCAAAATCACCTGCGTCCAACATCCCCATTACGGCCGGTTGTCAGCCGGCGCGGGCCTCTTTGTCTCCAACGTCGCCGTCGCCACGGCGTTCCCCATTTAATCGAGGCGCACGCCTTTCGTTTCCGGCGTCATGAGAATCGCGACAATCGCTGCCAGCGCGTACAGCATCACCAGTCCGCCGATATAGAAATAGGCCTGATGAATGCCGAATTTGGTGAGCAGGCCGCCGGCAATGATCGGGATGAGGCCGCCGCCATAGGCCTGCGACACCTGATAGCCGGCGCTGGCGCCCGAGGCGCGGTAACGCGTCGGGAAGTTCTCCGTGTAGAACGTCGGGATCGCGCCGTAGCCGAAGCCGAATACGAAACCGAAGCCGATCACCTCGGCGACTGTGGCGAGCAGGAAGCTGCCGGTGTTGATCAGATAGAAATAGGGGATGGCGAAGACGAAGAATACGCCGGCCGCGATCAACAGGACGGTGCGCCGATTGACGGCGTCGGCGAGCAGCGCGCCGATGACCATGAACACCAGCATGAAAGCGGCGGCGATCAGGCCGATGACCTCCGGCGTCGAGCCCGTGAAGCCGGCGGCCTTCATGTAGCCGGTGCCGAACACGAAATAGAGAAAGAACGCGCCGCCGAACATGGCATTGACCAGCGAGGTGCGCAGGATGGTGCCGGGCATCTCGCGCCAGACATCGCGCGCCGGATGTTCGAGCACGGCGCCCTTGGCGCGGTGCTGTTCGAACAGGTAGGAGTCGATGGTGCGCGTGCGGATGATGAGGCCGACGATGGCGACGACGAAGCCGATCACGAAGAGGATGCGCCAGCCCCAGGTGCTGAAGGCCTCGGCGGTCATCGTCGATTTGACGGCGATCACCGAGCCGAAACCGAGCAGCAGACCGATCGGAATCGCAAAGCCGACCCACGCGCCCCAGAAGGCGCGATACTTCGAATTCGCCGCCTGTTCGACTACCCACGTCGCGGCGGTGCCGAATTCGGCGCCGAAAGAAATGCCCTGGGCGAGGCGGAAGACGATCAGCAGGACCGGGGCGGCGAGGCCGATACTTTCGTAACTCGGCGTCAGGCCGATCAGCAGCGTCGAGACGCCCATCAGCACCAGCGCCCAGACCAGCGCGTCCTTACGGCCGCGGCGATCGGCGATGTGGCCGAAGATGTAGGCGCCGACCGGCCGGATGATGATGCCGATGCCGTAGACGCTGATGGCGGCCGCCACTGCCGCCAGACCCGGCAGCTTGAAGAACAACTCGCCCCAGACGGTGGCAGCGATAACGCCGGTGACGAGGAAATCGAACTGCTCGATCACCGAGCCGATGATCGAGGCGATGGCGACTTTGGTGATCTGGTCCTGCGAAGGAACGGCGCCTGTGGGCGGCGCGGCGGCGAGCGTGGTGCTCATGGCTTGTAATCCTGGTCGGGCGCGCCCGCTCGCCCGCCTTGCGCCGCGCCATTGAGCCTATCTAGCGCGACAACGACGCCGATGAGTTCCCGGTTCCCTGCGGGACCGCCATGCGCCGCGATCGCTTGCCAAAGCGCGTCAATCCGAGGGTGCGTCACCTCCGCCTAGCGCTTGCGCGCCTTCGGTTTCGGCAAGGCGTGGCGGTGCGCCATCTCCAGCGCCGCCTTCAACTCGGCGACTTTCAACTTCGACAGCGTCGCCGTGGTCCAGCCTTGCTTGCCCCAGGCATTGGGCACCGGGGCAAAGGCATCGGCCGCGACCGTGCACTTCAGCGCCTGCTCGTCCGGCGTGAATTTGAAGTTCGCCGACTTGCCGTCAGCGGCGAGCGTCACGTAAGTGCGCGCGACCTTGAAGGCGGTGCGATCGAAATGCGGCGCCGCGCTCGTGCCGTCGAGAGCCAGCGCGAGGCGGCGCAGATCGGATGCCGTGGCCAAAAAAGTCTCCCGTCGTCGCTACGGCGCGCTTCGGGCCGGTGGTCAGTGTGAGCGCGCTTCTAACGGTATTCTATGCGCAATTGCCGCAGCGGCGGTAGCCACGGATGGGCACTCATTCAAATGACGCATGGTTGAGGCGTAATCACTTCTGGCAATCCCGACAATTAAATCAGTATTCAAATCTACTTTATTATTTTTCGCCGCATCCCTCATGCGGCGCGTGCCTGTCGCCGCGAGTTCACGCACGTTGCGATGGAAGTCCATGGAACTGGTACGCGACCGGCAGACGGAGCCTGCGACCGTCATCGATTAAGAATCGGCGTTCGGTTTCGACGAGCTTTTCTTCTCGCGGACGAACAGCAGCGGTATCATCGTCTCTGGCAATTCGGTATTTCAGCGTGTCAGCCACTACAGCTGGGACGAACTGATCGACAAGCCGCACAACATCATCCGGCATCCTGATATGCCGCGCGGCGTGTTCTGGCTGCTATGGGATTATCTCAAGCGCGGACGGCCGATCGGCGCTTATGTGAAGAACCGCGCGAAGAATGGACGTTACTACTGGGTCTTCGCCATCGTGACGCCGATCGACGGCGGTTATCTGTCGGTGCGGCTGAAGCCGAGCGTGCTGCTGCCGACCGTCGCGGCGGAGTACCAGTCGCTGCTGGCGCTGGAAAAGCAGAACGAGCTTCGCGCCCGCGATTCGGTGAAGCTGCTGCTCGAGCGGCTCAAGACGCTCGGCTTCGACAACTACGACGCCTTCATGGCCACGGCCTTGAACCAGGAGATTTCCGGACGCGCGGCGCAACTGCACGTTCGCCGGGATGCGACCGACGAAAGCTTCGACGCGCTCAGCGGTGCGGCCACGGCCATGATCGAACGGGTCGAGGCCATCTACGCGACCTATCGCAGCCATGCCTTCGTCCCGCTCAACCTGCGCATTCAGGCGGCACAGCTCGGCCGTGACGGCGCCGCGATCGGCGCCATATCGAATAACTACAATCTGCTGTCGCTGGAAATCAAAGACAATCTCGACCGCTTCTTTGCCTCCGCCAAGGACGTGCTGGCGACCATCGAGGCGGGACGATTCCAGATCGGTGTCGCCAAGCTGCAGCGTGAAGTCGCCAGTTATTTTCGCACCGAGGCGACCGCCGGCCTGCGCGGCTTTCACGACGACATGGTGCTGCTCGACCGTCAGCAGGCGGCCTATCGCGAACTCGCCACGAAGGCGCTACGCGGCATCGCCGACCGCGTCGAGCGGTTCGCAGAGGACTGTGCCGGCATGAAGCATCTGGCTTCCGGTCTCGAAGTGACCCGCGTCATGGGCAAGATGGAAAGCGCCCGCCTGTCGAAGAGCGAAGAGGGCCTCAACGGCTTCATGGAGGACCTGCGCGCTTTTCAGGAGATCCTGGCCGGCGCGCTCCGCGAAATCGGCGAGTTCAACCACACGATCGGCGCCAGCGCCCGCCGCATCGGCCGGGCGCTGGAGGGCTCGGGAGCCGGGGCCGGGCGGCGGTTGCCCCTGTAAGATCGTTCCAACAAGGGGAAAAGCGGCCGGCGGAACCCGTTTTCGCCAGAGTTCCCGGGTTTTTACCTATTGCCCGACCCACCACATTTTCGGCATGGTTTGCCATATCATCAGGGCGGAATTCCCAACGCGCCGCCGGCGCGCTAGGATACCGGCCCCGAGGGTGGTTTTTGCACGCTGACAGAGGTCCGATGTTGAGGGTGGAGGCAGAACGAGCTCTGGCACTCGTTGCTTCCGTGCGCCTGTCCACGGTGCGGCGCCTGCTGGTGACCACGGCGTCGGTCGCCATGGGCCTGGCCGGTGTCAGCGCCGTTGCCGTTGCATCGATCAGCCTGACCCTGCCGCATAGCCGTTCCGCCTACGCCCCTGCGATGCGCACGCCCGCGGCGACGCTGGAGGACGACGACAGCGCCGGCTTCGATGTCGCCAAGACCTGGAACCGCGAATACGCGCAGCTCGGCAACAACCGAATCCTGATGCCGAAGTTCGCGCTGTCTATGGCGCTGGCAACCAGCTTCCCCGCAGCCGGCGACGTCCGCATGCCGGATACCGAGATCGCCACCGCGCCCTTGCCGCTGCCGCGGCCGGACGGGATTGCCCGCGCCGGCGTGGCCCGCACGGTGCCAATGGCGATCGAGCCGCAGGTAGCCTCCCTGCCGCCGCAATCGAAGCAGCGCGAGCCCGGCATTCTCGACAAACTGTTCGGCGATCCGGACCGCGCCGCCAAGGATTTGCTCGCCGCCAATCCGAACACGGTGCTGTACGACATCAGCAAGCGCGCGGTTTACCTGCCCGACGGCGAGAAGCTCGAGGCGCATTCCGGCTTCGGCCAGTGGATGGACGACCCGACGTCGGTCGCCCGCAAGGATCTCGGCGTGACGCCGCCGAACGTCTATGCCGTCTCGTTCCGCGAGAAGCCGTTCCATGGCGTGCGCGCGCTGCGCATGAAGCCGGTCGGCAGCGGCAACATGTACGGCCGCGACGGCATTCTGGCGCATTCCTATCTGCTCGGCGCCGAAGGCGCTTCGAACGGCTGCCTGTCGGTGCGTGACTACGACAAGTTCCTGCAGGCCTTCGAGGACGGCAAGTTCAACAAGATCATCGTGCTGCTCAACGTCGAAGACCCTGTGCCGTCGGTGGTCGCCAGCGCGCAGCCCGGCGGGGCTTAGTCGTTTCGCGCGGCGCCGGCGATGGGCCGTGATCCCGACATCCACGATCTTCAACGCTTCGTCGCGGCGCAGGAGCCGGTCTACGAGCGCGTCTGCGATGAACTGAGGCGGGGCCGCAAGCAAAGCCACTGGATGTGGTTCGTCTTTCCGCAGATCGCCGGGCTTGGCCACAGCGCCATGGCGCAGCATTACGCCATCTCTGGTCTCGACGAAGCCCGCGCCTATCTGGCGCATCCGCTGCTTGGGCCGCGGCTGATCGAATGCACGCGGCTGGCCGGCATCTCGGGACGATCCATCAGCGAAATCTTCGGCGCACCGGACGATATGAAATTTCGCTCGTCGATGACCTTGTTCGCCGCGGCGCAGCCGGGACCGAGCGCGTTTCAGGACGCGCTCGATAAATTTTTCGGCGGCAAAGGCGACGGCGCGACGCTGGCGCGGCTCTGAAGCCGCGTCTACTCCGCCGCTTCCACCGTCGGCAGTCGGTAGTCGTGGAACTGCTTGCGCAGCGTCATTTTCTGGATCTTGCCCGTGGCGGTGTGCGGGATTTCATCGACGAAGACCACGTCGTCCGGCATCCACCACTTGGCGATCTTGCCCTGCATGAAGGCGAGGATCTCCTCCTTGGTCGCGCTCTCGCCCTTCTTGAGGACGATAACGAGGAGAGGGCGCTCGTCCCATTTCGGATGCATGACGCCGATGGCGGCGGCTTCCGCGACCTTGGGATGACCGACGGCAAGATTTTCCAGATCGATGGTCGAGATCCATTCGCCGCCGGACTTGATGACGTCCTTGTTGCGATCGACGATCTGCATGTAGCCGTACTGATCCATGGTGGCGACGTCGCCGGTGTCGAACCAGCCATCGGCTTCGAACACCGAATCGCGCTCGACCTTGTAATAGGCCTTGGCCACCGCCGGCCCGCGCACCTTGAGGCGGCCGAAGGTCTTGCCGTCCCACGGCAGGTCCTTGCCGGCGTCGTCGGTGATCTTCATATCGACTCCGAACGGCGGATGGCCCTGCTTCATTTGGACGTCGAGGCGCGCGTCGCCGGTCAGCTTGGCGTATTCCGGCTTCATGGTGCATAGCGAGCCGAGCGGGCTCATCTCGGTCATGCCCCAGGCATGGATCACCTCGACGCCGTATTTGTCCTGGAACGTCTTGGTCATGGCCCGCGGGCAGGCCGAGCCGCCGATGACGACGCGCTTCAAGTCCGGCAGCATGCCGCCGGTCTTCTCCAGGTCCTGAAGCAGCATCAGCCAGATCGTCGGCACCGCCGCGGTGAACGTCACGTTGTACTTCGTCAGCAGCTCGTAGATCGAGGCGCCGTCCATCTTGGCGCCGGGCAGGATCAACTCGGCGCCCACCATCGGCGTCGTGAAGGCGAGCGACCAGCCATTGGCATGGAAGAACGGCACCACCGGCATGCAGACATCGGCCGAGGCGAGGTTCTTGGAATCGGGCAGCGCCGCAATGAAGGCGTGCAGCGTGTTGGAGCGGTGCGAATAGACGACGCCCTTGGGGTCGCCCGTCGTGCCGGAGGTGTAGCACATGCCGGCCGCGGTGTTCTCGTCGAACTGTCGCCACCGGAAATCGCCGTCGACTTCGGCGATCCATTCCTCGTAGGGCACGGCGCCGCGCAACGTGGTCTGCGGCATGTGCGCCTTGTCGGTGAGCACGACGAATTTCTCGATCGACGGCACCTTGTCCTGGATCTTCTCCATCAGCGGCACGAAGGTGATGTCGACGAACATCATGCGGTCGCCGGCGTGGTTGATGATCCAGGCGATCTGGTCGGGAAACAGCCGCGGATTGACGGTATGGTAGATGGCGCCGACGCCGAGGATGCCGTACCAGCACTCCAGGTGCCGCCAGGTGTTCCAGGCGAGCGTCGCGACGCGATCGCCGAGCTTGATGCCGTCTTTCTCGAGCCGCTGCGCCACCTTGAGCGAACGGGTGCGGACTTCGGCGTAGGTCGTCTCGACGATCGGCCCCTCGACCGAGCGCGTCACCACTTTGCGGCCGCCGTGAAACTTCGCCGCGTGGTCGATGATGCGGTGAAGCAACATCGGCCAGTCCTGCATCAGCCCGAGCATGGCATTCCCTCTCCGGTTTTTTGGGCGCGGGTTTTTCCGTCGCCGGCAACGTGTTGCTTTTGGGCTGGCCCCTCGCCAGCCGTTCGTCAGGTTAGCGGGCCGCCCGCGTTGTGGAAACGGTCAGTTGCGGTCCGTTCAGGATTTTGTGCCTCGCACAAATGCCTGATTCATGGCAGAGATCGGTCGGTATGTCGGTGGTGGCAAGATTTTGCATCTCGATGGCGTGGATCCTTGGTGCGGCGCTCGTAACGGGCCCGGCCTTGGCCGATGATGTGCCGCTGCCCAGGCCGCGGCCGGCCAAGCCTTCGGCGCCGGCGCCCTGGCGCGAGCCGCTGTCGTTTCGCGAGGCGGCCGGCGCCGAATTCAATTCCGCCGCGGTAACGTCGGCGCCGTCGCCCTGCCGCACACGGCTGGAAAAGATGGCGACGCTCGCCGCCATGCCGCGGCTGATCGGGCCCGGCATTTGCGGCGCCGACGACATGGTCGAACTGGAAAGCGTCCAGGTGGAGAAGGGCCGGCGCATCGAGATCAAACCGGCGCCGTTGCTGCGCTGTGAGATGGCCGAACAATTCGCCTTATGGGTACGCGACGATGTCACTATTCGTGTCGCGAAGGCCGGAATGACGCTCGCTAGCGTCGAGACCTACGACGATTACAGTTGCCGCGGCCGCAACCGCGTTTTCGGCGCCAAGGTCAGTGAACACGGCAAGGGCAATGCGGTCGATGTGCGCAGTCTCACCTTCGCCGACAAGAAGGTGGCGATGCTCACCGACAAGACCTTCGCCAAGGATATCCGCACCGACCTGCACGATTCCGCCTGCGCCCGCTTCACCACGGTGCTGGGGCCGGGGTCGGACGGCTATCACGAGGAGCACATCCACGTCGATCTGGCGGCGCGCCGCAACGGTTACCGCATCTGCCAGTGGAACGTACTCGAACCGCCGCCCCCGCCACCGCCGGTAAAGCCGGCCGAAGTGGCCAAGGCCGACTCCACCAAAGCGGATTCGGCCAAGCCCGCGACGAAGCCGGAGGAGGCGCATGATGATGACGACGCGCCCGCCGACGCGGCTCCCGACCAATCGGCGGCCGCCAAACCGGCCGATGCCATTGCCGCAAAACCGCCGCGGGTCGAGATCGCGCTGGTCGACGTGCCGCTGCCGCGGCCGCGGCCGCGGCCGCGGAAACACCGAAAAGTGCGGCAAGGCGTGCACTTTCCTTTCAATCTTTTGCGTTAGGCCCAAAGGATGACGATCGACGCGCCCAGCCGTTTTGCACCGGCGGCGCCGCCGTCGCGGGTAATCACGCGGCGCGGGCTGCTCAAGACCGGCCTTGGCCTGGCCGGCGCCGGCGCCATCATCTTGCCGGGCACGACGGCCTATGCGGCCATGGAAGCCGCCAACAGTCTCATCATCACCGATTACACCTTGCGGCCGCCCGGCTGGCGCGCCGGCCAGCGTCTTACCGTCACGGCGATCGCCGATATCCATGCCGGCGGGCCGAACATGGGCGTCGCGCGCGTCCGCCAGGTGGTCGACGCCGCCAACGCCTTGTCGAGCGATCTGATCGTGCTGCTCGGCGACTATTTCGCCACGCATCGTTTCATCACCGAGGTGGTGCCGCCGGAGGCCTGGTCCTACGAGCTGTCGCGCCTGAAGGCGCCGCTCGGCGTCTATTCGATCCTCGGCAATCACGACTGGTGGCACGGCATCGGGCCGACCCGCGCCGCGCTGAAGAACGTGCGCCTGACGCCGATGGAAAACGACGTCGTGCTGTTGGGCGAACCCGGCGCCCGGTTCTGGCTTGCCGGTCTCGGCGATCAGCTCGCCTATCGCATTGGCCACGGCCGGTTCCGCGGCGTCGACGATCTGCCCGGTACCTTGCGCAAGGTCGACACCGACGATCCGGTCATCCTGCTGGTGCATGAGCCCGACATCTTCACCCAGGTTCCGGACCGCGTGTCACTGACGCTCGCCGGGCATACTCATGGCGGTCAAATCAGGCTGCCGCTGGTGCCGCCGGTGTGGGCGCCATCGGAGTACGGCGCGCGCTTCGCCTATGGCCACATCGTCGAGCAGGGGCGCCATCTCATCGTGTCCGGCGGGCTGGGCACCAGCAAGGTGCCGTTGCGCCTCGGCGTGCCGCCGGAAATCGTGCGGGTGACGCTGGGCTAACCCTTTTTGCCCCGGACGCATCGCAACGCGAGCGCAGCGAGGGGTGCGATGCTGAGCCGGGGCCGTTCCAAATTCTGCCAGTTGCGGCGGTCCCGGCTCTGCGGTGCACCGCTGCGCGCTGCACCGCGTCCGGGACAAGAACTCAAAAACAAAAACGGCGCCCGAAGGCGCCGTTTCGTCTCAGTCCCCGAAACTTGTCTTAGCGGAACAGGCCGCCCGCGGCCGCCAGGCGCGGCGAGGACGAGCCGAACGGCGCGTCGCCCTGGCCCGGCGCCAGCACCACCACCACGGCGCCCGGCTTGACCCGGTTGTAGAGGTCGATGACGTCCTCGTTGGTCATGCGGATGCAGCCCGAGGAGATCGCCTGGCCGATATATTCCGGCTGGTTGGTGCCGTGGATGCGGTACAGCGTGTCCTTGTTGCCCTCGTAGAGGTACATCGCGCGGGCGCCCATCGGGTTTTGCGGGCCGCCGGACACGAAGTTCGGCACGTCCATGCGCTTCTTGATCTCAGCGGTGGGGGTCCAGGTCGGCCATTCGGCCTTGCGGCCGACTTTGGCGACGCCGGACCAGGCGAGGGCCTCTTCGCCCACGGTCACGCCGTAGCGGATCGCCTTGCCGCCATCGAGCACGTAGTAGAGGTACTTCGCGTCCGAATCGATGACGATCGAGCCGGGCTGCTCTTTGCGGTGGTAGGCGACGATAGCCCGCTGAAACTGTTCAGGAATCGTTACTTTTTCGTACGGCGCCGCCGCCAGGAGCTTCTTGTCGCGCGGGGTCATGCTGGCTTCCGAGGCCGGTTCGACCGTCGTCTGCATGCATCCCCCGAGCATCAATCCGACGCCAAATACCGCCAACATCAATGCCTTAGCGCGCATGTCAGTCCTCTTTCCTGGTCGCCGTCGTGGCGCCCGTCGCTGTGTATTCTGCAGTGCAATTAAGCGAAGAAGGCCCGCATTAGCCACGTTTCTTCAGCTTTGGGACGCAGCTTCTTGTGAACCTGTTGCAGGAATGCCGCATTTGGTTCACGTTTGTGACGGCCCGGACGCGGAACCAGGGCGCCGTCTTTAAAAACAACTTTGCCGTCAAGGTATTAACAGAGGGTTTACCATAACAAATGGTATACTGATGCGAGGGCGGACATTGTTTATTCTGAGGGCCGAATCCACGATCAAATACAGAAACTTGCGTAATTCCGCCCCACTTGCCGCC
The DNA here is from genome assembly GCA_026125895.1 of Pseudolabrys sp. Classification (GTDB taxonomy): domain Bacteria; phylum Pseudomonadota; class Alphaproteobacteria; order Rhizobiales; family Xanthobacteraceae; genus Pseudolabrys. Next base: position 5,831 of record JAHCKG010000033.1, on the reverse strand, counting down.
AACATAGAGCCTTGAGGAAATCCCAAGGACCAACGGAGCCAACGTAAAATGACCGCGCCTAAGGGTTCGGACCGTCAGCCGCAGCAGCAACAGCAGCAAGGCACGTCCAGTCAGCTCAAGGAGCGTTACGGCAAGATCGGTATCTCGGCGGTGGCCGGGGCCGTGCGTCACAAGCCGGAAAAGAAGCCGGCCGAGACCAAGCGCTATATGCCGGTCGATAGCGACTAAACGCGCTGACGCTTTAGAATTCGCGGCCCCACATCGAGGGCCGCCACCTTTCTCCCCACCCGACGGACCATGGACGCCGCGCGCGAACGATGTGCGCGGCTTTGCTTGCGCGCGCACCGTGCTCAATTTCCAGCTTGCGCGCAGCGCTGCGATCTGGCCATGAAGGCGCGGGGCGCACGCAAACGCGGCGCATGACGCGGCGCTCGGCGGCAGGGTGACGGATGCTCTCGATTTTCGTTCAGCGTGGCACCATGCTCGAGCGGGTGCAGTTCGAGCCCGGCGACGAGCTGACCGAGACCCCGGTCTGGATCGATCTCGTCAATCCCACCGTTCAGGAAGACAAGCAGGTCGAGCACATCCTCGGGGTTGCAATTCCGACGCGCGAAGAGATGCAGGAGATCGAAGTCTCCAGCCGACTCTATCTGGAGAACGGCGCGCGCTATATGACCGCGACCTTGATGTCCCAGTCCGACACCGCGACGCCGAAGACCACGCCGGTCACTTTCATCCTGTCGAACCACGCGCTGTGCACTGTCCGTTACGACGCGCCGCGGCCCTTCGCCCTGGTCGAGCACAAGCTAAGCCGTTTCTGCGGTCCGAAGGTTACCGGCGACACCGTGCTGATGGATCTGCTCGACGCCGTGGTCGACCGGTCCGCCGATATTCTCGAGCGCATCGCCGCCGAGGTCGATGCCGTCTCGCACACCATTTTCGAGCCGGAGGTTGGATCGGGCCCGCCGTCTTATCATGAAGTTCTCAAGACGCTCGGCCGCAAGGGCGACCTGACCTCCAAGGTCCGTGAGTCGCAGGTCTCGGTCGGCCGTCTGCTGTCGTTCCTTGCCAACGAGGCCGAGGGAATGAAGTGGCCGAAGGACGCCAAGCTGCAGCTCACCTCGATGCAGCGTGACGTGATCTCGCTGTCCGATCACGCGACCTATCTCGGCGGCAAGATTCAGTTTTTGCTCGACGCGCTGCTCGGCATCGTCTCGATCCAGCAAAACGACATCATCAAGATATTCTCGATCGCCGCGGTGATCTTCATGCCGCCGACGCTCGTCGCCTCGATCTACGGCATGAACTTCAAGCATATGCCCGAGCTCGACTTCAATCTCGGCTATCCGATGGCCATCGTCATCATGATCGCGGCGGCGATCGGGCCGATCCTTTTCTTCAAATGGAAGAAGTGGCTGTAGGGTAGCGCCCGCCTCGACGGGCGGCTGCGCAAGATGACGCACGCGTGATCGGTTTGGCGCACCCCAAGGCTGGGGATTTCAACCTGCCGGTTGGAACCCGGAGCCGGGCGGCGACGTTCTCAGCGCATGCAAAACAGGAAGCCGCGCATCGTTATCACCTGTCCCGATACCGGCATCACGGTCATCAGCCGCATTGCCTACGAGGACATGATCAATCCGCTCCGGGCGCCGTTGCAGTTCAAGTGCCCGTGCGGCGAGACGCATGATCTGAAATTCGTCGGCCCGCGCAGCGGACCCGGCGGCAGCCATCGCGGCCCCTTCGAGACGCCGCCGGTCCGGAAAGAGACATCTTTCTTCAAATAAGAGCGTTTTCGAGCGAAGTGGATACCGGTTCGCGTGAAGAAAACGCGTCGAAGCAACAAGGCGGTGCCGCTCAAACGTGCTGGCCGCCGTTGATGTGGATCTCGGCGCCGTTGACGTAAGAACTCGTCTCCGTGCACAGCACGTAGATGATCTTGGCAACTTCGTCGGGCGTGCCGAGGCGCTGCATCGGGATCTGCTCGACAATCTTCTCGGTTCCCGGCGACAGGATCGCGGTATCGATCTCGCCCGGCGCGATGGCGTTGACGCGGATGCCGAGCCGGCCGAAATCGGAAGCCATTTCCCGGGTGAGCGACGCCAGCGCCGCCTTCGACGTCGCATAGGCCGCGCCGGCAAACGGATGCACGCGCGAGCCGGCGATCGAGGTCACGTTCACCACCGAGCCCTTCGCCGCCTTCAATTCATCGACGAGGCCGCGCGCCAGCATGATCGGCGCGAAGAAGTTGACGTTGAACACCTGCTTCCACACGTCCATCGTGGTGTCGATGGAGCCGAGACGCTTGCCGCCGTCGGCCTTGGGGGAGATCGCGGCGTTGTTGACCAGCGCGTGCAGTTCGTGGCCCTCGAGCCGGCGCTTGATCTCCTCGATCGCCTCGAAGGTGTTCTGCTCGTCGGCGAGATCGACCTGAATGTGGTCTTCGGGGCCCGCGTCCCACGGGCAGTTTTCCGGAAACGGATGGCGCGAGCAGGTGATGACGCGCCAGCCGGCGGCGGAGAACCGCTTTACCGTGGCGTGGCCGATGCCACGGCTGGCGCCGGTGAGCAGAAGCGTGCGGCGCGGCTGATTGGATTGCGAAGTGGGCATGAGTCAGGACCTGCTAATTCCGCTCACCCCCGCGAAAGCGGGGGTCCAGTCCTTGGCAAAGTCTGGGTCCCCGCATCCGCGGGGACGAGCGGATTGTGAATGCTCTTTGTTGTAGCTCACGGATAAAGCCGCGTCTTGCTCCAGGCTGCGCCCGGCTCGGTGCGCTTGAACACGATGCGGTCGTGCAGGCGGAACGGACGGTCGTGCCAGAACTCGATCGACGATGGTACGATACGGTATCCGGACCAGTAAGGCGGGCGCGGCACGTTGCCGAGCGCATATTTGGCGGCATTGACCGCGACAGCCTTCTCGAAGGCGAGGCGGCTTTCCAGCGGACGCGACTGCTGCGATGCCCAGGCGCCGATCTGCGCCTGCTTCGGCCGCGTGGCGAAGTAGGCGTCGGCCTCGGCGTCGGTGACCCGCTCGACGATGCCGCGCACGCGGATCTGCCGGTTGAGCGACTTCCAATGGAACACCAGCGCCGCCTTCGGGCTGTCGGCGAGTTCCTGGCCTTTCTGGCTTTCGGTATTGGTGAAGAAGACGAAGCCGTGGGCGTCGGCGCTCTTCAACAGCACCATGCGCGCGTCGGGCATGCCGTCGCGGTCGACGGTCGCAAGCGTCATCGCAGTCGGATCGCGGGGTTCCGACTTGGTCGCGTCCTCGAGCCAGGCGGCGAACAGCCGCATCGGCTCGTCGGCTTCCGTAAAATCACCACTCATTAACTTTACTGTGCGTTCAATCGGAGTCGTGTCGGACATCGGGGAGTCTCACGTGACCGGTCGAAGGACCCGTCATCAGGGCCGTAGCGCCCTATATAGGGGAACCGCGCCCGCGCGCCTATGGCGTCGCGTTGCCGCCGTCTCTGCGCTCGTGCTCGCGCTGGGCACGGGCGGATGCAGCCTGTCGTCGCAGTTCGATTCCCTGTTCGGTTCCAATGCCGACCAGACCGGCTCGATCACCCCGCCGCCCGGCACCAAAGGCGGGGACAAGCTGCCGCCGGCCGCCGACCTGGCCTTCGCGCGAGAAGCCGTGAAGGAAGTTCTGGCGCGCGGTGACAAGGACTCCAGTATCCCGTGGGAAAATCCGGTATCCGGCGCCCGCGGTACGGTGACGCCGATTTCGCAGGCCTATGCCGACGGCGACCAGACCTGCCACGACTTCCTCGCGAGCTACGTCAACGCCGGCTCCGAGGCCTGGCTCCAGGGGGCGGCCTGCAAGCCGCGCAAGGGCGGCTGGGAAGTGCGCTCGATGAAGCCTTGGAAGCAGTCGTAAGTGGGCGCTTGCCGCCTGGGAATCCCGTTCTCTCCGTTGAATAAGCGGCCCCGGAACCCCACATTAAGGGTCGATTCGGCGGCAATCGGCCGCCGGGCAGGGGCAATTCGACAGTTTCACGGAGTTGGCAAGGATGCGTGACCCCTACACGGTTCTGGGGGTGTCCAAGACTGCGAGCGAGGCGGAGATCAAATCCGCCTTCCGCAAGCTTGCCAAAAAGCACCATCCCGACGCCAACAAGAACGACGCCAAGGCGGCTTCGCGCTTCGCCGAATTGAACGCGGCCTACGAGATCGTCGGCGATGACGAGAAGCGCAAGGCGTTCGACCGCGGCGAGATCGACGCCGAGGGCAAGCCGCGCTTCCAGGGCTTTTCCGGCCAGCCGGGCGGCGGCTTCAACCCCGGCGCCGGCGGCTTTGGCCAGGGTTCGGGCCACCCCGGCGGCTTCGAGAGTTTCTCCTTCGGGCCCGACGGCTTCCAGCGCCGGCCCGGTGCCGGTGGCGGCTCCGGCTTCGAGGATCTGCTGCGCGGCATGTTCGGCGGCCGCGCCGGCGCGGGCCCGCGCGGCTATGCCTCCGAGTTCGAACCGGAGGATTTCGGCTCGCAGGCGACGGGGCAGGACCTTGCCGCGTCGCTGACCATCGCGCTGACCGACGCGGCCAAGGGCGCGACCAAGCGCGTCAGTCTGCCGACCGGCAAGGAGGTCGAGGTCAAGATTCCGGCCGGTATCGCCAGCGGCCAGCAGATCAGGCTGAAGGGGCAGGGCTATCCCGGTCCGCTCGGGCGCAATGGCGACGCCATCATCACGGTCAATATCGCGGCGCATCCGCTGTTCAAGGCCGACGGCGACGACCTGCGGCTCGACCTGCCGATCACGCTGTACGAAGCGGTACTCGGCGGCAAGGTGCGCGTGCCGACGCTCGACGGCGCGGTCGAACTGGCGATCCCCGCTGGCACCAATTCCGGCCGCACGTTCCGCCTCAAGGGCAAGGGTCTCAAGGCCAAAGGCGGCAAGGCGCATGGCGATCTGCTCGCCACCGTGCGCGTCGTGCTGCCGGACAAAGTCGGCGACGATCTCAAGACGGAGATCGAGAAGCTGCGCGACGATAGTCCGTACGATCCAAGGAAGGATTTGGGTTAGCTGTCATGGCCGGGCTTGACCCGGCCATCCCGCTTAGGATGGGCTCTGTGCGTTCCTAAGCGAGATCACCGGGTCAAGCCCGGTGATGACAGAGTTGGTGCGCGCTCAGCTCTTCTTCGCGCCGCTTTTGTCCACCTGGTCGTAGACGTTCTTCGCCACGTTCTCGAGCTTGTCACGATCGGACGGTCCCGAGACGACGTAGCCGACCTTGTTGTCCACCCATGACATCGTCGCATCGCGCTCGCCGCCCTTGAAGCGTAGCGCCGTTTCCGGCTGCGCCGCCTTGGCGCAGTAGATGGTGTAGCGCTCGCCCGACGGGCCTTCATACATGTAGAACGCGGCGGCGCCGGTCGGTCCCGGCAGCAGCCGGCCGCCGACCAGCTTGAGTCCGAGCGACGACAGGTCGGGGATGCTTAGTTCGTAGCCGACGCGCTTCGACAGCCACTGCCGTAGATGCGCCTGCTCGGTGCCCGGCACTTCGACCGGATGGCGGACCTCGACGACATAAAGCCGATAGGCCTCCAGCGCGTCCGCAGTAATGGCATCGAAGCCGGACGGCTTGGTCACGGTGGCGCCATGCGCCATCCAGCCGACGCCGCCGCCGGCGACGAAAGCGGCGAACACGGCCGCCGCGGCCATCCCCATGAAGCGCCGCCCGCGCGGCTGCGCATCGGCGAGGATGCTGTCGAGTTGCAGGCGGGCAGGCACCGGTTCGTTCGCTACCGCGCCGTAGCGGGCGCGAACACTGTCGGCCTGCGCGCGCCAGGCGGCAACGGTCGCAGCGTCGTCAGGATGGCTTGCGAGCCAGGCC
>JAHCKG010000032.1 GCA_026125895.1 Pseudolabrys sp. | reverse complement strand
ACGCCCGCGGCCTTGATCTTGTCCATCGCGACCTTGGTGCGCTCGTCCCACAGCTTGCGCTGCTCGAGCTGGGTCTCCTTGCCGAACTTCATGATCAGCGCCTGGTCTTCCTTCGACATGGCGTCGAACGACTTGCGCGAGAACACCAGGATTTCCGGAATGATCAGATGCTCGGTCAGGGTGTAGTGCTTGGCGACCGGAACGTGCCCGAACGAGTCGTAGCTCGGCGGGTTGTTTTCGGCGCCGTCGACGACGCCGGTCTGCAGCGCGTTCATCACCTGGTCCATGCCCATGGCGACGCCGTTGGCGCCGAGGGCGTTGGCGGTGTCGACGAAGATCGGGTTGCCCATCATGCGGAACTTTAGACCCTTGAGGTCTTCGACCGACTTGATGTCCTTCGACTTGTTGTAGAAGGAACGCGCGCCGCTATCCATCCAGGCGAGACCGATCAGACCCGACTTCGGGTTGTCGGTGATTTCCTTGAGCAGGCGCTCGCCGATCGGGCCGTCGATCACGGCGCGCATGTGGTTGGTGTCGCGGAACACGAACGGCAGGTTGAAGACGTTGAGGTTGTCGACGACGGAGCCGACCGGACCGACGCTGACGCGCGCGATCTGCAGCGCGCCGATTTGCGCCTGCTCGATCATTTCCTTTTCGCCGCCGAGCTGCATCGACGGATACATCTGGATCGAGAGACGGCCGTTGGTCGCCTGCTCGAGCTTCTTGCCCATCTGCACGACGGCTTCGACCGTCGGATAGCCGAGCGGGTGAACGTCGGCGGCTTTCAGCACGGCTTTCTGGGCCAGCGCCGGCCCGGCAAGCATCACCGCGGCGGCGACGACGCCGGCGGACAACAAGGCTCTACGATTTTGCATAATGATTGCTCCTCCCTGTTATTATGTTTTGACTGCGAGTGCGCATCCGGAGACGCCGCCGATTGATCGGTACAGCCACGCATGCTACTCATCAGGTTATATGATGACCAGACCGGCGGTAGCCGGTCAAGGTCGAGGGGAGCCGGTGTGACAAAAAATCTTTCCTTGCTAAAACCGATCCAGGCGCCGCGCGGACTGACCGCGGAGATCGTCGCGCGGCTCACCTCCGACATCACCAGCGGCAAGCTGCTGCCCGGCTCGCGCCTGCCGACCGAACAGGAAATGATCGCCGCCACCGGCGTCTCCCGCACCGTGATCCGCGAGGCGGTCGCCGCCTTGCGCGCCGACAAGCTGGTGGTCAGCCGCCAGGGCATCGGCACCTTCGTCGCCGAAAAGGTGCGCCGCCCCTACCGCGTCGAGTTCGACGAGCATTCCTCGCTGCGCGACGTGCTCAACGTCATGGAATTGCGCACCGGCATCGAGGTCGAGGCGGCTGGCCTTGCCGCCGAGCGCGCCACGCCGGCGCAGATCCGCAAGATCACCGAACGCTTCGAAGCCATCCAGGCCGCGATCGATGCCGGCGACAACGCCGTCGAGGAAGACTTCGCCTTCCATTGCGAGATCGCCGAAGCCACCAACAACCCGCAGTTCAAGATTTTCCTCGAATATCTCGGCAGCGTCGTTATTCCGCGCCAGACGGTGTGGGGCCGCAGTGCGCCGCTGCTGCGCCGCAATAACCTCACTTTGTTTCAACGCGAACACGCCCGCATCCTCGCCGCCATTCGCACCCACGACGTGCCGAAGGCGCGCTCGGCGATGCACGCCCATCTCGGCGCCAGCCGTGACCGCCATCAGAAGCTGGCGGCGGAGTTGGGGATCAAGTAATTCGCCAACGGCGCCACTCACTGCTCCCCTCCCCCTTGTGGGGAGGGGTTGGGGGTGGGGGTGATCGCGGGCGACACTCAAGATTGCAGAGCCAACAAGGGTGCGTTTGACCGCTGCCACCCCCACCCCGGATCGCTCCGCGATCCGACCCTCCCCACAAGGGGGAGGGTAAAGAGAAGAAGGACCGCCCCCATGAAACTCCTCGTTACCGGCGCAGCCGGCGGTATAGGCACGCGCATGCGCCAGATGCTGCCGTCGATTTATAAAGACATCCGCTGGAGCGACATCCGCAAGCCCGACGATCTGGCGCCCGGCGCCGAATTCGTCGCCGCCGACCTCGCCAAAATGGAAGAGGTCGAGAAGATCGTCGCCGGCGTCGATGGCATCGCGCATTTCGGCGGCTTCTCGGTCGAGGGCCCGTGGGACACCATCCTGCAGGCCAACATCATCGGCACCTACAACCTGTTCGAGGCCGCCTATCGCGCGGGCGCCAAGCGCGTGATCTTCGCCACCTCGAACCACGCCGTCGGCATGTACCGGCGCGACCAGAAGATCGGCGTCAACGTGACTGTGCGGCCGGACTCGCGCTACGGCGTGTCGAAGTGTTTCGGCGAAGCTTTAGGGGCCATGTATGCCGACAAGCACGGCATGCGCGTCACCTGCATCCGCATCGGCAACTTCGCCGACACGCCGATCGACAAGCGGCGGCTGTCGATCTTCCTGCATCCGGAAGACCTGGTGCAGCTCATGCGCATCGGCTTCGAGCACCCCGACATCAAGTACGAGATCTTCTACGGCGCCTCGGACAACGCCGCTGCCTGGTGGGACAATTCCAACGCCCACAAATTCGGCTACCGGCCCAAGCACAAGGCCGAGGATTTCCGTGCCCAGGCGCTGGCGGCGCAGGAAAAACTACCGGCCGACGCCATCGGCGACGCCTACCAGGGCGGCACCTTCTCCAGCGCCGAATACGACGCCGACAAGCGCCGCTAGCCTCTCCCGCCAGGGGAGAGGGTAAGCTGCGATCCTGCGCATGGCCGCAGACCAAATTCGGCGTACGGCGGCGGGCGGCCCTATGCTATAGGGTCGGCAACGGGATCACGTTGCCGGGACTAATGTTTTGCTGAACCGCCCCCTGAACAAAAGCGATACGATCACTCTGCCCGCAGACCTGTTCGGCTACCGCCTGCTGGCCGACCCGCGCCTGAACAAGGGTACGGCCTTCACCGAAGACGAGCGCGCCACCTTCCTGCTGCACGGCCTGCTGCCGCCCACGGTGGTCTCCATCGAGGAGCAGGCGGGCCGCCGCCTCCAGGCCTTCCGTGAATTCCATACCGACCTCGAGCGCTACGCCTTCCTGCGCGACCTGCAGGACACCAACGAGACATTGTATTACGCCCTGCTCGGCCAGAACGTCGAAGAGCTGCTGCCGATCGTCTACACGCCGACCGTCGGCGCCGGCTGCGCCTCGTTCAGCCGGCTGTTCCGCAAGCCGCGCGGCGTCTTCCTGTCGATCCCGCACCGCAAGCAGATCCGCCAGATCCTGTCGAACCCGCAATTCGACAAGACCGAGGTCATCGTCGTCACCGACGGCGAGCGCATCCTCGGCCTTGGCGACCAGGGCGCCGGCGGCATGGGCATCCCGATCGGCAAGCTGGCGCTGTACACCGCCTGCGGCGGCATCGACCCGGCCACCGCGCTGCCGATCCTGCTCGACGTCGGCACCGACAACGAGGCCAATCTCAACGACCCGCTCTATATCGGCTGGCGGCACAAACGCGTGCGCGGCGAGGAATACGATTCCTTCGTCGCCGAATTCATCGACGCGGTGACCGAGCGCTGGCCGCACGTGCTGCTGCAGTGGGAAGACTTCGCCAAGGCCAATGCCACGCGTCTGCTCGACACCTATCGCGACCGGCTGTGCAGCTTCAACGACGACATCCAGGGCACCGCCGCGGTCGCCACCGGCACCTTGCTCGCCGCCATCAACGTCACCGGCGAACCGCTGACGCAGCAGCGCATCGCCATTCTCGGCGGCGGCTCGGCCGGCTGCGGCATCGCCAACCTTCTGATGGCGGCGATGGTCGATGCCGGCCTCGATCGCGCCGAGGCGGCGAGCCGCTTCTACCTGGTGGACAAGGACGGCCTGCTCACCGACGGCATGACCGATCTGGCGCCGTTCCAGAAGCCGTTCGTGCAGAAGCGCGAGGCGCTGGCGCACTGGAATCTCGGCAATCCGAGCCGCATCACCTTGCTCGACGTCATCTACAACGCCAAGCCGACCGCGCTGATCGGCGTCTCGGCGCAAGCCGGCGCCTTCACCGAGAGCGTGGTGCGCGGCATGGCGCATCACAACAAGCGGCCGATCGTGTTTCCGCTGTCCAACCCGGTGTCCTGCGCCGAGGCGACGCCGGCCGATGTCGAACTGTGGAGCGAAGGCCGCGCGCTGATCGGCGCCGGCTCGCCGTTCCCGCCGCTCAAGCGGGGCGGCCAGCCCTTCGCCGTCGATCAGACCAACAACTCCTACATCTTTCCCGGCGTCGGCCTGGGCGCCATCGCGACGCGGGCCCGTCGCATCACCGACACGATGTTCATGGCCGCCGCCAAGGCGCTCGCCGAGATGTCGCCGGCGCGGCACGATCCGGCCGCCAATCTCCTGCCGCGCGTCACCCAGCTGCGCGACGTCGCGGTGGCGGTGGCGATCGCGGTCGGCAAGCAGGCCTGTGCCGAAGGGCTGACCGAGGGTGTCACCGCGGACACGGTTGAAGACGCCGTGCGCGCCAAGATGTGGATGCCGAAGTATTTGAATTACGTGAAGGCGGAGTAGAGGCGGCGCTGGCTTTGACGCCAGCCGTGCACTCGCTTGCTCCCTCCCCCCTTGTGGGGGAGGGTTAGGGAGGGGGGTAATAACGAGAGCTCTCGTAACGACCCCCACCCCCAACCCCTCCCCACAAGGGGGAGGGGAGCGCGCCGAGCCAGCCGTCAATCTGAACTGACCTAAAGCCCATGTCCCTCCTCCCCACCCTGCTCCAACTCTCCCTGCTCCACATCCTGATGGCCATGATCCCCGGCCCCAACACCGTGGTGGTGAGCTACGTGTCGGCGCGGGTGTCGCGCCGCGCGGGGCTCAAGGCCGTCGGCGGCGTCGTCGCCGGCTCCGCGATCTGGGTCACGCTGTCGATGTTCGGCGTCGGCGTGCTGCTGCTCGAAGCCGGCCTCATCTATCGCGCGCTGCGCTGGGCCGGCGCCGCCTATCTCGTTTATGTCGGCCTGCGCATGCTGCTGGCGGGCGCCGGATCGGCGAACGGCCAGCGCCCGGCACAGGGCGAACGTTCGCCGTTCATCGCCGGGCTGCTGACGACCTTGTCCAACCCGAAGTCGGCCGTGTTCTGGACCAGCGTCTTCGTCATCGTCATGCCGGCCCATGCACCGGCCTGGTTCTACGCCGCGGTGCTGGCGCTGATCGTCGCGCAGTCCTTCGCCTGGTATGCTTTCGTCGCGCTGGCGCTGTCCACCAGTTTCGCCCGCCGGCATTACTTGCGCTTCGCGCTATGGCTCGACCGCCTCGCCGGCGTCATCATGATCGGGCTTGGCCTGCGGCTCGCCTATGAGCTGCGCAACGAAATGATCGGACGCTGATGCAGAAGACCGACTATCCGCTCTGGGCCCGCGACACCATCCGTTACGGCGACACCGACAAGCAGGGGCACGTCAACAACGCGGTGTTCTCGACCTTCCTCGAGACCGGCCGCGTGCAGTTCCTGATGAACTCGGGGCGGCCGATCCGCGCGCCCGGCACCAATTTCGTGCTGGCGCGCCTGGTGCTCGACTACAAGGCCGAGATGCTGTGGCCGGGCGAGGCCGCCATCGGCACGCGCGTCAAAAGTGTCGGCCGCTCATCCTTCGTGCTCGAGCAGATCGTCATGCAGGGCGACACGGTCACCGCCGTGGCCGAAACCGTCATGGTCATGGTCGATGAGACGACGCGCAAGTCCTGCCCGCTGCCGGAGGCATCGGTTGCGGCGTTGAAGGCGTTGCAGGTGTAGCTGTTGCCTAAGGCTACACCCAAATTTCCGCTCATCCCCGCGGAAGCGGGGATCCAGTCTTTGCCACAGAGTTATGTGCTAATAGTTATGGACCCTCGCCATAGGCGTTCTGGAAGAACGCCGTCCTTCAGACGGCTACGCGCGGGGGTGAGCGGGGTATTGGGATGCGTAACGGGATAAAGCTGAGCTCGATGGCATTGGGGCTGATGTGCGCTCTCCTCGCCCCCGCCCTCGCGCAGGATATCCGCGGGCTCGAAGTCTGCACCGCCGAGAAGCAGATGGACCGCCGCACCTCGTGCCTGCAGGCCAATACCGACTTCCTCCAGCAGACATTGGAACGCCACCGCCGCGACGCGCAGAAGAAGCAGGCCGCCGCCGACACCGAGATCGCGGCGCTCAAGGAACGCATCGCCAAACTGGAACAGGATCTTGTCAGCCTGAAGAAAGCCGCCGCCCCGGCTGACAAGAACGAGGCGGCACCCAAGAAATAGCAAAGCAATAACCCGGCAGCCCCGGCACCCCCATGGCGCTCATTCGTCTCTACCGTCGTGTGCTCGCTCTGCTCGGCGACGAGGCCCACCTTGCCTGGGCCATCGCCTTCGGCAATCTGGCGCTGGCCATCGCGCAATTCGCCGAGCCCGTCCTGCTCGGCCGCATCATCGACACGCTGAGCGCGGGCCAGGCCTCCGGCAAGCCGCCGTCCTGGCAGCATCTGACGGTGCTGATGTCGGCCTGGGCCGGCTTCGGCATCTTCACCATCATCGCCGGCACGCTGATCGCGCTGCACGCCGACCGTCTCGCCCACCGCCGCCGCCAGGTGGTGCTGACGCGCTACTTCGAGCACGTGCTCGAACTGCCGCTCAGCTATCACGGCAACACCCATTCCGGCCGGCTGATGAAGGTGATGCTGGAAGGCACCGACGCGCTGTGGGGGCTGTGGCTCGGCTTCTTCCGCGAGCACTTCGCCGCGATGATCGGCCTCATGGTGCTGCTGCCGGTGTCGCTGTTCATCAACTGGCGGCTGGCGAGCCTGTTGATCGTGCTCTGCGTGGTTTTCGCCTTTCTCACCGCGATCATCGTGCGCAAGACCGGCTCGATGCAGGAGGAGGTCAACCAGCATTACTCCGACCTCGCCGAGCGCGCTTCCGACACGCTCGGCAACATCGCGCTGGTGCAAAGCTTCTCGCGGCTCGAGCAGGAAGTCACCGACCTCAAGCAGATCGTGGAGAAACTGCTGGCGGCGCAGATGCCGGTGCTGTCGTGGTGGGCGCTCGCCACCGTGCTGACGCGCACGGCGACCACGCTCGCGGTGCTGGCGATCATCGTCATCGGCACCTGGCTCAACCTGCGCGGCGAAGCCACCATTGGCGAGATGGTGACCTTCATGAGCTTTGCCGGCCTGATCATTTCGCGCATGGAGCACACCGTCGCCTTCGTCGACGATCTCGTCAGCCATGTCGGGCAACTCATCGAGTTCTTCCAGGTGTGGGACACCATCCCCGACATTCGTGACCGGCCGAACGCCATCGACCCGGGCCGGCTCTCCGGCAATATCCGCTTCAACGACGTGTCGTTCTCCTATGACGGCCGGCGCCCCGCCGCCGATCATCTGAGTTTCACCGTCAACCCCGGCGAGACCATCGCGCTGGTCGGCGCGACCGGCGCCGGCAAATCGACCGCCATCGCCCTGCTGCACCGCGCCTTCGATCCGCAGGGCGGCAGCATCGAGGCCGACGGCATCGACATCCGCGACATCAAACTCGCGGCGCTCCGCCGCAATATCGGCGTGGTGTTTCAGGAAGCGCTGCTGTTCAACCGCTCGATCGCCGAGAACCTGCGCGTCGGCAAGCCGGACGCCACCGACGAGGAAATCCGCGACGCCGCGCGGCGCGCGCAGGCGCTGGAATTCATCGACCGCAAATTCCACGGCTTCAAGGAGGTGGTCGGCGAGCGCGGCCGCTCGCTATCGGGCGGCGAGCGTCAGCGGCTGTCGATCGCCCGCGCCTTACTCAAGAACCCGCCAATCCTCATTCTCGACGAGGCGACCAGCGCGCTCGATGCCGCGACCGAGAGCAAGGTGATGGCGGCGCTCGACGAGGTGATGAAGGACCGCACCACCTTCGTCATCGCGCACCGGCTCTCCACCGTGCGTAACGCCACACGCATCCTGGTGTTCGATTCCGGCAGGATCGTCGAAAGCGGCACCTTCGACGAACTGGTGGCGCAAGGCGGCCGCTTTGCCGAACTCGCCAAGGCGCAGTTCATGGTGACGGACCAATAAGACGCGGCCGGTCCACAATCCCCGCTCATTCCCGCGGAAGCGGGAATCCAGCCTTTGCCGACTGAACAAGCGTCACGGGACCCCCGCCTTCGCGGGGGTGAGCGGAGTTTGTTGAATTCTCGGCGTGAGCGGAGAGCGGACTACCAATGATAATTCAAACCGGCGCGCAGGATGTCTTCGGTGATGGGCGCCTTCAGCGTGTTGGTGCCTGATGCCGCACCCATAAAGGTCGCGGTGCCGAGATCGATGTGCAGATACTCGGCCTTGGCGCTCCAGTTCTTGGTGAAACCGTATTCGACGCCGGCGCCGGCGGTCCAGCCCGCCTTGGTGTCGCGCGAGGTCACGCCCGGCTGCACCGCCTTGATGTCGCCGTAGGCGAGACCGCCTGTGATGTAAGGCAGGATGCTGCCGAAGGCATAGCCGAGCCGTGCGCGCGTCGTGCCGAACCAGCTCTGCTCGGTACGGCAGGTGCCGCCGCCATCGGTGGCGCAAACGCCGCCATTCGCGGTCGAGCCGGACAGCTTGGCCCAGTCGATATCGCTTTCGAGGCCGATCACGGTGTTGCCGAGCTGCCAGTTGTAGCCGACCTGGCCGCCAAGCAGCCCGCCATTGACGTCGAATTTGCCGGAATCGCCGCCGACCGCCGGATCGCTCCAACTCGAGCGGCCGAGAGCGTAGCCGCCGTTGATACCGAGATAGAAGCCGCGCCAGTCGAACGCCTGCGGCGACGGCGGCGCCTTGTACACCGGCGACACCTGCGCCTGCGGCGGCATATCCGCCGCGAGCGCCGGCGCGCTCAGCGCCGCCGCGACAACACCGGCCATCAGGATCGCCGAAAACTTCATGGTCAACTCGTGCTCCACAGCCGACAACGCGGAAAGTCCGCCAGCGTTGCGTGCCAGCAGTTCCTCCGTATCTGAAGTTAAATGTTGGTCATGGAAAAAGGCCCGCGCAAGGCTCGGTCAAGGCCTGGAAAAGGCTGCACAAGCGGACGCAGCCGCGCTTTCGCCGCCGATTGGCCGCAATCAGCCGCCGCGTGCGGGTTCCGGCGAAAGATAGTGCGGCGCCAGCGCCCGCCACTGGCGCAAGGCGGCGCGGAAGTCCGCTTGCGGTCCCTGGCCGCTCGCCGTCAGCGCCATGCCGCGCAACATGTATTGCGTAGCACGTACGAACGCCCTGACCCGCGCCCGCGCGTAGCCCTCCTTCACCAGCGCGGCGATCCAGATGTCGTCATGGCTCTGGCGATATTCATCGTACAGCGCGTGGAAGATCGCCGACAGCTTCTTGTCGGTGCGCGCCGCCATCTGCAACTCGAGCAGCGCGAGATAGACGCGGCTCAGGAAGAAAGATTCCGAGTCGCGCAGGAAACGGTCGATGGCCGCGCCGCCGCCGGCATCGCGCGCCAGCGCCTGCGCATGCTCCTGCGCCCGGATCAGTGCCGCACGCCAGGCCGCGGCGATGAGATCGTATTTCGACGGAAAGTAATTCTCGCGCGCGCCGCGCGACACTTGAGCTCTCTCGGCCACCGCGATGGTGGAGAACCGAGCGTAACCCTCATCGGCCAGCAGATCGATCGCGGCTTGCAGGATCGCCTCCTGAGTGGCGCGGCGGCGTTCCTCCTGCGTGCGCCGCGCCGGCTTCGTCATCGGCCGCCCCAGACCTCGTCCGCGACTTCGACCACCAAAGCGAGTTTGCGCCGCTCGATCTCTTCGGTGATCTTGTTGCCGTGATGGCTGGAGGCAAAGCCGCATTGCGGGCTGAGGCAGAGGTCTTCCAGCGGCACATATTTCGTCGCTGCCTCGATGCGGCGCTTGAGATAATCCTTGGTCTCCAGTTCCGGCCTCTTTGACGAGACGAGCCCCAGCACGATCTTCTTGCCCTTGGGCACGAAACGCAGCGGCTCGAAGCCGCCGGCGCGCTCGGTGTCGTATTCGAGGAAGAAGCCATCGACGTCGGCGCGGTTGAACAAGGTCTCCGCCACCGGATCGTAGCCGCCCTCCGCCATCCACATGCTCATCGCGTTGCCGCGGCAGGTGTGCATGGTCACGGCGTGCGACGGATCGCGGCCCTTGGTGATGGCGTTGATGATGTCGCAATACAGCACGGCCAGCGACGCCGGGTCCTCGCCGTCCTGACCGATCTGCTTCTGGATCGACGGATCGCACATGGTTGCGAAGGACACGTCGTCGAGCTGCAAGTAGGTGCAGCCGGCGGCGCGCAGGTCGGCGATCTCGGCGCGATAGGCGCTCACCACGTCGGCCCAGAACTCGGCCATGTCGGGATAGGCGGTCTTGCCCACGACCTTGCGGCCGCCGCGCATGTGCATGTAGGTCGGCGACGGAATACAGAACTTCGGCGTGCGGTGCGCCACCGATTTGAGATAGGCGAAGTGATCGACCATGATCGGCTTCGAGCGCTTCACCTTGCCGTTGACCACCAGCATCGACGACGTTTGCGCCACGGCGCCGCCTTCGCCCTTGAAGCTCACCGCGTAATTGCCGTGCGTCCATTCGATGCCGTCAAAGCCCGAGAGGAAATCGACATGCCAGAAGGCGCGGCGGAATTCGCCGTCGGTGATCGATTGCAGGCCGGCGTCTTCCTGCAGCTTCACCACCTCGCGAATGGCGCGGTCCTCGATGGCGCGCAGCGCCTCGCGCGTGATCTCCCCGCGCTCGGCCTGCTCGCGCGCTTCCTTGAGATACTCTGGCCGCAACAGGCTGCCGACATGATCGGCGCGGAACGGCGGGCGCCGCGGCGCGGCGGACGGCTGGCTGTGCGTGGCGGCTTGGCTTGGCGCGGACATCGATATCCTCCCGGCTGTTCCGGCGCGGCGCGATGTGACGGCGCGCGCCGTTGTTGGGCTCAGCCTAGGGCGGCAGGCAACGGCGATCAATGATATAAGCTGTGTAGCTTATTTGTGCGAAACCGGCGCGGCTTCGCCCGTCTGGCCCTGTTCGGCCGCCGTCGCCAGCAGGCGTTCCGTCAGGATGTGGCCGGCGGCGAGCGAAACGATCACCACAACGGACACCACAGCGATAGCGAGGACGTGCGCGCGCATTCCAATTCCCGCGAACTCAATTCCACCGTCGCGCAGAGGTAGCGCATGATCGCTTCCGTGACAATTAAAGGTTGTGGCGGCGTCGGGTTAAACGCCGTTTGCGATACGCCGGCGATGCCACAATGCAAAACGGCGCCCGTTGGGGCGCCGCTTCTAAGCGATAACGTGGAGTGATGCCGTTTGTCGAAACTGAATCGTTTTATGCGTGCGCGCCGCCGGCCGTAAAGCGCATTGTGGCGATGCGGTCGAGTTCGGCCTGTTCGCGGGCATTCTGCTCGGCGCGATCGCGTTCCTTGTCGCGCTCGTCGAGCATCTCGACCTTCTTGAGCTCCTCGAAGGCCTCGCCGAGCGCCGCCTTGGCGTCGTCGAGCTGGCCTTTGAGCTCCTCGGCCGAGCGCTTGAGGTTCTCGCGCCGGGTCATCGCCGCCTTGGCGTAAGTCGGATAGGCGAAATGGCCGGGATCGTGGATGCCGGCGCGGTCCTGCTCGAGACGGATCTCGCGGTCGAGTTCGCCGGCGATGCGGTCGAACTCGGCCATCATGGCCTCGATCTGCGCGACCTTGCGCCGCTTCTCGTCGACCTGAAATTTCTTCAGGCGAATGAGGGTTTCACGTGACTTCATCGACTCAATACTCCCCCGAAGCCCCGAAAGGCGCGCGTCGGGCGGCAATACACGCCGCCGGTGCGGAACGCCCCGGACCGTCCAGTTGAGCGACTGTGGGCCAATATCGTTAGTTTTCGGTTTCCAGAAACGATCATATTCGACTCATCCCTGGCTAAATCGGGCCCGATCAGGCCGCCGGCGGCCGTCCGACGATCTGTTCCAGCATCTGATAGCCTTCAATCAGGCTGGTGGCGTCGTCCTTGCCCTGGGTCAGGAAGGCCTCGAGCGGCTTGTGCAGACCGATCGCCTCATCGACATCGGCCGACGAGCCCGGCCGGTAGGCGCCCAGGCGGATCAGCTCTTCCATGTCGGAATAGGTGGCCATCACCGAGCGCGCGCGCTTGATCACCGGCAGGAAGTTCGGGTCGGCGGAGCGCGGCATGGTGCGCGACACCGATTTGAGCACGTTGACCGCCGGATAGCGGCCGCGCTCGGCGATGGCGCGCTCCATGACGATGTGGCCGTCGAGAATGCCGCGCACCGCGTCGGCCACTGGCTCATTGTGGTCGTCGCCATCGACCAGCACCGTGAAGATGCCGGTGATGGTGCCCTGCTCGTTGGTGCCGGGGCCGGCGCGCTCCAGGAGCCGCGGCAGCTCGGTGAACACCGTCGGCGTATAGCCTTTGGCGGTCGGCGGCTCGCCGGCGGAGAGACCTATCTCCCGCTGCGCCATGGCGAACCGCGTCACCGAGTCCATCATGGCGAGGACGTCCTTGCCCTCGTCGCGGAAATATTCGGCGATCGTCATCGTCAGATACGCCGCCTGGCGGCGCATGAGGGCCGGCTCGTCGGATGTCGACACGACCACCACCGAGCGCGCGAGGCCGGCCTCGCCGAGATCGTCCTGCAGGAATTCCTGGACCTCGCGGCCGCGTTCGCCGATCAGGCCAATGACCGACACGTCGGCCGAGACATTCCTGGCCAGCATCGACAGCAGCACCGACTTGCCGACGCCGGAGCCGGCGAAAATACCCATGCGCTGGCCGCGGCAGACGGTGAGAAAGGTATTGAGCACGCGGACACCGAGGTCGAGCGGCGCGCCGACGCGGTTGCGCGAATGCGCCGCCGGCGGCGCATTGCGAAACGGATAAGGCGACGGCCCGGCGACCAGCGGGCCCTTGCCATCGATCGGCTCGCCCAGCGCGTTGACGACGCGGCCGAGCCAAGCGTCCGACGGGCGCACGCTCATGGCCGACGACGATACCAGCGCCCGGCAGCCGCGGCGCACGCCTTCGAGCGGCGCGAACGGCATGGCCAGCGCCAGTTTGCCGGAAAAGCCGACGATCTCGCACGGCACCGGGCCGTTGCCGCCCTCGACGGTCAGCCGCGAGCCGACCGACATGGCATAGAGCGGCCCTGCCACCTCGACCATCAGGCCGCGCACGCCGACGACGCGCCCGTAGATCTCGACGCCGTCGATATCGCTGATTTGTTCGGCGAGGGCTTTCATCGTCGGAATCCAATGTGAGCCATCAAGCGAGCGGCGAACTCAGCCCGACTCCCTCTCCCCTTTGGGGAGAGGGTTGGGGTGAGGGGGCAAGTGTCTATCGAGGGTCCGTACCCCCTCACCCGGCTCGCTGCGCTCGCCGACCTCTCCCCATGGGAGAGGTGAAAGCGAGCGCGCCCCGGGCCCCCTGCCTCATCCGAATCGCCCTCTTTACCTCTTGGGCGTCCGGAACCCGCCGAACGGTCACGCCAAAAACGCCGTAAACCTGCCCTTAGGCTTACCGGGGACCTGTGCGTATTAACTCCGTGTTTACCCGGGTCGTTAATCATTGGGTCATCGTCCGACGGGCGACACTTGGGACTAATTGCGACGATTCGCCCAGCAGAATGCGACTTGGGCGACGATCGTCGGTGTCGGTTGAAACCGACTGATGAACCGGAGCACGAAACGGGTCGTGGCCAAAAAACCACTCGGCAGCAAGACTTTAGGTCGATTCGGCGCGTTCGCGCCAGCTTCCGCTTGCGCGCCGGAATCAGGTTTTGTTAACCATGTCCGAATAGTGTCGAATCGGTTTGTCCCACCGCGTTTTTTTCAAGAACTCGCCGCCCAAGCGGCGCTGACCCATAGCCCGGAAGCGGCGAGATAGGGGACTTCAATGCGCGTTCTACTCATAGAAGATGACAGCGCGACCGCTCAATCCATTGAGCTGATGCTGAAATCCGAAAGTTTCAACGTCTACACCACCGATCTCGGTGAGGAAGGCGTCGATCTCGGCAAGCTCTACGATTACGACATTATCCTGCTCGACCTGAACCTGCCCGACATGTCGGGCTTCGAGGTCCTGCGGTCCTTGCGGGTCTCCAAGGTCAAGACGCCGATCCTCATCCTCTCCGGCCTCGCCGGCATCGAGGACAAGGTGAAGGGCCTCGGCTTCGGCGCCGACGACTACATGACCAAGCCGTTCCACAAGGACGAGCTGATCGCCCGCATCCACGCCATCGTCCGCCGGTCCAAGGGCCACGCCCAGTCGGTCATCAACACCGGCGACCTGGTGGTCAATCTCGACACCAAGACCGTCGAGGTCACCGGCCAGCGCGTGCATCTGACCGGCAAGGAATACCAGATGCTCGAGCTGCTCTCCCTGCGCAAAGGGACGACGCTCACCAAGGAGATGTTCCTCAACCATCTCTATGGCGGCATGGACGAGCCGGAACTCAAGATCATCGACGTCTTCATCTGCAAGCTGCGCAAGAAGCTGGCGAACGCGTCGGACGGCAAGAATTACATCGAGACCGTTTGGGGCCGCGGCTACGTGCTGCGCGAGCCGAACGAGGCGGACGAGCGGATCCCCGCTTAAGCCTCTCCCCCTTACGAGGGCGACATAAAAAACCCCGCCAGCGATGGCGGGGTTTTTGTTTGGTCAATTCAACTCGTCGATTGAACTCGTGCTTCGCTGATGACGCTTCATCCTAGCACGTATGATCAGGGCGCGCGTGTGCGCGATGTATGTCGATCGCACGGCGATAGTGTCGATCAAGCGACAGGAACAGCGTGACCATCGCAGCGGTCCCGCATGCAGCATAAGACATAGTCCGCTTCAAACAGCGCGCGATGTTCCTGCATCGTCAAATGAACACAAAAAGAACGCGGCGTTTTCCGAACGGATTCATGATTGGCCGGTTAGCTGCGGACTGCTGTCGTAGTCAGCGAGCGCGATGATGCTGACGACAGCGTCTAGTGAAACCAGAACGGAGATTCCGATATGGCACTTCTCGACAATCTGCTCGGCGGCAATGGTGGCAGCGACTCCTCGCACGACTCGAACGACTTCAATTCGGTGATCGGCACCAATCCCCAACTGGGCCTCAATGCGTCGGATATCCTGCATAGCCAGTCTTCGGACGGCGGTTCCGACGGCGGCGACTCGTCGAGCTTCACCGGCATCGGCGATCTCGGCCTCGGCATTGCTGCGCCGACCGTTGTCGGCATCAGCAACTCGAGCGAGCACATGAGCGAAGGCAACCAGGACAGCGGTGGTCTGCTCGGCGGCCTGCTCTAAGCGGCGCCCGAGAGCTCAAGCTTAGTAACGCCGTCTTGACGGCGTGAACCGGGGCGTGGGGGCCTTCAGGGGCCCTCACGTTCCGGCCTTTTTGTCCGGGGACGACAGACAATGAGTGCGGCGGCTCAAGCCACGCTTGAAGCGGATCGGGTCCGGTCGGACCCGATCAGGGAAACGCTGGTGGGTCTGTGGCGGCATTTTGCCGCCGCTGGCGCGTTCTCGAGCGCCATCAACCTGCTCTATCTGTCGTCGCCGCTGTATCTGATGCAGGTCTATAACCGCGTCCTGCTCAACGAGAACATCACAACCCTCGTCCTGCTCACCATCATTCTCGCCGTCGCGCTGCTGACCATGGCGGCGCTCGACGCCGTGCGCGCGCAGATCTTGATCCGCTGCGGCATAAGGCTCGATCTGGCGCTCGCCGGCCGCATCTTCGAATCGCTGGTGGTGCGGTCGGCGCGGCGCGGCAGCGCCCGTGACTCTTTGCAACTGCGCAACTTCGAAACCTTCCGCAGCTTCATCACCGGACCCGGCATCTATTTCGCGTTCGATCTGCCGTGGATCCCGATCTATCTGCTGCTGCTGTTCTTCATCCATCCGCTGCTCGGTGCCCTCGCTACCCTCGGCGCGGCACTGCTGCTGGGACTTGCCTGGATCAATGAAGTGATGACGCGCAGCCCGCTGAAGGATGCCGAGCGCGCCGGCAACCAGGCTTATGTCTTCACTGACAATGTGCTGCGTCACGCCGACGTCGTGCGCGCCATGGGCATGCAGCCCGCTGTCGAGCGCAACTGGCAGACACAGCGCTCGCAGATGCTGGCGCAGCAGGCCTTCGCCAGCGACAAGAACGCGGTGATGGCCTCGGTCATCCGCTTCTGCCGCCTGCTGCTGCAATCGCTGATGCTCGGCACCGGCGCCTGGCTCGCCATCGATCACGTCATCTCGCCGGCCACAATCTTCGCCGCCAGCATCGTCATGGGTCGCGCGCTGGTGCCGGTCGAACAGGCGGTCGGCACCTGGAAACAGTTCGTCGCCGCGCGCGAGGGCTACAATCAGGTCAATGACGTGCTCAATGCCGTCGATCTGTCGGCGCCGCGCACCATCGTGCCGCGCTCCCGTAACACGCTCGACGTGCGCGAGGTGTTCTACAACGCGCCCGCGCGCAAGGAGCCGGTGTTGAAGGGCCTCTCTTTCTCCATTGGCGGCGGCGAGGCCATTGGCATCGTCGGGCCGAGCGGTTCGGGTAAGAGCTCGCTGGCGCGGCTGCTGGTCGGCGCCTCGTTGCCGGCCGAAGGGCAATTGCGCTTCGGCGATCTCGATTACAATCACTGGGATCCGCTCGAACTCGGCCGGCAGGTCGGCTACCTGCCGCAGGATGTCGGCCTGTTCGCCGGCTCGGTGCGCGACAACATCGCGCGCTTCGGCGACGCCTCGACCGACGACATCATCGACGCCGCCAAGCGCGCCGGCATCCATGACATGATCCTCGAACTGCCGAAGCAGTACGACACCCTGCTCGGCCCCGGCGGCGTCGGCCTGTCCGGCGGCCAGCGGCAGCGCCTCGGCCTTGCCCGCGCGCTGCTCGCCCGCCCACCGCTGCTGGTGCTCGACGAGCCCAACGCCAATCTAGACGGTCCGGGCGAAACGGCGCTGCGCGACGCGCTGGCCGACTGCAAGGCGCAAGGCGCCGCCATCGTCGTCATCACCCACCGCACCACCATCCTCGAGATCGTGGATACGGTGCTGGTGCTGCGCGGCGGCGTCGTCGAGATGATCGGGCCGCCGTCCGAGGTCTATGAAAACCTGCGGCAGAAGCAGGTGCAGCAGGCGGGCGCGCCATGAGCGAGATGTCCCTCGCCCCGCGCCGGCCGCAGCGCGCCGACTACACCAATCCGGGCCGCCCCGCCTGGATCGGGTTCGGCGTTGTCGTCGCCTTCCTGTCTTTCTTCATGCTGTGGGGCACGCTGGCGCCGGTATCCGGCGCTGCGATCGCCAATGGCGCGCTGCAGGTGCAGGGCAAGCGCCAGACCGTGCAGCATCCTTACGGCGGCGTCGTCAAGGAGCTGGCGGTGCGCGAGGGCGAGCACGTCGCCAAGGGCCAGGTGCTCATCACTTTGTTCGACAGCGACGCGCGCGCCAAACTCGACGTGCTCTCATCCGAGCGCGACGCCGCGCTGGCGCAGGAAGCGCGGCTGACCACGGAGCGCGACGGCGGCGACACAATCGCTTTCGCCGACACACTCACCCGGCGTACCAGCGATCCCAATGTGCGCCAGGCCATGGCCAACGAACAGGCGCTGCTCGGCGTGCGCCGCCGCCAGTTCGACACCGAGACCGACGTGCAGCGCAAAAAGGTGGCGCAGCTCACGGAGCAGATCGAAGGCTACCGCGCTCAGGTCAACGGGCTCAACGCGCAAACGGCGCTGCTGCAGAAGGAAACCGAAGGCGCCGAGAAGCTCCTGCAGTCCGGTTTCACGCCGCAGACCCGCGTCTGGGCGCTGCATCGCGATCTCGCCAAGCTGGAAGCCGATCGTGGCGCGCGCAATGCCGACATCGCGGGCAGCCAGCAGCAGATCGCGCAGACCGATCTCGAGATCGCCAAGATCGAACGGGCGCGGCTCTCGGACATCACCGACCAGCTCCGCACCGTGCAGAGCAAGCTCGTCGAACTGCAGCCGAAGATCGAAGCGGCGCAGGACGTCGTCAACCGCACTGCGATCCGCGCGCCGGCGACCGGCGCCGTCGTCGGCCTCGAGGTCTTTACCGAGGGCGGCGTCATCCAGCCCGGCACCAAGCTGATGGACATCGTGCCGTCCGACGATCCGCTGATGGCGGAAGCGCGGCTGCCGCTCAATGGCGTCAACGAGGTGGCGCGCGGCCAGCGTGCCGAGGTGCGGCTGACCAGCATCAATTACGTCGAGCGGCCGAGCCTTTACGGCACCATCACCAACATCTCGGCCGACCGCCTGACCGACGACAAGACCGGCCAGGGCTATTATTCGGTCCAGGTCGCGCTCGATCAGAACGACATCAAGCGTTCGCACGTCGATCTGACTGCCGGCATGCCGGTCGAGGTCATCGTGCCGACCAAGCCCCGCACGCTGCTGCAATACCTCGTCGGCCCGCTGCGCGATGAAATCGCCGGCGCGTTCCGCGAACGCTAGTCGCAAAGGAAAACGTCATGACGAAGCGCACGCCATCGCGACCCACGCAAGCGGAACGCACGGTCAACACCGGCGCCATCGAGCAGGCCGCGCTCGGCACTACCGCGGCAGCGATGGTGCTCGGCATCCTCGCCGGCGAAACCCACGGCAAGACGCCGCCGCCCGCCGCGGCACAGCCGCATCACGACACCCCGGCGCAGGCGCCGGGCGAAGCCTTCCATGAAAGCGACCATGCCGGCACCTCTGGTGCGGCCGTTTCGGAGCCGGGGCCGTCCTCCTCCTCGCCAGCGGCTTCGTCGGCCGCCACGCCGGTATGGTCGCGCCCGGATGCGCAAACGCATCAAGGCGCCGACGCGCAGCACGCCGACGATGGCGGCGCAGCCGCGTTTACCGCGGCGGACTCCGGCGGCCATGCCGTGACGGAGAGCAGCAGCCATAGTGTCGGTCATGCCGACGCCGCGGCGATCGATGCCGGGGGAGCGACGACGGCTTCCGCCGCGCATGATGCCGGCGCGGCAGCCGAAGCGCCGTCCGCCCTCATCGACGTCGCGCCGCTGATGCCGGACGCCTCATTCGTCCACGACACCGTGACCGGGCTGACCGACAACCTGCCGGCCATCGTCACCGACGCCACGGCCGCCATCACCGATCTGACCTCATCGCTCGGCGCGACGATCGATACGGCTGTGCAAAGCATCCTTGCCGTGCCGACCGCCACGGCCGGCCAGCACGTCGATACCGTGTTTCATCAGCCCGCCGCGATCGCGACGCCGGCCGTCGACGGTTTGATCGACCACACGCCGCTCGTCGCCACGGTGGCGCAATTATCGCCTATTACGCTCGGCTTCATGGGCCAGCCGGCCACCGACGATCATGGCGCGCATGACGGCGCCTTTTCGGCGCTCGGCTTGCACCATTTCTGACGATTACGGCGTCGCCACCACGAAATCGGTGCCCTCGCCGGTCTCGTCGCTCGGGCCGTTGTCCGACACGATCAGCGACGATCCCGGCTTGAGCAGTTCGCCGATACGATCGACCGCGTCCTTCGGCATCTCGAAGCGTTCGAGCGCCACCTCAGGCGTCGGCGCGGCGGCAAGATCCGCGGCGAGCCTGGCGCGGCGCTCGGTCTCCCGCGCGGATAATTTCTTGCCGCGCTTGCCTGTCTCAACCTTTGGCAGGTAGCCGCTCGGAACGGTCAGCGCGGTCCAGCGTACCTGATCGTCCTTGATTTCCATCGCCGTGAAGATGTGCGTGCCCCACGGCTTGTCGGGCTCGGCAATCGTCACCGGCATGTCGAACACCGGCTCGAAATTCTGGCGCACATAGAGGCGGCCGGTCTTGCGGCTGACGAACACCGAGACCGGGCCCTTGCGCTTGGCCGTCTCCGCCTTCTTGTCGATGGCCGGCGCGGGCGCGGCGTCGGGCGCGGTCGCGGGATTGGCGCCGATGCTCGGCGCCCCGTTCGACGTCACGCTGCCCGTCGTCTGCGCCTCGGCCAGCACCACCGGCGTCAGCGGCACCGAACCGGTCGCCACCGGCACCTCTTCGGGCTTTTTCGGCACGAACAGACGCGGGCTGGAAAATTCCACCGGCGCCACCGGATCGCGGGTGACGACGACGCGGGCGCCGAGCCTGGTGAAGCCGTAGAGGCTCGAGGCGAAGCTGCCCGGCAGGCGGATGCAGCCATGCGAAGCGGCGTGCCCCGGCAGCGGCCCTTCATGCAGAGCGATGCCCGACCAGGTGATGCGCTGCATGTAGGGCATCGGCGCGCTGCTGTAGAGATTGGATTCGTGATAGCGCGCCTTGGAGATGACGGCGAAGACGCCGAGCGGCGTCTCGTGGCCGGCGACGCCGGTCGAGACCGGCGCGGCGGCGACTTCCTTGCCGTCGGCGAACAAGGTCACGCGCTGCTTCGCCACGGACACGACGATGGTGACCGGCCCTGCCGGCTTGCCGAATTTTTTGGCATCCTTGTCGTATCGGGTCGAAATGACGCGGCGCCGCACCGGGGGCGGCAGTTCCTGCGGCACATATTCGCGCTGCGGCTGGCGGAAGAAGCCGAACGGATCGCCGAAAATGTCCGCCGATGCCGGCTGCGGCGCCAGCGCGGCGACGCTCAACGAGCCCGCCAGCGCAACGACCATCGGGCGCGCGGAACTTTTCAGCCATCCGAATTGCACAAGCTTCAACGCCGCACTCCACATTCCAACCGGTTCGATTCTGTCTAACCGTGAATGTGTTGACGCTTTGCTTCGAACGTCAGCCCTGACATTCGTCAATCCTCACGGGCGTGTGATCGGCGCAACACCCGGGTACGGAACTTTGCACGGCCCACGTCAGGCGGCGCGGCGCGTCAGCAGCCGCGGCACGTGTGACTTGAGGCGCAGCGCCGGCTCCTCGACGAAGCGCCACGACGCCACCGCGATCGGCAGCACGATCGCCAGCGCCAGCGTGAACAGCGCGGCAAAGCCGATGCCCGGTATTTCCAGCAACAAGGTCTGCTCGACCGGCCAGTGATAGATGTAGACGCCGTAGGAAATGTCGTGGCGCTGCGTCAGCCGCGTCAGCGCGCCGTAATGGCGCGTGCCCAGCAGCAGCGCCGCATGGGCGGCCAGCAGGATGTAGGTCGAATGTTCGAGCGGCGTGCCGCGCGTCGCCAGCAGCAACAGCACCGAGACGCCGAACCACCACGGCGACAACGAGACGCGGTCACGGTGATGATACACCACCATGCCGAGCCCGAAGCACACGCCGTAACGGCCGAGCTGGTAGAGATGCGAGGTGGCGCCGACCTGCTCGGTCGCCGCCTGCGACATGAACAGCGCCAGCGCGAGGCCAAGCGCCCCCCACAGCGCGACCGGCCGCCGCGTCCAGCCGGCCGCCGAGAACGCCGCCAGCACGACATAAGCCAGGATCTCGTACTTGATGGTCCAGAGCGGCGTGTTCGCCTCTTCCGGATAAGGCAGCTGCGCGAAGATGTGGTGCGGCGGCGCCGCCTTGGCGAACTCGATCAGCACGGCGACGGGATAGGCCCAGGTGTGCCGGTCGTTGAAATAGTTGAAGGTGCTGTCGCCCGACAGCAGCGGCCCGGCGAGGAAGGTCAGCACCAGGCCGAACACGAACAGGCCGGGAAAGATGCGCAGGAAGCGCGCCCAGAGGTAATCGCCGATATCCGGGCGGCGCTCGACGCTCTGCGACAGCATCAGGCCGGAGATGAAGAAGAAGACGTTGACCGCGTGCTGGCCGAGAGTGAACGGCGTCAGGCCGAGCAGCGGATCGACGGTGTCGGTGCCGGCGCGAATGACGAAGGTGTGCGAGACCACGACGCTCAGCGCCGCCGCGAGCCGCACGAGATTGAAGGAGTTGCTGTTCGGCGCCAGGTACGGCGCCAAGGTCGTCGAGCGTGCGGGCATTGCTGAGATCCGGTTCCCGCCATTTATAGAACGCCTGCTGCGCGGCGAAACAACAATTGCCAGACAAACTCTGTAATTTGCGCAAATTTAACGCGATCATTCGGAGGCGGCTTTAACCGATCATTAACCTTGCGCCCTTGCCCGGAACCATCGCTTCGGGCCGTCATTGATTCCAAACACCAACATCGATGGGACGGACGCGATGAAGCAGGACGCATTCCCCAAGGAGCCGCGCAAGGACACCGAGCGCGAGACGCAGAAGGCCATGGTCAAGGACGCGGCCAAGACCAACGAGGAGCGCCGCGACGCCGTGCACGGCGACGGCGATACGGTGGATCTCGAATCCAGGCGCGATTGAGAAGGCACGGTCGCTTCGTCCCGCGCGTCAGTCGATCTTTTCCAGATCCTCGGTGCCGGCGCCGTTCGCCCATCGTCCGACGAGAACGCCGCCGCTCTGCACCTGATAGATCACCGGCGAGCTTTGGCCCCAGTTGATCGTCAGCGTGCGGCCGCGCAGCTTGCCCGAGCCGCGGAACGTATCGCTGCCGACGCGCCAGACGAAATAATAAGTGCCGCGATCGTGGCGGATCGTCACCTGGCCGCTATACGAGCTGCCGTTCGGGTTGGTGCCGCTGACGCTGTAGCGGCCGGGCAAGGTGTCGGCGAGCGACGTTTTCGGTGGCGGTGGTGGCGGCGGCGGTGCCGCAACGGCCGGTGGCGGTGGTGGCGGCGCCAGTTCCGGCGCGGCATCGATCCGGTAGTCGCCGAACAGCACGGTGTAATAAGCGCGCCCCGCCGCCGTCTCCACCTTCACGACGGTAGCCTTCTGCTGATCCGACGGACGTGTCACCGTGGTCACCGGCATGCCGAGAATGCGCACCTGTTCGCCGGAGAGTCGCCGGCAGACGCTTTCGCCGCCTTCCCTGATGCGTTCGGCCAGCGCGTATTCCTTGGCCGCTTCCGCGTCGCCGATCTTGAAGGCGTCGGCGATATCCTCGGCGTTCATGTCGTCGTTGCACGCGATGAGATCCTGCGCATTGACGCTCTGCCCGACGCGGTAACTGCCCGGCGTCTGCGCCGTGGCGAGGCCGATCGTTATGACCGCCATGACGAGCAGCGCGCAGGACGCCACCGCCGCACTCGACAACCATCGCCCGACCATCGACGCCCCCAATGCCTTATGGCGAAATGCCGCCGCGGATGAATGCGCCCGCCAGCGACGGCGGCGGCGCCGATTGTCCGCCCGACGGCGGCGGCGCAACCGCAGCGGCGCAGTTCTCCGCCTGCCCGCCGCGCGCCATGCACTCGGCCTGGCGCAGCATCCGTTCATCCGGCGTCATGTCCTGAACGCCGGGCTGCGGCGGCCCCAGGCCTCCGCGCGGCAGATAGGCCAGCAATTCCTCCAGCCCGTCGCTGTCGTGAGTAATATGCCGGCCGGCGTAATAGGCGAGTTCGGCGCGCGCCGCGTCGGCGAGAGCCTGGCAATAAGCCGGCACGATCGGCATGCCGCCCTTCATCACGCTGCGCACCGAGGCGAATACCGACGTCGCGCATTTCTCGCGCGTCGCGTCGTCCACCTGGCCCGCGAGATTGCGATCGGCGGCCAGCATGGCCAAGGTCGCGACGGCGTCGATCTCGCGCTCGCCTTCCGCCGGATCGTCGGCGCTCACCGAGGAGAAGGTGCCGAGCTTCTGGCACGACCATGAACCGAAACCACCGGGCGTCGGCTTCATGCCGAACCCATTCTGGCAGCATGAATACGGCGCCCAGCCGGCGCCCGGCCGGCAATGCGCGGCGGCGGCCGGCGCTTCGCGCGGCCTGTAGTCGCTCGTCGGCGGCGCGCCGACGCCGGCGCGTTGCAGGCGCCGCTTGAGCTCGTCGCGGAACGACGGCGGTCCGTCCGGGCCGTACAAATACATTTCATCGACGCAGGTGACGATCGCGTCCTTCTTGCGGGCTTCGTAGTCGATCGTCATGCCGAGCTTCGCGGTCAATTCGTCGCGCAGCGAACCGCGCGGCGCCGCGCCGTCGATCTGGCAGCGGCTGCGAATGACGGGATCGTTGGCGAGCAGATACTTCACCTTGGCGTCGACGAAGCATTGATAGTTTTCGTGCGACGCGGACCCGCACCTGTCGCGGGCGACTGCGAGCAGGTCCTGCGGCGTGATCGGATGCTGATAGCGCTTCACCGCCTTCGGCGGCTCCGGATCGACGCAGGTGTTGTAATAGGCCGCCGTCATCTTATCGACGGACGTGGCCGAGCCGCAGTCGGGATTGTCCTTGGTCGGCAGCCAGAGCTTGAACGGACCCGACGGCGGAGCGCCGCCAGCCGCGGCGGGCGCCGGGCCGGACTGGCCGCCGGCCGCGCCGGCATCGAGCGCCGCCAGTTCGCGCAGCACGACCGCCGCGAGTTGCAGATCGCCCGCCGCGATGTATTCGTCGGCGGCTTCGCGATAAAGGCCTTTCGCCACGGCCGGACTGCTCTTCGCCGCCGTGCGCGCCTCCTTGCGCATCTGCCGCGCCGTGTCGCAATTGCGCGCGGCGGCTGGCCGGCCGCCTTTGGTGCCGGTGATGTCGCTGCCGCAGCCACCCGAGGAACGCTGCACCGTTTGGCCGTTTTGCGCCGCCAGCGCGTCGCCGCACTGGGCTGCCGTTTGCCGGTTCTCCTGAGCGAAGCGACGCAGTTCGGCGGGGCTGGCGCCGCCATTGGTCTGCACCCGGCAATTCGGATGGGCTGCGCCCTGCTCCAGATACGAGGCCATCTCTTCTTGCGCCGCGGCGAGCTGGGGCAGGATCCGGCACAAGGTCGCGATATCGCGCGTGGCCGCCCGTTCGGCGCGCAGCGCCCGCGCGCGCTCGATCGCGGCATCGTGCGGTTCGATATAGGGGCAGGCATTGGCGGCTACGGCCGTCGTCGCAACGAAAGGCGCATGGACCGGCGCAAGGACTGGCGCAAGACACATGGCTTGTCCGGCCAAGCCGGCGAACAGCAGCGCAGCGCGAAAACGCACGTCACCCCCCAGGTGGCGGCAGCCCTGCGGCCGCCGGCAATCCCCAGCGTATCACTGTGTTTTAAACACCGGCAAGCGCCCGGCCGCGCCGCAAGACGCGTCGTCCCCGCGCGCTCCCGTCGTCCCGGCGAAGGCGGGGACCCATAGCCCCCGCGCCATCGAGAGGTCACGGCGTATGGGCGCGGAGATGAGAATGCGAAGTTGGACGGCGGCCTGCCCGGGGCCGAGCAAAAAATACGGGCTATGACGCATGGCTCCTTGCTCTCACTCGCCCGGCCAGGAACATTGACCTCCGCTGCCGCGTTGGCCCGCCGCCACACCGGAGCCGTGACATGACCTATCTGCGCTTTGCCCTCATGATCGCCGTCTCGACGGTGGTGATGTTCGGCATGATGTATCTCAACACCTACGAACTCGACCACGTCATGTTCAGCCAGACGCGCACGTGGATGGCGCTCTTGATGGGCGCCGGCATGGCGATCATCATGATGGGCTTCATGTGGTCGATGTATCCCGACAAGCGCATCAATGCCGCCATCGTCGGCGGCAGCGCCATCGTCTTTGCCGTATCGCTGGCGCTGGTGCGCAGCCAGGAGACGGTGAGCGACGTCAGCTACATGACGGCGATGGTGCCGCATCATTCGATCGCCATCATGACCAGCCGCCGCGCCCACATCCGCGATCCGCGCGTGCGCAAGCTCGCCGACGGCATCATCGAGGCGCAGGTGCGCGAGATCGGCGAGATGAAGACTCTGATCGCCGATCTCAAACAGCATCCGCCGGCCGACAACGCGCCCGATCTGCCGCCGGGCAAATAACCGCACCGCAACGCGCCGCATGAAGATCGCCACCTTCAACATCAACAACGTCAACCGGCACCTGCCCAACTTGCTGGCGTGGCTGAAGCAGGCCAAGCCCAACGTCGTCTGCCTGCAGGAACTCAAGTGCGAACAGGACGCCTTCCCGGCCGCGGCGCTGGCCAAGGCCGGCTACAAGGCGGTGTGGAAGGGCCAGCGCACCTGGAACGGCGTCGCCATCCTGTCGCGCGGGATCGAGCCGGTGCTGACGCGCGACGCCCTGCCCGGCGACAAAGCCGACACACAGAGCCGCTACATCGAGGCGGCGATCGACGGCGTGCTCGTTGCCTGCATCTACCTGCCGAACGGCAATCCGCAGCCGGGCCCGAAATTCGATTACAAGCTCGCCTGGTTCAAGCGCCTGCAAGCCCATGCGCGCAAGCTGCTCAAATCCGGCGCGCCCGTGGTGCTGGCCGGCGATTACAATGTGGCGCCGACCGAGATCGACATCTATCCGACCAAATCATGGGACGATGACGCGCTGGTGCAGCCGGAAAGCAGAGCCGCTTATGCGAAGCTCATCAAGCAGGGCTGGACCGACGCGCTGCGCGAACTCTATCCGGACGAGCGCCTCTATACGTTCTGGCATTACTGGCGGAACAGCTGGCAGCGCAACGCCGGTCTGCGCATCGACCATCTGCTGTTATCGCCGGCGCTGGCGAAGCGCCTGACGGACGGCGGCGTCGATCGCGCCGTGCGCGGCAAGCAGGAGCCGAGCGACCATGCGCCGGTGTGGGTGGAACTGAAGGGCGGGGCGGCCAAGGTCAAACGCCCGGCGGCGGCCAGGAAGAGAAACAAGAAGGCAAAGTGGTAATCGCCTCCCCGCCACGCCCGGGCTTAACCGTCCGAAGGACGGCGTTCTTTCTGGACGCCTATGCTCCTTCGTCGTCCCCGCGCAGGCGGGGACCCATAGCCACCGCCCTCACGATGCGGAGCGGTCAGTGGCTATGGGTCCCGGGCCTCGCTGCGCTCGCCCGGGACGACCGCCCCGGGAAACCGGCACTCCGTGGCTACCTGTGCACTTCTTGTTGCAACACCGTGCACAGACCTGCGGGGTCGTACGGACGCCGGCGTTCCGCGCGCCCTGGTTACGGGGGAGCGTAGCCCGGATGGAGCGAAGCGAAATCCGGGGGCTTCAGGAATGCGGCCTGCCCGGGGCCGATCAAAAAACCCGGGCGATGACGCGCGTCTGCTTCTTATCCTCCCCGTCTTCGGGGAGGGTGGCGCGCGTCAGCGAGCCGGGTGGGGTTTGCATGTGGCGAACTCGCCCCCACCCCCGGCGCTGCGCGCCGGACCCTCCCCTTTCAGGGGAGGGATAAGCAAATTACATCCCGCGCCGCGCGCCGCTGCCGGCCATCGCCAAGGGTTCGAGGTCGCGTGCCGCCGGGTTTGGCACATAGAGCCCGCGCTTTTCGGTCAGCGGCTTGAACACGTCGGTGAGGCCGACGACGGTCTCGGCGGCGCCGAGCGCCAGATAGCCGTCCTCCGGCATCTGGCGGGCGAGGCGCTTGAGCACATTGATCTTGGTCGCCTGGTCGAAATAGATCAGCACGTTGCGGCAGAACACGACGTCGAAGCGGCCGAGCGGCGAAAAGTCGTTGAGCAAGTTGAGCGTGCGGAACTGCACCATGGCGCGCAGCTCCGGCGCGATCTGCCAGGTCTCGCCGGTTTGCGAGAAATACTTGAGCAGCAGCTGGATCGGCAGGCCGCGCTGCACCTCGAACTGACTGTACACGCCCTCGCGTGCGCGTTCGAGCACGTCGCCGGACAGGTCGGTGGCGAGAATGTCGAAGCGGAAGGCGGCGAGCGCCGCGTCCTTCGCCATCATCTCCTTGATGATGATGCCGAGCGAATAAGGCTCCTGCCCGGTCGAAGCGGCAGCGCACCAGATGCGGATTCTCTTGTCGCGGCCGCGCGCGGCGGTCAGCGCCGGCAGGATGGTGTCGCGGAAATGGTCGAACGGCAGCTTGTCGCGGAAGAAGAAGGTTTCGTTGGTCGTCATCGCCTCGACGGTCGCGACCGCGAGCGGCGAGACCGGCACGACGCGGATCTGCTGCACCAGATCGCCAAGCGAGGCGATGCCGAATTTGCGCGCCACCGGCAGCAGGCGGCTTTCCGCGAGATACTGCTTCTCGGCGGCGAGCACGAGGCCGGAGCGCTCGCGCAGCATCTTTCGCAGGAAATCGAAATCGTCGGGGGTCATTGGCGGTCCCCGCCGACGAGGCGAGACAGCTTCGGTCCGATGTCGTCGATCGGCAGCACAGCCGAGCACAGGCCGGCCAGCGCCACCTGCCCGGGCATCCCCCAGATGACGCTCGAGGCTTCATCCTGGGCGATCACGTGCCCGCCGGCGTTGACGATGTCATGGGCGCCGGCGAGGCCGTCGTGGCCCATGCCGGTGAGCACCACAGCGAGCGCCCGCGTGCCCCAGACCTGCGCGGCGCTGGTGAACAAGGGATCGACCGCCGGCTTGCAGAAGTTGATCGGCGCGCCGTTGCCGATGTCGATCGTCGGCACGCCGTTCTTCAAGGCGACGCTCATATGACGGCCGCCCGGCGCCATGTAGATGCGGCCGGCGGCGATCTCCTCGCCATGCACGGCTTCGTGCACCGGCCGCCGCGTCAGCCGCGACAGATGCTCGGACAGGATGGCGGTGAAGGTCGGCGGCATGTGCTGGGTGATCAGCACCGGCACCTGCGCGATGA
This sequence comes from Pseudolabrys sp., assembly GCA_026125895.1. GTDB lineage: Bacteria > Pseudomonadota > Alphaproteobacteria > Rhizobiales > Xanthobacteraceae > Pseudolabrys. The sequence continues at coordinate 23,004 of JAHCKG010000032.1, read as the reverse complement.
CGTTGTCGATATTGGTGAGCAGCTTGTTGAGCGCCTGCGGTCCGCCGGTCGAGGCGCCGATCAAAATCGCGCGCGGCGCCATGTGCGGCATGGCGCGCAAGGTGATCGGGCCGTGCGCCGCGTAATGCATGGGCCTGGCGGCCGGCGCGACCTGCGGCACCAGCGGCGGCGCCAGGATATGCGTCATCGGCTCGGCCGGCATCGCCGGCGGCGCGAAGGCAGGCTTCGCGCGGCGGCCGAGGCCGCGGATTTTCTCGATCAGGTCACGATGGAAATCCGGCGCGGCGTTGATCTCGTTCTGGCTCGACGGCTTGGTGATGTAATCGGTGGCGCCCAGCGCCAGCGCGCGCAGGCTGATCTCGGCATTCCGCCGCGTCAGCGTCGAGGCCATGATGATGGTGACGCCAGGGCGCTTGGTCAGCAACTGCGGCAGCGCGGAGATGCCGTCGAGCTCCGGCATGTCGACGTCGAGCACGACGACATCCGGCTTGACGCGATCGATGGCATCGACGGCTTCGCGGCCGTTGCGCAACGAGGCGATCAGCTCCAGATCGGGCTCGGCCTCGATCCAGCGCGCGAACAGGCCGCGCACCACGATCGCGTCATCGACGATCATGACGCGCAGCCGCGCGGCGGTTGCGGTTGCCGCGAGGGCGGCTGGAGAGGCAGTCATCATGCGGTCAGGCACGGGCGGGTCTCGGCTTTACAAGCGTCAGATGAGGCCCACTTCCTGGAACTTGGCCTCGACAATCTCCTTGTCGAAGGGCTTCATGATGTACTCGTTGGCGCCGGCATGCAGCGCGCGAGCGATATGCGCCACGTCGTTCTCGGTGGTGCAGAACACGACCTTGGGGCCGTCGCCGCCGGGCATCCGGCGCAACAGGCGCAGGAATTCGTAGCCGTCCATCTTCGGCATGTTCCAGTCGAGCAGGATGGCCTCGGGCAATTTGCGGCGGCAGGCGTCGAGCGCCTGTTCGCCGTCCTCGGCTTCCTCGATCGAGAATTCGAGACCTTCCAAAATACGGCGCGCCACTTTTCGGATGACGCTCGAGTCGTCGACGACCAAGCAGGTTTTCATGTCATTGCCTCGTTCGGGTTCAATTCACACAATGGGTCGGCATCACGCAGCAGCCGCACCGGCATCGATATCGAGCACGCGGTCGACATCGAGCACCAGCAGGAGTTGCGCTTCGAGACGGTAGATTCCGGACGATACGGCGGCGAGCCGCGCATCGAGATTGATGGGATTGCGCTCCAGCGCCGCGGCATCGAGGCTCATCACTTCGCCGACGCCGTCGATCAGCAGGCCGTAGGATTCGCCGTCGAGCTCGACGCCGATCGCCATCGCCGTTTCGCTGCGGCGGGTCAGGCCGAGCCGGTAGGCGAGATCGACCAGCGTGACGATGCGGCCGCGCAGGTTGATGAGACCGCCGATCTCGGGCGAGGCCAGCGGCACCTTGGTCAGCCGGTCGGGCAGGAACACGTCCTGCACGCGGCGGATCGGCAGCCCGAACAACTGGCCGCCGACCATCGCGGTGACATATTCGTTGAAGACCTGGTCGGTGTCGTTGCTCATGTCTCTTCTCTATGCCGCGTCGCCAATGCCGGCCTGTTCCATCAGCGCAGCGATCAGGCCCTGGCGATCGAACTTGGCAACGTAGTCGGCGAGACCGGCGCGGCGGCCGCGCTCGATCAGTTCGGGCGACACCTGCGACGACAACGCTATGACCGGCATCGCCGCGCAACGCGGATCGGCGCGCAGCGCCTCGGCCAGTTCGAAGCCGTCCATGTCCGCCATCTCGATGTCGGTGATCGTGACGTCGAAGCTCCGATCGCTATCGATCAGCGTCAAAGCTTCTGCCGCCGAGCCGGCCGCAGTCACCGCGTAGCCGGCCGCCTGCAACACCGGCACCAGCATGTTGCGGAAGAATGGCGAGTCGTCGACCAGCAGCACGCTGTGCTGGCGGCGGCGCTGCGTCTGATCCTTGCGGCGGAACCAGTCCTCGAAAGCCAGCGGCAGGAAATGCGCAACGTCGACGATCTCGGTCGCAGTGCCCTTGATGATGGCAGAGCCGAGCACGCCGGGCGTGGCGCTGGCGACCTGGATATCGAGATGATCGTCGACGATATCGACGATCTCGTCGACGACCAGCGCCATGGAGCGCTGGCCGTCCGAGAACACCAGCAGCGGCTGCGCGCCTTCGTGCTTGACGCCGGCTTCCGTCATGCTGACCAGCGGCATCAGCTGGCCGCGGTACTGCACCATGTGGCGGCCGTTCGACAGCTCGATCTTGCGCGCGTCGATCTCCTCGAGGCGCGTGATCAGCGACAGCGGCACCGCCTTGGGCTGGCTCGATCCGGCGCGGAACATCAGGAGCGACGTCGTGGCGTCGTCGGACTTCTCCTGACGGCGCGGCTGCGCGCGCTCGGCGGCGGCCATCTGCGAGGCGACGGTGGAGCCGAACGAACGGGCGACGCCATTGGGATCGACGATCATGATCACCGAGCCGTCGCCCAGAATGGTGTTGCCGGAGAACATCGGGATGTCGCGCAGCTTGCTCGACATCGGCTTCACCACGATTTCCTCGGTGTGGAACACGCTGTCGACGACGATGCCGAAAGTCTGGCTGCCGACCTGGGTGACGACGATGAAGCCGCCTTCGAGTTCGTCTCGGCCATCGATGCCGAGCAGGCGCGACAGCCGCGCCAAAGGCAGCAACTTGTCGCGCAGGCGCAGTACCGCGGTATCCTTGATGCGCTCGATGCGGTGGTCGCCGCCCTTGCGCGCCCGCACCAGTTCGATCACCGCGACCTGCGGAATGGCGAAGCGGTTGCCGGCGACATCGACGATCAGCGCGGCGATGATCGCCAGCGTCAGCGGAATCTTGATGGTGAAGCTGGCGCCCTGCCCGGCCACCGACTTGACGTCGATGGTGCCGCCGATCTGATCGATGTTGCTGCGCACGACGTCCATGCCGACGCCGCGGCCAGAGACGCTGGTCACGGTCCGCGCCGTCGAGAAGCCGGGCGCGAAGATGAACTTGTGAATCTGAGCGTCGGTAAGCTTCTCGGCATCGGCTTCGCTGATCAGACCTTGCGCGATGGCCTTGGCCTTGATGCGCGCGGTATCGAGCCCGCGGCCATCGTCGGAGAATTGCACGATGATCTGGCCGCCTTCGTGATAGGCGGCGAGGCGGATATGGCCCTGCGGCGACTTGCCGGCGGCGCGGCGCTCGCCCGGCGTTTCGAGGCCGTGATCCGCCGAATTGCGCAGCATGTGCGTCAGCGGATCCTTGATCAGGTCCAGCACCTGGCGGTCGAGCTCGGTTTCCGCGCCCTGCAATTCGAGTTCGATCTCTTTACCGAGATCGTTGCACAGGTCACGGATGATGCGCGGAAACTTCTGCCACGCATTGCCGATCGGCTGCATGCGCGTCTTCATGACGCCTTCCTGCAGCTCCGCGGTGACATTCGAGAGACGCTGCAGCGGCGCCTTGAATTCGGAGTCGTCGTGGCGGCGCACGATTTCGAGCAACTGATTGCGCGTCAGCACGAGCTCGGACACCATCGTCATGAGTTGCTCGATGGTATCGACGGTGACGCGGATCGATTGCGCGCTCGCCTTGGTCGCCTCGTCCTCTTTAGTCGCGTCGATCTTCGGTCGCTCGTCGGCCGGCGCCGGCTTCGGCTTGCGGACGGCTGCCGGATCGACCGGGGTTTCGCGGAAGGCGCGCTCGAGTTCCTCGAGCGGCACTTCGCCGGGACGCAGCGGCCGGCCGAGCGCCAGTTCGGTCGAGGCGATGGCGGAATGCGGCGCGGCCGCCTGCACGCTCTCGGTGATGCGCTCGAGATCGGCGATCAGATCGGCATCGGCGCCTTCCGGCTCGGCCTGGTTGCGCTCAAGCGCCGCCAGTATCTCTTTAATCCGATCGATCGTGGCCAGGATAACTGTGACGGCTTCGCGGGTCGCCGGCAAACCGTCGCGGAACTTGCCCATCAGGCTTTCGGCGGCATGCGCGAGCATTTCCAGCCGCGGCAGGCCGAGGAAGCCGCAGGTGCCCTTGATCGTGTGAACAAGGCGGAAAATATTATTGAGAATGAGAGCGTTATTCGGGTCCTGCTCGAACCGCACGAGTTCGACGTCAACGACGTCGAGACTCTCGTTCGTCTCGGTCACGAATTCCCGCAGCAGATCGTCCATGGACAAAGGCCTTCGTCGACGGGCGAACGCCCGCGCCCAGCTCCCCGTCGGAAGCGGTACCAGTTTGGTCGATGAAGGGTTTAATTTTGGTTTCGCAACTCTAAACAGCGGCGGTGTTTAGAGTTTATTAACCGCGCCGGCGCCGCGCTACTGCGCGCTGACGACGACGGCCTCGCCGTCCATGACAACCGAAGCCTTCAGCGCGCAGGCCTGGGCCAGCAGATGCGCGTAGAACGGCTGGATGCGGTGCGCGTCGAGGCTGTCCGGCCCCGTCTCGCCCGCGAGCAGCGGGGGCACGGTCGCCAGCACCTTGGCATTGGTGCCGGTCGCGTGAATCCGGAAGCCGATCGTATCGCCCTCGCCGACCGGATCGACCGTGATCTGGCCGCCCCGCGGGATGGCCTGGCTGGCGATCAACAGCAGGTTGAGCAAAAGTTTGACCCGGTTCTTGGCCATCAGAACGCGCGGGATATTCCAGGCGATCTTGGTTTTGTCGTCCTCAAGGAAGCCGCGGCTGATCTTCTCGGCATCGCCGGTGTCGATCTGAGAACCAGCCGAGCCGGCCGCGCCGAAAGCGATGCGGCAGAATTGCAGTTTGGCCGAGGCGGTATTGGCGCTTTTCTTGATGAGTTCGAGCGCGAATTCGCGGGTTTCCTCGTCCTTGTCCTCGGCCAGCACCTCGAGCCCGTTCACGATGGCGCCGACCGGGCTGATCAGGTCGTGGCAAACCCGCGAACACAGCAGAGCGGCAAGATCGAGCGCTTCGATGGGCGAACCTGACATGACGATAGCCTCCGCGCGGCAAGGTGAAATCAATCGAGGCGGGCGAATCGCTGTTGCTTCGGCCCCTTGCGTGATACACCGCACCTATCCCACCGCCAAGGACACACTCCCTCCGAGCCGACACGTGCAGACCATTTCGCCGCAACAGGCCGAAAAGCTGATCGATGCCCTCAGTGACATCACCTCTCGCGCCAGCGCCGCGATTCTGGCCATTCCGCTGGCGCAGGCGGAGCAGCGCACCAAGGCGGACCAGTCGCCTGTGACCGCGGCCGACGAGGCCGCCGAGGCCGTTATCCTCGAGGGTCTTGGCGACCTCTGCCCCGGTGTCCCCGTGGTGGCGGAAGAAAGCGTTGCGCGAGGCCACCTTCCGGACCTCAATGGCGGCAGTTTCTTCCTCGTCGATCCGCTCGACGGCACCAAGGAATTCATCGCCGGCCGCGACGAATACACCGTCAACATCGCACTGATCAGCGGCGGCGTGCCGATCGCCGGCGTCATCGCCGCGCCGAAGCAGGGACTGCTGTGGCGCGGTGTCACCTTCGGGGGGACGGAGCGGCTGCGGCTCGTTTTTCCCGCGCAGGCGGCGAAGGCGGAGAAGCAGCAGCGCATTCATGTCCGTCCGGCGCCGGCGCAACTGAAGGTCGCCACCTCGCGCAGCCATCTGGACGACGCCACGCAGGCCCTCATGGCGCGGCTGCCGGTCGGCGAGCGCTATATGTGCGGTTCATCGGTGAAGTTCTGTCACCTCGCCGAAGGCAGCGCCGACATCTATCCGCGGCTGTCGCCGACCTGCGAATGGGACATCGCCGCCGGCATCGCCATTCTCACGGCGGCCGGAGGCGCGGCGGTGGCGCCGGACGGCGGCGTGCTGCGCTTCGGCAACCGGGACAAACAGTTTCGCGTGCCGGGCTTCATCGCCGCCGGCGATCCAGCGAGCCTGCCCCGCCGGACCTGATCAGCGCGCAATGCCTTGCGCGACGCCCGGCCATTTCTGGTTGGCGCGTTCGATGATGCGCGCCGGATCGGCGAGAAACTCGCTGCGTGCCGCATCGTCATAGAACAGATACAGCCGCTCGCCGCTGATCGCCCAGATCTGCGGATGGCCGGCCACCGAAGCGCCGCGGCCGATCGCCACGGGATCGTAGCCGCCGAACTGCGGCGCATAGACGTCTGGACGTTCGGCGAAGGCGGCGCGGTTGCCGACGTTGTTGAAACGCCACACCACCCCACCGAGACCGAGCTCCAGTTCTGGTCGTCCGAGCACCGGCTCGCCGCGCGAGAAATAGGCGACCGGATCGAAGCCGCTGATGGCGAGCCCGCTGGCCGGGTTGACCACGACCGGCTCGCCGCGCAGGTCGCCCCCGGCCACCGCCGGCAGGACAAAAAACGGCAACATCACGGCGCCGGCCGCGGCCACCCAAGTCCAAAGCTTCCGTTGCTGCCGTGCTGCCGTCATAGTTCCAAGGGACATAAGGCCGATTCGAGACGCTTCCGCCACGACCCTAGCCGGGCCGGCGTGAGCATGGCGTTAAACGGCGGGACGGCTGGACGGCCCGCCATTCAAGGAGCCTTCAATGCGCACCACCTTGCGGTTTGCGGCCCTGACGTTCAGCCTCCTGATCGCAGGAGCCGCCGCAGCGCAGGCGCAGCAGCAGCTGCCGCCGCCACAGCCGCCGCAGCAGGTGCAGCCGCAGCAGCAGCAGCGGCGGGGCGGCACCTACACGGTGGACGAGATCGTCGGCACCGGCCACCAGTTCTTCGGCACGGTATCGCGCGGCCTCGCCCAGGTGGTGGAGAAGGCCGTGAGCCAGTGGGGCCAGCCGAACGGCTACATCCTCGGCCAGGAGGGCTCCGGCGCCTTCATCGTCGGCCTGCGCTACGGCGACGGCACGCTCTACACCAAGAACGCCGGCGACCTGCGCGTGTTCTGGGAAGGCCCCTCGATCGGCTTCGATACCGGCGGCGAAGGCGCCCGCACCATGATGCTGGTCTATAACCTGCCGGCCACCGATGCCATTTACCAACGCTTCGCCGGCGTCGACGGCTCGGCCTATTTCATCGGCGGCTTCGGCATGACGGCGCTGACGGCCAACAACATCGTCCTGGTGCCGATCCGCTCCGGCGTCGGCCTGCGCCTCGGCGCCAACATCGGCTATTTGAAATTTACGCCGAAGGCGACCTGGAACCCCTTCTAAAAGCGGCACGGAACGCCTCTTTATTAACGCCCCGAGTGCTAGAGCCTTTGCGCCCGCGCGGGTGTCCGGTTAAGGACGCGCGTGCGGGTTTAGGTTAATCTGTAGCATTGCTGGCAACCCTGTCCGGCCGGTGTCATGGTCGATTTCGGGGAAGACCGGGCGAGGCGTTTTGGAGGCGTCGTTCCATGATTGAGCCGATCATGTATTTCGGCATCGGGTTTCTAGTCGCGGCCCTCGTGGGCCTCGTCGTGATCCCGCTCGTCCACGGCCGCGCCGTTCGTCTCACCATGCGCCGTCTCGAAGCCGCGACGCCGTTGTCGATGGCCGAGATCCAGGCCGACAAGGATCAGCTTCGCGCCGAATTCGCCATGTCCACCCGCCGGCTCGAAGTCGCGGTCGAGGGCCTGCGCGCCAAGAGCACCAGCCAGCTTGCCGAACTCGGCAAGAAGGGCGACGCCATCAACCGCCTCAAGATCGAGCTCGGCGAAAAGACCGCCACCATCTTCGCGCTGGAAGCGCGCGACAAGGCGCTGCGCGATCAGCTGCGCGTCACCGAGGAAGAATTCGCCGTCAAGACCAGCGCCATGCTCGACGCCCAGCGCGCGCTGACCGAGAAGCAGACCGAGCTCGCCAAAATGGTCTCCGTGCTCGACGAGCAGTCGAGCGTCAACGAGGCGCAGAAGGTCGAGCTGGTGTCGCTCAAGACCCAGGTCGATGCGCTCAAGTCGCGCCTCGACGACGCCAGCAGCGAGTTGCGCACCGTCGAGGACCGCCGCGACGCCGAGCGCGTCGAGCTCAAGGCCGCGACGCAGGAACTGACCGAAGAGCGCGGCAAGGTCGAGAATCTCGGCCGCCGCGTCGGCGAACTCGAACACGCGCTGGTGGCGCAGACCACCGAGGCCGAAATTCTCGGCCGCCGCGCCACCGACATGGAAAACCGCCTCGGCGAGCAGACCCGTCTTTTAGCCGAGAGCGAAGTCGAACTGCGCCACATGCGCGGCGAGATGGAAGCCGCGCGCAAGACCGAAGCCGACCTGCGCACCGCGATTGCCGAGCTCGACACCCGCGCCAGTTCGGCGACGCAGCAGCTGCGCGCCGAGAACGCCCAGTTGCTCGCCGAACTCGAGCGCACCCGCGACGAGCGCGACACCGTGACCCGCGATCTGTCCGCGCTCAAGCGCGAGGCCGACGAGATCTGGGCCTCCGAACGCATCGAGAATTCGATGATGCGCGAGCGCATCAACGACGTCGCCGCCGAGATCGCGCGGCTGGCTTCGGCGCTGGAAGGGCCGAACTCGCCGATCGACGCCATTCTCGCCGCCGAGACGGCGCGCGACCGCGCCGTGCAGGCCGGCACGGAAGCCGGCGTCGCGGAAGCGGCCCCGGCCGGCGGCAACCTCGCCGACCGCATCCGCGCGCTGCAGACCCAGGCAACGCGCATGGCGCAGGCCGACGAGCCGAAAGTGCCGAACTAGGGCTCAAAGGCGAGCAACCCGCCTCCGCTCATTCCCGCGCAAGCGGGAATCCAGAAGGTCCTTCTCGACCCCTGTCATTCCGGGACGCGCTGAAAGCGCGGACCCGGAATCCAGACGGGCTCTCGGGCAGGTCCCCACGCTCCGCTCATTCCCGCGCAAGCGGGAATCCAGAAGACTCTCATTGCGGGGCGACCGAGGGCGGCGAGCCACAATCCGCCAACCCGCATTCAGCCAAAGATTCCAGCGATTTGCGCCGCTTGCCTTGACACTGCCGCAGCGCATTCCTTATATCGCCCGGCTGAATGGACCGGGCGGTTAGCTCAGCGGGAGAGCACACCCTTCACACGGGTGGGGTCATAGGTTCAATCCCTATACCGCCCACCATCCATCCCGTTGCAAATCCCTCCCATTTCGTCGCGCCCGCAGGCCAGCAGATTACGCACGTGTCAGTCGTGGAGGCAAAGCCCGGCGACGAATGCACGCTAGCGCCAGCAGGCCAGCTTGTGCCCGAAGACGCCTAGCTTATTTAGATAGTTCGTGCGGCTGGCGTCCGCCTCTCCAAACGATGGCGGATATCCAGTTTCGCTTCCAGCACCTCGCGAAGTCGAAACAGAGCGCCCCAAGCTGTTTCGGTGTCTTCGGTCGAGCTCCTAATCATGTGCTGTATTATCCCGTTGAGCTCCAAAGCACGCGGGGCCATCCACTCGGCTGTAGCTCGGTCAACCATTGTCGTGAGCACACCATTCTCTTCCACGGCGCCAAGCCGGCTTGTGAGGGCTTCTCTCTTTTGGCCATAGAGGTTGAAGATGCCTGCGGTGTTGTTGTGCATATCGTCGAGCGCGGCCATTTGATTAAAAAGTGCATCGTCCAGCGATAGGATGAGCGCCATCTCCTCAGCCGAGAAATGGATATTCTCCGTCGGTGGACCTATGGGCTGAACAACCTCCCAGGTGGGCCTTCGCCCTTGCTCGCGCGCGAGTTCGACTGAGACTTGAAGGGCGTCCCTCAAGTTTTGCACGCTCGAAGCCAGTTTGATCATTTTGAACAGGATCGAATATCCCGTAGCTCGCCTCATGTTCTTCCGGTCTTCGGCGCGCTGCTCCCGCGCAGCCGAAAGGTTTTTCCGCTGAATGAGGTACGAAATGATAGCACTGGAGACGGCGCCGATGATCGACCCGCCGATAACGCTGAACACCGCCCAAGCCAGTGAGGGCTGGGTCACCACCAGAGTTGGCTCAGCCATGACTACCCCATGCGCAAGATGGCAATGGAGAGGCTACCGACGCCAATTGCGGTCGGCCACAACCACCTCCACTCCCGGAGATAGAACTCGACCAGCACTCTGGCTGCTTGTGCCGTCCAGTGCCTCTGATAGTCCCCGCCGGTGAAGACGACCGGCGAGTACGGGTCACTCTCAAAAGGCACATAGACGCCCTCGTACCATTTCCGAATTTTATCGAGCATAAGTCCTCGGAAGAATCGTTTCGGTGACCTGAATGTAATCCCGTCCGCCAGACCCTTCCCGAAGCCACTACATATAGCCCCACTGTCCACAACCACGGGGTGGTAATCGTGACTGGAAGTCGAATTGAGTTGACGGTTGGAACACTACGGAACCGCTCAGACGAGGCCGTCTCACGGCTCCGGCAGACCGTTCAGGTGAATTAGTCCGTCGACCGGGTATTGAAAATAGCCGCCCGCCGTTGCGCGGCCTTGCTCGCCCCCAGACGCCCGCGATACGGAGAGGCGGAGTCTGGGGCCTCGAAGACACGGGGCGGCGGAGGACTCACCCTTCGTCTGGAGGCGGCACGCAATCGGCACGCACTGCGTGTCTCCGGGCGCCCTTTCCTGACCTTTGCTTACCCGCAGAGAAATCTGAGCAGCTTGAAAGCATTCAGCTTTCTTCGCTTCCCTGCCCTTCACACGGGTGGGGTCATAGGTTCAATCCCTATACCGCCCACCATCTGCTTCTTGATGTTGCCGATCTGATGCTGTCGAAGGCCCGCGTGAGCGGGCTTTTTTATTGGCTTCACGTCGCCCGACCACGGCGCGCGAGGCCGCGCTCTCCACAGCCGTGACCTGTCAAGCGGTTGCTCCGACACGCACCCACAGGCGATAAGCACCGCCCGTTGAATCGTCCTGCCGAGTGCCGTCCATGTCCGAGCTCATCTTCCAACGCATCGCCACCGAACTCTCCGTCCGCGTCGAACAGGTCAAGGCGACGGTCGAACTGCTCGACGGCGGCGCCACGGTTCCGTTCGTGGCGCGCTACCGCAAGGAAGTGACCGGCGCGCTCGACGACGCGCAATTGCGCACGCTCGACGAGCGCCTGAAATACCTGCGCGAGCTGGAAGAGCGGCGCGAGGCCATCCTCAAGTCGGTGCGCGAGCAGGGCAAGCTCGACGCCGCGCTCGAGGCGCAGATCATGGCCGCCGACAACAAGAACCGCCTCGAGGACATCTACCTGCCCTACAAGCCGAAGCGGCGCACCAAGGCCGAGATCGCCAAGGAAGCCGGCCTCGAGCCGCTCGCCGACCTCTTGCTGTCGCAGCCCGACACCGACCCGCAGGCGGCGGCCGCGTCCTATGTGAATGCCGACAAGCAGGTCGCCGACGCCGCCGCGGCGTTAGAGGGCGCGCGCGCCATTCTCGTCGAGCGCTTCGGCGAGGATGCCGACCTGATCGGCGCCTTGCGCGAGGCGTTCTGGACGCAAGGCCGCCTCGTCTCGAAGCTGCGCGACGGCAAGGCCGAGGCCGGCGCCAAGTTCGCCGACTATTTCGACTACGCCGAGTCATTCACCAGGCTGCCGTCGCATCGCATCCTCGCGCTGTTCCGCGGCGAGAAGGAAGAGATGCTGAACTTGCAGTTCGAGGACGAGCCGGCGCCCTCGCCGGCCGGCGTGCCGAACGCCTACGAACTCAAGATCATGCATCGTTTCAACGTGTCGGATCGCGGCCGCCCGGCCGACCGCTGGCTGTGCGAGACCGTGCGCTGGGCCTGGCGCACGCGCATCCGCGCGCACATGAACATCGACCTGCGCCTGCGGCTGTGGAACGCGGCCGAGGAAGAAGCCGTGCGCGTCTTCGCCGCCAACCTGCGCGACCTGCTGCTCGCCGCGCCGGCCGGCCCTCGCGCCACGCTCGGCCTCGATCCCGGCTTCCGCACCGGCGTCAAGGTCGCGGTCGTCGATGCCACCGGCCAGGTGGTCGCCACCACCGCGATCTATCCGCACGAGCCGCAGCGCAAGTGGAACGAGTCGCTCGCCATCCTCGGCAAGCTGATCGTCGAGCACAAGGTCGAGCTGATCGCCATCGGCAACGGCACCGCCTCGCGCGAGACCGACAAGCTCGCCAGCGAACTCGTCAAGCTGCTCGGGCCGCAACACAAGCTGTCGAAGATCGTGGTGTCGGAAGCCGGCGCCTCGGTCTATTCGGCGTCGGAATTCGCCTCGCAGGAATTGCCGGACCTCGACGTCACCTTGCGCGGCGCGGTGTCGATCGCGCGGCGTTTGCAGGACCCGCTCGCCGAACTCGTCAAGATCGATCCGAAGTCGATCGGCGTCGGACAGTACCAGCACGATCTGTCCCAGCACAAGCTGGCGCGCGCGCTCGACGCCGTGGTCGAGGATTGCGTCAACGGCGTCGGCGTCGATCTCAACACCGCGTCGGCGCCGCTGCTGGCCCGCGTCGCCGGCATCGGCTCGACGCTCGCCGACAACATCGTCGCGCATCGCAACAGCAACGGCCCGTTCGCCTCGCGCAAGAAGCTGCTCGAGGTGCCGCGGCTCGGGGCCAAGGCGTTCGAGCAGTGCGCCGGCTTCCTGCGCATCCGCGGCGGCGACGATCCGATCGACGCTTCCGGCGTGCATCCGGAATCGTATCCCGTGGTGCGGCGCATCCTCGAGGCGACTAAGAGCAACATCCAGGTGCTGATCGGCAACGCCGCCGAGCTGCGCAAGCTGAGCCCCAAGGATTTCACCGACGACACCTTCGGCCTGCCGACCGTCACCGACATCCTGCGCGAACTGGAAAAGCCCGGCCGCGACCCGCGCCCGGCCTTCAAGGCGGCGGAGTTCAAGGAAGGCGTCGAGACGCTCAAGGACCTCAAGCCCGGCATGATCCTCGAAGGTGCGGTGACCAATGTCGCGGCCTTCGGCGCCTTCGTCGATATCGGCGTGCATCAGGACGGCCTGGTGCACATCTCGGCGATGTCGCGCACCTTCATCAAGGACCCGCGCGAGGTGGCCAAGCCCGGCGACATCGTCAAGGTCAAGGTGCTCGAGGTCGACGTGGCCAGGAAGCGCATCGCGCTCTCCCTGCGGCTCGACGACGAGCCCGGCGCGGCGCGGCCGCAAGGGAGCAAGCCGTCCGAGCGCAACGACAAGGCGGTCAAGGCCTTCACGGCGCGCAAGGCGCCGGAGCCGGCCGGCGGCGGCGCGCTCGCCGAGGCCATGCGCCGCGCGGCGGAAAAGAACGCGCAGCGCCGCTAGCCCTACGGGCTTACCTTGCGGGGACCGGCGCCGCGGCGCGCCGGAATCCTTAGCCCCGACGCAACCAAAACCGCCCCTTCGCCGTTGTTCCCTCCGGAATTGCCGCCCGCCTCGCGCGGGCTTTCGGCCATGCGGCCGCCGGGGGCTTCTTTGAATATTCGCAGCAGCAAGCACGAGGCCGCGGACGCGTCCGTCAAGAACGGGGCGCCGCCGCTGATGGAGAATTTCAATACCCCGATGTGGCAGATCGCCTCGCAGATGGCCATCTGCGGCATCTTCCTCATCGCCTTCATCGCCGCGCTCGATCTGGCGCGCCCGGTGCTGCTGCCGGCGACCTTCGCCTTCGTCATCGGCCTGATGCTGGGGCCGCTGTCGGCCAAGGCCGAGCGCAGCGGCGTGCCGACCATCGTCACCGCCATCGTGCTGTGGCTGCTGGTGGTCGTGATCTGCTACGGCGTCATCGCGCTCCTGGCGACGCCGGTGCTCGACTGGATCGGCAAGGCGCCGGAAATCGGCAACATCATCAAGGCCCGCCTGCATTTCCTCGACGGCCCGATGTCGGCGCTGCGCGACCTGCGCAACGCCTTCCTGCCCGAGAAGGAGCAGACCGGCGCCGGCGTCGATCTCGTCACCTTCGTGCAGCCGGCGCTGGCGATCGCCACGCCCGCGATCGGCCAGACCTTCATCTTCTTCGGCATGCTGTTCTTCGTGCTGCTCGGCCGCTCGCGCATGCGCCGCACATTGGCGACCGGCTTCGACGACCACGCCACAAGGCTGCGTTTCCTCAAGATCTGGAACGACATCGAGAACCAGCTCACCAGCTACCTGAGCGTCGTCGCCGTCATCAACCTCGCGGTCGGGCTCGGCGCCGCGGCGATCGCCTTCGCCGTCGGCCTGCCGAATGCGATTGCTTGGGGCGTGCTCGCCTTCATTCTCAACTTCATTCCCTATATCGGCGCGCTGATCATGCAGTTGATCCTGCTCGGCGTCGGTCTCGTCACCTTCCCGGATTCGGCGCACGCGCTGGCGGCGCCGCTCTTGTATCTCGGCTTCACCACGCTGGAAGGCCACTTCATCACGCCCGCCATCATGGGCCAGCGCCTGACCCTGGTGCCGCTGATCGTGTTCCTGGCGCTGGTGTTCTGGACCTGGCTGTGGGGGCCGGCCGGAGCCTTCCTGGCGGTGCCGCTGCTGATCGTCGCCCTGGTGGTGTTTCACCACGTCTTCCCCAAGCGCGTGCCGACATTGCCCGATTAACCAGGGCGCACTTTCGTGATGGAACCTCCGCCGCCGCCTTGGCGTTGGGGTTTCAAATGTCATCCGCATTATCGAGGGGTAATCATGTCGACCCGCAGTAAAGTCGCCGCTTCGACCGCCGAAGAAATCGAAGCCATCAAGGAACTCATGGGCGATCTCGAGTCGCGCCTGCGCCGGCTCGGCGGCACCGCCAAGAGCGAAGTGTCGGGCGGCGCCAGCGACATCTCCGATTTCGTCAACGAGGCGCTGGCCGGCATCATGGACCGCGTCCGCCAGGGCGCCGGCGCGGTGTCGGACACCGTCGCCGACAAGGCCTCGGCCGCCGGCAGCGACGCCGTGAAGAAGATCGTCGGCGAAGTTGAAGCCCGCCCGCTGACCATGCTGGCGATCGCCGCCGGCATTGGCTTTCTGTTCGGGATCACCAAGCGGTAGCGAGCGCACCATGCGGCTCACCGAGCTCGCCGAGGCGACCATCCACCCGATCGTCGCGCGCCTCGTCCGGCGCGCGGCGCTGTTCGCGGCGCTCGGGCTGCTGGCGATCGTGACGCTCTACTACGTCAGCGCGGCGGGCACCGTCGCGCTGGCGCTCGAATACGGCCCGGTCACCGCGTATCTGATCATGGGCGGCATCTATGCGCTGCTCGCCATCGCCGTCGCCATCACGCTGCTGTCAACGCGCAGCCGGGCGGTGCCGGCGCAAGACCCGGTCGCCAACGCGCTGTCGTCGACCTCCTCCTCGCGCAACATGCAGATCGCGGCGCTGATCGAAGCCCTGATGCTCGGCTACACGCTGGCGCGCAAGAGCGGCGGCAAGGGCATTCTCTGACGACCGACGTTGCCGCCGCGGCTAATGCCGCGCGGCCGGCTCGCGCGTCATGTTCTTGGCGGCGAGTTCGTCGAGATAGGCCTGCCAGTTCGCGGCATAGTCGCGGCCGAGGCCGTAGAGATAATTCCAGTTATAGATGCCGGTCGAGTGCATGTCGTCGAAAACGAGGCGCACGGCGTAATTGCCGACCTGCAGCACCTCCATGACCTCGACATTGCGCTTGCCGCCGACCGTCTGACGCTCGGCCGGCGAATGCCCCTGCACTTCCGCGCTCGGGCTGTTCACGCGCAGATATTCCGCCGGCAGCTCGAAACGCTCCCCATCCTCGAACGCGACGGTCAACGTCCTGCGATCCTTGCTGAGGCGCAGTTCGGTCGGCCAGGCCTGGGTGTCGCTGTCGCTCATGATCGTCCTTCGCGCGATGGCTTTACGTGCCCGTTCAACCTAGCAAGCGGCCGGCCAAGTGCCTAGCCGCAACGGCAGAAGCCATGGACACTTGGAGCGACGCCGAGAAATCCGTAAGCTATACCTTTGCGGCATAAGGCCGCCGGAGAGACCTCATGGAGCTGCGCGAGCTGAGAAACTTCATCCAGGTCGCCCGAGCCGGCAGCGTTAACCGCGCGGCGCAAGAGCTGCGGCTAGCCCAGCCTGCGCTGAGCCGCCAGATCCAGAAATTGGAGCACGAGCTCGGCGTACCGCTGTTTTCGCGTCACGGCCGCGGCGTGCGCCTGACCGGTGCCGGTTCGCAACTGCTCGAACGGGCCGAGGCGATCGCCCAGCTCGTGCATGAGACGCGCGAGGAAATTCGCGAAGATCGCTCACCGGCGCGCGGCCGCTTCACGCTCGGCGTGCCGCCGGCGGCCGGCCGCCTGTTGATCGCCGCCTTCGCCGAGCGCTTCCAGAAGGCCTGGCCGCAGACCACGCTGTATATGCGCGAAGGCGTCGCCAATTCGCTGCTCGAGTGGGTTCTGGACAAGCGGCTCGATGTCGCGCTGCTGCACAACCCCCCGCACCTGGAAACCCTGAATATCCGGCCGGTTCTGGCCGAACGCATGATGGTAATTGCGCCCGCCCACAGCGCCAAGGGGCGGCAACATCCGAAGGCCTACCGCATCCGCGATTTCGGCGACCTGCCCCTGATCCTGCCGAACATGGCGCACACCAACCGGCGGCTGGTCGAACACGCGGCGCTGGAACATGGCGTGCGGCTACGCATCAAGATCGAATCCGACAGCGTCGCCTTCGCCAAGACGCTGGTCGAGAACGGCCTCGGCTACACCATCCTCACTTACGCCGCCGTGCAGGACGAACTGGCGCGCGGCACCCTTGTCGCCTACCCGATCATCCGGCCGACGCTGGAGACCCGCGTCAGCATCGTGACATTGCAGGAAAAACGCGCGCAAAAATTTACCGAAGAAGCCAGCGCGCTGTTGCACGATGTCTGCCGCGTTCTGGTAAGGCGAAAGCACTGGGAAGGCGCCCAGCTTATCTGAGGCGGGCACATCGCCCCGGACATAAAAACAAGCGCCGGACCCCATGCCGAGATAGTATCGGCCGCCAACTTCAATCGGCGGCGGCGCCGGGCTAGGCTTTCAGCGGCGAAGATAGAAGTCTCTCGTCAGGCAAGCCGTCGTCATCCAGTCGGCAGCAACGCAAAAACGAACAACAAGTTACGGAGGAGAACGCCGCAATGGGCCTTCGTGTCCTTTTCGCAGCCGCTTTGACGCTGCTGTCCACTTCATTGGTATCCGCGCAGGATTTTCCCGACCGGTCCATCAAGCTGATCGTGCCGTTCCCGGCCGGCGGGCCGAACGACGTCATCGCCCGCGTCGTCGGCCAGCGCATGTCGGAAATCCTCAAGCAGACGATCGTGATCGAGAACCGCGGCGGTCAGGGCGGCGTCCTCGGCACCAACGCGGTCGCCATGGCCAAGCCCGATGGCTACACGATCGCGGTAACCAGCGCCGGCGCGCTGGCGATCAGTCCGCACATGGAAAAGGTCGCCTACGAGACGCTGAAGGATCTGGCGCCGGTCACCCTTGTCGCCAAGGTGCCTGAGATGCTGGTCGTGGCGACCAGTGTCCCCGCCAACAACATGAGCGAGCTGATCGCGCTGGCGAAGTCACAACCCGGCAAGCTCAACTTCGCGTCGTCCGGCCCCGGCAGCCTGCCGCATCTTGCCGGCGAACTGTTCAAGCTCAAGGCCAAGATCGACATCGTTCACGTGCCGTATCGCGGCGCCGCGCCGGCGGTGAACGATCTGCTCGGCCAACAGGTGCAAATGGTGTTCCTGGATCTTCCGGTGCTGCTACCGCAGGTCAAGGCCGGCAAGCTGCGGCCGATCGCGGTAGGCGCCGAAAAGCGCGTACCCAGCGCACCGGATGTACCCACGACGGCGGAAGCCGGCCTGCCCGGCCTGCTCACCGAGAACTGGTACGGCATGGTCGCACCGGCCAAGACGCCGCCGGACATCATCGCCAAGCTCAACAAGGCCGCAGTCGAGGCGATGAAGGATCCGACCGTCATCGAAAAGCTGTCGAGCCAGGGCGCCATCCTGGTCGGCAATACGCCGGACGAATTCCGCGCCTTCATCGAGAGCGACACCAAGAAGTGGGCGGATGTCATCAAGGAAGCCGGCGTGAAGACCAATCTCTGACGTCTTCCCGCTTCGATTGACGGGTCCGGCGCCTTCGCCGGACCCGTTCATCGGGCCGCGCCTCTCCTATTCCGCCGAGTATCGCGTCAATCGATGCTGCCGCCGACCGAAACATTCACGCTCCGCTCGACACTCACCTCGCCCTTCGGCCGCAAGGTGCGCATGGCGATCGACGTACTCGGTCTGGCCGACCGCGTCACCATCGTGCCCGCCGATACACTCGATGAAAACGACACGCTGCGGCAGCAGAACCCGCTCGGCAAATTGCCTTGCCTGCTGCTTGCCGACGGCACTGCGCTCTACGACAGCCGCGTCATCATCGAATTCTTGCAGGAGCTCGCCGGCAGCAGCCGTCTGGTGCCGCCGCGCGGCCTCGAGCGCTACACGATCTTGAGCCGCGCGGTGCTCGCCGACGGCATCACTGACGCCGGCCTCCTCATGGTCTATGAGGGCCGCTTCCGCGAGCCGGCCACCTTTTCCGAACGCTGGCTGAAGCATCAGCGCGGCAAGATCGCGCGCGCGCTGGCGACTTTCGAGACAGCGCCGCCGCCGTCCGACCGCACCGACGTCGTCAGCATCAGCCTGACCTGCGCGCTGGGCTATCTCGACTGGCGCAAACCGGTCGCCTGGCGCGACGAGCATCCGCGGCTGGTCAGTTGGCTCGCCGCCTATGGCGAATACGAGCCGGCGGTCGCGCGCACCCGCATTCCGGCGGCGTGAGCGCGATGTCCGCCATCGCCGCCCCCACCCACAAGGCCGACCCGCGACCGCCGAGGTTCAAGCTGCCGCGCGGCGCCTGCGACGCGCATTTCCACGTCGTCGGCCCCGGCAGCCGCTTTCCCTTTGCCGCCGGCCGCAAGACCATTCCTGCCGACGCGCCGAAGGAAGCGCTTTTTGCCTTGCACGATCTGCTCGGCATCGAACGCGGCGTCATCGTGCACACGGCGATGCACGGCACCGATCAGAGCGTCACGCTCGATGCGCTCACCGCGCGGCCCGGCCGCTACCGCGCCGAGGCCCTGCTGCCGCTCGACGTCCCCGACGCCGAACTGAAGCGTCTCGGCGCCGCCGGCTTCTGCGGCGCGCGATTTCATTTCATGAAGCACCTCGCGCAGGCCGCATCGATCGATGACGTCATCGCCTTCGGCAAGCGGCTCGCCGATATCGGCTGGCATCTGCAAATTCACATGGAGCCGGAGCTGATCGGCGACTACGCCGCCGCCATCCGCCGCTCGGCGGCGCGCGTCATCATCGACCACATGGGCCGCATCGACGCCGCGCTCGGCCTCGACCAGCCGGCGTTCCAGCATCTGCTGCGCCTGCTCGATGACCGCAACATCTGGGTGAAGGTGAGCGGCTGCGACCGCGCCAGCCGGGCCGGTCCGCCTTATGCCGATGCCGCGCCCTTCGCGCGCAAGCTGGTCAGCGAATTAGGCGACCGCGTTGTCTGGGGCACCGACTGGCCACATCCCAATCACCAGCCGCCAATCCCGGACGACGGCGACCTCGTCGATCTGCTCGCCGACATCGCGCCGACGCCGCAGGCCTTGCAGGCGCTGATGGTGGACAACCCGCAGCGCTTCTACCAATTCGCACCGCTCGACTAACCCGGAGGAACCGACCATGGCCGGACGCTTGCAGGATCGTGTCGCGATCGTCACCGGCGCCGGCTCGGTCGGGCCCGGTTGGGGCAATGGCCGCGCCATCTGCGCGCGCTTCGCCGAGGAAGGCGCCAAGATCTTCGCGCTCGATCGCAATCTCAAGGCCACCGCCGAGACGGTCGAACGCGTCAAGACCGCCGGCGGCGAGATTGAAGTGATGTCATGCGACGTCACCGACAGCGCGTCAGTGAAGGCGGCGGCGGACGCCTGCATGGCGCGCTTCGGCCGCATCGACATTCTCGTCAACAATGTCGGCGGCTCGGCGGCCGGCGGGCCGGTCGAGATGTCGGAAGACGTGTGGGACGCGCAGGTCGATTTCAACCTGAAGAGCGTATTCCTCACGCTGAAGCATGTGCTGCCAGCGATGGAAGCGCAAGGCAAAGGCGCGGTGGTCAACCTCGCTTCGACCTCGGGGCTGCGCTACACCGGCGCGGCGCAGGTCGCCTATGCCGCGACCAAGGCCGGCATCATCCAGATGTCGCGCGTCGTCGCCGTGCAATACGCCAAGAAGGGCATTCGCGTGAACACCGTGGTTCCGGGGCAACTGCATACGCCGATGGTGGAAGGCCGCCTCGCCAAGCAGCGCGCCGGCGGCGACGTCGAGGCGCTGCTGAAGCAGCGGCTGGCGCGCATTCCGATCGGCTTCATGGGCGACGGCCGCGACACCGCCAATGCCGCGCTCTACCTGGCGTCGGACGAAGCGCGCTTCGTCACCGGCACCGAGATCGTGGTCGATGGCGGCATGACCGCGCGCTGCGATTAACGCTCGACGAAGGCTTTCTCGATGACGAAATGGCCGGGCGCGTTGCTGCTGCCCTCATTGAAGCCGTGCGTCTGGAACGACGTGCGCAGGTCCGCGAGCATACTCGGGCTGCCGCACAACATGACGCGGTCCTGCGCGATGTCGAGCGGCGGCTGGCCGATATCGGCGAACAGCCGGCCGCTGTCGATCAGGTCGGTGATACGCCCGCGATTGCGGAAGGGTTCGCGAGTCGCCGTGGGATAATAGATGAGCTGGCTTGATATCAGCTCGCCGAAGTTCTCGTCGGCGCGCAGCGACTCGACCAGCTTCTCACCGTAAGCGAGCTCGGCGACCTGACGGCAGCCGTGCACCAGCACGATCTGCTCGAAGCGGTCGTAGATATCCGGGTCCTTGATGACGCTGGCGAAGGGCGCCAGCCCCGTGCCGGTGGACAAAAGCAGCAGGCGCCGGCCAGGGAGAAGGTTGTCGGCGATCAGCGTGCCGGTCGCCTTGCGGCCGACGAGGACGGTGTCGCCTTCGCGGATGTTCTGCAGCCGCGAGGTCAGCGGCCCGTCGGGCACCTTGATGCTGAAGAATTCGAGGCGGTCTTCGTGATTGGCGCTCGCCATGCTGTAGGCCCGCAGCAGGGGGCGGCCCTCGACTTCCAGGCCCATCATCGTGAACTGGCCGGAAACGAAGCGGAAGCCGGGATCGCGGGTGGTGGTGAAGCTGAACAGCGAGTCGGTCCAATGGCGCACCGACAGCACTTGCTCTTGATTGAAGGCGCTCATTCCAAATCCGGTTCCGGCATTGAAGGACGGTCGCCGCCGGGGACCGGCGGACGGCCGTGCATAGCCGAAAATATGCTGCAATGCACCATCAGGGGTGCAGGGGCGCGGCGCGGCTTTGCATGGCTTACCCCGTCACCGGCAGCGCCGGACGGGGAGCCTCAGGCGCGTCCTATTTTTCAAAGGCCGCGTCGATCGGCACGCGGTAGCCGTTCACCAGCCGGTTGGTCTCGTTGGCCATGCCGACGACGGCCATCAGTTCGCCGAACATCGCCGGCGTCATGCCGGCCTTTTCCGCCGCGGCGCTGTGGCTGGCGATGCAGTAGCCGCAGCCATTGGTGACGCTGACGGCGACATAGAGCATCTCCTTGACCAGCGGATCGAGCGCGCCGGGCGCCATGATCTCCTTGACGCTCTCCCAGGTGCGCTTGAGCGTTGCCGGATCGTTGGCGAGGTATTTCCAGAAATTGTTGACGTCGGGCACGTTGCGCGACGCCTTGATGTCGTCGAACACGGCGCGGACTTGCGGCGAGGCATCGGCGTATTCGATCGGCTTCGGCTTGCTCATGATTGGTGGGCTCTCACGTTGCGGATGGCGGTCAGGCCGCAAGCATAGCGGCGACCGTGCAGCGACGCGAATCGCGAGACATCCGGACCGGGCAGCGGCGCAATTGAAAACGGCGCGACGCCCCTTACGCCGGGCGTCGCGCCGAAATACATCTTGCGCAGAGAATAGTTGCCGCGCACCCGATCTCAGGTGCGCGGCAGGTTCGGTTCAGGGCTTGAACACGTAGCCCGGCTTGATCGCCACATCGTCCGGGATCGGCTTCAGGTCGGCAAACAGCTCCGGATTCGTCTTCATCACGTTGAGAATGTACTTCGGCTCGATGTGCTTGTTCACATCGAACACCGACTTGATCACGCCCAGCCGTTGCAACGTGTCCTGCGCCTTCCACAGCGCGCGGTAATTATGCGCGGAGATGCGGCGGTCCACCTGCTGGATGTTGTAATCCATCGCAGTCTCCGCCACATCGAGCTTCAATCCGGGAATCCAGCGCGTACCGATGGCGGCGGCCTGCTTGGGATTCTTGCGCATCCACTGGTCGGCTTCCGACACGGCGGCGAGGAATTTCTCGGTCGTCGCCCCGTTCTTCTCCAGCCACGGCCGCAGCGCGATGTTGAAGCCGAGATAGGAGATGACGTCGCCGCCGCGGATCACTTCGACCGCGCCCGGCACGTCCTTCATGCCGATCACCGGCACCGGATCCCAGCACACGAAGGCATCGACACCCTTGGCCAGCAGCGCGACGTTCATTTCCGGCGGCGGCGTGTTGACGAGCGTCACGTCGTTCGGCGTGAGGCCGGCCTTTTCGAGCAGACCGAGAATGTAGAGATGGTTGATCGTACCGAAGGACGTGGCGATCTTCTTGCCCTTGAGGGCCTTGAGGTCGCCCTTGGCGATGCCGGCGTCCTTGCCGGCGATCAGCGCAAGCGTCGCATCCGAGCCGAGTTTGGTGGCATTGCCGCTGAAGTTACCGAAGAAGACGAGGTCCATGCCGCGCAGGATGGCGCCGATGGCCGGCACGCCGGCCTGCACCATGTCGGTCTCGCCCGCCTGCAAGGCATTGAGCGCGTCGACGCCGGTGGCGTAGGGCCGCGCGATCGTCACGTCGAGCCCGTGTTTTTCGAAGAAGCCGCGCTCGAGCGCAATCGGCAAGGCCAGCATGTCGACAGCGGCAACCATGCCGACCTTGAGCTTGATCGGGTCCTTGGTCTGCGCCGTTGCCAATGATGGCAGCAGCAACGACAAGGCGCAGAACAGCATCGCAATTCGTCGCATCATATCATCCTCCCCCTGGTTGAAGCGGCTCGACTCGCGTCACCCAGTAAGGCCGGGCGACGGTGGTCAAGTCCGCTCGTTTCACGCCACG
>JAHCKG010000031.1 GCA_026125895.1 Pseudolabrys sp. | reverse complement strand
TACTTCAACAGCGTTGTCTTGAGTGCCGGACACCCTGCCGTAGGTCTGAAACAACTGAACGTGGAAACGCTCGGGCGGGAACGGCAGGGTGACCAGAATATTGACCTTGTCCGGGCCGGCGGCAAAACCTGCGATCTTGTAAGGCGCGGCGATCGTCAGCCAAAGCTGCCAGGCGACGTAGCAGACGGCCACCGCCAGCAGGATATGTGTCTTTCGCGATCGCAACGCGTCCTTCAACATGGTTCACGCCGATCTCACGAGTTGCAGAACGCGCGCCGACAGTTCCTTGAACTGCGGATCGTCGTTCAGGGCATCCCACGACCGCGGCCGCGGGAGGTCCACGTCGATCTCTTCGAGTACCCGCCCTTTCGACAAGGCCACCACCCGGTTTGCCAGAAACACGGCCTCGGCCACATCGTGCGTGATGAAAATGACGGTCGGACGCTTCTCCTGCCAGATACGGGTCAATTCTTCCTGCAGCGTCATGCGCGTCTGGGCATCGACGCTGGCGAACGGCTCATCCATGAGAAGCACGTCCGGCTCGTTCGCCAGCGCGCGCACCACACCGACGCGCTGCTGCATGCCGCCCGACAGCTCCGCGGGATAGCGCCCCGCCGCCTCGGTCAGTTTGGCGAGCGCCAGATATTCATGAGCGATCTTTTCGCGCTCGGCCTTGCCGACGCCGCGCATCTTCGGGCCGAAGGCGACGTTTTCCAGCACGGTCTTCCACGGGAACAACGCGAATGACTGGAACACCACGCCGCGGTCGGGGCCCGGTCCATTGACAGGCCGGCCGCCGACCAGGATTTCGCCGCCGGTGTGCGGAATGAAGCCGGCGATCATGTTGAGGATCGTGGTCTTGCCGCAGCCCGACGGTCCGACGATGCACACGAACTCGCCCTGTTCCACGTTCAGCGATACATCGCGCACCGCCGTGACGTTGGTCCCGGCATAGGGATCGAAATAGGTCTTCGACAGATTGCGGATCGTCAGATTCTTCATCGCGTCACCAATCCCCAACGCTGTCCGGTAGCCCGCTCGATGGGAGCCAGTATCCAGCTGTCGACGATGTACCAGAGGATTCCAAGAATGATCATGCCGAGCAGGATCTCGACGACGGAGCCGGCGCGGCGCGCATCGAACATGAGAAAGCCGATGCCGCTGGTGCCGACGATGATCTCGGTCGCGATCAGCGCGCGCCAGCCATAGCCGAGCCCGTTGCGCAGGCCGGTTACGATGTTCGGCAGCGCGCCGGGCAGCACGACTTCCCACAGCATGCGCACGCGCGAGGCGCCGAGGCTTTGGGCGGCGCGATGCATGGTGATGGGGATCGATCGCACGCCGAGAACCGTGTTCAGCACCACGGGGAAGATCACGGTGTAGACAATGACGACCGTCATGGTGACGAGGCCATAGCCGAACCAGATCACGAGGATAGGCAGCCAGGCGATGTCGCCGATGGCCTGGAAGAACAGCAGCAGCGGCCACAACGCCGTGTGCGCCCGCTGGCTCAGGCCCACCAGGATGCCGAGCGGAATGCCGAGCGCGATGCCCCAGAATGCTCCCACAGCAAGACGCACCATGCTGTCCTGGAGATATTCGGGAAGAACGCCCGTATGAACCAGGGAACCGAACGAGCGCACAACGTCCATCGGTCCCGGCAGGAACACGCGAGGAAACACCTGCAGCTCTGTGACAATCCACCAGGCCGCGACAATCGGAATGAAAGGCGCGATGGAGGCGATCGACGGCCAGCGCGACGCCAGGCGCACACAGTAGCTCCAGATATGAAGAAGAAGTGATTTCATGTCCGCTGCACCATGCCCCAGCGCTCAATGGTGGCGCGCTCCAGTGGTGCGAGAAGCAACCGGTCAAGCAGCAGCCACAGCACCCCGATCACGATCATGCCGAGCACGATCACTTCGGTCTTGTAGAAGTCGCGTGCGACAAACAGCATGTAGCCGAGGCCGACGTTGGTCGCGATCATCTCGGCCGCGATCAGGCCGCGCCAGGCAAAGCCGAGGCCCGTGCGTATGCCGGTGACGATGTTCGGCAGCGCGCCGGGCAACAGCACCTCGGTCAGCATCGCCCACTTCCCGGCCCCGAGCGATGCCGCTGCATTGCGCACCGGCAGCGGAATGGTCGAGACGCCGAGCAGCGTGTTGTAGGTCACGATGAAGAACACGGCGTTGAAAATGATGAACGTGATGGCGCCGAAGCCGTAGCCGAACCACAAGGTCGCAATCGGAATCCAGGCGATGCCGGCCAGCACCGAGAAGAACCGGAACAGGGGCGTGAGGAACGCCGAGACGAACGGGCTGACGCCCATGGCAATGCCCAAGGGAACGGCCACCAGCAGCGCCAGCACCGTGCCGACAGCGACGCGCCAGAGACTCGCCGCGATATGCTGGATGAGCGTGCCATCCCGTATTCCGTCAATCCCGGCATAGAAGACGGAGGACAGGTGAGGAAACAGTCGCGGATTGACGTTGAAATACGGGACCAGAACGGCCCAGAGCACGAGCAGGACCGCAAAGGGAGCGCAGAACCAGAGCGCCGATGAGAAGCGGTGCATCATCATCATCAGGTTTGCCTCAGAACGCTGGAGCCGCCGAGCCGGCCGCCGCGACGGGCGCCGCCCTGCTGCTTCGACAATCTCGACCGCGTGTAACCGATGAGCTGCTCCATGGCGTCCCGGGCTTTCTCGGCGTCTCGCGCCTCGATGGCACGCGCGGTGATGGCATGGTTGGGCAAGTTGCCCTCGAACCAGCCGCCGACGCTGTCCACCGCGACCAGGAACACCGTGCTCAAAATGGTGTCGATCGCGCCGCGGAATCCCTGCAGCACCGGATTGTGCGTCGCGTCCAGAATCGCAAGGTGAAAGGCCTTGTCCGCGGCCGTCGCGGAGGCCTGATTGTCCGACATTTCCATCGCCGCCAGGGCCGCGTTGATCCGCTGCCGATCTTTTTTTGTGGCGCGCGTGGCAGCGAGAGCGGCGGCGGCCGGCTCGATGATGGAGCGAACTTCCTGAATGGCCAGCAGCAGTTCGACATCGGGCTTGTCGTGGCCGACCAGCCAGCTCAACACATCGCGATCGAGCAGGCTCCAATCGCTGCGCGGCAGCACGCGGGTGCCATGGCGCGGCCGCACGCTGACGAGACCCTTTCCCGACAGCGTCTTGATCGCCTCACGAACGACACCGCGGCCGACACCGAAGCGCACTTCGAGGTCGTGTTCGGGCGGAAGCAAAGTGCCGGCGGGGATAATCTCCTGGGCGATCTCGCGGCCAAGCGTTGTCAGCACCGCATGGATGCGGCCCGGCTTCGGACGCTTTCGGGCGGATCTGGCGCGCGTGATACGCACGATGTGTTCGCTCCCCTGCCGCCGGCTCTTGGGCCCGCTGGCACGGCCGAGGATACACAGATCTCACACCGGCGCAATCATCCGATGTTTAACATCCGATGATCGGTAGTATCGCAATGCAGCAAGGATGCGCGCAGCGTGCATTGTCATTCCGCTTTGGCGCAGGATCAGAGCAAGTGACAAGACGCCAAGCGGCCCAGGTCAATCGGGCGCACCGCGGGCGCTTCCGCGCGGCAGCGATCGGTGGCTAGCGAGCAGCATAGGCGCTGCAATCGCGCGCGTGAACTGGCTCGGCGGTTCGCCGGTTTCGATAGCACCTGCAATGCGCTGCGACGGATCGTGCCGCGGCACCGCCGCCATCAGCGCCCGCGTATTGGATACATCGACCGGTGAGAACGACGGTAGCGGCGGCCAGTTCGACGAAGTGAGGAGCAGGTTCTTCTGACGAACACAGGGTAACGGCACTTGGACAAGAATTGTTGCGAGCGGTGCTCGCTGAATAGCTGGAGAAACTGAAAATCGTCCAGTTGTAAAAGAGTGGCGCTCCCTAGGGGACCGCTTCAATCCTTTAATATCAAAGGGTTATCAAAGAGTGGGACTTCGAGCGCTTCCACGCGATCATTAGGCTTTTTACGGCCAAGGTCCCACCGATCCGCGCTCACATTCAACCGAGTTGAGAAGGTCGCACCCAGCTATCGGCTGTTCGAGTGCGGAATATTGCTGCGGGTCTGTTGATGGCTGCCCCCTCAGCCGTCCGCATGACCAACGAACCTTCTCAGAATTGCGGGCGCGATGAGCCGTCAGAGTTTTCGGTCTCGAAAAAAACCGATAGCACCGCCGGAGCTTCAGGCAATTGCCCTTCCGACGGCCCGAATGCCCGAGCACGGGTTGAGGGATAGCGAGGACCACGAACCCCGCGTTGCTGCGGCATCTCGCAGCGGGGAGCGGCTGGCCACCGATAAAGGGCAGTCCTCGGTATACGGTGCTGGGAAGTGCTCCCTCCAAGCCGCTCCCCTCTCCGATTAAACGGGAGGGGGAGGACGCGGAAGGCGGACTATTGCAAAAAGGGATCTAAGATGCCTCGACCACGCGAACGGGTTTGCCTTCAGGACGGATTGAAGCTGGATTTGAATTTGCTGGCCCGCAGTAAATTCATTCAGCGCGGGGCAGAAAGCGGTCCCTTGGGAATTCGCTGGCTGCACAGCTATTGGGGCGAACTCGAATCCGGTGTCATCTCCGCGGATTTGAGGGGCACTTCGGAAGGGTGGCTCCGAATCCAGCTCAGTAGCTGCGACCAAAAAATAGCTCTGCGAGCTCGTCCGAGGCACTTCGGCGGAGTTCAATGGTATTTCATGTGTCCAGCAAAAAATCGGCCCGCCTCGGTTCTGTGGAAGCCTCCAGGGGCGGCAAATTTCTGCAGTCGTCAGACATGGGGGCGACAGGTCGCCTACCGCAGCCAGTTCCTCACATCGACCGATCGGATTTGGAGCGCCAGGACAAAACTCAATCGCCAACTATGCGAGGCGGGTGGTTATGATCCCGATGATTGGGACTTCCCCCCGAAGCCAAAATGGATGCGGTGGCGGACGTACGAGCATTTGGAAGAGCGTTTCGATGGCCTAGAGGACAAGCTGGATGCAGAACTTAGTCTCTCGCTGATCCGCTTAATGCGGGTATGGCCCCATGGAAAAACCCTTCTCCATCAACGACCCAAGCGAAGTTAGCCTACAGATTTCGATATCCACGTATCGACTCAACACACGTGGTTTTAGTTCACTTGCTGAAGAAGCTCCTCTTCAAGGCTTTTGAGTGTTTCGACAAAGGTGTCGGCGGCCTTCTCGGCCTCTTCGTCGGTCACCTCGCTCCCGGGCAGTCCGTAAAACTTATTGTCTTCGGCAATCAGGATGGCTTCGGATAGGAGGTTTCTCGCGTTTACGCTTAAGACGGCCGCAAACTTTCTACGGTAGGCTTTCAGCTTGCTCTCCGAGTCGGCAAAATCCTCTAGTATTCCCTCTCTTACGTCATGCCAGTTTTTTCCTGGAAAGCTGCTTTGAGGACCCATGCTTTGATGAAGGGCAATAAATTCACTAACAGCATCCAACTGTCTATTGTAATTCATCTCCTGCTTTTTCAAATTTAGTTTGTGGGTCTCGGTTTCCTTACCGAGCTCAGACTTTAACCGCTCGGTCTCTCGCCTCAGCGCCGCCTTATGCTTTTCAATTGATCGGTCGGCCATAAATTTGGCAGTGAAGCCAGCAATCGCGGCAGCGACTACGCCTACTCCCCCCAGAATGCCAATCGCCTTTAACAACAGGTTCCAGAATTCCGCCGATGTCATGACATCCCTACTCCCTCTTTCTTTGCGCCCCGCCTGACAATCTGCAGGCTGTCGAACGGACGCCGAAGACTTAGCGCCTCTTCCGCCGCCGCCGTGGGCCAAGTCTCACTCTGCTCGGGTTACGACCCGCGCCTGATCGGCCTGGCTAGAAATACCCCACCCGGTGATCCAAAAAAGGGGAGCAGGCCACCCAAACACGGGCCGACCGCCTCGCGGCTTCACCGCCTTACAAGCGCGCCAGAGTCCGCTGAACCTGAACCGCAGACCACGAACCCCGGCCGCGCGGCGTAGGGATACCGGCCTTGTTAAGCTCCTCGGCGATAGCTCTCAGCGATCTTGCCCCGCTTGCCTGCAGACGCTTAATTGTTTCCGCTAGGTCGCCCGCCCGCTGGTCCGCCCGTGCTGAAACTACCGCTAGGGCCTTCCTACGGGCATCTGGGGAAGGCTCGCCCCCTCTATTGCCACCCAACTGGACGCCTCGGCGCTTCGCAGCCCGCAGGGCCGCCTTGGTGCGGGCACTAATCATCCCAGCTTCCAGCTCCGCCACTGCGACCATCTGTTGGAGGAGAAACCTTCCCGTGGCCCCCTCGATTTGGGGCAGGTCAGCAAACCGGACATCTACGCCCGCCTCAAGTAGCCGCGACAGAAATGCCACCGAACGGGTGAGGCGGTCGACCTTGCTAACGACTAAAGGACATCGATGGAGCCGAGCGGCGGCAAGCGCCCGGTCCAGCTCGGGGCGATCTGAACGCCTCCCAGACTCCACTTCGGTAAATTCAGCAATGATCCGCCAATTGCCGCCGTTCAAATAAGTGGCGACCGCGGCCTGCTGAGCTTCAAGGCCGAGCCCACTTCGTCCCTGTCGGCTCGTCGAAACCCGGTAATAGCAGACGAATTTGCCGTTTGAGGCCATATACCGCCTGTTACAAACCAGACAACGACCGTTGACTGCTTTGTAACATGAGGTCTGCTAGGGCGCAATAGGTTTAATGTGCCAATTGTACCCCTGACCAGAGCTCGCATGCCCTAGAGGTTAAGACCGTGGCCATGGCGCGCCGTAGATGAGATTGGGGATCGGGCCGCGATGATCGAGACTGGGTCCGAAGCTTTAGTGGAGGCCGATATTTGGCCGCCTGATAATCGCCTCTATTTGGAACGAAGGGGACACCGTCACAATCGAAAAACAACGGAAGCAATCGAAATCGGCGCGATTCAGTCGGGAGGCAGCGATGAACGTTAAGCTTCACGAAAAAGATGTAGTCGAACGGCGCCGTGAAGGACGCGCGTTATATATTGATGAATTCGACTATCCACGTCCCGTCTTCCGAAAAACCTACGCGGCCAGCGCAAAAGCTCCAAGTTTTCCCGCCCTGACCGTGGCGCAGATCAACACTATACACCGCATTAATGAGGACGCTCAGCGGTTGGTACAATCGAGGCTGAAAAGCGAAAGAATCGCAGTCGTCAAGCTCGACGACTGGGGACGTCCGGATACTGATGAAGATTGGTATTTACCGACCCTAAGCCAAGCGATCGAACGGTGGAATTTCAGAGATTGGGAACTTCTGTTTATGGATGAAGTGTTCGGTGGCGTTCTCGTTCGCGGTGACCGCCTGCTCATTTCCGAAATGCATCTCAAAAGAATTGGAATTTCGGAGATCACAAAGCAATAAAAAACCGGCTCAGACTGACATCCGAGCCGATTGAAAAACATAAAGCGCTTGCGCCGCAGGGATACCTGGCAGAGTTCGGTCTCAAGGGCCTAAATGTCCAATGCAGCTCCATTTACCCGAAGCCACTCCTTCCGCTCCCGGTACTGTGGCAACACCTTGTCTACCTCATTCCAGAAGGCGACAGAATGATCACGGTGTCGGAGATGGCAGAGTTCATGCACGACGATGTAGTCAATGATCGTCTGCGGAGCCATCAAGGTCTTCCAATGGAAGTTCAACGCACCGCCCACCCCGCATGAAGCCCAATGGTAGCCCAGTTCTTTGACGACGACTTCGCCAGGCTCCACGCCGATCAGCGGCGCAAGACTCCGAACTCGCTCCGTGAAAATCTGGAGCCCTTTCGCGATGTAGAAATCCCGGAACGCCTTGCGAGCGGCCGGCTCCCCTTCCCTGGCGACAAAGCCTTCGGACAACTCCCAACGCCCATTCTTCAGGCGCAACGGAACGTCGCCATCGTCGACGAACTTCAATCGATAGGATCGACCAAGATAGGCGAAGCCTTGACCTTGGACCAACGGCCTAAACCTCCGACTGGAATTCAGGTCGACCCAGTCGGCCAGTGAGCGATGCACCCACAGTGCCCGATCTACGACTGCCTCGCGCACCTTTTCGTCGTCAATCCCGGCGGGTGCGCGAACAATCACGTCGCCCGAACGCTCGATCACGATGTCCGCCGTTTTCCGGTCGCTACGGATCAGGGTGAACTCGATATCCTGAGCACACATCTTCATGACCGGAGCAACTCCGCGTGACGCTTTTCGGCGAGCTTGGTCAATTCAACTGCGATACGCTGGTGCTGATCGTGAACCGGGCCGATGCCAGAGACCATCAACTCCGTGTCGATACTCGCTCTGAGGCGACGCACTTGGTCCGGCTTGCGCCAGAAATCAACGATCGAAATAGATTTGCGGATGACTCCAACCAGTCGGGCAGCGAGAGCGTCCAGCATAGCGGCATCCTCGACCGCAAGCGTAGTCCCGTCACCAATTAGATCGAGGAGGTTGTCACGGAATACAACAACTTCGGGGGGATATTCGGCTGTCGCCTCACCGCGCCCCGCCCTGATTTCAGACCGCAGTTCTTCGTAGCGCTCGGCCAACGCCGTCCAGTCTTCGCCATGCTTGGCGATGAGCGTGTCGAGCTTCTCGCTCATCCGTTTGAAGAAGGCTGGGTCCTCGTCAAAATGGATGGTGCAGTGTTTGCGGATGGCGTGCTCCATCTCGCTGGCCTTTGCGCGGGCACCTCCCTGCGCGTGACCTGTCACCTGCTCGACAAAATCCGGGTCCAGCAGTTCGACCGGGGGAATTTTGGGGTCGACGCCCAGCTCTATGAGATGTTTGTTGATCAGCGCGGCGACCTTTTCGCCAACGCCTGCGAAATCGATGGAGTCGTCCTTGTATCGCTCCTTGGTCATGCGCATCAGATAGCCCAGCCGTCTCGCCGGTCCGCGATACCGATGCGCGGCCGCACCCGGGAGGATGAGGTCGAGGCTCATCAGGAACTTCTTGAGATAGACTTCGAAGTCAGCACGCGCCTTAATGGGTTCGAGCGCGTCCACTGCCTTGTGGACTACGCGAACTTCCTCGTCCGGACTTCCGAGTGTGCCGGTCAGGAAAGCCTCGATATCGTGCACACCTAGCCCCTGGAAATGCTGGAGCAGCCGGCGATAACGTTCTTCCAGAATGGGCAGTTCTGAGGTCAGATTTTTTAATCCGGCCTGAAGGTCCGCAATATCCTCACTGGCGTAGATTTTCAGCGCGTCGGTGAGATGGTTGGCGAGGCCGATGTAATCGACGATAAACCCCCGCTGCTTGCCCTGGGTCACGCGGTTCACGCGGGCGATGGCTTGGAGCAGGTTGTGCTCTTTCAGCCGCTTGTCGATGTACATGACCTGCTCGATCGGGGCATCGAATCCCGTCAGCAGCATGTCGCACACGACAAGGAAGGCGATGCCGGTGTTGGCCTTGTCATAGTCGTCGAAATCGAACGGCTTGCAGAAATTCTCGACCGCGTTCAATTCCCGCGCCTCCTTGCGGGCGGCAGTGATTGCGGCGGGCTCGTTGGTCGCGTCCGGCGACACCACGACCGCCACCTTGAGGAAGGCAATGTGGCGAATCAGGTCTGCGTCCGGCACCGGCTTCGCCCGTTCCGCCTCCAGCCGGTCCTGCAAGGCTTCGCGCAAAGCGCGGCCATATCGCACGGCGGCGAGCTTGGAATGGCAGACGACCTGCGCCTTGAATCCGTTAGGCAGGATGTTGTCGATGTAGTGGCCGACCAGATCGCGGGCGATCGCGCCGATGCGGCTTTCCGCTTCCAGGATGTCGCCGGTCGCTCCATATTTCTTCTTTATGGCGAGCAGGTCTTCGGCCGAGCGGTTCGCAAAGAGATCTTCGAACGCGGTGTCAAACTCAGCCTTATCACGCAGGGCAGTGTTGGCGGTGCGACCTTCATAGAGGATTTGTAGGGTCGCCCCGTCCTCTACCGAGTCCATGAGCTTGTAGGTATCGATATACTCGCCGAACCGCTTTACAGTCCGCTTGCCACCATGCCGCTCGGTGATCAGCGGGGTACCGGTGAAGGCAACGCGGGCGGCGTTGGGGAATGCCTCGAATAAATTGTCCCCCATGTCGGACCCCTGCGTGCGGTGCGCCTCGTCCACCATGATGAGGATACGCGGGGAGTCGTTGACGACGCCAAAGCTCTCGGCGCTCGGTGGCGGGGCATAGCGCCCCAGCTTTTCGCGCAAGCTGTCGGGCAAGTCGTCCTTCGCCTCGACGAACTTGTGAACCATCACCATATTCACGTCTGAGGCGGGAGAGGCGAGCACGTCGCGCACGGCGGCGCGGCTGTCGACCAGGTTGATCTTGCCGCCGATCAGCTTCGCGGTATTGGATAGCTGGTCTTCCAGATCGGCACGGTCCACCGCCATCACGATCTTCATGCCATTCAAGTCACGGCTGGCGCGCAACATCCGGCCGACGAAAACCATGGTGAGCGACTTGCCAGAGCCTTGCGTGTGCCACACCACGCCGCTCCGCTCCATCGGCGTCTCGCCAGTGCGCAAACGCTCGACAATCCGGCGGGCGGCGCGGTGTTGCTGATAACGGGCCAGCACCTTCACCCGCTTGCCGTTGGGCAGGTCCATGAACACCGAGCAGGTGCGCAGCATGTCGAGAAGGCAATGCGGGTTGAGCAAGCCCTGCACCATTTCCTCTTGCGCGCGGACCTCGCCCAGCGACGGGGTGATCGCGGAAAACTGTTCCGGCCATATGTCGCGCCAGCGGAAGAAGTGTTCGGGGGTGGAACTGATCGTGCCGAACTCCGCCGCCTCGCCGCAAGTGCGGATCACCGCGAGGTTGGGATAAAACAGCTTCGGCTCGCCTTCGCGCAGACCGGCACGCGCGGTTTCGGGGCGCGCGTCGCGGTAGCGCTGCAGCTGTACGAAGGCTTCGTGCATTGGGTTCGCAGTGTTGGCGTCGCCGATCTTGGCCTCGATCACCACCAGCGGCAGGCCATTCACGAACAGCACCACGTCGGGGATGATGAAGCCCTTCAAGCATCCAGGCGTATCGATGCGGAACTGATTGATGGCGTGGAAGCTGTTGCGTTCCGGATTGGCAAAATCGATCAAGCGGACAGTCGGGTCCTTCTCGCCAGTAAGCTCGTTGCGGTCCACCTGCGCCTTAAACAGGAGCGCCTGCACCGCCTCGTTGGCATCGAGCAGGCCCTTGCCCGGCTGGCGGAAGATGTCATCAATCAGCCCCCCCAATTGTCGTTCGGTCAGCCATTCGCGGCCGTCAGACAGGGTATTGAGCGCGCGGACAGTGTCGCGGAACACCCGCGGCAATATGAGGTCGCGAAAGCTTGAGCGCAGCGAGGCCGCCGGGTCTTGCGGAATCATTTGGTGGCCCTGGTCGATCACCGCCCAGCCGAGCCCAGCAAGCTGGGTCAGCAACGGCTTTTCGACGTGGGCGTATTCGCTCATGCGGTGACGCCTTCTAGCAGCGGCGCGATCGGGACTTTGCCGGTAAGCAGGTCCTGCATCAAGCCGGACTTCTGAAGGCGGAGCTTGCAGAGTGTGTTCTTTTCTTCGTCCAATCTGTCATCTACTGCCTTCAGAACACGGGCGATCTTGACTTGCTCGTCGACATCGCTCGGGCGCACAACTCTCATCCTCCTAAAGAAGCCCAAGCCGATTGTAACAATCGTGCTGCCAGTGGCGATATTTTCGAACATACTCTTATTGATTTGCAAGAAGTAGTAGAGGAACAAGTGATTCAACTTTCCCCCGCAAATCCAACCAATGAAGTGTTGGCTAACGGCCATTGGCACTGCCATGATTGCGCTCTTGCCAACGCCAGCGTCACGTGAAACGAACACAGTGCCTGCTGGGAGCAACCGGGCTGAAGAGTTTTGAATTCCGAGAGCGCTAATCTCGTGTGTAGTCTCTGAGATGAAAGGGCGGTCGAGGCTGCTAGAGTCTGCGAGGGAAACCCATTTTATCGCGCCATTCCAATATTCAGGCTTGAGGCGATTGGGTGTGTGTCCGCTAACTCGATTTGCGACGCTATCAAGGAGCGGCGCTTCCCACTCCTTGGGCAGCCAGCCGAGTTCGGTTTGGTAGTAGAGATGAGGAGCATCTTCGCGAGGCGGGCGGAGCTGGCCGTGTTCGTCAACGCCGCGCGTGAACAAGTCCTGCATCAGCCCAGCGCGCACTTGCTCCTGCTTGGCAATCAATGCCTCTGTCGCCTCGATCTGGGTGTCGATCAGCGAGAGGACTCCCGCGATTTTGGTTTGGCTCGCTTCATCCGGAATCAACACCGGAAAGCCGACGGTGTCCTTTCTGCTAACTTCCAGAAAGGTGCTGCCTGAACCGTATCGGGCATACTCCTGTTTAGTCCGCTGGATCTGGTAATATAGAAATTCGTTCGAGACGCCTTTTTTAGCCACCAGCGACTTGAAGCCCTGATTGGTACAAGCTGACACGGTTGAGATCTTCGCTTCACCAAGCGTTGCGCGTGACGTCATGAGGATACTGCCGGGAGGCAGCAAGCTGGTAGAGCAACTCATTAGGCCCAGCTTCGTGATCCTGTCTTTGGGTTCGGAAATATATTTTCCCGGGGTACCAGTTATGTCCGTGGGAGTGATCCAAGGGATTGTTCCGCCATCCCAGAAGTAGTGCACATTCCTTGAAGGTGTGCCGCCGCTGACGACCTGCGCCAGATCACCGAGCATTTTAATAGACCAGCCAACGGGCAGATGCTTAGACATAACCCAATGCCTTAAGAGTGCGGTTCAGCTCCGCCACCGCCTTGCTGCGCTTGTCCTCGATGTCGCGCACCGTCACCGCGTATTTGTCGTGCAACTTTTCGACCGCCGCCGTCACAGTCCGTCGCTCGGCCTCAAGATAGGCGCGGTAAGTCTCGAACAGGGTGTTGCGGAAGCGGGCGAGGATCTGGCTTCGCGCGGTTTTCGGCGTGATCTTTTCACGCGCGGCGGCGACCAGTTCCTCCCGTTTTTTTTCCGCCGCACGCAGCTCTGCCTTCAGCGCCTTAGCCTCGTCTTCCAGCGCCTTGTGCGCGGTGAGCTGCTTCGAAATGTTGAACAAGCGAGATGCGATGTCGTCGCCTTCCCTGGCAAGCTGGCTGATCGGCGCGAGCAGGAACGGTTCGATCTGCGCCTCTTCGGCGATGGAAAGCGTCCGGCGTGCTCCGTCGAGATCGGGCGCGGTCTGGGTGCCGCCGATCCCGAAATCTCTCTTGCCCCACCCATCCGGCCAGGCATCGCGCCGCGCGATGTCGGCCTTGATTGTTTTCGCTGCTTCCTTCGCCTCCTTCACCAGGGCCTTGAATTGGGCCTTTAGAGCCTTGTCTTCAGCCTTGAGCGAGGCCACCGCCTCACTGCCGAGAACGCCGGTTTCGTCATCGTCCTCGTAGCCTTCCTCATCAGCGGCGGCAAAAAGCGCCTGCACCTCGTCTATCCGAGCTCGCTTCGTCGCCAGTTCCTCGATCAGCTCCGGAAACTCGCTTTGCAGGATTTCGTCGTCGGGGATCAGCTCCGCGCCCCAGCCGCTCGCCGCAACCGATTTCAGGTCGGTCTTCAGGCTATCGACATAGCGCGCCATGGCGCCGCGAATCTGGAAGGGGTTTAACAGCGTCTGGGCGGCAAACACGGTGTCGATGTCTGTCACCAGCGCTCTGCGTAGCGCATAGACGTTGCCGCCGCTGCCGCCTGCCGCCGCATCCGCCGGTGCAAGCTGGGCGACGGCGGGCTCGTTCGCCTGCCACCACTCGGTCAGTCGGCTCATGAATTCCTGATGCGCGGCCAATACGCCGGGATGGCCCTTGACCAGCTCGGCGATGTCGCGCCGCGTAGTGATGGCGGGGGAAAAATCACAGTAGGCCGCATCACTGCTGCGAGGTGCGAACAAGGACTCGCGCAGGCCGTCATAGTTGCCCCAGAACCGCTCCAGCGCATCGACTTCTACCACCGGTACGCCGCCGTGGATATGCGCGCGCACGTCCTGCGGTTCGGGTGGTGGAGCGTTGTCGACATAGCGTCGGATGTTGCAGTTGAACTCTTCCGCTTCGATCTCTGCGATGGGCACCACGCGCGCGTAGCCCGGCACACCCTGCCGCCGGCGATAGACGTCGACGATCTTCGACATGTCCTCGGGCCGCAGGAAGTTCTGGGCCTTGCCTTCGCGATATTCCCGGTCTGCATTGATAAAAAGCACATCCTTGCGGGTTTCGGCGTTCCCCTTGTTCATCACCAGGATGCAGGCGGGGATGCCGGTGCCGTAGAACAGACTGGGCGGAAGGCCGATGACCGCATCGAGCCAGCCCTGCTTGATAAAATGTTCTCGCGCGTCCTTTTCCTCGCCGCCACGAAAAAGCACGCCATGCGGCATGACTGTCGCCATGCGGCCGGAGCTCTTGAGCACCGCCAGCATGTGCTGGACGAACATCAAGTCCGCCTTCTTGCCCTTTTCCGGCATCCATTTCACGAACCGGCCTTTGAACTCCATGTCCTTGGCGCTGTAACCCTGGCTGAACGGTGGATTGGCAAGCACCCGGTCGAAGCGGGTCAGTTCGCCGTCGGCGGCCCGGTGCTGGGGCTTGGCCAGTGTATCCTCCTGCCGGATGTCCGCCGACTGGATATCGTGCAGAATCATATTCATCCGGCAGATCGACCAAGTCGTGCCCTGCGATTCCTGCCCGGCGAGCGAGAGATTATTCGGGTCGCCGCCGTTGTCGCGGACATAATCGCGCGACTGGATCAGCATGCCGCCCGAACCGACGGTCGGGTCATAGATACTCATACCCGGCTGCGGATCGACGATCTCCACCATCGTGCGCACGACGTCGGCGGGGGTGTAGAACTCTCCCGCCTTCTTGCCGGCCGAGTCGGCAAAGTATTTGATCAGGTATTCGTAAGCGGCGCCGAGCAGGTCAGGGAACTCGAAGTATTCATCGCGCAAGGGGATTTTCTCAAACACCTGGATGAAATCGACCAGCGTGTCGTCGCTGAGCGTGCGCTGCCCAATCTTGCGGTTGAAATTGATGTGTTCGAGCACATCCTCAAGCTGGTCCTTGTTGTGCCGCTCAAGCTCGCCCAGCGCGGAGTTCAGCCGGTTGCCGACATCCTCCTTGAGATGGCGGATCGATTCCCACCGCGATTCAGGGGGGACGTAAAAGGTATACTGGTCCCGGCTTTCGATCAGGGCTTCGAGCCGCTGGCCATCAAGGCCACGAGCGCGCAGACTGGCCGTGAGCTTCTCGCGCTGCTGGTCGAACAGGTCGCTGCACCGCTTCAGGAATAGGACGCCGAAGATGTACTCCTTGTACTCCGAGGCATCCATATTGCCGCGGAGCTCATCGCACGCCTTGAAGAGCAGACTGGTGAGTTGGGAGAGGGTCAGCTTGGTCATGGTGGAAGTTTGCGCGTCTTAGGAGACTAGATGAAAGCGATCGTTGCATAACACAAGCGACCGCAGGCGAGGACCGTTCATTGTGTGGTCGGCGTGGACGGCTTTGAGCCCGTCCCGGCAAGGTAGCTGTAGGCCAGCCAGCGCCTCTACCGAGCTAGTTTTCCACAATAGCCCGCTTTATTTGTTGCTCCAACATTTGAAATTGGGCATAAATGTTGGCGCAACAGATGACGAGTCCAATGGCAGCCCTGAGCGATCTCATTTCGACCTTGGCAATTGTGACCAAGCTTCCTGAGGCAACAGTCTTCGCATTTGGCCGATTCGCCCGAGAGGCCGGGCACATCGCCCAAAAGGGGCGCGGTCGCGGCGCGGCTCCTATGACAAGCAGGGACGCCGCAAATCTATTACTGGCAGTCTTGGGAACCGACATTACAAGAGAAGCAGGCAAAGCGATTGAGAAATTGCGCCCGCTTAGAGGAGTTGCCTACCCGATCCTAACTCCGTCGGTATCCGCCTTACTAAACTGGCTCCAACCGCTAGGCTGGCACACTGGAAAGAACGATATTTACCGGTTGAAAGCCAATTTTGGCGAGTTTGTAGAATTCCTGATTGAACAGTCGTTTGGCGACGACCTCAATCGCGCTTTACGATCAATTCCGGTACGCGAGAATATGGGTTCCGCGGTAAATTTTTTCCTGGAACAAAGCGGCTTACCGATTGAAGAATTGTATTCGGAGCAAGACAGGAAATTAAAACACCCGAACGCAATTCTAATCGGCGGCGACGTAGGCATATCCCTACGTTTTAAACGCGCTTCCTCGGAATTAGTCGCCGAAATCGGATATCCAATCGCAAGCAGGGGGATTCTGAGTATCATTTTTAGCGACGAAGAGCGCGATCAAGCTCACGGCGATTTCGAGGTCGAGACACGTATATCTGAGTTCAGTATCGCCGCGCTCGGTGCCTGCATTCAGGGACGTCGGCTGCCAAAGCAAGCAAAGCATTGGGGAGTTTACCGCCAACTCCTTTTTCCTCCGCTGGAGGCTAGGGGGCGCAAATGACCGAAGTCAAAGGCCCAATTGCCCCCCGGGGATTATCGCGGCTTGAGGCCGCTGCATATTTGGGGATTTCTGGCTCCTTGTTCGATGAGTTGGTTAGGGATGGCAGAATGCCTCACCCGAAACGCATAAACGCTCGCACAGTTTGGGATCGTCAACGCCTGGATGAAGCTTTCGAGAGTTTGCCGGATAGTGAACAGTCGAATCCTTGGGACCAAGACTTCTCGGGAGCTGCCTAATGGCTACTTTTCGGCTCCGTTACGTCGTCGAAGATACCGATCGGCACGGCAATATCCGCCTTTATTTTCGGCGGAGGGGCCAGCCAAAGATTCGTCTTCCAAGTATACCTGGCTCGGAAGAATTTATGTCGGCTTATCGAGACGCCTTAAGCCGCTTGACTGATACATCAAAACTGCACCGCCGATTGCAAACGGGGACTTTCGGTCATCTCTGTCGGCAATATTTTGCGAGTCCTTCGTTTAAAGGGCTTGATGAAAGCACCCGAAATTGGCGCCGCCGAGCATTGAATGAAATAGCTGTCGCACACGGCGACAAGCCCGTGGCGAAGATGCAGGCTCGCCATGTTAGACAACTCCGCGACGAAAAGGCGGACAAGCCCGGGGCTTCTCGAAATAGGCTGAAAGCCTTGCGGGCACTTTTTCGATGGGCGATAGAAAACGATCAAAGTCCGCACGACCCAACGCGCGACATCAAGCCTATTCGCCACGTGACCAAGGGCCATCACGCTTGGACTAGCGAAGAAATCGGGGCCTTTGAAGACAAACACCCGCTAGGCTCGAAAGCGCGACTTGCGATGACGCTCCTTCTTTATACGGCGTGTCGTCGGGAGGACGTTGTAAGACTGGGGCCCCAGCATATAAGTCGCGGCCGATTGCAATACCGCCAAGCGAAGAACGAACATCGCAATCCGGTCGACTTAGACATCCCAGTCCACGCGGACTTGGCGAAGGCTATCGCAGAAACCCCATCCCGCCATTTGACGTTCCTCGTGACCGAGTACGGCAAACCGTTCTCTGTCGCCGGATTTGGCGGGAAATTTCGTGAGTGGTGTAATCAAGCGGGATTGCGGCATTGTTCCGCTCACGGCTTGAGGAAGGCAACAGCCTCTCGTCTGGCCGAGCGGGGGGCGTCACCGCACGAAATAATGGCTATCACCGGACATCGTTCGCTGGAGGAAGTCGAACGTTACACAAGAACTGCGAGGAAGGCGCAGCTTGCCGACTCCGCTATGGCAAAGCTCAAATGACGAACATTTTGTGTCCCACTTCAAAGGCCGGTGGGACACCTAGGAGGAATACTGATGAAGAATCAATCTCATCTTAAAGGGCTGGCGCTCCCTAGGGGACTCGAACCCCTGTTTTCGCCGTGAGAGGGCGACGTCCTGGGCCGCTAGACGAAGGGAGCTTGGCCACGAACTTCCAGAGGCCCCGAGATAGCCGCGATCCGCCGGCAGCGCAAGCGCGGCGGTCGCGGCCGTCGTTGGCGTGCCCTTTCAAGGGTTAAGAGCCGCCGGTGAGCCGGCCGTGACCGCCGCCAGAGGCGCCGGACAGCGCCCTCCGCCATCCTGCCCGCCTGCCGAGAAACCCGCGCCGACCAGGGGGAACCCCATGACGCAGGCCATGACCGATGTCGCACACCCCGGAGCATTTGCCGGCCGCCCCGCGCACGGCGCCCTGCTCACGGCGATCTTCGAGGTGCTCGACACCTGGCCGCGGCTCGCCGTTGCGGTCGCCACCGTGGCGAGCCTGGGCCTCGTCTTCCAGGTCGGGCACTTCTTCGAGCACGCCGCGCAGTTCGCCATTTGGCTGCTCGGCGA
Source organism: Pseudolabrys sp. (assembly GCA_026125895.1). Lineage (GTDB taxonomy): Bacteria > Pseudomonadota > Alphaproteobacteria > Rhizobiales > Xanthobacteraceae > Pseudolabrys. Next base: position 35,870 of record JAHCKG010000031.1, on the reverse strand, counting down.
CCTCTCCAATATCTGCGGCCGCGACACGCCGTGGATGTCGCCGTGGGTGACGGAGATGGTGCGCACTGTCGGGCTGACGCTCTTCCCGCAGGCGAGCGCGCCGCGGCAGATGATGGTCGGGATGGAGCTTCTGCACCTCGCCGGCAACGCCATCTTCCTCGTCGGCATCGGCTGCATGTACCACCGCTGGCGCTCGAAATGGGTGCGCTGGGCCTTCACCATCGAAGGCCTGCATCTATGCGAGCACATCATGCTCACTCTCACCGCGATCTATGTCGGCAAGCCGATCGGCGTCAGCACCTTGTTCGGGTACGCGCCGGACTACGGCCGCGAATTCGCGGTCGGTTACCGCGTCACCTGGCACTTCGTGCTCAACCTGCTGCCGATGCCGTTCTGCATGATCGCGCTGATGGAGCGCCGGCGCTCGCGGCCTGTGGCGCAAACCGCCTGAACGCCGCGGCTCAGTTCTGCGGCGTCAGCCGCAGCCGGCCGAGCGGCTTGAGCGTATCCGGATCGTAGGTGCGCAGTTCGGTCGCGCCGCCGACATCGATCGTCACCACGATCTGGGCTTCGCCGACGGCGGTCGAGAGCACCTTGGCGCCGGGCGGCAGCGTGTCGCTCACCTCGACGATCGCCCCGGGCGCCGCCGGCCCGCCCGGCCCCGCCGCGCCGCCGGGGCTGTCCCCCGCCTTGAAAACCTTGTAACCGATGGCTCCGAACACCGCGCCGATGGCGACCACCGTCGTCACCGACGCGATCAGCATCAGCCGCCGCACCTTGGCGATGGCGGCGGCCTGATCGGGCTCGAGGGGTTGTGGATCGGGCATCGGTTCACCGGATTTCAGGTTCATTCAAGTTCAACACACGATGGACAGCGCCACCGAAACAGTCAGCGTCGCCGCCGAGGACGAAGGCGCCCGGCTCGACCGCCTGCTCGCGGCGCGCCTGCCGGCGTTGTCGCGCTCGCGGCTGAAGGCGCTCATCCTCGATGGCCAGGTCACCGTACGACACGTGACCGTGCGGCACGCCGCGAACGAAGCGGCGCGCACCATCCTTGATCCCTCGGCGCAGGTCAAATCCGGCGACGTCATCACGGTCACGCTGCCGCCGCCGGAAGATGCGAGGCCCGCGGGCGAGGATATCCCGCTCAACATCGTCTACGAGGACGACGACCTCATCGTCATCGACAAGCCGGCCGGCCTCGTCGTGCATCCCGCGGCGGGACACGCCACCGGCACGCTGGTCAACGCGCTGATCGCGCATTGCGGCGACAGCCTGTCCGGCATCGGCGGCGTCAAGCGGCCGGGCATCGTGCACCGGCTCGACAAGGATACCAGCGGCCTGATGGTCGTCGCCAAGAACGATCACGCTCACAAGGCATTGTCGAAGCAATTCGCCGACAAGCTCGAGAGCGGCCTGGAGCGCGGTTATCTGGCGCTGGTCTGGGGCGCGCCGGAGCGGCCGCGCGGCACCATCGACGCGCCACTCGACCGCCATCCGTCATCGCGGGAGAAACAGGCGGTGCGCGCCGGCGGCCGCGAGGCGGTCACGCATTGGGAGCTGCGCGAGGTTTTTGCGGGCGCCGAAGCCAAACCCGGCGACAAGCCGGTCGCCAGCCTGATCGAATGCCTGCTGGAAACCGGGCGCACGCATCAGATCCGCGTCCATCTCGCCCATATCGGCCACCCCATCATGGGCGACGAGACCTACGCCACCGGCTTCAAGACCAAGGCGGCGCGGCTGACGCCTGAGGCCCGCGGCGCGCTCGCGGCGCTCGGCCGGCAGGCGCTGCATGCGGCTATACTCGGCTTCGCGCATCCGCGTAGTGGCGACCGCCTGCATTTCGAGTCGCCGCTGCCGGCGGAGATGGAGCGTCTGGCCGCCGCCCTGCGCCGCGAAGCCTGAAGCCCGGGCCCTTGCGAAACGCGGGTTCGTACCCATTTAGGGAGCGTGACCACCTCACATCCCGAAGTCCGTTTGCCGCCTGTTCCGCCCGGACCGGCGCGGCCAATTGCGGCGTTACCGTGGTGCCCGGGCCGCTTCCGGCCCCTGCGACACGACGTCCGTATTCCAGATTCACAAGTTCAGTCAGCCCCTTAGCCGCGCATGGCGGGGTCACGCTGACGTGACGGCGGAATCCTTCCGCCGTCCGTCCCGAACCAGTATGCTGCATCTGCGTTCGTTGGAGAGAGCGAGCGTAATTCGGATGCGCACCGTCGGCTCGGGGAGCGACGGTGACAACCGCCCGCCGACCTGTCGGGGGCATTTACATGGAGGGCGCTAATGGCCCGTTCTGCTGCAATCCCGGCACTGAGTGCCGAATCCGGTCTTTCACGATACCTCGAAGAAATCCGTCGGTTTCCGATGCTGGAACCGCAGGAAGAATACATGCTCGCCAAGAGCTGGCGCGAGCACGGGGATCGTGACGCCGCACACCGTCTCGTCACCAGCCATCTGCGTCTCGTCGCCAAGATCGCGATGGGTTACCGCGGCTATGGCTTGCCGATTTCCGAAGTCGTGTCCGAAGGCAATGTCGGCCTGATGCAGGCCGTCAAGCGCTTCGAACCGGAGAAGGGCTTCCGTCTGGCCACCTACGCGATGTGGTGGATCAAGGCGGCGATCCAGGAGTACATCCTGCGCTCGTGGTCGCTCGTGAAGATGGGCACCACCGCCAACCAGAAGAAGCTGTTCTTCAACCTGCGCAAGGCCAAGAGCAAGATCTCGGCTCTTGAGGAGGGCGATCTTCGCCCCGATCAGGTCAAGGTCATCGCCACCCAGCTCGGCGTCACCGAGCAGGATGTCGTCGACATGAACCGCCGTCTCGGCGGCGACGCCTCGCTCAACGCCTCGATCCGCGACGACGGCGAATCCGGCGAGTGGCAGGACTGGCTGGTCGATGACGCCCCGAGCCAGGAGCGCATCCTTGCCGACAGCGAGGAAAGCGATAACCGGCACAAGGCGCTGATCGGTGCGCTCGACGTGCTCAACGACCGCGAACGCCGCATCTTCGAAGCGCGGCGCCTGGCCGACGACCCGGTGACGCTGGAAGATCTGGCGGCCGAGTTCGGCGTGTCGCGCGAGCGCGTGCGTCAGATCGAAGTGCGCGCCTTCGAGAAGGTGCAGAAGGCAGTGAAGAGCTCGATCTCGTCGCTGGAGACGCCAAAGGTCGGCCCGCAGGCGCAGGTCGCCTCGGCGGCGATGCACTAAGCGTCTCAGCCGCGCATAACAAATAGAGAAAGGCCGGGCCCCTGCCCGGCCTTTTTTGTTATCTGCGACACGCGACCGCGGATGGAACTTCCCGGGTTCCAGATGATTGTCTGCCGGAACCGGGAGCACGCGATGAAAACGCCGAAAGTCATTACCAACGTCGAACGTCAGGCCGAGCGGCAACTCAATTCCCTCGTCCGCACGGTCCGCCAGCAATACAAGCGCTTCGTCTCAGGCAGCACGACATCGACCGATGCGGCGCAGCGCAAGTTCATCCGCTCCGTCGAGAAGACGATCGACAGCGCCGAGGACATCATCGCCGAAATGAAGCCGCGCATCGCCGCGGTGAAGCGCTCGCTGGCCGGGCCGACGCGCAAGAAGAAACAGGTCAAGCGCAAGAAGACCCGCGCCTCGGTGAAAAAGAAGCGCCCCGCCAGCAAGGCGCGCAAGAAGAAGCTTTAGGGATCGCCGCGCGCCGCGTCCTAGTGCTCGGGCGGCTCGCGCTCCGCCTTGAGCGCCTCGAAGGTCGGCATGTTGGGGCAATAGGTCTTCCACTCGGTGCCGTCCGGGTCGCGTCGCAATTCGTGCTGGCACTGGCGCTTCTCGTCGCAGAACGAGCAGACGCGCTGCAGGTCGTGAAACACCGCAGGCTCGACGCGCGCCACGTCTTCCGGGCTCAGCCCCATCGAGGCCAGCCGATGCACCATCGGATCGGCCGCATGCGGCCCCATCTGATCGACGCGCACCAGATCGGACACCGACAGCCCCACATCGGCGGCAATCTGCGCCGTTTCAGCGCTATCGAGCGGCAGCGGCGGCGTCACCAGCCGGCGGCACCAGTTTGCCAGGGCCTTGAGCGGGCTGCGTTGACTCTCCAGCGCGGTCGTTGCCATTGCGATGCTCCTGTCGGCGCAAATCGACGGTATTTGACTGTAAATTACCGATTGTGCCTCGACGGTCATTGACGCAGGTCAACAACCGGCCCGTGCGTGGGCATTGCAACAACACCGCTCGAGCCGCCACGCGAGGGAACCCGGGGCGCGAAATCGTGAAGCGGCGCAATCCGCTACCGTGCTAGCCTTATGGCAGGGCTCGTGGCATGACCGCGGCCGTGAGAACACTTGGCCAGGGTCGAAACGTGCCACGGCAGCCTGAACACTTCAGGAGGCGCGCATGGCTCATTCGCATTTGATCGTCGGTGCTTCTGACACGTCGGCTGCTCCCACGATCCGCCGCATCGGTTTTGCTGATCTCAAGGATGCTCTGTCGCAAGGCGCAGACGATTTCCTCGCCATGCCGACGCACGCGATTTTCCTTTGCGTCATTTATCCGCTGATCGGCCTGATCGCCGCCCGCCTCGCCTTCGGCTATTCGGTGTTGCCGCTGCTGTATCCGCTGGCCACCGGCTTCGCGCTGGTCGGCCCGCTCGCCGCGCTCGGTCTCTACGAACTCAGCCGCCGCCGCGAACAAGGCCTCGATACTTCGGCCTCGCATGCCTTCGACGTCTTCCGCTCGTCGTCGATCGGCGGCATCGTCGTTCTCGGCCTATTGCTGACATTGTTGTTCGGTCTCTGGATGGCCGCCGCCAACGCGATCTACATCGACAGCTTCGGGTACAAGCCGCCGGCCTCGATCGCCGCGTTCATCAGCAGCGTGCTGACCACCGAAGCCGGCTGGAGGATGATCGTGCTCGGCAATATCGCCGGCCTCGTCTTCGCCGTGGTGGCGTTCACGCTCACCGTGGTGTCGTTTCCGATGCTGCTCGACCGCGATGTCGGCGCGGCCGGCGCGCTGTTGACCTCGATCCGCGCGGTCGCCGCCAATCCGCTGGTGATGGCGGTGTGGGGCCTGATCGTCGCGGCATTGCTGCTGATCGGCTCGCTGCCGTTCTTCATTGGCCTCACGGTGGTAATGCCGATCCTCGGCCACGCGACCTGGCATCTCTACCGCAAGCTGGTGGTGGCCGACGACAGTCCGCGGCCGACCTATCGCGACGACAGCCAACGCATCAGGCGTCCCGCGGCGGATTTCCCGGCGGCGCTGTTTCCGTGGCGGAAGTAAGCGGCCACTTGTCCCGGACGCGATGCAGCATGCAATCCTGCTTCGCAGATCCGGGACCGTTGAAAATTCGGAGTCTGTAAAGGTCCCGGTTCTGCGCTGCGGCACTTCGCGCCGCAGCGCGCCCGGGACAAGCGCCTCGTCTTACTCGCCCCAGGCCTTGAAGGATTCCGCGAAGGCGCGGGCGCCAGGCGTGCCCTTCTCGACGGCGAGAATGGCGCGCTTGCCACTGGTGTAGACGATCGGGATGTCGAACCAGTCGCGATCCTTGAGCAGTTCGACATTACGCTGCTGATCGACATTGACCGCGGACAGGCCGATCAGGAAGTAGTTGTTGGTGACCTTGACCGACAGGCCGGCAAGCGGCAGGCCCCTCGCCTGCTCGTTCTGCTTCATCAGGATGCCGGGCACGTTGGCGATGCCGCCCTCGGGGAAGTCGGATGGCAGCGTGAACATAATCTCGATGGTGTGGCTCGCCGGCAGCGCCTTGTCGGTGTTGCGGCGAAGCGACCAGGTCATGCGCATCCGCCGCTCGGGAATTTCGACGTCGGCCCGGATCGCGAGCTCCGGCGCCAGACCAGCACCGGGCGATACCGTCTCGGTGCGCCACACCGCCGACCCGACATAACGCTTGCCCTGCGGATCGGACGGGTCTTCGTCGTACAGCACGACCTTCTGCGCCACCGCGGCGGCCGGCGCCGTTGACGGCGTCGCCGTTGAATCGTTCGTGGCGCCGATGCGGTCGGTGATCTTGGGGCGGCCAGCGGGCGCTTCGGCGGTTTGCGATGGCGGCGTCGCCGGCGTCGTCGTCGAAGACGAGCGGCTCAGGCTCGCCATCACCGACTTGTAGCTGTCGACCACCGCGCCTCGTTGCCAGTAGCCCAGCGCCGCGACGGCGCCGATCACGAGCAGCAGCACAACGACCTTGACGAGGCCGCGATAGGAGCGCGCTGGCCGGCCGTAGACTTCGTCGTCCTCATCCTGATGCGACGGCTGCTGAGGTACACCACCCCGGCTCCGGCCGTAAGCAGGCGCGGGCTGCGCCGGCTCGAACGGCGGGGGCGATTCAGATTCCGCGTCTTGGCGGGACCGGCCGGGGCCGGCGGCGGTCGGCTCTTCGTCCGGCGGCTCGAAATAATGCGGCGCCGGCTCCACCGGTTGCTCGTCCGGAATGGCATGGACATGCGACTTCAGATCGTCCGAAGCCGCAGCTTCGGCGTGTTGGCTGACCGGCAGCTCGCGATCTTCGAAATCGTCGTAGGCCTCGCGCGCGGTGCGGCTCGCCTCGTGGCTGGCTTCACCCAGCCCCTCGGCTTCGGCCATCGTATCGCGGAAGTTGCGCAGCGCCTGGTCGCGCAAGGTCGGCGATGTGTCGTCGGGCGCGGCGACTTCGGCCGCCTCGTCGCCGGACTCCTGGCCCGCCTCGGCGCTCTCCTGCCCGGCGGCTTCCTCGGCCTTCTTGGCCGCCTCGGCTTCCAGCCGGCGAATAGCGTCCTCAAGGCCCAGCCGCTCGCGCGTGATGTCGGCCTCGTCGAGCGGCGGATCGACGCCGCGCAGCTGATTGACCAGCGCCGCACGGGCGCGCTCGTACAAGGCGCGGCGGTTTTCGCCGGTGTTCTTGTCGAGGCCTGCGACGGCGCGGGCAATCAGAGGGTAGTAATCGGCCATTGCGTGCTAATGGAACCTGCTTTGCGCGTTTTGTAAGGCGCTTGGGGTGGGCGATCAGGTCTCGAAAGGGTTGGTCATCAGAATGGTATCGTCGCGCTCGGGGCTGGTCGACAATAACGCCACCGGGCAGCCAATCAGTTCCTCGATTCGGCGAACGTATTTTATCGCCTGGGCCGGCAGTTGGGCCCAGGACCGGGCCCCCGCGGTGGGCTCCTTCCAGCCGCCGATGGTCTCGTAGATCGGCTCGACCACTGCCTGGGCATGCTCGCCCGCAGGTAGATAATCTATCTCGCGACCGTCGAGCTTGTAGCCGACGCAGACCTTGATCTCGTCGAAGCCGTCGAGGATGTCGAGCTTGGTCAGGGCGATACCGTCGATGCCGCAGGTCGAGACCGTCTGCCGCACCAGCACGGCGTCGAACCAGCCGCAGCGGCGCGCTCGGCCCGTCACCGTGCCGAATTCACGGCCGCGCTCGCCAAGCGTCTTGCCGATGTCGTTATGCATCTGGTCGGTCGGGAACGGACCCTCGCCGACGCGCGTCGTGTAGGCCTTGGTGATGCCGAGCACGTAGTCGATGGCATTGGGCCCGAGGCCCGAACCGGTCGCCGCCTGCCCCGCCACCGTGTTCGACGAGGTGACGTAAGGATAGGTGCCATGATCGATGTCGAGCAGTGCGCCCTGCGCGCCCTCGAACAGGATGCGCTTGCCTTCACGCCTTTTGCCGTCGAGCAGCCGCCACACCGAATCCATGTAGGGCAGCACTTTCGGCGCCAGCGTGGCGAGATGATTGTACAGCTCTTTCGGCGTGATCTCGGCGAGACCGTTGCCGCGGCGCAGCGCATTGTGGTGCGACAGCAGACGGTCGATCTTGGCGCCGAGCGCCGGCAGGTCGGCGAGGTCCATGAAACGGATGGCTCTACGGCCGACCTTGTCTTCATAGGCCGGGCCGATGCCGCGCTTGGTGGTGCCGATACGCGCCGAGGAGTTCTCGCGGATCGCCTCGAGCTCGCGATGCAGCGGCAGGATGAGCACGGCGTTTTCGGCGATGCGCAACGTGTCCGGCGTGACGTTGACGCCCTGCGACTTGAGCTGGTCGATTTCCTTGAGCAACGCTTCCGGATCGATCACCACGCCATTGCCGATGACCGACAGCTTGCCTTCGCGGACGACGCCGGAGGGCAGCAGCGACAGCTTGTAGGTGGCGTTGCCGATCACCAACGTGTGGCCGGCGTTATGGCCGCCCTGGAATCGCACCACGACGTCGGCCTGCTGCGACAGCCAGTCGACAATCTTGCCCTTGCCTTCGTCGCCCCACTGCGACCCGACAACCACGACATTCGCCATGTAAGCTTCATCTCCGCGTCAGCGTTCCGGACACTGACGCCGGGCGGTGCCGGCCAGGTCCACCCTCGGATAAAGGATGGAGGCCCCCGAAGCAAGGCAAACCGGCCCGGCCGCCGGGCCGTGTGGACGGTTAGTTCGTGTGGTTTTTCAACAGGCTAACCGACCGCCGGGCGGGCCCTCGTCACGGCGCCAGAACGTAGCGGCCGGGCGCATCCGGCAAGGGCACCCCGGTATCGGGGAAAGCCGGCGGCGGCACCGGCGTCCCCGACCGGGCCTGCAGCCAGGCCAGCCAGTCCGGCCACCAGGAGCCGGACTTTTCCGGCGCAGCGGCGAACCAGGTGTCTGGATCGACATGGAGAGCCTCGCCCGGGGTGGTCGAGACCCGGTAGTGCAGGCCGTTGCGATGCCTGTCGGAGACGATGCCGACATTGTGCCCGCCGCCCGCCAGCAGATAGGTGACCTCGGTCTCGGTCAGGCGATGGATCTTGTAAGTCGAGCGCCATGGCGCGACGTGATCGCGCTCGGTGCCGACGGCGAAGATCGGCACGCGGATGTCGGTCAGGGCGATCGGCTTGTCGCCGACCACGTAGCGCCCTTCGGCGAGTTCGTTATTGAGGAAGAGCTTGTGCAGATACTGCGAGTGCATGCGATAGGGCATACGCGTCGCGTCGGCATTCCACGCCATCAGATCGCTCATCGGCTCGCGCTCGCCCATTAGATAATTGCGCGCGAGATACGACCAGACCAGATCGTTCGAACGCAACATCTGGAAAGCGCCGGCCATCTGCGAGGTGTCGAGGAAGCCCTGCTCCCACATCATGTCGTCGAGGAAGGCGAGTTGGCTCTCGTTGATGAACAGCATCAATTCGCCGGCATCGGTGAAATCGGTCTGCGCCGCAAGCAACGTCAGCGATTGCAGGCGATCGTCATTGTCGCGCGCCATCGCCGCGGCCGCGATCGACAACAGCGTGCCGCCGAGACAATAACCGACCCCGTGCACCTTGCGGCCCGGCACGATGCCGCCGATCGCATCGAGCGCGGCCATGACGCCGAGATTGCGGTAGTCCTCCATGTCGAGGTCGCGGTCGTCTTCGTCCGGATTCTTCCAGGAGATCATGAAGACAGTGAAGCCTTGCGCCGTCAGGTATTTCACCATCGAATTGCCCGGCGACAGGTCGAGAATGTAGTACTTCATGATCCAGGCCGGCACGATCAGGACCGGCTCCGGCCTCACCGTCTCCGTCGTCGGCGTGTACTGGATGAGCTCGATCAGCCGGTTGCGATAGACCACCTTGCCCGGCGTCACCGCGACATCGCGGCCGGGCACGAAATTCTCGCAGCCGGCCGGCTTCTTGCCGCTGATCTTGCGCTCCCAGTCATCGAGCATGTTCTGGAAGCCGGCGACGAGATTGCCGCCGCCGGTTTCCAGCGTGCGCTTCATGATTTCGGGATTGGTGAGGATGAAATTCGACGGCGACGCCATATCGAGAATCTGCCGCGAAGCGAACTCGACGATGCGCTGGTTGCGGCTGCTGACGCCGCGTACGTCGGTGGTGGCGTTGTGCCACCATTGCTGCTGCAACAGAAACGATTGGTAGATGACGTTGTAAGGCCATTGCTGCCAGGCGGCGTCGTCGAAGCGGCGATCCTGCGGCAGCGGTTCGATGCAGGGACCGGCCGGCGTGCCACGGGTCGCGCCCTGCGCGCAATGCAGCGCCAGGCGAGACATCTTGCGCGCGGCCTTCTCGACGAGTTGCAGGCGCTTGCCGGGAGAGCCGGCCAGATGGGTCGCCCAGTCGAGATAAGCGTGCATCAAGGCAAGCGGCGACAGCCCCATGGTGAGGCGCGCCATGCCGGCATGCAGCGAGCGGTCGGTGATGTCGGCGAGCGCGGTGACGGCATAGGAATCGCGCTCGTCGCGCGGGGAAGCGTCCGCGGCGATGACGGCATGCGCCGGCGGCGCCGCGGCGGGCGGAGTCGCGGCCGGGGCCAGCGTGACGGCCGCCTCCTGCGACGGGACGAGAGTATTTGGCTCGGTCATAACGACACGGTAGCGGAGCCCGGCCCCGCGTCGCATGACCTAGGTCAAAAGGCTCCAGCGCCGCTTAAAGCGACTTCGGTAGCCCTGCTTCCTTGAGAATGCCGTTCGCCGTGAAGCGGGACTTAAGCTTGCGGTCCACAACCACGCTGACCGAATTGTCCGGATTCCACCAGATTTCGTGATCGCCGCGCCCGTGTCGCTTGAAGCGAAAACCGCTTTCCTTCAGCAGCCGGATTACGTCACGATAATAGTCGGCCGTGACTATTCCGCTGCGTCGATCCGATCGCTTGATCGCGCCACGAGTTCAATCGAGGCTGGCAAATCGGAGCTTCCCGCCTCTTCCAGTAAGTCGAGTACCATACCGGGAAGCTTGGCTCGCAGAGCCTCGATGGAATCAGCCTCGGTCACCAGGCCACGCAGGTCCTGCGTGGTCGCAACCCAGACCGAGGCTTCCGGATCCCAATCGGCATGAACAACGATCGGCTTGGCCACGGTGCGCTCCTCTATCAGCCGCAATACTAGGCCGTTTCCGATGACTTTGACAGGTCGTTTTGCCGGACAGCGTCAATCCACGACCGGCGTCAGCATCATGGTCTTGTCCTTAGGCCAGCGCACCCGCCAGGCCAAGGTGATGTCGCGGGCTTCGCCCGGGGCGGCGTCGAAGGCCCACTCCAGCACGCCGCGCCGGTTGTGCAGATCGCGCGCGGTCGGCTGCGTCGTCGCCGGCAGCATCTCGACCACGATGTCGTCGGCCTCGCTGACCGGGATCTGATCCTCGATGCTGACCTTGACCGGGAAGCTGTGGCCGTTGCGCACCGTGGTCTTGAACTCACGCTCCTCGATCTTCGATGAGCCGATCAGACCAGCGCTGCCCGTGAGCTTGCGCACCAAGGTGCGGGTGACCTTGATCTGATCGTCGGCGCCGAAGCCTAGCCGCACCGGTTCATCCTTCGGCGTCAACGTCATCGACGAACGGCCGACGAACAGCCCATCGCGGTAGAGCGCGATGCGGCCGGGCAGCAACGGCGCTTCGTCGGCGTTCTTGAAGCTGGCTTCGAGGAAGGCGCTTTGATCGAGCGCCGGCACGGCGCGTACCGACAACTCCGGCGCGATGGTCGCGGTGGCGAGGCGGAACGACTTGGCGCTCTGCGCTGCAGCGATGCCGACGCGGCCGGGCACGCGGAACACCGCCTGGAAGCCGCTGGCGTCAAAGGCCGCTTCCTGCTCCTGCGCCTCTTTCCTGGCGAGTGCGGGCGGCGACGGGGCGGCGGCATCGCGTCCTTCGAAGCGCTGCGGCGCCGCGGCCTTCGGCGCCGGCACCCGGTAATGGGCAATGAGCGAATTGAGTTCAGGCGCATTGCCGCCGCGCGCGGTGCGCACCGTGGACAGCGTCAAGGCGACGTTGTCCCAGTCCTCGCCGGTTGCCTGCGCCACCTCGGCGCGGCGCACCAGTTCGAGCGACGGCTTGGCGCCTTTGGCGCCCGTCTCGAGGCGCGCGTCGTAGAGCGGGATCCAGCGCGCGCCGCGCACCGAATAGGTCACGCGCAAGGTGGCCGATGTTGGAGCCGCGGCGGCAAGACCGATGCGCAGCTCGAGTTTTCGCGGCGGATTGGCGCGCCTCTCGTTTTCCAGCCGCGCCAGTTCGCGGTCGATATCGCGCTGGCGGATTTTCGCTTCGCGCACCGCGGCCTCGGCCGCGGTGACTTCCTCGGCCACGGCGCCGAAGGCTTCGCGCCATTCGGCGAGCGGCCGCGCCTCGCCCTTGTCGCCAAGCCCGGCCGGGGCGGCGCTGGCGAAATGCTCGGCGAACTTGCGACGCGCCTGAGCGCCGGCGATGGCGCCGTCGAGCGCGGCGCGCTGGTCGCGCAGCGTCTCAATTTGCTTGTCGATTTCCGGCAGATTGGCCGGCGGCAGCGGCTTCGGCGAGGCGACATCGATGGCGCCGATGGTCAGCTTGCCCTCGCCCTCGCCTTCGATGCGCAGCGACGCCGCATCGAGCGAGACGGGAAAATCACGCAGCACGATGGTGTTGTCGCCGGCGGCGGCGTCGGCCGTGACGATACGGGTCACCGTCGCGCCGTCGGGATAGACGATAACGCTGTCGATGCGCGACTTGCCGTCGATCTCCGCGGCGGAAGCCGGGCCGACGAAACATGCCGTCATGGCGGCGAGCACGACCGGCGTGGCGATAAAGACCTGACGGCGCATAAAAGACCTCCCCGAGACAATCCGGAGATCAAGGGGCGCGATTCAGGTTTCCCTATGACCGCAATATTGCAGCACGGAGGCGCGCCTCAATGACAACGGCCGCGGATGGACATCCGCGGCCGCCGGTATTCGATCTCGATAGCGCCGTTTAGAAGTGCAGCGGCTTGGCCGACTGCACCTGCGGCAGCGCCCGCACCTTGGCGAGCACGTCCTCCGGCAGTTCACCGTCGATCTCGATCAAGGCCACCGCATTGGCGCCCGGCGCCTCGCGGCCGACGTGGAAGGTGGCGATGTTGATGTTCGCCTCGCCCAGGGTGCCGGAGAACTTGCCGATGAAGCCCGGCTTGTCGAGGTTGGTGATGTAGACCATCGACGGGGCGAATTCCGCGTCCATGCGGATGCCCTTGATGTTGACGATGCGCGGGCGGCCATCGGCGAACACGGTGCCGGAGACGTGGCGCGACTGACGCTCGGTCAGCACCGTGATGGTGATGAGGCTGTCGTAATCGCCGGCCACCTGCCGCGTCGTTTCCTCGATGATCATGCCGCGCTCCTTGGCGATCACCGGCGCCGAGACGACATTGACGTCGCCGAGCATCGGCCGCAGCAGACCGGCGAGCGCCGCCGAGGTCAGCGCGCGCGTGTTCATCTGCGACACCGCGCCTTCGTAGGCGATCTGCACCTTGGAGATACCGGTCTCGGTGAGTTGGCCGGCGAACGAGCCGAGCTTCTCGGCCAGTTCGACGAACGGCTTGAGCTTCGGCGCTTCTTCCGCCGAGATCGACGGGAAGTTGATGGCGTTGGTGATGGCGCCGCTCATCAGATAATCGGCCATCTGCTCTGCGACCTGTAGCGCGACGTTTTCCTGCGCTTCCGTCGTCGAAGCGCCGAGATGCGGCGTGCAGATGACGTTCGGATGGCCGAACAGCACATTCTCGGTCGCCGGTTCGGTCACGAAGACGTCGAAGGCGGCGCCGGCGACGTGGCCGGTGTCGAGCGCGGCGCGCAGCGCGTTCTCATCGACCAGTCCGCCGCGCGCGCAGTTGACGATGCGCACGCCCTTCTTGGTCTTGTTCAGCGCCGTGGCGTCGAGGATGTTGCGCGTCTTGTCGGTGAGCGGCGTATGCAGCGTGATGAAATCGGCGCGCCTCAAGAGTTCGTCGAGCTCGACCTTCTCGACGCCGATGTCGATGGCGCGCTCCGGCGACAGGTAAGGATCGAAGGCGATCACTTTCATGCGCAGGCCGAGGGCGCGATCGGCGACGATCGAGCCGATATTGCCGCAGCCGATGACGCCGAGCGTCTTGGCCGTGATCTCGACGCCCATGAACTTGTTCTTTTCCCACTTGCCGGCTTGGGTGGAGCGGTCGGCTTCCGGAATCTGGCGGGCGAGCGCCAGCATCAGCGAGATGGCGTGTTCGGCGGTGGTGATCGAATTGCCGAAGGGCGTGTTCATCACGATGATGCCCTTGGCGGTCGCCGCCGGAATATCGACGTTGTCGACGCCGATGCCGGCGCGGCCGATGACGCGCAGGTTCTTGGCGTTTTCCAGAATCTTGGGCGTCACCTTGGTGGCCGAGCGGATGGCGAGGCCGTCATAGTTGCCGATGATCTCGGCGAGCTTGTCCTTGTCCTTGCCGAGAGCGGGCTGGAAATCGACCTCGACGCCGCGGTCCTTGAAGATCTGGACGGCGGCGGGAGACAGAGCGTCGGAGATGAGAACTTTGGGCATGGGATGTGATCCTGCTGTCTGCGCCGTCATCCTGAGGTGCGAGCGAAGCGAGCCTCGAAGGATGGCGGCCGAATTGTTTGATTCCGGGGCCGTCGCCCTTCGAGGGCCGCCTGCGGCGGCCACCTCAGGGTGACGGGATCAATGTTCGGATTGGCGGCCTTACGCCGCCTTGTTCAGCGCGGCCTTGGCCTGTTCGAAGGCCCAGTCGAGCCACGGCGTCAAAGCTTCGACGTCCTTGGTCTCGATGGTGGCGCCGCACCAGATGCGCAGGCCCGGCGGCGCGTCGCGATAGAACGCGATGTCGTAGGCGACGCCTTCCTTCTCGAGGATCGAGGCCAGACTCTTGGCGAAGGCCGCCTGCTCGTCGAGCGTGAGCTTGGTCACGGCCGGATCGGCGACGACGAGGCACACCGAGGTGTTCGACCGCGTCTCCGGCTTCTTCGCCAGATGATCGATCCACGCGGTCTTGGCGACCCAGTCGGCCAGCGCCTTGGCGTTGGCATCGGAGCGCGCCTGCAAGCCTTTCAGACCGCCGACCGACTTCGCCCAGTTGAGCGTGTCGAGATAATCCTCGACGCACAGCATCGACGGCGTGTTGATGGTCTCGCCGACGAAGATGCCTTCGTTGAGCTTGCCGTTCTTCGTCATGCGGAAGATCTTCGGCAGCGGCCAGGCCGGCTTGTAGCTCTCCAGCCGCTCGACGGCGCGCGGCGACAGGATCAGCATGCCGTGCGCGCCCTCGCCACCCAGCACCTTCTGCCAGGAGAAGGTGACGACATCGAGCTTGGTGAAATCGAGGTTCTGCGCGAACGCCGCCGACGTGGCGTCGCAGATCGTCAGGCCTTCGCGGTTCGCGGGGATCCAGTCGCCGTTCGGCACGCGCACGCCGGAGGTGGTGCCGTTCCAGGTGAAGACGACGTCGGTCTTGAAATCGACCTTCGCGAGATCCGGCAATTCGCCGTAACCGGCTTTGAGTTCGGTGACGTCCTTGAGCTTCAATTGCTTGATCACGTCGGTGATCCAGCCTTCGCCGAACGATTCCCAGGCCAGCATGGTGACGCCGCGCGCGCCAAGCATCGACCACAGCGCCATTTCGACGGCCCCGGTATCGGAGGCCGGCACAATGCCGATCTTGTAATCGGCCGGAACGTTGAGAATTTCGCGCGTCAGATCGATGGCCTGCTTGAGCTTGGCCTTGCCGATCTTGGCGCGGTGGGAGCGGCCGAGGGCCGCGTCTTTGAGGGCTTGGAGGGTCCAGCCGGGGCGCTTGGCGCAGGGGCCGGACGAAAAGTGCGGGTTTGCCGGCCGCACGCCGGGCTTCGTCGCTGTCATAGCCTATCCTTCCAGATAGAAGCCCCTCGTTGGGGAGGGGTGTCCCACTGGCGGAGATAGTCGATCGGCCCGCGCCGGTCAACTACCGCGTCAAGGATGGCTCATTTTTAATGCATTAGAAACGTAGGCCGACGCCGACGCGGCCGTTGTTCATCGAGTTGGCAATGCCGTTGATCGACGAGAAGATGAGATATTCCCACTCGGCGCGGAGGAACACGTTTGGCGTCAGGGCGACGTCGAGCCCGAGACCGCCCGCGAAACCGGCCGAGAACGCGTTGTTCTTGGCGTCGGTATAGGTGTTGTCGGTGCTGTAAGGACTGCCGCCGCCACCGCCGACATCGGTACCGCTCGCACGAACGCGCGTGGTGACAGAGTAATCGAAGCGGCCGACCGCAACACCGGCGAAGGCATAAGGCATGAACTGCCCCATCGGATAGCCGGCGCGCGCGCGGAAGGTGGCGTAGTCCTTGAGTTTGATCGACGCCTGCGAGTCGATGCGGACAGTATTGTTGTAGCCGTCCGACGTACTGAGCTGCCGGCCGATCGAGTCCGCTTCGGACTGCTCGAAGCCGGAGGCCTTGTTGTAGGTGATGTCGGCGCCGAGGATGACGCCTTCCCACTGCACGCTGTAACCGAGAAAGCCGCCGAAGGTGCGGCCATTGGTCGTGCTCGACGGTAGCGTCGACCACTCCTCCGGGTGAAACTCGTTCAAGACCGTGGTGTTGCGCAGATCGTAGGCGACCTGATCGCTGTTGCTCGAACCGAAGTCGGTGGTCATGTTGCCGACGCCGAACTGACCGCCGAAATTGATGCCGTCCCAGCGGATACCGCTGCCGGCCGCCGGCGGCGGCTCGAACGAGCCGCGCAGCGGCGCCTCGCCCGGCCAGTCGGCGGCGGTCGCGGCAAGCGGCAGCGCCACGAATACAGCGACCGCTGCACCGAGCAGCAGAGCGCGCGCGGGGCGCGGGCGAACCGGGCTATCGTACCGTGGGCAAATCATCGAAATTCCAACGCAGGCCGACCCGTACTTCGTGGTTGGCGATGTTCTTGAGTGTCATCTGTCCGGCGGCGTCGCTGGCGGTCGAAACATCGCCGAGCGCGAGGTAGCGGTAACCGACATCGACTTGCATGTTGGGCGCGATTCGATAGGCGACGCCCGCCATCGCCGCCCAGGCGAAATTCCACTGGCTGTGTGCGCCGTCGCCGGAGAACGGCGGCGCGACCGTGCTTTGATAATCACTCACCCGAAGCCGCGTCGCACCGACGCCGCCGCCGATATAAGGCGTGGCGCGGTACCAGGTGCCGAGATCGAGATAGCCATTGAACAGCGCGGTGATGGCCGACACTTTGGCCGTGGTGTCGTTGGGCGTCAGCGTCGTCGCCTCGTATTTCATCGGCGAGCCGAAATCGATGGTGCCGTCGGTGCGCAGCCAGCCGGTCTTGACGCCGAGGCCGACGCCGCCGCCGAAGCTGCCGCCCAGTTTCTCGCTGCCCGGCGCGGGAAAGCTGGGCGCTGGATCTGAGCCCGACAAGTGACCCCAGCGGTAGCCGATGTCGCCGCGAACGTACCAACCGGTGAGCACCGGCGGCGCCAGTGGCCGCACCTCCGCCGGGGGCGGCAGATCGACCGGCCGGTTGCCCGGCATGTCGGCGGCCTGCGCGCCGGCCAGCCCGGCGAAGCTCACCATTCCGATCGCCGAGATCCGAACCAAACCCATCACCCCACCCCTTCGGCTTCGCCTAGCCCCTGCTCTGCAGCGGCGGCGGTGCGTAGACCGGCGGCGGCGAATAGTATTGCGGCGCCGGCGCGTAGTACTGCGGAGCGGGCCTGGAGAACCAATCCATGCTGTCGAGATTGAAACGCAGGCCGAGCTTCACG
Organism: Pseudolabrys sp.; assembly: GCA_026125895.1. Classification (GTDB taxonomy): domain Bacteria; phylum Pseudomonadota; class Alphaproteobacteria; order Rhizobiales; family Xanthobacteraceae; genus Pseudolabrys. Next base: position 18,401 of record JAHCKG010000031.1, on the reverse strand, counting down.
TCATGCGACGTGAGATGCTTGAACTCCATCGGATTGTTGATGTTGTTGATGCCGTTGTAGGTGTAGATGTCGCCGGATTGAGCGTCGCCGAGATTGACGTAGCGATAGGCGAGTTCGACCGTAAAGTTCTTCGTCACCTTGTAGGCGAGACCGGCATGCAGCGCCCAGGCGAAATTCCACTTCGAGGCATCGTCCGCAAAGGCGACGCCTGACGTGACCGTGTTGACGTCCTGGAAGCTGTGAATGGTGTTGCGCGATGCGCCGACGCCGGCGCCGACGAATGGCGTGAAGCCATTCCAGGTTCCCAGATCGACATAGGCGTTCAGCAGGAACAGCCATTCCGACTTGCTGCCGGAATATTCGTCCGTATAGGTCGAGCCGCCGCTGGTGATGACCTGCGAACCGTGGAAATTCGCCTTCGAGCGATACTCGCCCGTCAGATCGAAACGCAGCCAGTCGTTGAAATAATAGCCGATGCCGACGCCGAACAGCGGAGAAGCGTCGAAGCCGATGCCGACATTGGAAACGCTGTTGCTGGCGTCCTGCACGTTGGTGAGGTCGCGCACGCTTTGATTGGTGATGCCGATATCGCCGCGCAGATACCAGCCCGAGTATTCCTCGACGACGACCGGTGGCGGCGGCGGCAAGTAGCACGGCACGGCGCCCGGAGGGGCGTGGCCGGCCGCGATGGTCGCGGCATCGTAGCAAGGTGGCGGCGAATAGTCGGCCGCTTGCGATGCTGTCGTGACGAACGACGCCGCAGCGGCGACGATTGCGATTCTAAGACGCGCACTCATAAGCCGTCATCCCTTCACTGTTCCGCCACGCACGTCGTGACGAACGATGATGGACGATGGCAGCAAATTCTTAAGTGGCTCTTAACCCTGTTTTTTAACGACGATTTTTAACGATCGGCGCGCTGCGCCGCGCGCGCGGGCCGCTTGTTACGGGCGCGAATCGTTGGTTTTAAGAATTGATTTACCGCGGGGGCAGAGGACGCCGCGATGGAACTTTATGAACGGCGCAGCCCGCGGCGCGCCCAGTCGTGGCTGACGAGTTGTTCGGCCAGGGTGACCAGCGCATTGCGCGCCGCCGAATCGTCGATCGCCAGGAACGCCTCCATCAGGCGCACCGCTTCCTGCATGCGCGGATCATCCTTGCCGCCGGGCACGGCCTTGGCATCTAAACCTTGCCTGTCACTGTCGCGCAGGCTGTCTTTGGATTTAACCTTGGCGTCCAGGGAGACGACGTTGTCTTCGCTTGGCAACGGATGATCGTTCATCGTCATGGCGTCTGATATTACCGGTTACAGTTTTTTTGGGCCGGCGATGCTTCCTTCCCCACTTGCCGACGGATGTCGGCGAAGCGACTCATGGGAGCGACGGTTGAATACCGGCCACAACCGCGCATTGAAGATGGCGAGATATCGCCACGATGTCATTATCGCGGATATCGCGTTTTGTGAGATTTTAGCTCATAATCGTTTTCATGGAACTTCGGCATCTTAGGTATTTTGTCGCCGTCGCCGAGGAGTTGCATTTCGGCCGCGCGGCCGCGCGCCTCAACATCTCGGCGCCGACCCTCAGTCATCAGATCCTGGCGCTGGAAAACTTGATTGGCGCCAAACTTTTCCTGCGCCGCACCAAGAGCGTGGTGACGCTGACGCAGACCGGCAAGCGCTTCCTGATCGAGGCCTATTCCACCCTGAAGCAGGCCGCCAATGCCGAGATGATCGGGCGGCGGGCCGCGCGCGGCGACGTCGGCTCGATCGCCGTCGGTTACATTTTCTCAGCAGGCCTCAGCGGCTTCATTTCGAGAAACCTGGTGGAATTTCGTGAAGCCCATCCCGACGTCGAGCTCCAATTGCGCCGTGTCGTCACTTTCGAGCAATTCCGGTCGCTGACCGACGATACACTCGACATCGGCTTCACGGCGGCGCCGCAAAGCTATCCGGCCGGCCTCACCGGCTTTGTCGTCGACCGCCAGCCTTTTTACGTCGCTATTCCCGAGCGGAATCCTCTCGCCAAGCGCAAGCAGGTCACGCCGGAGGCGCTCGCCGACGAACCGTTCGTCGCCGTATCGCTCGAGATGGAAGTCGGCTTCGGCGGCGGCAATATCGCGGCGATCACGCCGCCGGGCAAGTCGCTGCGCATTGTCGAGCGCGCGGCCGACGCGTTTTCGGTACTGACCTTATGCGCGGCCGGCGTCGGCTTAAGCGTCATGTCGGAGCCGATGAGCAACGTCCATATTCCGGGGCTGGTGTTTCGCAAGGTCGAAGGCGTCAGCCGCACCTTCAATCTTGCCTTGGTTTACCGCCGCAACGAGGCGGCCCCTGCGGTAAAATACTTCATCGAATTCATGCGCCGGCAATCGAAACTCGCGGGGGCTTGAGCTGACGCGCGAACATGGCGAAAGTTTCACGCCAGTCGATCGCTGTCGCCTCGGCATCGTGCACGTCGCGATCCGGCAATGAATAGCCATGATGCGCACCGGCGTGAAAAGTGGAGCGATAGGTCAGATCGCTGCGGCCTTCGAAGGGCGCGGCGAGCGCTGCGAGAATCTGCGGCTCGCTGAAACGGTCGCGCTCGCCATGGCCGCAATAGACCTCACCTTTCATGCGGCCGATCAGACGATGCGGCGAGTCGGGGGCATCCGTGACCAGTAGCGTACCGTGCAGGCTCGACGTCGCGCGGATACGATCGGGAAAGGCTTGCGCGGCAAAGAAGCCGATGCGCCCGCCGAGACAAAATCCGACGGTACCCGCCGGCCCCGATGAGACGGGCTCGGTGCGGACATAATCGAAGATCGCTCTGACGTCCGCCTCGATCATCTGCCGCGTCAGGCCGCGGCCTAGCGCCAACATTTCCTGCTGTAGATCCTGCGGCAGCGTATCGAACGAAACCATGCGGCCGGCGGCGTTGCGCCGTTCGTAGCGAATCCTGCCTCTGCGATAATAGAGATTGGGGACGACACAGTAATAGCCTTCAGCCGCAACCTTGCGGGCGAGGCCGAACAGCTCTTCGCGAAGCCCCCAAATGTCCATGAACATGATGACAAGGGGAAAAGGTCCGTCACCGCCAGGCCACGCCGCATATCCGTCCATCGTTCCGTCGGGAGTCGGAATGTCGACGGGATTCGCGTTCAGATCCATGACAGGGCTATTTCGCGTTGGAGGCCTCGAGGCGCCTGATGATAGCGCCCCAGGTCTTGCGATCATCCGCCATTTGCGCCGTCAGGCGCTCGGGCGGTCCACCCCACGGCGTCAGCCCGACATCGTTGAAAGCTTTCCGTGTCGCGGGCTTCCGCAGGTAGGCATCGATCGCAGCATTGAGCTTGGCGATAATCGGCTTCGGCGTGCCGCGCGGCGCGAAGATCGCGTTCCAGGTGGCGCAGGTGACATCGATGCCCGCCTCCCTGAGCGTCGGAACGGCGGGGGCCGCCTCGAGGCGCCGGTCGGCCGCGACGGCGAGCATCGGCGCCGCCATCACGCTCGGGCCGAAAGCCGGCACGCCCAGTTCGATGTGGTTGCCGACCAGATCCTGCACCATCGGCGTCGCGCCGCGGTAATTGACGAGATTGCCTTCGATGCCGAGTTTCTCAAGCAGCAGGGTGCCGCAATACTGCCCCATCGTACCGATGCCGGGACTGCCGATGTTGAGCTTGTTGCCGTTGGTCTCGGCCCAGGACTTGAGCCCGGCGATGCTCGAGAGACCGAGTTTCGGCGCCGTCAGCACGACGTTTGGGGTGGCGGCGAGCAGAATGACCGGTTCGAAATCCTTGTCGGCGTCGAAGCCGATGTCTTTCTCCAGCATGGGCCGGAACACCATCGGGCCGATGGCTGTCACGACGAAGCTGTAACCGTCGGGCGGCGCCTTGGCTGCAGCAAGCAGACCGACGATGCCGCTGCCGCCTGCTTTCGTTTCGACGAGAAACGGACGATTGAAGGTTTCCGTCATCGCCTGCGCGACTGCCCGGATCGCGAAATCCATGGTGCCGCCGGGCGCGAAAGTCTGCGTTACCGTCACGGTGGCTGCCGGCCACTCCTCCGCAGGCGCCAGCTGCGGCGCGGCGCACGCGGCGGCCAAGGTGGCAGCCGCCATGATACGGCGACCCGCCATTCCGAGACGAATTGACCAGCCCGACAAGGCCCTGCCTCCGCGCATTATCGACGGCCGCGCATGGCGCAACTTTCTCGCGCGCAGCAAAGAGCGTCGCCTATCTTCCTGAAAATTGCAATTCCAGACGATGCCCGTTTAACGGGCAATGGCTGCAGGCGAACCGCCCCCGCTGGAGGGCGCTCAGCCTAATGATCCTCACCCATTTCGCCGATGTGATGCTGGGAATAGAGCTGCAGGCCGAGCTTGGCGACCAGATCGAGCTGAGTCTCGAGGAAGTCGATGTGGTGCTCCTCATCCGACATCAGCTTCTCGAACAGGTCGCGTGTCACGTAATCCTTGACGCCGTTGCAGTAATGCGCGGCCTCTTGATAGAGCGCGCGCGCCGACATTTCGGCGGCGAGGTCGCAATCGAGGACCTCCTTGACATCCTGGCCGATGTGCAGCGGATCGAGCACCTGCATATTGGGAAAGCCGTCGAAGAATATGATGCGCTCGACCAGCTTGTCGGCGTGCTCCATTTCTTCGATCGATTCCTTGCGCCACTGTTTGGCGAGAACCTTGTAGCCCCAGTTGTCGAGCAGCCGGTAGTGCAGCCAGTACTGATTGACGGCGGTCAGTTCATGACGGAGCGCCTTGTTGAGATACTCGATAACCTTGGGTTCGCCCTTCATGACGCCTCACATCCTTCAAATGCTTCGGTGCGCTCTGATGAACCGCCGTTGCCTCAAGACCGCTCGATACGGTGATTCAGCAGGATTGTCGCAAGACAATTCAACGAACGGCGCGGACGGTCAAGACGCGTGGCCGCGCCGTGGAATGAATCAGTCGCGCTGCGGCGCGTGCGCCGCGCAGGCGCAGCCCGACGGACAGGCGCCGGCGGCGCCGAGCGCTTCGTTCATGATCTTGCGGATGGTGCGGGCGCAGCGGCCGCATTGGGCGCTGCAGCCGAGGCAACCGTAAACCTGGCCGGTCGTGCGCGGCGCCGAACTGACGCAGGCGCTGCGGACAGCCTTGTCGCTTAAGACGTTGCAGGAACAGACGATCATCGAGAAACCCGGCGGCCGTTAAAGCCGATGCAAATTCGCGGATTTTGCTACCGGGGGCCTTGCGCCAAGTCAAACCAATTCGCTGTTTAAAACTGTTCTATTGTGTTGAAATGTAACGACTATTTGGCATCGTGCAGTTCTGAATCATTCTACGGAAGCAGCAAATGAGAGGCCCCTAAAGGACTTAACTGCGGCAGAGAAAATAGTGGGCCGTCGTGTCCGTAGCCCGGTTTGAGCGATGCGCTCACTTCTTCACCCTCCCCCTTGTGGGGAGGGTCGGCGAACGAAGTGAGCCGGGGTGGGGGTAATCGCTACAAAACGACGACCCCCACCCCGCTCACCTCACTGCGTTCGGTAAGCGACCCTCCCCACAAGGGGGAGGGTAATCAAGAGCATTTCGATGTTCGCAGATCGAACGCTTACGCCGCCACTTTGGTCAGCGCGTCGATGACGCTGTCGACCGCGGCTTCAACGACCGCCTTGTCGTCGCCTTCGCCCATCACGCGGATCACCGGCTCGGTGCCGGACGGCCGCACCAGCAGGCGGCCGTTGCGGCCAAGTTTCTGCTCCGCGCTGGCGATGGCGGTCTGGACGCCGGCGTTCTCCAGCGGTTTGCCGGCCTTGAAGCGCACGTTCTTGAGCACCTGCGGCAACGGATCGAAGCGGTGGCAGACTTCCGACACCGGCTTGTTGCGACGTTTGACCACAGCCAGCACCTGCAGCGCCGCGACCAAGCCGTCGCCGGTGGTGGTGTAGTCGGACAGGATGATGTGGCCGGACTGCTCGCCGCCGACATTGTAGCCGTCGGCGCGCATGCGCTCGAGTACGTAGCGGTCGCCGACAGGTGTGCGCACGAGATCAAGACCGATGCTGCCGAGATAGCGCTCGAGCCCGAGATTCGACATCACCGTCGAAACGATGCCCGGCTTGGTGAGCCGGCCGTCTTCCTTGAAGCTTTCGGCGATGACCGCCATCAACTGGTCGCCGTCGACCACGTGACCGCGCTCGTCGATGATCATGACGCGATCGGCGTCGCCGTCGAGTGCGATGCCGATGTCGGCGCGCATCTCGCGCACCTTGCGCGAAATCGCGGCAAGATCGGTCGACCCGCACTCCTTGTTGATGTTCATGCCGTCCGGCTCGACGCCGATCTCGATGACGTCTGCACCCATTTCCCAGAGCGCGCCGGGCGCAACCTTGTAGGCCGCGCCATTGGCGCAATCGACGACGACACGCAGGCCCTCGAGCGAGAGGTGGCGCGGCAGCGTCAGCTTGGCGAATTCGATGTAGCGATCCTGCACGCCGTCGATGCGGCGGGCGCGGCCGAGATCGCCGCTTTGAGCGAGCTGCTTGGTCAGGTCGGAATCGAGCAGTTCTTCGATCTTCAACTCGACCTCGTCCGACAGCTTGAAGCCGTCGGGGCCGAACAGCTTGAGGCCGTTGTCGTCGAACGGGTTGTGCGAGGCCGAGATCATGACGCCGAGGTCGGCGCGCATCGAGCGCGACAGCATGCCGACGGCCGGCGTCGGGATCGGGCCGGTGAGCAGAACATCCATGCCGACCGAGGTGAAGCCGGCGACCAGGGCGTTCTCGATCATGTAGCCGGACAGGCGGGTGTCCTTGCCGATGAGGACGCGATGACGATGATCGCCATTGCGGAACATCAGCCCGGCGGCCTGCCCGACCTTCAGCGCCAATTCCGGCGTGATCACCTTGTTGGCCCGACCGCGAATACCGTCGGTGCCGAAATAACGACGACCCATCAATCAAACCCCTTGAAGCCCCGGCCGGATAATCACGTCGTCCCGTCCAGGCGCGGTGTTATTGGCCGGATGCGAGCGACGGGTAAAGCGTTTTAAAAGGTCCGTACCCGATCTTCTTATAATACGTGCAATGGCTTGTTCTTACGTCAAAAATTGTGAGTAATCCTTACCGCCAGCGGTTAATCTTTGCCAAAACGGTGCCCGGCCCACCCCCGGAAACCCCGGCATTTCGCGGGGCGGGGCGCTGTGCTACCGGATTCACGGACGAAACGCCCCGAGACACGCCCATGAGAATCGCCGCCTCCATCGACGACCTGCGCCGGATCGCCAAGGCCCGCGTGCCGCGCGCCTTTTTCGACTACGCCGATTCCGGCTCCTACAGCGAGCAGACCCTGCGCGCCAACCGCGCGGACCTCGAGGCCATCATCCTCAAGCAGCGCGTGCTGGTCGACGTCTCGGCCCGCGACCTGACCACCACCGTGCTCGGCAAAACGCTGGCCGCGCCGCTGATCCTGGCGCCGGTCGGCCTGCTCGGCATGCAGCACGGCGACGGCGAGATCCTCGCCGCCCGCGCCGCCAACGACGCCGGCATCCCGTTCACTTTGTCCACCATGTCGATCGGCTCCATCGAGCACGTCGCCGAGGCGACGGGCAAGCCGTTCTGGTTCCAGCTCTACGTCATCAAGGACCGCGACTTCTCCAGGCAGCTCATGGACCGCGCCATCAAGGCGCAGGTCGATACGCTGGTCCTCACCGTCGATCTGCAGGTGCTCGGCCAGCGTCACCGCGACGTCCACAACGGCCTGACCGTGCCGCCCGAGTTCCGCATCGCCAATGTCATCGACATCGCCACCAAGCCGGCCTGGGCCTGGAGCGTGCTCAATGCCAAGAGCTGGACCTTCGGCAACATCTCCGGCCACGTGCCGGGCATGGAGAGCGTCAACTCGCTGTCCGGCTGGACGCAGCAGCAGTTCGATCCGGCGCTGAACTGGAAGGACGTCGAGTGGATCCGCAAGTACTGGCCTGGCAAGCTGGTGATCAAGGGCATCCTCGATGTCGAGGACGCCGGCATGGCCGTCAAGCTCGGCGCCGACGGCATCGTCGTGTCGAATCACGGCGGCCGCCAGCTCGACGGCACGTCGTCATCGATCCGCATGCTGCCGCGCGTTGTCGATGCAGTCGGCCATCAGACCGACATCCTGTTCGACGGCGGCATCCGCACCGGCGCCGACATCGAACGCGCGCTGGCGCTCGGCGCCAAGGCCTGCATGATCGGCCGCGCTTATGCGTGGGGTCTCGGCGCGCTCGGCGGGCCCGGCGTCGCCAAGGCGATCGACATTCTCAAGAAGGAGCTCAGCGTCACCATGGCGCTGACCGGCGTCGCCAAGGTGTCGGAGATCGACGGCCGCGTCATCGACGGCGGCGCGGTGCGCACGGCGCCGGCGCGGGCGGCGGAGTGATGCGAGACCTTTGCCACAGACTCCGCTCATTTCCGCGAAAGCGGGAATCCAGAACGGCATAAATGACGATTTCCGGCAAAGACTGGATCCCCGCATCCGCGGGGACGAGCGGAGAATTTGAACGAACATCATGAGCCGCCCGACCCCGCTGCCAATCTCCGCCTTCCCCTACATCACCGACATAACGACGCGGTGGATGGACAACGACGTCTACGGCCACATCAACAACGTCACTTATTACTCGTTCTTCGACACCGTGGTGGCGAACTGGCTGATCGAGAGCGGCGTGCTCGACATCGCGGCAAGCCCGGTAGTCGGCCTCGTGGTCGATACGCAGTGCAGCTATTTCTCGTCGATCGCCTATCCCGACAAGGTGCGCGCCGGCTTGCGGGTCGCCCATGTCGGCACCTCGAGCGTGCGCTACGAGATCGGCATCTTCCGCAATAACGACACCACCGCGGCGGCGCAGGGCCACTTCGTCCATGTCTATGTCGAGCGCAAGAGCAACAGACCGGCGCCGCTGGGCGAGAAGCATAAGCAGGCGCTGGAGGGGTTGAAGGCGTAAGCCACAAACTCCGCTCATTCCCGCGCAAGCGGGAATCCAGCGCTGGGTCCCCGCTTTCTCGGGGACGAGCGGAGTTCTCTCACCGCCAGCCCATGCCCGGCGCGACGTGCTTGAGGATCGCCTCGATGACATGCGCGTTGTACTCGACGCCGAGCTGGTTCGGCACCGTGAGCAAGAGCGTGTCGGCCTCGGCGATCGCCTCGTCGGCCTTCAACTGTTCGATCAGGGCATCCGGCTCGGCGGCGTAAGAGCGGCCGAAGATCGCCTTCTCCTTCTCGCTCAGGAAGCCGACCTGGTCCTCGCTGTCATCGTGGCCGAAGTACATCCGGTCGCGATCGCTCACCAGCGCGAAGATCGAACGCGACACCGACACCCGCGGCTCCCGCGTATGGCCGGCCGCCTTCCACGCCTCGCGATACAGCCTTATCTGCTTGGCCTGCTGGATGTGGAACGGCTCGCCGCTCTCGTCGATCTTCAGCGTCGAGGATTGCAAATTCATGCCGAGCTTCGCCGCCCATTCGGCGGTGGCGTTGGTGCCGGCGCCCCACCAGATGCGCTCGCGCAGGCCTTCGGAGAACGGCTCGAGGCGCAGCGCGCCCGGCGGATTTGAAAACATCGGCCGCGGATTTGGCTTGGCGAAGCCTTCGCCTTTCAGCACCTGGAGAAACACTTCGGTGTGCCGCCGCGCCATGTCGGCGTCGCTCTCGCCCTCGGGCGGCGCGTAGCCGAAATAGCGGAAGCCGTCGATCACCTGTTCGGGCGACCCGCGCGAAATGCCGAGCTGCAAACGGCCGCCGGCGATGAGATCGGCGGAGCCGGCATCCTCGGCCATGTAGAGCGGGTTCTCGTACCGCATGTCGATGACGGCGGTGCCGATCTCGATGCGCTTGGTGCGCGCGCCGATGGCGGCGAGCAGCGGAAACGGCGAGGCCAGCTGCCGCGCGAAGTGGTGGACGCGGAAATAGGCGCCGTCGGCGCCCAGTTCCTCGGCCGCGACGGCGAGCTCGATGGATTGCAGCAGCGCGTCGGACGCCGTGCGCGTGCCCGACTGCGGCGACGGGGTCCAGTGACCGAAGGAGAGGAAGCCGAGTTTTTTCATGAGGCTCATTTAGGCACGCCCCGCGCCGTTGTCGAATAGGCACAGGGATGACACTGAGGGCTCTCTCTTCTTCACCCTCCCCCTTGTGGGGAGGGTAAAGAGAAGCAGACGTGATTCATCGCCCGCATTTTTTGATCGGCCCCGGGCAGGCCGCCTTAAGGATTTTAGTCTGCGAACTGAGAAATCTTGCCGAGCTTTCTGCGGCCTCTCGCTGGGGCGGCGTAGCACATCACAGGGTGCGCCGAACCCAAGTCGCGACGCTTATCTTGAGCGGGACCTGACGGCTATGGATCACCGCATAAAGCCCTGTGGCTAGCAGAGCGATCAGATTGAGCGAACCCGGGTTTTACGGTTAGATCGCACCTATGGGCTACGGGGTTTTCATTCACCGCTCGGATTCAATTTACGACGACAGTCCTGCTGAGCGCTATCAATTTCCCCAAATCTACCTTGGGCGCGTTCAGTCGTGCGTTGGCGATTGGATCATCTACTATGAGCCCCGCAAAGTTGCCGACACGCGAGGCTATTTCGCCATAGCAAAGATCGAACGCGTAATTGCCGATCCAAAGGCGGCAGGCATGTATCTCGCCCTGGTAGAACCCGGAAGCTATTTGGATTTTGTTACTCCAGTTCCGTTCGCAGACGTATCAGGTGCGCCCTTTGAACGAGGCGTTCTGAATAATGAGGGAAAGATTTCGGGTCGCGCGCAATCCGCCGTTCGCCCGCTTTCGGCAGCTGACTTCAATCGTATTGTCGAATTGGGTATGGACGAAAGCGAGTTAGTTCTCCCCCGCACGGGCGAGCCAGTTCAGCCGACGGAGCTTGGTGAAGGGCCGCAAGCGCCGTTCGAGTTTGAACAGGCCCGCGACCGAGCGAGTTTCACGGTCTCGCGGATCGTCAGGGACCGCATCTTTCGTCGAACGGTGTTACGAGCTTATTCTGAACGCTGCGCCATCAGCGGCATTCGACTTATCAACGGCAGGGGCCGGGCAGAGGCCGCCGCAGCCCACATCCGCCCTGTTGAAGCCAGCGGCCCGGATATCGTCAGTAATGGCATCGCTCTCTCGGGTACCGTCCACTGGATGTTTGATCGAGGGTTGATCAGCCTTTCCGATGATCTTCGGATACTCGTCTCGCGCCAGGCAAATGATTTGGATAGCATCCATTCTCTCATTAACAAGAATGGTATCGCCTTCGCTCCTGAGCGGCTCTCGCAGCGTCCCCATCCGCATTTTCTGCAATGGCATCGTGAAAATTGTTTTAAGCAGTAGGCTAGCCACCCCGGTCTCTCCGCTCGCCATGACGGCGCAGACTTTTCGAACCGCTCATCCTTCGAGGCCCGCCTTCGGCGGGCACCTCAGGATGACGGCTCAATGCGCGGCGCGGACGGCGCCCTCACCCCAGCCAATTCTCCACCTTCAACCCGCGCACGCGCTTGAACTCGGCGAGGTTAGCGGTGACGACGACCGCGTCCACGGCGCGGGCGTGCGCCGCGATCAACAGGTCGTTGCTGCCGATCGGCGTGCCAGCTTCCTCCAGCGCGACGCGAAGGGCGCCGTAGTCGGCATCGGCCGGCGCGTCGAACGGCAGCACCCCGATTTCGTCGAGCAGCGCCTCGACCGCCTTGGCGATGCGGGGCGAGCCGCTCTTGGCCGCGCCATAACGCAGTTCGGCCGCAACGATGATGCTGGTGCAGATCGCGTCGTCGCCGGCTTTGGCGATGCGTTTGGCCGCCTTGCCGCGCGGATTGCGGATGAGGTCGGAAATGATGTTGGTATCGAGCAGGTAGCGCGTCACAGCACGCGCTCCGGCTGCGGCGCCGGATCGTCGATCTCCGGGAATTCGTCGTCGACCGGCGTCATCGACTTGAGCAGCGCCGTGAGCCCACGTTTGCGCACTGGCTCTATCACGAGGCGGTCGCCGTCACGGTGCATCATCGCTTCGTCGCCCGGCAGTTCGAACTCCACCGGAATGCGGACCGCCTGATTGCGACCGTTGCGAAACAGCCGGACGTGTCGTTGATCGGCCATGGACGCCTCCTCGGCGCATTTGGTTGGCATAGGCCTTTAACATATGCCGAGCCACGACCCGCCGCAATACCCGCCCCTTGCCATCCGCCCCCGTTCCATGGCCCCATTCGGGCCATGACGGCTGAGGTCACCATCGCGGACGGCGCGCGGCTCAAGGCGCATCCCCTGCGCGCGGCCGTGCTCGGCGAGGTGCATGCCCGGCCGTTCACCGCCCTGCCGACGCCGCGCCGCGTCATCCATTTCGCCTTCGCCACCCCCGGCGAGGCCGGCCGCAACGACCGCGCCGCGCTCGCCGCCTTCTGCGCGCGGCGCAAGCTCGACCCGCTCGACGCGGTCGCCCGGCATCACCGCGTCGCCTTCGACGACGTGACCTTGCGCTGGGAGCAGCATTCCGAGTTCACCACCTACACCTTCGAGATGGCCTCGCCCGCCGGCCAGCCGTTCTATCCGGACGCCGCCTCGCTTGCGGGGCCGATGGCCATCGTGCCGCAGCCGGGGCCGCTGATGGTGGCGCTCGACCTCAACCTGGTGCGCGACGACGCCGGCAAGCCGGTCGCGGTCGATACCTTGTTCGATCGCGCCAGCCTCGCGGTGGCGGAGAATTCCGACGGCACGGCCTTGTTCGCCACCGATTTCCAGGCCGGGCCGACCGGCTTCGTGCGCATCGTCGTGCTCGACCGCGGCCTCGGGCCCGAGCGCGCCGGCGCGCTGGTGCAGCGCATCGTCGAGGTCGAGACCTATCGCACACTGGCGCTGCTCGGCCTGCCGGAAGCGCAGCGGCTGGCGTCGTCGATCTCGCGCATCGAGACGCGGCTCGCCGAACTGACGCAGGAGATCTGCACCGCGCACCAGTTGCCGGACAACCAACGATTACTCGGTGAACTAACCGCGCTCGCCGCCGAACTCGAAGCCGGCGCCGGCGCCAGCCATTATCGCTTCGGCGCCAGCCGCGCCTATCACGAGATCGTCGAATTGCGCCTCGCCACCATCGGCGAGCGCAAGGCCGGCACCTATCCGACCTGGTCGTCGTTCCTGGCGCGGCGGCTCACCCCGGCGATGCGCACCTGCCACGCCACCGAGGAGCGGCAATCGACCTTGTCGCAGCGGCTGGCGCGCGCCGCCAACCTGCTGCGCACGCGCGTCGATGTCGAACTCGAGCGGCAGAACCGCGATCTCCTCAAGTCGATGAACGAGCGCACGCGGCTGCAACTGCGCCTGCAGACGACGGTGGAAGGCCTGTCGGTCGCGGCGGTGAGCTATTACGTCGTCGGGCTGTTTCACTACGTCGCCGAGGGCGCGCATGCGCGCGGGGCGCCGATCGATGTGACCTTGGCGACGGCGTTGTTCGTGCCGGTGGCGATTTTGCTGATCTGGTTCCTGGTACGCGGCATCCGCAGGAAGCACATCGGCGGCGAGCGATGATCTTCGCCATCAAGACGGAGATCAATGAGCCGCGGGCCAAGGCCTTCACCTTCGCCGCGCAGAAGACGATGTATGGCGGCAAGACCATCGCGGCAGGCGACACGATCTATCTGTTCGCCAGCGAGAACGAAGGCGGCGCCGGCTTGATCGCTCGCGGCGTGGTGACGTCGGCGCAGGCGGTGGCGAGGAAGCGCGGCGTCGAACGGCAGACGCCGCGCGTCAGCATCGCGGTCAAGCGCACGGGCCTGGCGAAGCGCCCGCTCGGCCGCGCCGATCTCAAGCCCTTCGCCGACTGGGATGACGGCCAGCCGCAGACCGAACTGAACTTCAAGTTCTACCGTCAGGCGACGAACAAGATCGTCGGCATCTCCGACGAGGCGGCGGCGTTCCTCGCCCGCTATTTCTGAGCGCCGCCTGTCCGTAGCGGCAGCGGCGGCAAATGCACTGAAAGGAATGGAAACGTCCCATCAACCGAACGAGGTGTCGCAGTGAGCATCATGTTCCATGACGGCAACCGGCAACTCCAGGATCGCTTCGACAGCCGGCGTATCGCCGACCGGCTCGAGGAAAAGCTGACGCGCACGGCCTTCACCGCCGACGACAAGGCCACTATCGAAAGCTGCGCGTATTTCTTCATCGCCACCGCCGACGCCGGTGGCCGTCCCGACTGTTCGTTCAAGGGCGGCGCGCCCGGCTTCGTGCGCGTGACCGGCGAGGCCGAACTGGCGTTTCCCGATTATGACGGCAACGGCATGTTCAAGAGCCTCGGCAATCTTCTGGTCAACGACCATGTCGGGCTGCTGTTCATCGCGCTGCACGACAAGCCGAAGCGGCTGCGCGTCAATGGCAGCGCGCGCGTCGTGCACGACGACCCGCTGCTCGGCGAGACGGTCGGCGCGCAGCTCATCGTCCGGGTGCGGGCGCGCGCCATTTTCCCCAACTGCCCGCGCTACATTCCCGAGATGCAGATGACGGGGCCGTCGATGTACACGCCGCAGCCGCAATGCGAGCCGCCGGAGCCGAAGTGGAAGGCGTTCGACGACTTCAAGGATTACGTGCCGCCGCGGCACCCGGCCTTCCGGGGCTGATCACTCCGCCGCCTGCGGCAGCGGCGCCTGCGCCAACGCCAGCACCTGATGGATCTGCGCCACCACCTGGGCGCCCTCGCCGATCGCGGCGCCGACGCGCTTGGTCGAGCCGGCGCGCACGTCGCCGATGGCGAAGATGCCGGGCACGCTGGTCTCCAGCGGCATCGGCGCGCGGCCGGCGTCGCGCTCGAACGACTCGCCGGTGACGATGAAGCCCTTGCCGTCGGTGTTGACGCAATTCGCCAGCCAGTGGCCGTTCGGATCGGCGCCGATGAACAGGAACAGATGGCGCAGCGCGATGGCCTTCTCGGCGCCGCTGCGCACCTCGCGGAAGGTCGCGCCGCGCAAGCCGGTATTGTCGCCGTCGAGCGCGACGATCTCCTTGCCGACATGCAGCGACACGTTGGACAGCGCCTGGATGCGGTCGATGAGATATTTCGACATCGTCGCCTCGAGATCGCGACGTACGATCAGATGCAGGTGCTTCACCTTCGGCGCCAGGTACACCACCGCCTGCCCGGCCGAATTGCCGCCGCCGATCAGCGCCACTTCCTCGCCTTCGCACAATTTGGCTTCGATCGGCGAGGCCCAATAGGAAATGCCGTTGTTGTCGAAGTCCGACAGATTATCGATCGCCGGCCGGCGATAGCGCGCGCCGGAGGCGATGATCACCGTGCGCGCCTGCAAGGTGCCGCGGCCGTCGGCGAGTTCGAGCTTGAACGGCCGGCGCGCGTGGCAATCGCTATCGCCGCAGTCGAGCTTGTCGACGGTCAGCGGAATGGCGATCTCGGCGCCGAACTTCTGCGCCTGGTTGAAGGCGCGGCCGGCGAGCGCCATGCCGGAAATACCGGTCGGGAAGCCGAGATAATTCTCGATGCGCGCCGAGGCGCCGGCCTGGCCGCCGAAGGCGCGCGTGTCGAGCACGATCATCGACAGGCCTTCCGACGCGCCATAGACCGCGGCGGCAAGCCCCGCCGGTCCGGCGCCGACCACGGCGACGTCGTAGATCTTGTCGTGCTTGAGCTCCGGCGTGATGCCGAGACAGGCGCCGGCCTCGGCGTCGGTCGGCCGCTTCAAGAGCTTGCCGTTCGGGCAGATCATCAGCGGCAGTTCGTCGTCGCGGATGGCGAAGCGCTCGACGGCATCGCGGGCGTCGGTATCGGTCTCGACGTTGAGCACCGTGCACGGATAGCCGTTGCGCGCCAGGAAGCCCTGCAGCCGCACCAGATCGGGCATGTTCGGATGGCCGATGACGATCGAGCCGGCGCCCTCGCTCTGCAACAGCGCGACACGGCGCAGGATGAAGGAGCGCATGACGATCTCGCCGATCTCGGCGGAGCCCACCATCAGCGCGCGGATATGCGCGGCATCGAACGGCAGCGCGGTCAACCCGTTCGGACCGGCGCGGCCGGAGGGAATGGAGCCGTTGCCGCTGAGCTGGCTGACTTCGCCGGAGAACTGGCCCGGGCCGTGCGATATCACCGAGGCGAAGCGATGCAGGCCGTCGCGGCGCACGATCTCCAGCGAGCCCTCCAGCACCAGATGCGACGGCACGTTGCGCTCGCCAGTGTCGAACAGCACTTCGCCCGGCGCGAAAGTCTCGGCCGGGCCGCTGGCGAAACGCGCCATTGTCTCGACCTGGGCAGGATCGAAAACCGGAAACATCTGCTCGAAGCGGTCTTCGGCGAGGCTCATGTGACACTCCACGGGCAATACGGGCATTCGGCATGGCCGAGCGGCTACAGTTTACGCAATTTCCGCGCCGGACTCCACGGCGCGGGTTCCAGCGTCAAGCGCCCGTAACATCTGCGTCATGATTTGTCCCGGCACGGTTCCGCGCGACCCTGCTCAGATATAGTGCAAATGCCTCAGCGCCAGAGCGACAGAGAAGGCCAGACCATGCGCAGCAGCCGTTTCACCTTCCCCAATGCGAAGGGCGAGCTTCTCGCCGCCACGCTCGACGAGCCGCTCGGCAAGCCCACCGCCTACGCGCTGTTCGCGCACTGCTTTACCTGCGGCCAGAATAATCTGGCGGCGAAGCGCATCGCCGAGCGACTGACCGAGCACGGCATCGCCGTGCTGCGCTTCGATTTCACCGGGCTCGGCTCCAGCGAGGGCGATTTCGCCAACACCCATTTTTCCTCGAACGTCGAGGATCTGGTCGCGGCTGCCGATCGTCTACGCAAGGACCATGGCGCGCCGGCGATCCTGATCGGCCATTCGCTCGGCGGCGCTGCGGTGCTGGCGGCCGCCGACCGTATCGCCGACGCCCGCGCCGTCGTGACGATCGCCGCGCCATACGATCCGGCCCATGTCACCGGTTTGTTCAAGGAGCACATCGACGCCATCCGGGAGAAAGGCGAGCTCGAGGTCAAGCTGGCCGGCCGGCCTTTCACCATCAGCCGCGAATTCCTCGACGACATCGCCGGCAAGAAGCTCGACGCCAAGCTGGCGCAGCTCGGCAAGCCGCTGCTGGTCTTTCATTCGCCGACCGACGACACCGTCGGCATCGACAACGCCTCGCACATCTTTCTCGCCGCCAAGCATCCCAAGAGCTTCGTGTCGCTGGCCGGCGCCGATCATCTGCTGTCGAAGAAGGCGGATGCGTTCTATGTCGCCGACGTCATCGCCGGCTGGGCCGGGCGCTATCTCGATGCGCCCGAAGGCATGAGCGAGGAGGAAGTCGAGGAAGGCCTCGTGCTGGTGCGCGAGACACATGCCGGCAAATTCCAGCAAGCCATTCTCACCGGTCCGCATCGCCTGTTCGCCGACGAACCCGAAAAGATGGGCGGCATGAATTCGGGGCCGGCGCCGTACGATTACCTGCTCGCCGGGTTAGGGGCCTGCACGTCGATGACGATCCGGCTCTATGCCGAGTTCAAGAAAATCCCGCTCAGGGATGTGTCGGTGCGGCTGACGCACGGCAAGATCCACGCCAAGGATTGCGAGACCTGCGACACCAAGGTGAGCGCGGTCGATCGCATCGAGCGTTTCATTACGCTGGACGGCGAGCTCGATGACGAGCAGCGGCGCAAGCTGATGGAAATCGCCGACAAGTGTCCGGTGCACAAATCGCTGTCGGAAGGCATCGAGATCGTGACGCAGGAGCGGCGCGCCTAAAGCCAGTCAGGAACCGATGAGGCGGCGCGGCATTGGGCCTTGGGCTGGCACGTGTCTTGAATGTTCCCGTTCATGAATTTCAATCGAACCGATCCCCGGCTTGTGTGGGTGGCCACGGTGTTGGCGGCAGCGGTGTTCGTCGTCTATGTGACGCACATCTGAGCGGGCGCCGCGCCCGACCTTCCGAGTCTCGCCTCCGCTCTGCGGTGCAGCGGCACCGGCGCGCCCAGCGCTGCCGCCTGTCGCGATGACGAGCCACCATTCCTTGCGGCTTGACGGTCCTGAAGCGCTCCTGCAAACTAGAACAAATAGGGAACAAAAGGCGGAGACACCCGTTGGCTGGCCAACGGATTAACCCGCTTCTTCAGAGACTTAACCCATGCTCGACGAACTGCGTCAGCACCTCGCGCGCTTGCAGAAACCGGCCGGCCTGGTGGACGGCCCGGCCGTGCTGCCGCTCGGCATTCCGGCCGTTGACGAGGTGCTCGGCGGCGGGCTGGCGCGTGGGGCCCTGCATGAAATTTCGGCGCTGAGCGAGGCGCATTTGCCGGCGGCGACCGGCTTCACGCTGGGGCTGGCGGCGCTGCTTTCTTCACCTCTCCCATGGGGAGAGGTCGGCTCGCGCAGCAAGCCGGGTGGGGGGGAAGTCGAGAAAAACGACAACGCCCCCTCACCCGCCCGCCGTCGCGT
>JAHCKG010000030.1 GCA_026125895.1 Pseudolabrys sp. | reverse complement strand
GTGAAACTACTTGACGCTGGCGGTGCCGTGCATGCCGGCCTCGTAGTGGCCGGGGATGAGGCAGGCGAATTCAAACGTGCCCGATTTTGTAAACTGCCAGAGAATTTCCGCTTTCTGGCCGGGCTCGAGACTCTTCGAGTTCGGCTCGTCGTGCTCCATGTGCGGGAACTTCTTCATCAGTTCGCCGTGCTTTTTATTGTCGTGCATGCTCGCCAGAATGAACTCGTGCTTCACCTCACCCTTGTTCTCCAGGACGAAGCGAATCTGTTCGCCCTTTTTCACGGCGATACGGTTAGGCTCGTATTTCATGACTCCATCCTTGTCGGTCATGATGACGGTGACGGTGCGCGCGGGCTTCTTCGGATTGCCGGGAGTTCCGGCCGAGTAGGCCTCGCCGTGAGCGCCGGCAGCCGAGATGCCCGCAACGGAGACGGCCAGCACGGCGGCGATCGAGAGTACGAGAGATTTCATTTCCTGCTCCTTCAATGATTGCTGTGACTTTTCGATCCCGGCTTCACGACCGAGAGTTCGACATTGTTCGGACTGGTGGGCACGTCGCTGCGGCGCGCGGCGTCGGGCACTTCGCCCTTGACCTGATAGGCGACGGTGCCGGGCGGATGCTTGTAGGGACCGGGGTCCTTGTAATCGTCGGGCGCCAATCCCTCGCGCACCTTCACGACCGAGAACATGCCGCCCATTTCCAGCGGCCCGTACTGGCCGAAGCCGGTCATCATCGGCAGCGTGTTGTCGGGCATCGGCATTTCCATCGAGCCCATTTCCGCCATGCCTTCGGAACCCATCGGCATGTAGTCGGGCATGAACTTGCGGATCGCCTTGGTCAGATCCTTCTGCGGCGTGCCGATGAAGGTCTTCACGTCGTGACCCATGGCATTCATGGTGTGATGCGACTTGTGGCAATGAATGGCCCAGTCGCCCGGATCCTCGGCGATGAATTCGACGGCGCGCATGCCGCCGACCGGAATGTCGGTTGTCACTTCCGGCCAACGCGCGCTCTCGCGCACCCAGCCGCCATCGGTGCAGGTCACCTCGAAGTGCGGCCCGTGCATATGGATCGGGTGATTGGTCATGGTGAGATTGCCGACGCGGATGCGCACGCGATCGCCCTGACGCACCACCAGCGGATCGATTCCCGGGAATACGCGGCTGTTCCAGGTCCACAGGTTGAAGTCGGTCATGGTCATGACCTTGGGCAGCGCGGTGCCGGGCTCGATGTCGTAGCTCGACATCAGGAAGACGAAGTCGCGGTCCACGCGGTTGAAGTTCGGATCGCGCGGATGCACGACGAGAAAGCCCATCATGCCCATCGCCATCTGCACCATTTCGTCGGCATGCGGGTGATACATGAAGGTGCCGCTTTTCTTCGCCACGAATTCATAGACGAAGGTCTGTCCCGGCTTGATGTGCGGCTGCGTCAGGCCGCCGACGCCGTCCATGCCGTTCGGCACCGGCATGCCGTGCCAGTGCACGGTGGTGTGCTCGGGCAGCTTATTGGTGACGAAGATGCGCAACCGGTCACCCTCGACGCATTCGATGGTCGGGCCCGGTGACTGGCCGTTGTAGCCCCACAGCCGCGCCGTCATGCCCGGCGCGAATTCGCGCTCGACCTTCTCGGCGACGAGATGAAACTCCTTCCAGTCGCCGTTCATGCGCCACGGCAGCGACCAGCCGTTGAGTGTGACGACCGGGTGATAGTCCGGTCCGCTCGATGGCCGCGGCGGCGGCTGCATCGCCGGCGACGTGCTGCTGACGGCTTCGGGGATGCTCGCCGCCTGCGTGCGGCCACTGACCGCGGCGGCGCCGGCGAGAACGAGCGACGAGCCGATGAGATTGCGTCGTGAGATCATGTCATTCTCTCCTTCAGTGCCCTTCGCCGTCGCCGTCGCCGCCTGCGGACGCGCCGGCCGAGGCCACGTCGGCATTCTGCGCATTGCCGCCGACGATGGCGGCAGACAGTTCGGTGGAGGCGAGCCAGAAGTCGCGCTGCACCTCTGTCGCGGTGACGCGCGACGCGATCTGCTGGCGGATGTCGGTCAGCAGCGTGAAGACGTCGATTTGCATGGCGCCGTAACGCAGCATCTGCTCCTGCGACATCGCCTTGCGCAGCGGCACAACCTCGCGCGCATAGCGCTGCGCGAGATCGTAGTTGAGGCGATAAGCCCGATAGGCCTCGCGCGCCTGCGAGCGCACATCGACCGCCTTCTGCGCCAGCCGGTTGACCGCCTGCATGTAGGTCTGTTCGGCCTCGCGCGTGCGCGCTTCGCCGAAATCGAACAGCGGCACCTCGAACGTGACGGTGAAGCCGCGGCTGTGCGCGTGCTCTCCGGTTTCCTTGTTGTCGGTGATCTTGTCCGAGTAGCCGCCCTCCAGCACGTTGACGAAGCGCGTGGCCTTGGTCAGTCCGTAGGACTTCGCCAAAGCCTCGACGTCGAGACGCGCCGTTTGCAGATCGACGCGCTCGTCGAGCGCGCTTTGCTCGGCGGTGCGCAGGCTGGGCGCGCGTTTCGGCAAGGGCGGCAAGGCCGCCGGCAGCTTGAGTGACTGCCGCTCATCGGCGAGGCCGAGCACGCGGATCAGCCGTTCTCGTTCCGACGACGCGCGCAGTTCGGCGCGGGTCAGGTCGGCGGACAGTTCGGCGTGCAAGAGCTGCTGACGCGACTGGTCGAGCTTGCTCATCGCGCCGCTGTCGCGCATGCGCTTCGACAGCTCGGTGGAGGTGGCCGAGGCGCCGCCCGCATCCCGGAACAGCTTGACGACCTGTTGCGCGGCGACCGCACGGTAATAGGCACGCCGCGCCTCGGACGCGGTGCGCAAGGTTTCCAGCGCGGCGGTCAGTTGCGCCTGGCGGAACCGGATATTGGCGATCTCGGTGCGCGCCGGCAGCGTCGCCAGCGCGAGGATGTTGCCCACGATCTGCCGTTCAAGTTCGATCTCCGCCGCGCCGGACAGCCGCGTCAGCTCGAACGAGGGCCGCGGCGGCAGCGACCGCTGCACCCGCACGGCGTCGGCGGCGCCGAGCGCGTTATAGGCCGCCTGCAAACCGCGATTGTTCAAAAGCGCGAGCTGCACCGCGGCGTCGGCCGACAGAGGCTTGCGCAAAAGGCTGCCGACGCGGTCGCGCAAGGCCGCGGCGTCGTCCTCGCTGCGCGTGACGCCGACGTCCTTGCGCAGATGACGCGCGGCGATGTCGGCCGGCACATTCATGCCGCCGTCCGGCGACAGCGTCGCGCAGGCCGGCAGGATCAGGAAACTACTGAGCAGAAGGCCGCTTCTGGTGAAACGCCATGGCGTCGCCCGCCGCCCCAAGGCAGCCGGCCGCGAACAGTGTCGGGATGACATCGCATATCCTCGTCCGTCGAATTGACAACGGGCGCGCCGCAGCCGTCAGGCCGCGTCGTGCCGGTGTACTCAGATCGACAGGAGGTTTCGCGGCGGGCGGTCGATAGGGTCGGCGCCGTGTCCGAACAGATGGACGACGCGCAACTGGCTCATCGCCGTCACGCGCATCAGCGGCGCGGCGACCGGCGCCACATGCGGGGCGAGCGCCGTAAAGCAGAAGGTGCCGCAGCATTTGCCGGTCATGCCGTGGTCGTCCGCCGCCGGGGCGGAGTGCGGCTGATGATCGGCAGAGGCGGTGTCGTGGCTGTGAGCCGCGCCGCCGTCGTGGCTGTGGTGAGAGCCGGCGGTGTCCTGTGCCGCCCTCATCGGCAGGCAATGGGCGCTGCTGTCGGTGAGCGCGAAGGCGACGGCCGGGGCGGCAATGCCCAGCGCATAGAAGACCAGCGCGACAATCGCCGCCTTCTTCCGCCAGGATTTGGTAAACAGAGCCAGCATTCCGAGCGCAAACACCCTCGCCGCGACCCGCGCAAAATGGCACTCTTGTCGGCCATTCCGCAAGTCCCGACTTGATCAAGCCCGCCACGATGTCCAAATTTAGACGGTAACAAGAGGACTTACAGGTGGCGTCCCACGACGTTCCAATCGGCACTTCGCAGGTGAGCCTCGCGGCGCTCAACGAGCGTTCGCGCGAGATTTTCCGTTCGATCGTCGAGAGCTACCTCGCGACGGGCGAACCGGTCGGCTCGCGCAACCTGTCCCGCATTCTGCCGATTACCTTGTCGCCGGCCTCGGTGCGCAACGTGATGTCGGACCTCGAGCAGCTCGGCCTCGTCTTCGCGCCGCATACCTCGGCCGGCCGCTTGCCGACGGAACTCGGTTTGCGTTTCTTCGTCGATGCGCTGATGCAGGTCGGCGATCTCACCGAAGACAACCGCCGTTCCATCGAAGCGCAGGTGGCCGGTGCCGGCGGCGGCAAGTCGATGGAAGCGGTGCTCACGGAAGCCTCGCAGATGCTGTCGGGGCTGACGCGTTCGGCCGGCGTGGTGCTGACGGCGAAAGCCGACACGCGGCTCAAGCATATCGAATTCGTGCGGCTGGAACCGGAGCGCGCGCTCGCCGTGCTGGTCGGTGAGGACGGTCAGGTGGAAAACCGTGTGCTCAACGTGCCCGCAGGCCTGCCGGCTTCGGCGCTGACCGAGGCGGGCAATTTCCTCAACGCCCATATCCGCGGCAAAACGTTGTCGGAACTGCGCGCGGAGATCGAGGCGGCGTTGGCGCAGGGCCAGGCCGAACTCGATCAACTGACGCAGAAGATCATCGCGGCGGGACTGGCGAGTTGGTCCGGCGGAGACACGGCGGCACGCCAGCTCATTGTGCGCGGCCACGCCAACCTCCTCGAGGACCTTCACGCGCTGGAAGATCTCGAGCGCGTTCGTTCGCTGTTCGATGCGCTCGAGGCGCAGCGCGGCGTCATCGACCTGCTCGGCCGCGCCGAGCGCGGCGACGGCGTGCGGATCTTCATCGGTTCGGAGAACAAGCTGTTCTCACTGTCGGGCTCCTCGACCATCGTCGCGCCGTACCGCGACAATGCCGGGCGCATCGTCGGCGTCATCGGCGTCATCGGCCCGACGCGGCTGAACTACGCCCGGATCATCCCGATGGTGGACTACACCGCCCGCGTCGTAAGCCGCCTTTTGTCGGGCTCCGGGCATTGAAAGTGCTGGAAATACAGGATTTTTCGGCCGATCAAGCCGGAAAAGCTTGATTTTTTGGCTTCCAGCCCTGATATCCGGGCCACACCCATATCAAGAAGTGGATTGAGACGATGACGGACCCGACCGCGCGTAAGGCTGAGAACGCGAGTGCCGAGACCGAAAATACCGCCGCCCCGACGGCGCTGACGCCGGAGTTCGCCGAGCAGCCGGATCCGTTGGCCGAGGCCAAGCGCGAAGCCTTCGAATACAAGGACAA
Organism: Pseudolabrys sp.; assembly: GCA_026125895.1. Classification (GTDB taxonomy): domain Bacteria; phylum Pseudomonadota; class Alphaproteobacteria; order Rhizobiales; family Xanthobacteraceae; genus Pseudolabrys. The sequence goes on along the minus strand of JAHCKG010000030.1, from coordinate 50,235 downwards.
GCTGCTGCGCACGCTGGCGGAGATGGAAAATCTGCGCAAGCGCACCGAGCGCGAGGTCGCCGACGCGCGCGCTTACGGCATCACCAAATTCGCTCGCGACGTCCTCAACGTCGCCGACAACATGCACCGCGCGCTGGCGACCTTGCCGGAAGACGCCCGCGCCACGGTCGATGCGTCGATCAAGGGCGTGCTCGAAGGCGTCGAGCTGACCGAGCGCGAGCTGCTGAAGACGCTGGAGAACAACGGCGTCAAGAAGTTCACGCCGCAGGGCGAGAAGTTCGATCCCAACATTCACCAGGCGATGTACGAAGTGCCGAACGCGGATGTGCCGTCAGGGCATGTCGCGCAGGTGATCCAGTCCGGCTACATGATCGGCGATCGCGTGCTGCGTCCGGCGCTGGTCGGCGTATCGAAGGCGGCGCCGAAGCCGGCAGCCAACGAGACGTCGTCGGCCGGCAACGGCAAGTAAGCCGGCGCGACAATGATGAGTCCAGGCGGCGCCCTTCCGGGCGCCGTTTGCTTTTGCGGGCGGCTACATCGCCGCCGCGCGACTGTGATCGGGTGACACGGCAAGGCCTTAGCCGGCTTCTTTGGATTGGAATAATTCAAGAGCATCGCGCCGCAGTTTTGATTCGTTATAAACTACTGATTTCATTGATATTTTCCTTGACGACGGCGGTTGCGGCGAACAGTGTCCGGCGAAATTTCTCTGCGACAGGAGGCCGCATATGCCGTCAGTTTCATCCTCGTCCGTGCCGTCGCGTTTGAAGGCGCTGGCCTGCGCGGCCGCGCTTCTCTCCATCGCGGTCCTGCCCGGCACGTCGCAGGCTGCGTCGATGAAGGACGGCGCCAAGGCCTACAAGCCGTTTATCGCCGAGAACATCGGCAAGGCCATCGCCGGCGCCAAGGAAATGCAGACCGCGGTCAAGGCCGGCGATCTCAAGGCGGCGCAGGACGCCTGGATCAAGTCGCGCCGGGGCTGGGAGGTGATGGAGCCGGTGACCGGCACCTATTTCGGCGAGTTCGACAAGAGCGTCGATCCCTGGCCGAACGCCAAGAGCGGCTATCACGCCATCGAGGCCGTGCTGTTCTCCGCCAAGAAGACCGAAGGCCTCGATCAGCCGATCGCCGAGATGCTGGCGAACATGGACAAGTTCGAGAAGAAGCTGAAGGACAAGAAATTCGCCTTCACGCCGCAGAAGCTGCTCGAGGGCACCGCGAACCTCGCTTACGAGGTCGGCGAAGAAAAATCCGGCGGCGGTGAATCGCCTTATGCTGCGACCTCGATCATCGACATGCAGGAGAACGTCGCCGGCATCGAGTTCGCCTGGAACACCGTCTTTGCCGATACGCTGAAGAAGAAGGACGGAAAGCTCGCCGGCATCATCGACGAGCGCGTGCAGAACCTGAAGAAGCTGGTCGGTGTCGAAGACATCAAGAGCATGGACGCCAAGAAGGTGCACATCGCCGGCGAGGAACTGGCCGCGCTGATGCTGCAGGCGGCGCCGAAGCTCGGCCTCAAGCCGTTCAAGGTCGGCGACGAGGACGAGGAAGCCGCGGCGAAGGCGAAGTAGTCATGCGGTCTGGAGCGCTTCGGGCCGCCTTGGCCGCCGGCCTTGTGATTGCGGCGTCGGTGGCGCCGGTACGCGCCACGCCGGTCGTCAGCAAGGATGCGACGCTGCCGGTCGGCAGCGAGCTGAACGAGGAGTTGCTCGATCAGCCGACCGAGTTGTTCGGCTTCGACCAGGCCGGCGGCAAGCGCTCTTATCTGTTCAACCTCGGCGACATGCTGTTCTCCTCATCGTCGATCTTCGGGGGCAAGGCCGCCGATGCCGGCATGAGCTGCAACTCCTGCCATCAGCAGGGCGCCAGCAACCCCAAGCTTTTCGTGCCCGGCCTGTCGGCGAAGCCCGGCACTTTCGACACCACCGGCTCGCTGTTCAACGCCAAGGCCGACAACGGCGTGTTCGATCCCGTCACGGTGCCAAGCCTGCGCGGCGCCAAGTTCATCGGACCCTACGGTCACGACGGCCGCATCGCCTCGCTGCGTGAGTTCATCCGCAACGTCATCGTCAACGAGTTCGCCGGCGCCGAGCCGTCGGGCCAGGTGCTCGATGCGCTCGTCACTTACGTCAACGAAATCTCCTTCCTGCCGAACGAGAAGATGACCTCCGACGGTCGCCTGACCGACAAGGCGTCGGACGCGGCGCGGCGCGGCGAGGCGCTGTTCAACAAGCCGTTCCCGAAGAATGCATCGATGAGCTGCGCCACCTGCCACGAGGCCGACGCGGCGTTCGTCGATCACAAGGTGCATGACATCGGCAGCGGCGGCTACTTCAAGACCAAGACGCTGATCAACGCCAAGTTCAATGCGCCGTATTTCCACGATGGTCGCTTCGACAGCTTCGACGAAGTGGTCGGCTATTTCGACAAGCACTACGAGCTCGGCCTGAGCGCGTCCGAGCAGAGCGACCTGGTCGCCTATCTCGACGCCATCGGCGACGCCGATACGCCCTATACGCCGAACACGGTGCAGGCCGAGATCGACGAGCTGACCGCCTTCATCAGCGTGCTCGACGTCGCCATCCCGGCGCGCGACAAGGCCGTGATTCGCCTCGCGGTGGACTCGGTCGGCGCCGAATGGCGCGAGGTCGGCGAGAACTTCCCCGACCGCAAGGACACCTCCGTCGAGGGCGGCGTCGCCGAACGGATGCGAGCCCGCGCCAGTGTGCGCGATCTGGTGCTGACGTTGCGGCAGGTCGCCATGGCCGCCGAGGCCGATGATTTCCCGGAGGCGGCGCGGCTTTACGGGCAGTATCGAAAGACGGTTGCCATGGTGACCCCTTACCTCAAGGCCGCCGAGCAATATTCGCTGTTCAATCCGCGCGTGCACGACAAGCACTTCGCGGCGCTGCGCCAGCTCGCCGAGTTGGCAAAGTAATCGTTTCGGGTACATTCACATCAAATCAGAGCCCGGACGGCGATGGCGATGAAGGCAACGATGACAGCGGTAGGCCGCTTTTGCGTGGGGCTGGCCGCAGCCACTGCTTTGAGCACGGCAGGCGCCGGCGGCGCTCTGGCGAAAGAAAAGGTCAAAGCCGAACCGTCGATCTGGCAACGCGACACGCTGACCGGCGACTGGGGCGGCGGCCGCACCGCGCTCAAGGAAAACCAGGGCATCGACATCACGCTGAACTACATCGGCGAAACCTTCGGCGTGCTGTCCGGCGGTTTGAACCGGCGTACCAGCTACGAAGGCCGCCTTGAATTCTCCGTCGATACGGACCTGTCGAAGCTGATCGGGCTCAACGGCGCCACCACGCATTTCACGATTTATCAGATCCACAACGGCGGCTCGAACCCGGCGCAGAATGTAGGCTCGATCGCCGATCCGTCGAATATCGACGCGCTGCCGACGACGCGGCTGTTCACGCTGTGGTACGAGCAGAGCTTCGCCGACCGCTTTTCGCTGCGCATCGGCCAGCTCGCCGGCGACGACGAATTCATCACCAGCCCGACTGCGGGCGGTTTAATCAACGGCACCTTCGGCTGGGCCGGGCTGCTCGCCGCCGACATGCTCAATGGCGGGCCGGCCTATCCTGTCGCGGTGCCGGGGGCGCGGCTCAAGGTCAACGCCACCGACAACGTCACGGTGCTCGGAGCCGTGTTCGCCGGCAATCCGGCCGGCAAGTCGGGCTGCACCCTGTCGGTTCAGGAGTGCAACGAGAACGGCACCAATTTCGGACTCACCGGCGGCGCGCTGTACATTGGCGAAGTCCAATACGCGGTGAACCAAGGCAAGAACGCCGCTGGCCTGCCGGCGATCTACAAGCTCGGCGGCTGGTACGCGACGACCGACTTCGCCGACCAGCGCTTTGGCGTCAACGCCGCCGGCGGCACCGTGCTGCTCAGCGATCCGGCGTTGGCCGGCCCGCTCAATCACAAGGGCAACTGGGGCATCTACGGCGTCGCCGACCAGACGGTGCTGCGCCGCGGTGACACGGCGCTGAGCCTGTTCGTGCGCGGCGGCTTGTCGCCGTCGGACCGCAACCTGCTGTCGTATTACATCGATGGCGGCGCCGGCATCAAAGGCCTGTTCGCCGGCCGTCCCGACGACACGCTCACCTTCGGCGTCGCCTACGCCAAGATCAGCCGCGACGCGGCCGGCGCCGATATCGACGCCGGCAATGCGGTGGTGCGCGACCACGAAGTGGTGTTCGAAGTGAGTTACGCCGCGCAGATTGCGCCGTGGTGGACCCTGCAGCCGGACCTGCAATACATCGTGCATCCGGGCGGCAATGTCGCCGATCCGAATGATCCCAATGGCGGCGCCGTGAAGAACGCGCTGGTCGCGGGACTGCGGAGCACCATCAGGTTTTAACGCTGGAATTGCTGCAGACCGCAGCCTGACTCCCCTCCCCCTTGTGGGGAGGGGTGGGGGGTGGGGGTCGCGCATCTGGACCTCGCAATTACCCCCACCCCGCTCGCTTCGCTCGCGACCCTCCCCACATAGCTTGCCGAACGGCGAGCGTTCGCTCGCCTATGGGGGAGGGTGAAGAACTACCCCCTCGGCTCGACGCCATCGCGCACGGCGCGGAAGCGGTTGAACACCGCATCCCACTGCGCTTCGGACGCCACGCCGACGATGCGCAGGAAGCCGGAGCCGCCGAAGCGGACCCACTGCACCAGCTTCACGGGCTTGCCGGTGACGTTCTCCGCCTCGGCGCGGATCTCGTGGCCGGGGCCGTTGGAGATACGGAGCGGCTCCGAGCTCTTCATGCTCATATTGCGCAGCGGCGCCTGCGAAAGCAGGTCGGCGGCGAAGCGGCCGCGGTCGCGGTCGTCCGGCGCGCCGCGTCCGATCGACACGATCACGTAAGGGTGGGTGGTGATGTCGTCGCTGTCGCCGTCGATCAGAATGACGCCGCCCGACGGCAGCACCGTGATCGGGCGGAAACCGGCCATGTCGCCGAGCTTGAATGGCAGCAGGCTGAGCTGCTCCATCAGCGGCGTCGGCCGGAAGGTGACGCTACGCAGGGCCGTGCGGATCGCCGCGTCGCTGTAAACGTTCAGCGCGTCGTCCGGCACCTGGACGCTGATCAAGGTCGCCAGATCGCGCACCGGCCCGGTGGCCGACGAGGCTATGAGAAACCATTTGTGAACCTTGACGCCATTCTCCGTCGCGGCGCCGCTGACCAGGACGCCGATGCCGTTCTCGAACGGAAACGCCTCGCGCTTGAGGTTCTGCACCTCGGCCTGGGTCTTGGCAAAAGCCGAGCGCTCGAGGCCCTCCAGCGCGGCCAAAGGCATGTCGAGGATGGTGATGGCGACCTTGCGGCCGGCATCCTCGAAACCGGGGAAACGGGTCGATACCGTGAGATCGCCCGGCACGGTCAGGCCGATGCGCAGGCCTGGCGGGAAGACCGTATCGGCGGCGGCGGCGAGCGGGGGCGCCTGCAAAAGCAAGGCGCCGAGGGTCAGCAGGAGGACAAGCGTTCGACGCGGCATGAATCCCGTCATGGTTGCGGTTGAGCCGGGGCGGCAGGGTCAGGACCCCGGCATAGGAACACCCCTCCATAGCCGGTTCAGCCGGCTTTTTCGCGGCCCCCGGAGGCGGTTAGCTCCCAATTTCGTGAACGCGCCGCTTGCGGCCCCCATGCCCCCTCCTATATGAGCCTTGAGCCGCAAAACCGCGGTTAATCGTATCCAGGGGGCTGGATCAGGGGCCTCGCGGAAGAGCCGCGAACCCAGCTTCGGGCGCCAGATAATCCGAGGGGTAACACCCGAAGGTTTGAGGGCCCGTCCGGTCTGCCGCAATTGAGAGGACGAACACATGGGCAAGGTCATCGGTATCGACCTCGGCACCACCAATTCCTGCGTTGCCGTGATGGAGGGCAAAGCGCCCAAGGTCATCGAGAACGCCGAGGGCATGCGTACCACGCCATCGATCGTCGCGTTTACCGACGACGGTGAGCGACTGGTCGGCCAGCCGGCCAAGCGCCAGGCGGTCACCAATCCGGAAAAGACCATCTTCGCGGTCAAGCGACTCATTGGACGGCGCTTCGACGACCCGATGGTGGAGAAGGACAAGAAGCTCGTTCCGTACAAGATTTCCAAGGCCTCGAACGGCGACGCCTGGGTCGAAGCCGACGGCAAGCAGTATTCGCCGTCGCAGATCTCGGCCTTCACCCTTCAGAAGATGAAGGAAACGGCGGAAGCGCATCTCGGCCAGAAGGTCGATCAGGCGGTCATCACCGTTCCGGCCTACTTCAACGACGCGCAGCGCCAGGCGACCAAGGACGCCGGCAAGATCGCGGGTCTTGAAGTTCTCCGCATCATCAACGAGCCGACCGCGGCCGCGCTCGCTTACGGCCTCGACAAGGAAAAGAACGGCATCATCGCCGTCTACGACCTTGGCGGCGGCACCTTCGATATCTCGGTGCTCGAGATCGGCGACGGCGTGTTCGAAGTGAAATCCACGAACGGCGATACGTTCCTGGGCGGCGAAGACTTCGACATGGTCCTCGTCAATTATCTCGCGGCCGAATTCCAGAAGGAGCAGGGCATCGACCTGCGCAAGGACAAGCTCGCGCTGCAGCGTCTGAAGGAAGCCGCTGAAAAAGCGAAGATCGAGCTGTCGTCGACGACGCAGACCGAAGTCAACCTGCCGTTCATCACGGCGGACGCTTCCGGCCCGAAGCATCTGACGATCAAGCTGACGCGCGCCAAGCTCGAGGCTCTGGTTGACGAACTCATCCAGCGCACCATCGAGCCGTGCCGCAAGGCGCTCAAGGATGCGGGCGTCACCGCCGGCGAGATCAACGAAGTGGTCCTGGTCGGCGGCATGACGCGCATGCCGAAGGTGCAGGAAGTCGTGAAGCAGTTCTTCGGCAAGGAGCCGCACAAGGGCGTCAACCCGGATGAAGTCGTCGCCATCGGCGCCGCGATCCAGGCCGGCGTTCTCCAGGGCGACGTCAAGGACGTGCTGCTGCTCGACGTGACCCCGCTCTCGCTCGGCATCGAAACGCTGGGCGGCGTGTTCACCCGCATCATCGATCGCAACACCACGATCCCGACCAAGAAGTCGCAGACCTTCTCGACCGCCGAGGACAATCAGAACGCGGTGACCATCCGCGTCTTCCAGGGCGAGCGCGAGATGGCGGCCGACAACAAAATGCTCGGCCAGTTCGATCTCGTCGGCATTCCGCCGGCGCCGCGCGGCATGCCGCAGATCGAAGTGACCTTCGACATCGACGCCAACGGCATCGTCAACGTGTCCGCCAAGGACAAGGCGACGAACAAGGAGCAGCAGATTCGCATCCAGGCGTCGGGCGGTTTGTCCGAGGCCGACATCGAGAAGATGGTCAAGGACGCGGAGAGCCACGCCGAGGAAGACAAGAAGCGCAAGGCTGCGGTCGAAGCCAAGAACCACGCCGAGGCTCTGGTCCACTCGACCGAGAAGGCACTGTCCGAGCATGGTTCGAAGCTCGGCGACGCCGAACGCTCCGCGATCGAGAACGCCATCGCCGATCTCAAGGAAGCCTTGAAGGGCGACGATGCCGACGCCATCCAGCAGAAGACCAACGCGCTGGCGCAGGCCTCGATGAAGCTCGGCGAAGCGATCTATCAGCAGCAGCAGGCCGGCGCCGCCGGCGGTGCGGACGCTGAGAAGAAGGACGACGTGGTCGACGCGGAGTTCACCGAAGTCGACGACGACAAGGGCGGCAAGAAGTCGGCCTAAGGAAGCATACAATGGCCCTCATGCCGAGGTGCGCGATAAGCGTCTCGAAGCATGAGGGCCGAATTATTTACGCCTATCTCTACGGGGCCTCATCCTTCGAGACGCGATCCTGCGGATCGCTCCTCAGGATGAGGAGATAGGGCGAGGACACCTGCATCATGTCTAAGCGCGACTATTACGAGGTGCTCGGCGTTTCGCGCACCTGCACCGAAGTCGAGCTGAAGGCCGCCTTCCGCAAACTCGCGATGCAGCATCACCCGGACCGCAATCCGGGCGACAGCGAGTGCGAGCACAAATTCCGCGAACTCAACGAAGCCTATGAAGTGCTCAAGGACGGCGACAAGCGCGCCGCCTATGACCGCTTCGGTCATGCCGCGTTCGAGCAGGGTGGCGGCGGCGGCCAGCACGGCTTCGGCGCCGACTTCGCCTCGACCTTCTCCGACATTTTCGAAGATCTGTTCGGCATGAGCGGCGGCCGCCGCGGCGGACGCGGCTCCGGCCGCGAGCGCGGCTCGGATCTGCGCTACAATATGGAGATCACGCTCGAGGAAGCCTTCGAGGGCAAGAATGCGCAGATCCGCATTCCGACCTCGGTGACCTGCGAGGCCTGCTCCGGCAGCGGCGCGAAGACCGGCACCAAGCCGAAGACCTGTCCGACCTGCAGTGGCGCCGGCAAAATTCGCCACGCCCAGGGCTTCTTCACGCTCGAGCGCACCTGCCCGACCTGTCAGGGCCGCGGCCAGGTGATCGACGATCCGTGCGCGGCCTGTTCGGGCGCCGGGCGCGTGACGCGCGAACGCACGCTATCGGTGAACATCCCCGCGGGCGTCGAGGACGGCACCCGCATTCGTCTCGCCGGCGAAGGCGAAGCTGGCGTGCGCGGCGGGCCGCCGGGCGACCTCTACATCTTCCTCTCGCTGCAACCGCATGAGTTGTACCAGCGCGACGGCGCGGACCTGTATTGCCGCGTGCCGATCTCCATGGTGACGGCGGCGCTCGGCGGCGAGATCGGCGTACCGGCGATCGATGCCAGCGAGGCCAAGGTCAAGATCCCGGCCGGCACCCAGTCGGGCGCCCGCTTCCGCCTCAGCGGCAAGGGTATGCCGGTGTTGCGCTCGAAACAAACCGGCGACTTGTACGTTCAAGTCGCGGTGGAAACGCCGCAAAAATTGACCAAACGCCAGAAAGAGCTGTTGGCCGAGTTCGAAAAGTTGTCTTCCGATCATACCCAGCCGGAGTCGGCCGGGTTCCTGAGCCGCGTCAAGACCTTCCTCGACGGTTTGGCAAATCGGGGCAGCTATTCAGCTTGACCATCTTGACCCTGTCCTCGCCGACCTATAGCCATTTGGCGGTTAGGTGACAGTTTCCACAGCGTTTTCTGCCCCGGCCGGGTACCGTTCAGCAATGCAGCCTCAGCCCGTCGCCCGCGTCGCCAAGAAGCCCCTCCGTCTCGACGACGAGGTGCAGTTCTTCCGCACATGGTTTGAGAAGCCGATCCGCACCGGCGCCGTCATGCCGTCGGGCAAGGCGCTGGCGCGCCGCATGGCGCGTTGCGTCGATCCGGCTTCGACCGGTCCCGTGATTGAATTGGGTCCCGGAACCGGTCCGGTCACGGAAGCACTGGTGCAGTGGGGCATCGATCCGAAGCGTCTGGTGCTGGTCGAGTTCGATCCCGATTTCTGCCGGCTGCTGCGCACGCGCTATCCCGAAGCCACGGTGGTCCAGGGCGACGCCTATCGTCTGCGCCGGCTGCTCGGCGGCATCGTGCGTGAGCCGGCCGCCGCGGTGGTCTCCGGTCTGCCGCTGATGACCAAGCCGCCGCGTACGCGTCTGCGTCTGATCTCCGACGCCATGGCGCTGCTGAAACCCGGCGCGCCGTTCGTCCAATTCACTTACGCGATGGGCTCGCCGATCCCGAAGGACCTGGGCGCGGTCAAGGGTGAGCCGTCCGAGCTGATCTGGCTCAACATCCCGCCGGCGCGCGTCTGGACCTATCGCGGCGTTTGACCTTCGGCCTACGAGGCTGCGGCTGCGTGTGCTAGACACGCATCATGCCGCGCCCGAAAATCCTTATCCTCGCGGGATCGATCCGCACCGGTTCGCACAACGTCAAGCTGGCGGCGCTGGCGGCGAAGGAATTGACGCTGCTCGACGTCGACGTCACCCGCATCTCGCTTCAGGACTATCCGCTGCCGCTGTTTGACCCCGACGTCGAGGCGCGCAGCGGCGCGCCGGCGAACGCCGTCAAGCTCAAGCAGATGATCGCGGCGCATCAGGGGGTATTCATCGCCAGCCCGGAATATTCCGCCTCGGTGACGCCGCTCCTCAAGAACGCCATCGACTGGGTGTCGCGCGTGCGCGAGCGCGGCGACCCGCTCTACGCCGCGTTCCGGCACCGTGTCTTCGCCATTGCGGCGGTGTCGTCAGAGCCGTCCGGCGGGCTGCATGGACTGCTGGCGCTGCGGCAGATCCTGGAAATCGGCTGCGGCGCGCTGGTCATTCCCGAACAGCTGGCGATCGCCGGGGTGGATGAAGCTTTTGACGAACTGGGCAATATCGCCGATACCCGTACCGCCAATCAGTTTCACGCCTTGCTGTCGCGGCTCCTGGAGACGTCGCGGGCGATGGCGTAAGGCCGCCATGCATCTGGGAGAGTGACCCGTGCCGCTCGACGCCAAAGACCGCCTGATCGTCGCGCTCGATGTGCCGTCGGTGAGCGATGCCGAAGCCCTCATCTCGCGCATCGGATCGGCGGCGACCTTCTACAAGATCGGCTACCAGCTCGGGTTGGCCGGCGGCCTGCCCTTCGCCGCGGGCCTCATCGCCGCGGGCAAGAAAGTGTTTCTCGATTTCAAGCTGCACGACATCGGCAACACGGTCCGGCACGGCGTCGCCAGCGTCGCCAATATGGGCGCGACTTTTCTCACCGTGCATGCTTATCCGCAGACGATGAAGGCGGCGGTCGAAGGCGCGCGTGGTTCGGACCTGCGCATTCTCGCGGTGACGGTGCTGACCTCCTATGACGACGGCGATCTCGCCGACGCCGGCTACGGTCTGACCGTCGGGCCGCTGGTTGCCAAACGCGCGGCGCAGGCCCGCGATATCGGTATCGACGGTCTCGTCTGTTCGCCGGAGGAAGCCGCCAATTTGCGCGGGATCATCGGCCGCGAAATGGCGCTGGTGACGCCGGGCATCCGTCCCGCCGGCAGCGCCGCGGGCGATCAGAAGCGCATCATGACGCCGGCGCGCGCCATTGCCGCCGGCGCCGATTATCTCGTGGTCGGCCGGCCGATCGTCGAAGCCGCCGACCCGAAGGCCGCGGCCGATGCGATCGTCAAGGAGATCGCGCAGGCTACGACCCAACAACAACAGCAGCAGCAGTAACGGGCAAGCGAGGAACGCTATGGCGAAGGGCTACTGGATCGGACGCGTCGATGTGCACGACGACGAAGGCTACAAACCGTATTCGGCGGCCAATGCCGCGATCTTCAAGAAGTTCGGCGGCCGCTTTCTGGTGCGCGCCGGCAAGTTTGACGCGCCCGAAGGCCAGCCACGCAGCCGCAACGTCGTCATCGAGTTTCCGGACTACGCCACCGCCAAGGCCTGCTACGATTCTCCGGAATACCAGGACAACCTGAAGATCCGGCAGGCGCATTCCACCGCCGAGATCATCATCATCGAGGGCTATGACGGCCCGCAGCCCTAGCGCGCGGCGGTCATTCCAGGGCGCGCTGATGCGCGAGCCCGGGAATGACGTGGAATTCAGATCGTGCAGGCAAATAAACGAGGGGGGACGACATGCCGAAAGGCTACTGGATAGCGCTCGTCGATGTAAAGAATATGGACGGCTACAAGCCATATACGGTCGCCATTCAGCCGATCTTCAAGAAGTTCGGGGCGCGCTACGTCACGCGCGGCGGTCAGAGCGAGATCCCCGAAGGGCATGGCCGCTCGCGATGTGTCGTGATCGAATTTCCCGATTATGCCGCCGCCCAGGCCTGTTACCGCTCGGCCGAATACGCCGAGGCGAGGAAGCTTCGCCTTGGCTCCTCGGAGGCCGACATCCTCATCGTCGAAGGCTATGACGGCCCGCAGCCCTGAGGCGTGACAGGGGGCGTCCCGCCCCGCTATACCCGTTGCCTCAACAGCGGGAGCCTTGAGCCATGGCTGAAATGCGTTTGATCGTTGCCGGCGCCGGCGGGCGCATGGGCCGCACGCTGGTCAAGGCGATCGCCGAGAGCAAGGACCTCAAGTTGGGGGGAGCGCTGGAAGACCCGCGCTCGCCGCTGATCGGCTGGGACGCCGGGCATCTCGCCGGCGTCGGCGAGAACGGCATCAAGCTCACTGGCGACGCGGCCGCGCTGCTGGCGCAGGCCGACGGCATCGTCGATTTCACCGCGCCAGCGGCGACGCTCGAATACGCGGCGCGCGCCGCGGCCGCCGGCAAGGTGCACATCATCGGCACCACCGGCACTTCGGCCGAGGACGATGCCAAGATCGCCCAGGCCGCGGGGAAGGCGGTCATCGTCAAGTCCGGCAACATGAGCGTCGGCGTCAATCTACTCACGGCGCTGACGCGCCGCGTGGCGCAGTCACTCGACGAGTCCTTCGACATTGAGATCGTCGAGATGCATCACAACCAGAAAGTCGATGCTCCGTCGGGTACGGCGCTGATGCTGGGGCGCGCCGCGGCCGCGGGACGCAATGTCGATCTCGACAAGAAAAAGGACGCGGGCCGTGACGGTCACACCGGTGCGCGAAAGCGGGGCGATATCGGGTTTGCCTCGTTGCGCGGCGGCACCGTGGTCGGCGAGCACACTGTTATCTTCGCCGGCCCGGCCGAGCGCGTCGAACTCACGCACAAGGCCGAAGACCGCATGCTGTTCGCTAACGGCGCACTCCATGCCGCGCGCTGGGCGGGGAAGCAGAAGCCCGGCCTGTATTCGATGATGGACGTGCTCGGGCTGAAGGATTTTTAGTTTTCTCGGCCTCGCCTCCTTCCGTCATGGCCGGGCTTGTCCCGGCCATCCACGCCTATCTTGATACGATGAAGCAAGACGTGGATGCCCGGCACAAGGCCGGGCATGACGAAGGTGATCAATACGCCTACCCCTGCAACAGCGACGTCCCCGTCATCTCCGCCGGCTTCGGCAGCCCCATCAACTCCAGCAGCGTCGGCGCGATGTCGGCGAGGCGGCCTTCCTTGACGGTCAGGCGGTTGCCGGCGCCGACCAGAATCAGCGGCACCGGATTGAGCGTGTGCGCCGTGTGCGGACCGCCGGTTTCCGGATCGACCATCATCTCGGCATTGCCGTGATCGGCGGTGACGAGCAGCGCGCCGCCCATCTGTTCGATGGCTTTGGCGATCCTGCCTAGGCCCGTATCGACCGTCTCCACCGCCTTGACCGCCGCCGGGATGCTGCCGGTGTGGCCGACCATGTCGGCATTGGCGAAGTTCAAAACGATCATGTCGTACTTGCCGGACGTGATCGCCTCCACTGCCTTGTCGGTCAGTTCGGGCGCCGACATTTCGGGCTGCAGATCGTAGGTCGCGACCTTGGGCGAGGGCACCATGATGCGGTCTTCGCCGACGAACGGCTCTTCGCGCCCGCCATTGAGGAAATAGGTGACGTGCGGATACTTCTCGGTTTCCGCCATGCGGAGCTGCGTGCGCTGCGCGTCGGCGACGACCTCGCCGAGGATGTTGGGAAAGCTCTGCGGCGGAAAGATCGTCGCCATCAGTTTGTCGAGGTCTTCGCTGTACTGCGTCATGCCGACGGCGGCGGCGACTTTCACCGTGCGTGTGCGCGCAAAGCCATCGAAGGCCGGATCGAGCATGGCGCCGAGGATTTCGCGCACGCGGTCGGCACGGAAATTGAAGCACAGCACGCCGTCGCCATCCTTCATGCCGCTGTAGTCGCCGATCGCGGCCGGCACGATGAACTCGTCGGTGACCTTGCTCGCGTAAGCGTCGGCGATGGCGGCCTGCGCATCGGCAAAGCGCGGGCCCGCGCCGGCAATGATGGCGTCATAGGCTTTCGACACGCGCTCCCAGCGCTTGTCGCGGTCCATGGCGTAATAGCGGCCGATCACCGTCGCCACCTTCACCGAGGGCGGCAGCGCGGCGGTGAAGGTCTTCATGTAGTCGGCGGCCGCCTGCGGCGGCGTATCGCGTCCGTCGGTGAGCGCATGCACGGCGACCGGAATCTTCGCGTCGGTGAGGATCCGGGCGAGCGCGACGGCATGGTTCTGGTGCGAATGCACGCCGCCGGGCGACACCAGGCCGACGAGGTGGCAGGTGCCGCCGCTGGCTTTAAGTTTGGCGATGAGATCGGTCACGGCGGGCGCCTTGGCGATCTCGCCCGAGGCGATGGCATCGTCGATGCGCGGCAGGTCCTGCATCACGACGCGGCCGGCGCCGATGTTGAGATGGCCGACCTCGGAATTGCCCATCTGCCCGGTCGGCAGGCCGACATCCTTGCCACAGGTGCGCAGGAAGCCGTGCGGGTAGTTCGCCCAGAGCCGGTCGAAGGTCGGGGTCTTCGCCTCACGCACGGCGTTGTTGGCGGGGTCGTCACGCCAGCCCCAGCCGTCGAGCACAACCAGCATGACAGGACGGCGCTTCTGCATCGGAAAATCCCGCTTTTTACCCAATTTCGGGGGTTTTGAAGGATCAGGGTTCTATCGTCAACTAACCCCTGAACAAGCTGGCGCAAGAGTACTGCCCGACGTAAGGACTGCTGCATGACGGATCCGCGCACTATTCTTGAACACCTCTGGACCGGATTGGGCCACGATCCGGCGGCGCTCGATCAGGTCGAACTCACCGGCGCCGAGCCGGTATTGCCGTCATCCTTCGCCGTCGGCACCGCGATGCAGGCGAGCGTCGCCGCCTCGGCGCTGGCCGCCGCCGAGGCGTGGAAGGCGCGGACCGGCATGGCGCAGCGTGTCGGCGTCGATATGCGGCGCGCGGCGATCGCGGCTCGCAGCGAGCGCTATCTCACCGTCGATGGCGGCCCCGCGCCGGAACTGTGGGACAAGATCGCCGGCACCTATCAATGCGGCGATGGCCGCTACGTGCGGCTGCACACCAATTTCCCGCATCACCGCGACGGCGTCTTGAAACTGCTCGGCTGCGCCTATGACAAGGCCGCGGTAGCCGAAGCCTTGAAGAATTGGAAAGCCTTCGACTTCGAGGATGCCGCCGCGGCGGCAAAGCTCGTCGTCACAGCGATGCGCAGCTTCGAGGAGTGGGACGCGCATCCGCAAGGCCAGGCAATCGCGCGGCTGCCGCTGATGTCGGTCGATCGCATCGGCGCCGCGCCGCCGCGCCACTGGCCGCAAGGCGAACGCCCGCTAGCGGGCATCAAGGTGCTCGATCTGACGCGCATCATCGCCGGTCCGGTCGGCACGCTGACGCTGGCGGCGCATGGCGCCGACGTCATGCTGGTGACGTCGCCGAATCTGCCGGCGGTCGAGCCGCTGGTGATCGACACCGGCCGCGGCAAGCTGTCGGCGCAGCTCGACCTCCATGACGCCAAGGATCGCGCCACGTTCGAGGGCCTGCTGCGCGAGGCCGATGTCGTGGTGCAGGGCTATCGGCCCGGCGGTCTCGCCGCGCTCGGCTTCGGGCCGGACGATGCGGCACGCATCAAGCCGGGCATCGTCTATGTGTCGCTATCGGCTTATTCGCATGAGGGGCCGTGGGCCGGCCGCCGCGGCTTCGACTCGCTGGTGCAGACCGCGAGCGGCTTCAACGACGCCGAGGCCAAGGCCGCCGCCATCGCCGGTCCAAAGCCGTTACCGGCGCAGGTGCTCGATCACGCCAGCGGTTATCTGATCGCTTATGGCGCGATGACCGCGCTGCTGCGCCAGCGCCGTGACGGCGGCGCCTGGCATGTACGGGTGTCGCTGGCGCAGACCGGCCGCTGGCTGCGTTCGCTCGGTCGTATCGAGAATGGCTTGCTTGCCAAGGACCCGGCGCTCGACGATGTACGCGATTGCCTGGAGGAGAGCGCCTCGGGCTTCGGCACATTATCAGCCGTGCGCCATCCGGCGGCCCTGGGCGACACGCCGCCGCGCTGGCAGCGGCCGTCGGTGCCGCTCGGCACGCACCCGCCGCGCTGGCCCTGACGTCGCACACAAGCGAAAGGCTCCGCCGCGAACGGCGGAGCCTTCACATCAACCAAGTCGGGGGGGAGCTTAGTTGATGATCTTCACAACGTTGCCCTTGCGGTCAACGATCACGCGTTCCTTGTTGACGAAGGCGTAGCGGAACTCGGTGTGGTTCGGGACCGGGCGGAGCTGCACGGTGCGCGGCACCGGCTTGCCGACCACGATCTCTTCACGAACCGCGACCGTGTCAGCCGGGATTTCTTCGTCCTGCACATAAGTCACGACTTCGCGCGGCGGTTCCACAGCGGAGCCGACACCGGCGCCGACGCCGGCGCCCACGACCGCGCCGACCGGTCCACCGACCACGCCGCCGACAACAGCACCGGTCGCGGCGCCGCCAACCGTCGAGGCCTGAGCGAAAGCAGCGGCCGGCGCCAGCACAAGGACGGCAGCCGTAGCGAGCATATGAAGTTTCATGAGTTCCTCCTCAGATCGTTGACAATCACGTCGCCCCTTCGATCAGGGTCGCGTCGCCAACGCTTTGCCAGGAGGCTCGTTCCTCATTTGATGAAACATCATCGTCACGCCGTGGTTCCGGCGTGAAGATGAATATTGAATAAACAAGTGCTTCAGGCAGTGACCATGCCGGCTTCCCAGCCGAGCATCGCGCGCTTGCGCGTGATGCCCCAGTGATAGCCGGTGAGTTCGCCGCTCTTGCCGATGACACGGTGGCACGGCACCACGAAGCTGATCGGGTTCTTGCCGACGGCCGCGCCGACTGCGCGCGGCGCCTTCGGCGCGCCGGCGCGCGAGGCGAGATCGGAGTAGGTCGTCAGCTTGCCGAGCGGAATGCTGAGCAGCTTTTCCCAGACGCGCACTTCGAAATCGGTGCCGATGAGCACGACGCGCAGCGGCTGATCTTCCTTCCACAAGGCCTGGTCGAAGATGCGCCGCGCCGTCGGCGCCGTGGCGGCATAGTCTTCGACATAGGTCGCGCGCGGCCAGCGCCGCCTCATGTCGTCGAGCGCGGCGCGCTCCTCCCCTGGATCGGCGAAGGCAAGTCCGGCAAGACCGCGCGGCGCCAGCATCACCAGCGCCATGCCGAAGGGCGAGGGGTGATAGCCATAAGTCATCGTCAGGCCTTCGCCGCCGGCTTTCCATTCGCCGGGCGACATCGACTCGTGCGTGACGAACAGGTCGTGCAAACGGCCGGGGCCGGACAGGCCGACCTCGTAAGCCGTGTCGAGCACGCTGGTCGAGGCGCGCAGCAGTTCGCGCGCGCTGTCGAGCGTCAGCGCCTGCAGGAAGGCCTTGGGCGGCAGGCCGCACCAGCGGCGAAACAGGTGATGCAGTTCGGTCGGCGTGACGCCGGCGGCGTCGGCGATGGCTTCGACCTCGGGTTGGTCGCGCCAGTTGCCGCGGATATGGGCGATGGCGCGGCGGACGATGTCGTAATCCGCGGCGGCGGTGGACAGTTCGGCGAACTCGCCGAAGCGGCTGCGGAGGGCCGGCTTTGCCGGCGTCGTGGCGGTGCCTGTGCTCATGCCGGCCATTTAATCAGGCCCGGCGGGCCGGACCACCCGGTTTCTGGGTTCAGGAAATAGCCGTTCGCACCGGCCCGCGGCGGGCTTCGCCGAGCGCCCGCGTGAGTTCCTCGGCAAAACCGGCCTTTTCGTCCGGTCCGAGGAAACTGCCGATGGTGAGTTGTTTGCCGCGGCTCACCAGGAACAGGCGGGCGATGCCGTATTCCTCGTATTCTTCCTTTTCCAGCCGCGCCCAGAGCGGATTGAGCTGCCATTCGTGGACCTGACCGCGATGGCTGATCTTGCGCACGGTGAGCAGCGACGGCGTGACGGTGACGTGTTCGGACGCCGCCGCGCGCCGGTAGTTGATGCGGAAAGCCAGAAACAACAACAGGACGTCGAGGCCGAAAAAGCCGAACACCGGCCAGGCGCCCATCATCAGGAAGGCCATGCCGGACAAGAAGCTGGCAAGGCCGAACACCAGCATCAGCACCACGAAGCCGACATTGTGCAGCGAGCGGTGCGGTGTGATCACCGCGGAAAACAGCGTCGGTTCGAGCGTGTCGTGATTGTCGGCAGTCATGGGCGGCACTATACCGGAAACATGGTCAAAACCTTGGCTAAATCCGCGGCGAAAAAATCGGCGAAAAAGCCGCTGCGCAAGGCTGCCGCGAAGCCGTCTGTCCGCAAGGCGGTTACCAAGGCAAAAAAAGGCAAGGCCGCCAAGGTGAAGCCGGCGCGGGCGCGGAAAAAGGCCGATATCGCGGCGGCCGAGGGTGCGTCGCCGGCGATGACACCCGCGCAGATCGCGGAAGCGTTCCGGCGGCTGGCCGCAGCCAATCCCGAGCCGACCACGGAACTGACCTATACCAACCCGTTCACGCTGCTGGTCGCCGTGGTGCTGTCGGCGCAGGCGACCGACGCCGGCGTCAACAAGGCGACGCCGGCCTTGTTCGCGCTCGCCGATACACCGGCGAAGATGGCGGCACTCGGCGAGGATCGCATCCGCGAATTGATCAAGACAATCGGCCTGTTCCGAACCAAGGCGAAGAACGTCGCGCTGCTGGCGCACAAGCTCGTCACCGAGCATGGCGGCGAGGTGCCGAAGACGCGCGAGGCGCTGGAGGCTTTGCCCGGCGTCGGCCGCAAGACCGCGAATGTCGTGCTCAACACCGCGTTCGGCGAGCATACGATCGCCGTCGACACGCACATCTTCCGCGTCGGCAACCGCACCGGCATGGCGAGCGGCAAGACGCCCTACGATGTGGAGGTCAAGCTCGAGCAGGTGATCCCGCCCGAGTACTTACGCCATGCGCATCACTGGCTGATCCTGCACGGCCGCTACACCTGCATCGCGCGCAAGCCGCTGTGCGAGCGCTGCGTCATTGCGGATCTGTGCCGGTGGCCGGGGAAGACGACGGTCAATTAATTCGTCGTCCCCGCGAAGGCGGGGACCCATACTCACCGCGCTATCGATAGGCCGCGGCGTATGGGTCCCGGGCCTCGCGCAAGAGCGCTCGCCCGGGACGACGTCTACCTTTTCGGCTCGATCAGCTCCACGCGCTTGCCCGCCAGCTTCTTGTGGATGTGCACCATGAAGGCCATGGCGAAGACCGGCGTCGCGAAGTTGAGCAGCGGGATCGAGACGAACACGGCGATCACCAGCCCGGCCATGAAGATATAGCCGGCATTGGCTTTGCGCATCATCCGCGCTTCGGCCGGGGTGCGAAAGCGCATCGCGGCGAGCTCGAAATATTCGCGGCTGAGCAGGTAGGCGTTGGCGCCGAGCAGGATGAGAAAGCCGAAGCCCGCGAACAGCACGAAGGGCAGCGCCACAAGATAAACGACGAGCGACAGAAGCGCGATCTTGATGCCTTCGATCACCGCCGGCAGTAGTGGCAGCGCTTTACCGGCGGGCTCGGCCGGATAGTGTTCGCGCTCGACCGCCTCGGCGACGTCATCGACGAAGAAGCTGCCGACCAGCGCCGACACCGGCGGCATCAGAAAGATCGCGCCGGTGATGATGCCGAGGCCGGCGAGGATCGACAGCATCCAGGCCAGCCCCGCCCACACCGAATGAGGGGCGAAGCCGGAGGACTGCTCGGCCCAGGTCGCGCCCGAGTCGGCGAGCCCGGCCAGCACCCGCTGCAGCACGATACCGATGATGACGATGAACAACAGCGCCAGCCCGACGGCTTTGATCAGCACGCCGCGCAGCGCGGGGGTGAACATCTGGGCGAAGGCCTTGAAGGCGGCGTCGATCATGGAGGAAGAAGTAGGCGCAGAATTACATGTCAGCAAGGGCGCTGCGGCATTCGCGCTTTCCCTCTCCCCTTGTGGGAGAGGGTGTCCGAGCGGAGGCGAAGCCGAGCGAGGACGGGTGAGGGGTCGGAGCCGGCCGGGATGCTGACCCCTCACCCGGCTCGCTATCGCTCGCCACCCTCTCCCACAAGGGGAGAGGGGAAGGGCGTTCGCGGCCATGTTTAAAATCAAGCGGCGTTTTTCTCGACGCCTTTGGCGTCCTCCGGCGCGAGCGCGACCGCCTCGGCCACCGGCAGATCCGCCCAGGCCACCGATTTGTAATCGAAGCCGGCCTCGATGGTCGGCTTGACGACCTGGAAGTAGGGCGAGATATCGAAGTCGCGTGGGGCGTAGAGCGAGGAGTGGCGGATTTCCATGATCTCGGCGCGCTCGGCGTCGCTTTCGGCGCGCGTGACCTTCGGCAGGATCGGATAGCGCACATATTCGAACGCCTGCGCGATCAGCGCCGAGCAGATGATGCGCGTCGGATGGCCGGAGCCCATCGCCAGCATATGGCGGCGGAAGCGGCGCGGCACCGGCATCGGCAGCAAATAGCGGGCGAGGTCGAGGATGTTCTTGACGTCGTAGTCGAAACCAATGCGCTCGCATGCGTAGTTGCAGACGCGGATGCGGTCGTCGTCGGACAGGCCGACGGGCCGGCAGATGCGCGTGTGGGCGTTGCCGTACTTAGACAGCGGTACGGCGACGACGCCCTGACCGAGTTCGGCTTCGACCAGACTGAGCGGCTCGCCCGAGGCGGAGACGCGATCGCCGATCGGTCCGACGTACAGCGCGGCGTGCGACCATGTCGACTGCGTGAGGTATTTGATGATGCCGGCAATGTGGCTGTTGCCTTCGATCAGCACCACGTCGCCCGGCTTGAGCACCGCGGCTAGCGCATCGGCGCGGCCGGGCGTGAGCTCGTGGTAGCCCGCTTCGGGCTTTCCGAGGTAGCGGGCAATCAGATGCCCTATGCCGTTGGCGACCGAACCCATGATATGCGGCGCCGTCCCGACGCCCTCGCTGACGCACGTTCCCCAAATGCACTTTGCGCGTCTTGTTGTTGCGCAACATAGGCAAGACAGATTGCAAAACGGTTCATGGCGCAGGGATCACGGCAACACTTCGTTAGGCACGGCAAGGCCTGTGAAATGGGCGCTTCCGTCGTGGACGGTCGCGGATCGTAAGGTTTCGCACACCATGACATCGGCATACGTGTTAGTTATTCGGCATGACAAAGCCCAAAACCCTGATCGCCTGGTCGAGCGGCAAGGACTCCGCCTGGGCGCTGCACGAGGCACGCCAAAGCGGCGATTACGACATCGTCGGCGCGCTGACGACGGTGACCGACAGCTTTTCGCGGGTGTCGATGCACGGCGTGCGCGAGGAATTATTGGCGGCGCAGCTCGCGGCGGCCGGCCTGCCGTCGATCACCGTGCGCATTCCCTATCCGTGTCCGAACGAGATCTATGAGCGCGAGATGGCCGCGGCGATGGCGCGCGCGCAAGCCGATAGCGTGACGCATGTCATCTTCGGCGATCTTTTTCTCGCCGACCTGCGCGCCTGGCGCGAGGAAAAGCTCAGGAGCATCGGCATGACCGCGGTGTTTCCGCTGTGGCAGCGGCCGACCGATGCCTTGGCGCGCGGCATGATCGCCGGCGGCCTCGAAGCGCATCTTGCCGTGGTCGATCTGGCGAAGCTCGATGCGTCATTTGCCGGGCGGTGCTTCGACGATACGCTGCTCGCCGATCTGCCCGCGGGCGTCGATCCATGCGGCGAGAACGGCGAGTTTCACACCTTCGTCGCCGCCGGGCCGATTTTCACCCGGCGCATCGAGGTGACGAAAGGCGAGACGGTGGAGCGGGATGGCTTTGCGTTTGCGGATCTGGTCCCGAAGTAGACCGGCGACGCAGCAACAAACTCCGCTCATTCCCGCGCAAGCGGGAATCCATAAAGGCATTCGGGCTGGCTTGATCAGAACTGGGTCCCCGCTTTCGCGGGGACGAGCGGAGTTAAGATCAGCCCCTGAGCACACCCCCCGTGCGCTTACTCACCTCGGCGACGATCTTCTGACCCAGCGCGTCGATCTCGGCATCTAGCATGGTCTTGTCGCGCGGCTGGATGGTGACGGCGATGGCCACCGACTTCTGGCCCGGCTCGATGCCCTTGCCCTCGTAAACGTCGAACACGGTGACGCCGGCGATCAGCTTCTTGTCCACGTTCTGCGCGGCGCGGACGATGTCGCCGGCCTTGACCTTGCCATCGACGACGAAAGCGAAGTCGCGGGTCACCGGCTGGAACGCCGACAATTCGAGCAGCGGCTTGGCCCGGGTCGGCCGCGGCTTGGCGGCCGGGACGTTGTCGAGGATCACCTCGAAGCCAACCAGCGGGCCATCGAGCTTCAGTGCGCTGAGAATGCGTGGGTGGATTTCGCCGAAATGGCCGATGACGTTCTGCGGGCCGAGCTGGATGGTGCCGGAGCGGCCGGGGTGGAACCAGGCCGGTCCGCCGGGCACGACCTGCAGCGATCCCACCAAAGCGCCCGCCGCGGCCAAGGCAGCCAATGCGTCCGCCTTGGCGTCGAACACGTCGACTGGCTTGGCGGCGTGCGACCAGTGGCGGCCGGCGCCTTCGGGCTTGGCCAGCCCGCGGCGGAGGCCGGACGCGGCGATGAATTGGTCCTCGGGCTGGTCGCCCTTGAAGATCTGGCCGACCTCGAACAACGCCACGTCGGGATAGCCGCGATCGGCATTCTTTTGCGCCGAGGCGAGCAGGCCCGGCAGCAGGCTCGGCCGCATGTCGGACAGTTCGGCCGCGATCGGATTGGCCAGCGCCAGCTCGGGCTTGCCGCCGCCGAACAGTTCGGCCTCGCGCTTCGACACGAACGACCAGGTGACGGCTTCGACGAGGCCACGCGCGGCGAGGCCGCGCTTGGCCTTGCGCGTGCGCGCCTGGATTGGTGTCAGCACCGGCTTGCGCGCCTCGTCGCCACGCGGGAACGGCGTCGACGGCACGGCATCGACGCCGTGGATGCGCACCAGTTCCTCGACGATGTCGGCACGGCCGTGAACGTCTGGACGCCATGACGGCACCGCGACCTTCCAGCGTTCGCCCTGCCCGGCAGTGAAGAAGCCAAGCCGCTCGAGCGTGCGCCGCGCCTCGACCTGCGGCAGTTTAATGCCGACGAGACGTTCGAGTTCGGACACGGGATAATCGACCACAACTTCCTTGGCCGTCGCATCGCCGGCGACGAGGATCTGCGACGGCTCGCCGCCGCACAGGTCGAGCACCATCTGCGTCGCCAGTTCGAGGCCGGGGATCATGAAATTCGGATCGACGCCGCGCTCGAAGCGGTAGCGCGCGTCGGTGTTGATGCCGAGCTTGCGGCCGGTCTGCGCGATGTTGAAGGGATCCCACAGCGCCGATTCGATCAGCACGTCCGTGGTATTCTCGTCGCAGCCCGATTCCTCGCCGCCCATGATTCCAGCCAGCGATTCCACCGCACGCTCGTCGGCGATGACGCACATCGCGCTGTCGAGTTCGTAGGTGCGGCCGTCGAGCGCCAAGAGCTTCTCGCCGTTCTGCGCGCGGCGCACCGTGAGGTTGCCCGTCACCTTTTTCGCGTCGAACACATGCAGCGGCCGGCCGCGGTCGAAGGTGAGGTAATTGGTAATATCGACCAGCGCGTTGATCGGACGCAGCCCGATGGCGGCGAGCCGCTTCTGCAGCCACTCCGGCGACGGGCCGTTCTTGACGCCGCGCACCAGGCGCAGGCCGAAGGCGGGGCACAGCACAGGCGCGTCGATGGTCACGCTGACCGGGCAGGGGAACTTGCCTTCGACGCGCTTCGGCGTGTTTTCCCTGTACTCGCCGATGAGTGTGGCGCCGAGATCGCGGGCGATGCCGTTGACGGATGTGCAGTCGGGACGGTTCGGGGTCAGGTTGATCTCGATCACCGGCTCGCTGAGACCAAGCACGTCGGCGAAAGGCGCGCCGATCGGCGCGTCCGCCGGCATTTCGATGATGCCGCTGTGGTCGTCGTTGAAGCCGATCTCCGCGCCGGAAATCATCATGCCCTGCGATTCGACGCCGCGGATCTTGCCGATGGCGAGCGTGATGTCTTTCGCCGGAATATAGGTGCCGGGCAGGCCGAGCACGGTCTTGAGGCCGGCGCGCGCGTTCGGCGCGCCGCAGACGATCTGCAGCGGCGTGCCGGTGCCGTTATCGACCTTGCAGACGCGCAGGCGGTCGGCGTTCGGGTGCTGCACCGCCTCGAGGATCTGGGCGACCTTGAACGGTTCGTACTCCTTGGCCTTGTCCTCGACGTGCTCGACCTCGAGCCCGATCATGGTGAGCTTCTCGACGATCTCGTCGAGCGAGGCGGTGGTGTCGAGATGATCCTTCAGCCAGGAGAGGGTGAATTTCACGACGAGAGCCCCCCCGCGAGCGTCGGGAAATCGAGCGGGCGGAAGCCGTAATGATTGAGCCAGCGCACGTCGGCCTCGAAGAAGGCGCGCAGATCGTTGATGCCGTATTTCAGCATGGCGATGCGATCGATGCCCATGCCCCAGGCGAAGCCCTGGTAGACATCGGGATCGAGGCCGCAGTTCTTCAGCACGTTCGGGTGCACCATGCCGCAGCCGAGAATCTCCAGCCAGTCATTGCCTTCGCCGAAACGGATCTCGCCCTTGTCGCGGCGACACTGGATATCGACTTCCATTGACGGCTCGGTGAAGGGGAAGAACGACGGGCGGAAGCGCATCTTGACGCTGTCGACTTCGAAGAACGCCTTGCAGAACTCCTCGAGGATCCACTTGAGGTGGCCGAGGTGCGAACCCTTGTCGATGACCAGGCCTTCAACCTGGTGAAACATCGGCGTGTGGGTCTGGTCCGAGTCGGAGCGATAGGTGCGGCCCGGGCAGATGACGCGGATCGGCGGCTGCTTCGTCAGCATGGTGCGCACCTGCACCGGTGAGGTGTGCGTGCGCAGCAGCAGCCGCGAACCGTCCGGCTTCGGATTGAAGTAGAACGTGTCGTGCATTTCCCGGGCCGGATGGCCTTCGGGGAAATTCAGCTTGGTGAAGTTGTAGTCGTCGGACTCGATATCCGGACCTTCGGCGACGGCGAAACCCATGTCGGCGAAGATCGCGGTGAGTTCGTCGATGACCTGGCTGATCGGATGCACGCGGCCGGTCTCGGCCGCGGGCTCCACCGTCGGCAGCGTGACGTCCACGGTCTCGGAGGCGAGGCGCGCGTCGAGCGCGGCGGCGCCGAGTTCTTCCTTGCGCGCGGCGATGGCGGCGCCGACCTTGTCCTTGAGGCCGTTGATCGTCGGGCCCTTGGCCTTGCGTTCGTCCGGCGTCATGGCGCCGAGCGTCTTCAGGAGCGCGGACACCGATCCGCTCTTGCCGAGCGCGGCGACGCGCACGGCTTCGAGCGCAGCCTCATCCTTGGCGGCGCCGATGGCGGCGGTGAGTTCGGATTCAAGCGTGGCGATGTCGGACATTCAGAACCCCATGCACCGTCATCGTCCGCGCATAGCCGTTCGAAGAACGGCGTTCTTTCAGAACACCTATGAGCGGACGATCCAGTAACCCCCGCGCATGCGAGATTACGACAGGCTGGTGGTTACTGGGTCCCCCGCTTTCGCGGGGGACGACACCCTGTGGCTGGACTTAGGCGCTCGCGGCTTCAGCCGGCGCCGGAATGGCGGCCTTGGCCTTCTCGACGATCGCGGCAAACGCACCCGGCTCGTTAATCGCCAGGTCCGAGAGAACCTTGCGGTCGATGACGAGGCCGGACTTGTTGAGGCCGTCGATGAACTTCGAGTAGCTCAGGCCGAACGGACGCACGGCGGCGTTGAGGCGCTGGATCCAGAGGGCGCGGAACGTGCGCTTCTTGCGCTTGCGGTCGCGGAACGCGTACTGGCCGGCCTTTTCGACCGCCTGCTTGGCGACGCGGATGGTGTTCTTGCGGCGGCCGTAATAGCCCTTGGCGGCCTTGTAGACTTTCTTGTGCTTGGCGTGGGCGGTGACGCCACGTTTAACGCGAGCCATGGAAAAACTCCTTCAGCTAAATCAGCAAACGTTTCGGGATTGACGATCAGGAAGCGGCTCAGCCGTTCGGCAGCCAGTACTTCTTGATGTTGTCGCCGTCGGTCTTGAACAGCACAGCGGTGCCGCGATGCTCGCGGATCTGCTTGGTCGTCCGCTTGATCATGCCGTGACGCTTGCCGGACTGCTGGAATTTCACCTTGCCGGTCGCGGTGATTTTGAAGCGCTTTTTGGCGCCCGATTTGGTCTTCAGCTTGGGCATTTTGCTCTCCAATAAGGCCGTTGGTTCGGAACCACAGCCGAATTCAGCCGAAGGCGAACAAGCCTTTGGCCGGTGCTCGGGATTGAGCGGGTATCGCCGCCACGGCAGCCCTTGTCGGCCGGTCGGCGAGAGCGCGGTGTATGCCAGAGGCCGGGCGAATTATCAACAGATCCGGCGGCGCGGAGAGGCCAGGCGCGGCCGTTTCGTCCCGCCCGGTGCGGTTTCGGATCAAACGCCAGTAATTTCGGCCGTTTAAGGTCGATTTTGAAGGATATTCATAGTGTTCGCGGGTTGCGATGACCATCCCGATCAGTTATATTTTTGACGTAACCAACATAATGAGGGCATGGCACCCGCCTTGCGCGGAGAGAGGAGAATATTGGCATGAATATTTCTGTCAATTATGCTACCATCAATCAAGCAAAAATGGATTTTACCGATCTCTATACTTCAAAAGACCCTAGAAACTACTTTAAGTATCTTGGCCAGCTCGACTATATCATTCCGCACCTTGCCCAGCCGATTTTCAGCCAGCTGATCAAAGCCCGACAGGAAACCCAGACCGAACCCGTTACCGTCCTCGACGTCGGCTGCTCCTACGCCATCAATGGCGCCCTGATGAAATACGCCGTCGACTATGAGGCGCTGCGCCAGCGCTACACCGCGCCGTCGCTGCAGACGCTTGATAGCGCCGAGGTGCTGGAACTGGACCGGCATTTCTACCAGTCATGGCCGCGCAACGAGAACGTGCGGGTCATCGGCCTCGACGTGTCGGAGAACGCGGTCCGCTATGCCGAAGACGCCGGCATCCTCGACCACGGCCTCGCCATCGATCTGGAAAGCCGCGATCCGACGCCGGAGGAGGCGGCAATCCTCGCCGACGTGGACATCATCGTCTCGACCGGCTGCGTCGGCTACGTGACGTCGAAGACCTTCCAGCGCATCGCCAAGGTGGCGCGCAAGGGCCGTACGCCTTGGGCCGCCAATTTCGTGCTGCGCATGTTTCCGTTCGACGGCATTGCTAGGACGCTGGCCGATCAAGGCCTCGTCACCGAGCGCTATGAAGGGGCCACCTTCGTGCAGCGCCGCTTTGCCAACCGCGACGAAATGGAAAAGGCGGTCATGGCCGTGGAGGCGCGTGGCCTCGACACCGATGGGCTGGAGACCGAGGGGCTCTTTCACTCCAACCTGTTCGTTTCGCGGCCGCAGGAAGAGATCGAACGCCGTCCGATCCAGGAACTGGTGACGGTGATCAGCGGCGCCAACAAGCTGTGGTCGGTGGGCGCCAATGTGCTCGGCAGCTACGGGCAGGAAGTGCGCCAGGCGGCGCGGGCGCAGCGCCAGGGCTGATGCCGCAGAGCTGAACCAGCGGCGACGTGCGGCGTTGTCGGCCGGGGCCGGCCACACCGCACGTTACCGCGTGCTTCCCAGCGTTGCCGTGTAGAGTCGCCCTTGATCAGGAGGCGACACCACGTGACACGATCGTTCAAATTGACGGGCCTTGCGCTCATTTTGGCATTTGCAGCGCCGGCGAGCGCCGCGACGCATGACGGCCGCTGGAGCGTGCTGGTCGTCACTGAGCAGGGCAATTGCGATCAGGCCTACCGCTACGAAGTGGCGGTGACCAACGGCAGGATCCGCTATGCCGGCCCGGAGAAGGTCGATTTCTCAGGTTCGGTAGCGGCAAACGGCGCCGTCAAGGTGAACATCCGTCTCGGCGAGCAGGGCGCAAACGGCGCCGGGAAATTGTCCGCCAGCACCGGCACCGGGACGTGGAAAGGCACCGGCAATAGCGGCTCCTGCGCGGGGCGCTGGGAGGCGGAACGGCGCTGATCGAAACGAAAAACGCGCCGGTTTCCCGGCGTGTTCTTCAGCTTCAGATCAAGGACCGCTCACTTAACGCGGCGCCAGCAGCATCACCATCTGGCGGCCTTCAAAGCGCGGTTCCGACTCGACCTTGGAAATCTTGTCGGTGTCTTCCTTCACCCGCTGCAGCAGCTTGTAACCAAGTTCCTGGTGCGCCATTTCGCGGCCGCGGAAACGCAAGGTGATCTTGACCTTGTCGCCTTCCTCGAAGAACCGCTGCATCGAGCGCATCTTCACCTGGTAATCGTGATCGTCGATCATCGGGCGGAGTTTGATCTCCTTGATCTCAACGACCTTCTGCTTCTTGCGAGCTTCCGCCGCCTTCTTCTGCGCCTGGAATTTGTACTTGCCGTAATCCAGGATCTTGGCGACAGGCGGGGTGGAGTTCGGGGCGATCTCGACGAGATCTAGCCCGGCCGCCTGGGCAAGCCCGATGGCGGTTTCCGTGGCGACGACACCTTTGTTCTCGCCGGTGGCATCGATCAGCTGTACCTCGCGGGAGCGGATCTCCTCATTGACGCGCGGGCCGTCTTTTTGGGCGGGCAGCGCTGCTTTCATCGGACGACGAATGGCACTTCTCTCCTCTGCTGTTGCGACAGTGGCTTCCTATAACATCTGACGCGGGCAAATCCAAAAGGACGCCGCGGCAAATCTAGGGGTATGACCGGCCAAAAACGCCGTCCACCCCTGAAAGATCGGTAGTAACCCCCGATCTGTCAACGCGGTTCCGGGTCACGTTTTACGTCGAAAAAGGCTTAAGCGGCGGTTCGCCAATTGCGCCTAAATCGCTGTATCGGCGCCGCCTGCAGGCCTGCCGGCAACCTCCCGGTACAGCGCCAGCATGCGCCTGGCGGCCAGGTCGGCATCGAAATGTTCGATTACCCAGGCGCGGCCGCGCCGGCCCATGGCGCCGCGGGCGGTTTCCGGCATGGAAAACAGCCGCATCAGCGCGGCGGCCAGGGCCGCATCGTCGCCCGCCGGAATGCGAAGGCCGGAGACGCGATTGTCCGGTACTGCAGGCGCGGTCAGCACGACGTCGGGGCCCGCCGCCAGATCGGACACGATGACCGGCCGGGCCATCGCCTGGGCCTCGAGGATGGCGCGCTGCACGCCCTCGAGCTGCACCGCGGCCGAGACCACTACCGAGGCGGCGGCATAGGCCGCTGGCATGTCGCGGACAGGAGCGGCCATACGGACATGGTCCATCACGCCGCTGGCCAGAGCGAGGTCCCATAATTCGCCGGTGTAGTTGGTGCGGCCGTGGTCCTCCCCGGCGAAAACGCAGAGGAAATCGGTGACACCCATGTCCTTGAGGCGCCTGATGGCCTTGACCACAACATGGTGCCCCTTGCGGCGGACGATGCGGCCGGTGACGAGGATTACCCTCGTCTCCGGTTCAACACCCCACGCCTTGCGCACCGCCGCGACGCGCGAGCGCGCCACATGGGCCGGATCGAACGGCGCGAAATCGATGCTCAGCGGCACCACCGACAGCCGTTCCCACGGCGTGCCGTAACGGTCATGAACCAGTTGCGCGATATCCTCGCTCGTCGCGATGACGCGATCGCCGCTCGCCATGACGCCGTTATAGAGCCGCTTGAGAAGGTTCTGCTCGCGGAAGCCCTTGGTCCATCCAGTGATGAACGCGACGTTGCAGCGCTTCGCTGCCAAGGCCGCGCTCCACGCGGCCGCTCTGCCGAGCGCATGAATGACATCGCAATGACGGCGTCGGGTCAGACGGACCAGCGTTGCCGCGTTGCGCAGCATGACGATCGGATTTCTGCTGGCGACATCAAGGGCGACGAACTCACCGCCAAGCGCGGTGATGGCGCCGACCAGCCTTCCGGCGCGGGCCACGACGATGGCGTGATGGCCGGCCGCGCGCAGACAACGCACCAGCTCGACAGCGCCATGTTCGGCGGCGCCGGCGCCGAGCGTCGGCACGACGATCAGCACCGTGATCGGCTTGGCGGAAGCGATGTTGGAATTGGCGACGGCCGGGACCGGTTCGGGCGCGCGATCTGTTGCCGCCGGTACTGGCGCGGGAGAACTCGACATGCCGTCACGGTCCCTCAGGCGTCACGCGCCAACAACGAGGTATAAACGCCGCGAATGGCCTCGGCAACGCTCGGCGGGGAAAACATGAATTCGGCGAATTGTCGCGCTCGCGCGCCGAGCGCCTCGTAGGTTGTGGCGTCGAGATTGAGCGCGGCAATGGTTGCGCGCGCCAGTTCGGTCGCGTTGCCGGGACGCACGACCCAGCCGGTGCGCAAGTCCTCGCGCATGCGCGGCGGCGCCAGCACATTCTCCGGCAGCGCGCCGACCGTGGTCGTCACCACCGGACGGCCGAGCGCCTGGCCTTCCGCCGCGGCGCGACCGGTCAATGGCGGCTCGAGCGACGGCACCACAACGACATCGGCGGCCGCCAGCGCGGTCGGCATATCGGGACAGTGACCGACGATGCGGACCAAAGTATCGACGCCGAGGTCGCGCGCGCGCTTGATCAGCGCGTGGCGATAAGCCGGATGGCTGCGGTCGTCGCCGACGAAAACGAAAGCGACGTTGCGCTTGCCGTCCGACACCATCAGTCGCGCCGCGTCGATCATGCTCATCTGCCCGTTCCACGGGGCGACGCGCCCGGACACCAGCACGACGCGCATGTGCGGCAGCAGGCCCCACGCGCGACGCATCGCGGCGATGCGATCGGGATTGGTGAAGGTCGGCGAGAAGGTCGTCGTATCGACGGCGCGCGGAATGACGGTGATGCGAT
This sequence comes from Pseudolabrys sp., assembly GCA_026125895.1. GTDB lineage: Bacteria > Pseudomonadota > Alphaproteobacteria > Rhizobiales > Xanthobacteraceae > Pseudolabrys. The sequence goes on along the minus strand of JAHCKG010000030.1, from coordinate 19,604 downwards.
CGGGCGGGATACGGTAGCGCTCGATCATCGCTCGCGAGATGTAGCTCGATGGCGCGATGACGCGATCGCCGAGAGCGAGCGGGCGTTGCAGGTAAGTGTGCAGCGATGAATTGCTTTGCAGCCGGTCGGGGAACGACGTCACCAGATAGACCGGCTGACGCGCCGTCGCGGCCAGAGCGCTGCGCGCCGCCGAGGCGCAATGCGCGTGAATGATGTCGATGCGCTCGCCGGCGATCAGGCGTTGCAGATGACGCGTATTGCCGCCGACGCGCAGCGGATTGACGGTATCCGTCGTCATCGACAGCCACTCGCCGCCGAAGGCGCGCAGTTCGCCGACCAGCGGCCCGTCGCCGCCGGCGATGATGGCGCGCGCGCCCGCCTTGAGCAGCGTCAACGCGATCTCGACCGCTGCCTGACCGACCGAGTCGTCGGTCAGCGAGGGAACCAGTTGCAGGATGGTGGCACCCGACAACGAGCGCGGCCTGCCGCGCCGCGGCTGGGCCACGGTTTGCGGCCCCTTGCCTTGCGGGGCCGGTTGCGGCGAAAAGAATTGAATGCCCAAGCGGTCTAAAGCCATCAACCAGTCCTGTCGTCTACACGGTCACCTGAAAGGTCACGCATGAGCGAAGTCCCAGTCACGAATCTGGCGCTCGAATCACCTGTGAGGACCATTGCCGTGCGCGCGCGCGAGGGCAAGAGCCTTGGATTGGGGGAAGGGAAGGAACGGCCGGGTCTGATCTGGCTTGGCGGTTTCAAATCCGACATGAAGGGCACCAAGGCGGTAGCCATTGACGCCTTCGCCGAGGCGGAAGGCCGCGCCTGCCTTCGTTTCGACTATTCCGGCCACGGCGAGTCCGGCGGCGACTTCGCCGATGGAACCATCGGCTCATGGCTGGAGGACAGCCTCGCCGTGGTGACCCGCTTCGCCAAGGGGCCGCAGATCCTGATCGGCTCGTCGATGGGCGGCTGGATCGCGCTTTTGTTGGCGGCACGGCTGCGGCATTTGAAGGGCGCACCGCCTTTGGCCGGCATGGTGTTGATCGCGCCAGCGGTGGACTTCACCGAAGCGTTGATGTGGAAGGCATTCTCCGACGACATCAAGCGCGAGATCGAGACCAAGGGCTTCTGGACGCGGCCGTCGGAGTACGATCCGGTCGGCTATCCGATCACCAAGGCCCTGATCGAGGACGGCCGCAAGCATCTGATGATGGGCGGCATGATCGAGCCGGGCTGTCCGGTACATATCCTGCAAGGCGTGCAGGATCCCGATGTGCCGTGGCGTCACGCCGTCGATCTGGTGTCGCGCATCGCGCGCGATGATGTGGTGCTGACCTTGATCAAGGACGGCGATCATCGCCTGTCGCGACCGGAGGATCTGGAGCGGCTGGTGGCGGCGGTGAAGGAGTTTTGAACTTGTCCCGGGCGCAATGCAGCGTGAGCGAAGCGAACGCTGCGTTGCAGAACCGGGACCGTTACTCACTCAGTCGCTGTGAAGGTCCCGGTTCAGCAGCGCATCACGAAGCCGTGCTGCGCTGCGCCCGGGACAAGAGCGATGAGCGCGGTGAGGGAGTTCTAATTTGGCATGCCGCCAAATTCCGCTCACCCCCGCGAAAGCGGGGGTCCAGTCCTTCGGCATCAGTATGACGCTTAGCCTGGGTCCCCGCTTCCGCGGGGACGAGCGGAGTGACTCGGACGTGCGTCAACTCAGCGCCGCGTCCCACTCCTCGCGCACGCTCGCATCATCATCGTCGCGCCTCAGCGCTTCAAACTCATCGCGCGTCTTCAACCGGCTCAGCGCCCACACCGCGGCGCCGCGCACCAGCGGTGAAGCATCATCGAGCAGCCGCTCGGCTTCGGGCGCCAGCGTGATGTCGCCGGCATTGCCGATGGCATACAGCACGTTGCGGATGAAGCGGTCGCGGCCGGTGCGCTTGATCGAGGTCTTGGAGAACAAGGCGCGGAATTGCGCGTCGTTCAGACGCGACAATTCGGAAAGCGCCGGCGCGCGCAATACATCGCGCGCGGCGAGCTTGGCCTCGCGGCCGGCCTGCGCGAACTTGTTCCAAGGGCAAGCGGCGAGACAATCGTCGCAGCCATAGACGCGGTTGCCCATCGCGGTGCGCAGATCGCGCGGGATCGGGCCCTTGTGCTCGATGGTCAGATAGGAAATGCAGCGCCGCGCATCGAGACGATAAGGCTCGGGAAACGCGGCGGTGGGGCAGGCGTCGAGACAGGCGCGGCAACTGCCGCAACTGTCGCCGACCTCGTCATCCGCCGGCAGATCGAGCGTGGTGAAAATCGCGCCAAGGAATAACCAAGACCCGAATTGGCGCGATACTAAATTTGTATGCTTGCCCTGCCAGCCAAGGCCGGCCTTGGCGGCGAGCGGCTTTTCCATCACCGCCGCGGTATCGACGAAGACCTTGACGTCGCCGCCGGCGGTGGCGACGAGCCAGCGCGCGATCTCCTTGAGCCGCGTCTTGATCAGGTCGTGATAGTCGTCGCCCTTGGCATAGACCGAAATGGCTGCGCGCTCGCGCTTCGCCAGAACATCGCGCGGGTCTTCGTCGGGCCCGTAATTCATGCCGAGCATGATGACGGAGCGCACGTCCGGCCACAGCGCCAGCGGCGAGCCGCGGCGTTCGGCGGTGGTCTCGAGCCACGTCATGTCGCCATGAGCGCCGTCGGCGAGGAAGCGTTCGAGCCGGGCCCTTGTCTCCGGCGCCGCATCGGGACGCGTGATGCCGGCGACGTCGAAGCCGCGCTCGTGCGCCTTGGCGATCAGCGCGGTCTTGATGTCGTGCGGCGAACGCTCACCTGCTCCGCTCCCCCGATAGCCCGTCGAAGACGGGCGTGAACGCCCTTTCGTGGGGAGGGGTTGGGGGTGGGGGTCGTTGTGCGAGCCGATGCTTCTTTCGCGCGACATCGACTACCCCCCTCCCTGACCCTCCCCCACAAGGGGGGAGGGAAAAGAAAGAGCGCGCGCGGCGAGCGCAGGCCTGATGTCGGCAGATGAATTTTGCGGAAAGATCAGAAATCCAGGTCGGCGTAGTGCTTGGCCGGGGGAATGCCCGCCAGCGTTTCCGTCAGCAGCACGCGGAACGACGGGCGCGATTTCACCCGCGCGTACCAGACCCTCGCTGCTTCGTCTTCGTTCCACGGTACGTCGCCCAGATAGTCCACGGCCGACAGATGCGCGGCCGCCGCCAGGTCGGCGAGGCTCAGCCTGTCGCCGGCCAGCCAATTGCGCGTCCGCGCCAGCCAGCCGATGTAAGCCAGATGATAGCGGATATTGTGGCGCGCGGCGCGCAAGGCCGCGGTGTCCGGCGGGCCGCCGCCCTGCTCCAGCGTCATGTGGCGCTTGAACACCCGTTCGGTCACCAGCGGGCCGGATACCTCGGCATGGAATTTGTCGTTGAACCAGCTCGCCAGCCGGCGCACCTCGACCCGGTCCCGCGGCTCGGACGGCAGCAGCCGGTCCACACCCTCGGCGGTGACGTGCGTCTCTTCGATATATTCGGCGATGATCGGAGCGCTGGGAATGGGCGGAATGCCGTCGGTGATCATCACCGGAATGGTGCCGGCCGGATTGATCACCAGAAATTCCTCGCGCCGCTCCCAGAACCTCTCTTCCACCAGACGCGCGTCGATATCGTATTCGCCCAGAATGAGGCGAACGTAGCGCGAGAGCGGGCATAGCGGTTGGTGCAGAAGCGTCAGCATTCAGACAGATGTCACTAAAGAAGTCTGGTTAAAGAAGTCTGGTCCGAGACGGCAGGCAGGAAAGCCGGATATCACGCCGGAGGGGGAACCGGCGGCGCTTGGTATAGCCCTTAACTCGTTAGCGCAAATTGCGCGTAAAGAAAGGCGGTCTTTGATTATTTCCATTTGCCAGACTTGAGCCTTTTGCGCAAAAAGCGCCCTGCGATTCCCGCCCCGGAGCCTCCCCCATGACCCTCGACGCCGCGAGCGGCATCTTCGCCGGCCCCTTCGCCGATCTGATCAAAGCCGCCCTTCTCGGCGTCGTCGAAGGCCTCACCGAATTTCTCCCCGTGTCGTCGACCGGCCATCTGCTGCTGATGGAGCGCTTTCTCGGCTGGGGCGATGACGGCTTCGGCAAATCCTTCGCCATTCTCATCCAGCTCGGCGCCATCCTCGCGCTGCTGACGATCTATTTCGGCCGCATCTGGTCGCTGGCGACCAACATGTTCTCGCGATGGGAGGCGACGCGCTTCGTCATCGGCATCCTGCTCGCCTTTCTGCCCGCGGCGGTGATCGGCGCGCTGGCCGGCAGCTACATCAAGGAGCATCTGTTCGACGTCCGCATCGTCTGCATCACGCTCATCATCGGCGGCTTCGTGCTGCTCTGGGTCGATCGCATGAATTTGCAGCCGCGCTATTTCGAATCGACCGGCTTCACGCTGCCGATGTATTTCGCCATCGGCGTCTGCCAGTGCGTCGCGATGATACCCGGCGTGTCCCGCTCCGGCGCGACCATCGTCGGCGCCATGCTGTTCGGCGCCGACCGCCGTTCGTCCGCGGAGTTCTCATTCTGGCTGGCGATGCCGACCATGGTCGGCGCCTTCGCCTACGAAGCCTTCAAGAGCCGGCACGAACTCGCCAACGGCAACATGCTCGCCGTCGCCGTCGGCTTCGTCTTCTCGTTCATATTCGGCTGGATCGTCGTCAAGACGTTCCTGCGCTACGTGCAGCGGCATTCCTTCTCGCTGTTCGCCTGGTGGCGCATCGTCGTCGGCACGCTCGGCGTCGTCGCGTTCTATCTGGTGTAGCCGTCTAGACGTTCCGCCGCCGGTCGCCGTAGTCGTCGTAGAGAATATCGCGGCTGATCTCGCCGATGTTCTTGACGCCGGTGAGCGACATCGACACGCGCAGTTCGTCACGCAGGATGCTGAGCACCTTGGCGACGCCGGCTTCGCCCATCGCGGCAAGGCCGTAGAGATAAGCGCGGCCGATGAAGCAGCCCTTGGCGCCCAGCGCCAGCGCCTTGAGCACGTCCTGGCCGCCGCGAATGCCGCTGTCGAGAAATACCTCGAGCCGGTCGCCGACGGCGTCGGCGATATGCGGCAGCACCGTGATCGTGCCCGGCGTGCCGTCGAGCTGGCGGCCGCCGTGATTGGAGACGACGATGCCGTCGGCGCCCTCATTGGCGGCGAGCTTGGCGTCTTCCGGATCGAGGATGCCCTTGATGACCAGCTTGCCGGGCCAGTGCTTGCGGACCCAGGCGATGTCTTTCCACGACAAGGTGGCATCCATGTTGTCGCCGCCCCAGCGCCCGGCGGCCCAGATGCCGCCCTTTTTCTTGAGATAGTGGTCGATGTTGCCGAAGGTCTTGCGTTTGCCCATCAGCACGCTGGAAAGCCACGACGGCTTGGTCATGACATCGAAGACATTGCGCGGCGTCAGCCGCGGCGGCACGGTCAGGCCGTTCTTGATGTCGCAATGGCGCTGGCCGCGCATCGGCAGATCGACGGTGACGAACAAAGCGGTGCAGCCGGCATCCCTGGCGCGTTCGATCACTTCCTCGCTGAAGCCGCGATCCTTGAAGACGTAAAGCTGAAACCAGAACGGTCCCTTGACCGCGGAGCGCACGTCCTCGATCGAGCAGATCGACATGGTCGAGAGCGTGAAGCGGATGCCGGCGGCCTCTGCCGCGCGGGCGGCGAGCATCTCGCCGTCGCCGTGCATCAGGCCGGTGAGGCCCGTCGGCGCGATCGCGATCGGCATGGCGACGCCTTCGCCGAGCATCGTGGTCTTCAGATCGCGCGTCTCGGCGTCGATCAGCACGCGCTGGCGAAAGCGGATGGCGTTGATGTCGTTGCGGTTGGCGGCGAGGGAAAGCTGATCGTAGGAGCCGTGGTCGATATATTCGAAGATCGCTTTCGGCACCTTGCGCCGGGCGAGCTGACGCAAGTCTTCAACGTTGGTGATGACCGGCATTTCCTTCCCCATGTCAGCGCGTGAGATATTGCGTCACGCGGTCTTCTGGCGCTGGGCCCTGCCGGATATGCTTCCGGCTTGCCGGACCCAGTCGCTAATTAGCTTCTTCTAGCGCCGCATGATCATGCGGACCGGCTCTTGAACTGGCCGGTCCTGCGGAAACGCCACAGGTAAGACGGCACGATCGCCTCGATCGGCTCCGGCACGATGCCGATGCCCGGCAGCGTCCGCTTCTCGGCGATCGCCTGATCCGACACGACGTTATCCACGCGCAGCAAATCGACCTGGCCCGGCGTCAGCGTGAACGGCGACGGGGCGAATTGCAGGAACAGCGCCTTGATGTGCGCGGCAAAGAACGGCAGCGGCACCAGGAGGCGCTTGCGCTCGATGGTCGCCAGGATGAATTGCATCAGTTCCTTGAAGCTCTTCACACTCGGGCCGCCGAGTTCGTAGGTCGCGCCGCCGGTGAGACGGCCGTCGACCGCGTCGGCGATCGCCATGGCGACGTCACCGACGAAGACCGGCTGGAAGCGAGTCGCGCCGCCGCCGATCAGCGGCAGGATCGGGGAGATGCGGGCCATGGTGGCGAATCGGTTGAAGAAGTCGTCTTCCGGGCCGAACATGATCGAGGGCCGCATGATCACGGCCTGCGGCTGGGCGGCGAGCACAAGCCGCTCAGCCGTGCCCTTGGACCGGGCGTAGCCGACCTGCGAATTCTCGTCGGCGCCGATCGCCGAGACGTGGACCATGCGCGCGCCGTGGGCGTTGGCGGCCAGCGCCACCTGTTCGGCGCCATAGCTGTGCACGGCGTCGAAGCGCTGCCGGCCGCCTTCCTGCATGATGCCGACCAGGTTGATCACCACCGAGGCGTCGCGCGCCGCCGCCTCGACCGAGCGCGCGTCGCGGATATTCGCCTGGACGGCGTGGATCTGCCCGACCCGGCCGAGCGGCTGCAGGTGGAAGGCGAGTTCCGGCCGGCGCACCGCGACGCGGATGCGGTAATCGCGCTTGGCCAGCGCCCGGACCAGATGGCGGCCGAGGAAGCCGGAGCCGCCATAAACCGTAACGAGGGTGTCGGAATTGGTCTTGGCGTTCATGACCGCGCTGGCCTTCGAATGGAGGAAATCGGCTTTGCTTTCAGCCTTTATAGGCCGGTTGAGGGCCGCTTCAAGCCTGCCCTTAGCCTGCTTCGGCGGGAGAGCTCTGCGGCGCCGGCACGCTCCACCGAAGCGGTCAATTGACAAGCCGGATCATGGTCCTTACTAGACCCCGGCCCCTGCCCAGGTGGCGGAATTGGTAGACGCGCTGGCTTCAGGTGCCAGTGGCCGAAAGGTCGTGAAGGTTCGAGTCCTTTCCTGGGCACCATCCTTTGAGGTTTCGCGGGCCGCGGCGCCTTCCGGCGCTTGCAAAGACGCCCCGATCGTCGTTTCTCCGGCGTAAGATACCGATTCGGCGGGTGGCCATCTGGGCACGCTCCCGCGCCTCGACAACCGGATTCAGGAATGACCATTCGACTGCACCGCGGCGATCTGCCCAATCTCGACGCCTATAAGGGCTCTGTCGCGATCGATACCGAAACGCTGGGCCTCGACGTCCATCGCGATCGGTTATGTGTGGTGCAATTATCGCCCGGCGACGGCTCGGCGGATGTGGTGCAGATTGCGGCCGGGCAGAAATCCGCGCCGAACATTCAGAAGCTGCTGGCCGATCCGTCGGTGCTCAAGATCTTTCACTACGGCCGCTTCGACATGGGCGTCATGTTCAACGCCTTCGGCGTCATGGCGCAGCCCGTCTATTGCACCAAGATCGCCTCGCGGCTGGTGCGGACCTACACCGATCGACATGGGCTGAAGGATCTGACACGCGAACTTCTGGGCGTCGATCTGTCGAAGCAGCAACAGTCGTCGGACTGGGGCGCCACGGAGCTCAGCGACGCACAGGTTGCTTATGCGGCAACTGACGTCCTGCATCTGCACGCCTTGCGCGACAAGCTCGACGCCATGCTGGCGCGCGAAGACCGTACCTCGCTCGCCGCGGCCTGCTTCGGTTTTCTGCCCGAACGGGTGAAACTCGATCTGGCCGGATGGGCCGACGAGGACATTTTCTCGCACTCGGTCAAGAACAGTTGAGGGGTACCGGGCGGCCGATGCGGTCCGGGGCGTCCGTTTTCGCCGCGCAGGAGCCATATTCTGCCGGCAGTCTGGGTCCGCGTGGGGCAAAGACGAAATTCTGGGCAAGTTCTGGAAATCCGATCAAACGGAGCGCGGGTCTGTTCCAAGCATGAACAGGGTGGCCACAGCGAAAATAGATCCGGAACTGGCGCGGTCACACTGGGCCATGAGCCGGGCCCAGAGCGAACGCGCCTTCCGCGCCGCGCGCCGGCACAGCCGGCTGGTGCGGTGGCTGCGCCTGACGATTCCGATCGCGATCGCCGGCGGTTTCGTCGCGACCATCCTGATTACCTATTTCAATCCCGCCCGCATGCTGCAGGCGCTGCCGGTCAATCTCGACAAACTTGTCGTGTCCGGGACCAAGATCACCATGGAAAAGCCGCGTCTCAGCGGTTTCACAAAGGACCAGCGGCCTTACGAGTTCACCGCCGAAGCGGCGGCGCAGGACTTGAAGAAGCCGGACCTGGTGGAGCTGCAGAAGATCAACGCCAAAGTCCAAATGGAAGACAAGGGTACGATGCGGATGACTGCCGTCAGCGGCATCTACGACAGCAAGAAAGAATCGCTCAAACTCGAGCAGCAAATCCTTCTGTCATCGGATACGGGATATAAAGGCCGCCTGACCGAGGCCGTGGTGGATACGAAAAGCGGCGACGTGGTGTCGGACAAGCCGGTGGAACTTGAAATGATGCAAGGCATACTCAACGCCAACCGGATGAAGATCAGCGACTCCGGCGATGTCATCCGTTTCGAGAACGGCGTGAACATGACCGTGATGCTCAACGGCCAGCCGTTGCCTAAAGACAAGTTGCCGGTGCGATGAAATTGTTTGTTCGATCCATCGTTGCACTCGGCGTGCTGGCTTTACTGTGCGATGGCAGCCTTGCGCAGGCGCAGTCGAAAAATCAGCAGGACGGCAAAGGTCCGCCTAATGCGCTGCAGGGCTTCTCGCAGAACCGCGACGAACCGGTGAATATCGAGTCAAACACGCTCGAGGTTCGCGACAAGGACAAGATCGCGACTTTCTCCGGCGACGTCCGGGTCAAGCAAGGCGATACCGCCATGCGCAGCCAGAAGCTCGTCGTATTTTACGAACAGGAAGGCCAGGGCGGTCAGAACGGCGCCGCCAAGGGCGCCAGCGGCAAGCCGATGCAGGCGGCGACGCCGGGCCCGAACGGCTCGCAGAAGATCAAGCGTCTCGAGGCGCGTGGCGATGTCGTGGTCACGCAGAAGGATCAGACGGCGACCGGCGAGACCGGCATTTTCGACATGCCGACGAACACGGTCACACTGACCGGCAATGTCGTGATGACGCAGGGCAAGAACGTGCTGCGCGGCGACAAGCTGATCGTCGATCTGACAAGCGGCGTTTCCCGCGTCGAATCCGGCAAGAACGGCAGAGGCCGCGTCCAGGGCCTGTTCCTGCCCAGCGGCGGCGGGCCGGAAGCGCCGGCGGCGGCGCCGCAGAATGCTCCGCAGTCCGCTCCTCCCCGCGGACCGCTGCAACTGGGGCCGCGCAATTGACGACCGTGCGCCCGGGCCATAGGCCAGCCGTGCCCGCCGAGGCCGGGAATCAGCTAGGGTTCCGGGCGCGCGTCGGCCTCCCGACCGGAGCCGTCCGGCTTCGTCCCGTCACGCACCGCGGGGTTACCGGGTGAACATCATTTCGCTGTTTCGACGCCGGCAGCCGTCAGCGCCCCGCGCGCCGCAGCGCGCTGGGCCGGTGATCCGTCCCGCGGGCCAACCGCAGCAGCCGCAACCGCAGCAATACCAGCCGCAACAACCGCAGCAGCATCAGCCGCCGCAGCAGCAGCAGCGCCAGCCGGCTCCGCAGCAGCGCCAGCCAGCGCAGCCGCCGCAGCAGCAGCAGCGCGAACCGCAGCGTCAGGCGGCGCGGCATTACCTCGCGGCGCACAGCGTCGAGAAGAGCTTTGGCAGCCGCATGGTGGTCAAGGGCGTGACGCTCTATGTGCGCCGGGGCGAGGCCGTCGGCTTGCTCGGCCCCAACGGCGCCGGCAAGACCACCGTGTTCTACATGATCACCGGCCTGATCAAGGCCGACCGCGGCCGCATCGAGCTCGACGGCTACGACGTCACCGGCCTGCCGATGTATCAGCGCGCTCGCCTCGGCATCGGCTACCTGCCGCAGGAAGCCTCGATCTTCCGCGGCCTCAACGTCGAAGAGAACATCCGCGCCGTGCTCGAAGTCGTGGAGCCGGATCGTCGCCGCCGCGACGCCGACCTCAAGGCACTGCTCGAGGAATTCAACATCACAAGACTGAGGAAGACGCCGACCATCGCGCTGTCGGGCGGCGAACGCCGCCGCGTCGAGATCGCGCGCGCCCTGGCGACGCGGCCGAGCTACATGCTGCTCGACGAACCCTTCGCCGGCATCGACCCGATCGCCGTCGGCGACATCCAGCAACTGGTGCGCCACCTCACCAACCGCGGCATCGGCGTGCTGATCACCGACCACAATGTCCGCGAGACGCTCGGGCTGACCGACCGCGCCTATATCATCTATTCCGGGGAGGTCCTGATGGAGGGCCGGCCTGAGGATATCGTGAACAATCCGGACGTCCGCCGCCTCTACCTGGGCGAAGAGTTCAGGATGTAGCTGCGGCGTGAGCGCCGCTCCGGGCCGGTTTAGAGTCCGGCAGCCTAAATTTTGTGCATACCGCAGCGCGGAATCCCGGCTTCCCCCAGGCAGCAAACTCATATACGCTGAGAAGCAAGAATCGGACCAGTTTCCGCCGGGAAACCCCATCGATGGCGCTGTCTCAACGTCTCGAGTTCCGCCAGACGCAAGCGCTGGTGATGACGCCGCAGCTGATGCAAGCCATCAAGCTGCTGCAGCTCTCCAGCCTTGACCTCGCGGCCTATGTCGAGACGGAGCTCGAGAAGAACCCGTTGCTCGAGCGCGGCGGCGACGATGACGCGCCGCTGCCCGGCGCCGAGCCCGAGGCTGTCGGCGAGGCGAGCTTTGACGGCGCGCCGGACACTGCTCAGGACTGGATCAACGCCGACTTGGAGACCAGCCGCTCGTCGATCGAGCAGGGCCTCGGCACCGAACTCGAGAACGTATTTCCCGACGACGGCGGCGAGAAAGCCGCGCCTGCCGAAGCCCTGCCGCCGGCCTATTCGGAATGGTCGGGATCGGGCGGCGGCGGCGCCGACGGCGACTACAATCTCGAAGCCTTCGTCTCGGCGGAGACGACCCTGGGCGAGCATCTCGCCGAGCAGATGGCGCTGGCGATCGGCGATGCAGCGCGGCGCATGATCGCGCAGTACCTCATCGATATGGTGGACGAGACCGGCTACCTGACCGGCGATCTCGAATCGGTCGCCGACAAGCTCGGTTGCACATTGGCGGACGTCGAAGCCGTCCTTGCGATCTTGCAGACGCTCGATCCGCCCGGCGTGTTCGCGCGCAACCTCACCGAATGCCTGGCGCTGCAGCTCAAGGAACGCAATCGCTTCGATCCGGCGATGCAGGCCTTGGTCGAAAATCTGCCGCTGCTGGCCAAGCGCGATCTTGCCGCGCTGCGCCGCATCTGCGGCGTCGATGACGAGGATCTCGTCGACATGATCGCGGAGATCCGCAACCTCAATCCGAAGCCCGGCCTCGCTTTCGGCTCGACGATGGTGCAGCCGATCGTGCCGGACGTGTTCGTGCGCGCGGCGCCGGACGGCACCTGGCAGGTCGAACTGAATTCCGACACGCTGCCGAAAGTGCTGATCAGCCAGAAGTATCACACGCAGGTGTCGAAGACCGCGCGCAGCGACAAGGACAAGACCTATCTGGCGGACTGTCTGCAAACCGCGACATGGCTGGTGCGCGCGCTCGATCAGCGCGCCAAGACGATTCTCAAGGTGTCGAGCGAGATCGTGCGTCAGCAGGACGGTTTTTTCGTCAAGGGCGTTCAGCATCTGCGGCCGCTCAATTTGAAGACGGTCGCCGATGCGATCGGCATGCACGAATCGACGGTGTCGCGCGTCACCGCCAACAAATACATGGCGACATCGCGCGGCATTTTCGAATTGAAATACTTCTTCACGTCGTCGATCGCCTCGGCGGATGGCGGCGAAGCGCATTCGGCCGAAGCGGTGCGGCATCGCATCCGTTCGCTCATTGACGCGGAATGTCCCAGCGACGTTTTGTCCGACGACACGATCGTCGACAAATTGCGCGGTGCGGGAATCGACATTGCGCGGCGTACGGTCGCTAAGTACCGCGAAGCGATGCGGATTCCTTCGTCGGTGCAACGGCGGCGCGAAAAACAGGCGGCAAGCGCATGATTGTGGCGGCTCGGCCGCGCGGGCGTTCAATGGTTAAGCCGGGTTACACATGCCGATAGCCGGATGAGGCATTGACCTCTGGAACGATTTCCACATGATATGATTAGCTGCTGGGGATAAACGGCGCTCAGGCGCGCCGGCCGACAGACTGACAAGGAGGCTGCCAAATGCCTTTACGTGTCTCGGGGAAAAACATCAGCATCGGCGCTTCGCTGCAACAACGCATCACGGACAGAGTCGAAGAGGCGACGTCCAAATATTTTCGTGGCGGTTATTCGGGTCACGCGACCATCGGCCGGGACGGCTTTGGATTTCGCACCGAATGCGTGCTGCATCTCGATTCGGGCACCTTGCTCGAAGCGCAAGGGTCCGCGGTCGACGCCTATGAGAGCGCCGACGAAGCGGCCAGCAATATTGAAAAGCGGCTGCGGCGCTACAAGCGCCGGCGAAAGGACAATCAGGCCCGCCGCGGTGGCTGAAATGGCGGCTGCTGCAATAAAATGCAGCAATTCCGGGCCCTTACGACCCATTGACGGCGCCCTGGACCGTCCCTATGGTCCGCGGCCTTCACCCCTCAAACAACCGCCCGCCGCCATTTCCGTTATCCGGACATGCCCATGACGCTTACCGATCTCATTGCGCCGGCCGCGATCATTCCGGCGCTGAAGGTCAACGGCAAGAAGCAAGCGCTGCAGGAACTCGCCGCGCGTGCCGCCGAACTGACCGGGCAAAGCGAGCGCGCGATTCTCGAAATCCTGCTGCAGCGTGAAAAGCTCGGCTCGACCGCCGTCGGCAACGGCATCGCCATTCCGCACGGCAAGCTGCCGAAGCTCGGCCGTCTGTTCGGATTGTTCGCGCGGCTCGAGCGGCCGATCGACTTCGAAGCGCTGGATTCGCAGCCGGTCGATCTGATCTTCCTGCTGCTGGCGCCGGAAGCGGCGGGCGCCGACCATCTCAAGGCGCTGGCGCGCGTCGCGCGTTTGTTGCGCGACCCCGAAGTCGCCAAGAAGCTGCGCGAATCGAGCGACACCGACGCGCTCTACGCCGTGCTGGCCATGCCGCAGAGCAGCGCGGCGTAGGCACAAGCGCATACGCGCAATTCGACGTCATCATCCGCGAAAGCGGATGATCCAGTAGCCGCGACGTCGGAGGATTGCTTTCAGCTTCGAGTGTACTGGATGCCCGCTTTCGCGGGCATGACAGTGTGAGCTAGCGAACGCGGCGCCTGGTCCTCTCCCCGCTTTGCGGGGAGAGGGGAAGCAATTCAGTGCAGGCTGACGGCTTCGAGTTCGTTGCTCCAGGCGCTGGCGATCGCCGACTCCCGGGTGTCGGTGAGCATAATCGGCGTCCCGTCGGCGGCGTGCAGCGCAAACAGCGTCAGCCCCGGCGCGATCTGCGGCGCCTGCGGAAACATGCTCGCGACGTCCTCCGAACGCACCGGCTTGACGTAAGCCAGCCGCCCATCGCCCAGATGCGCAAGCGCGTCCTGCGTGATCATCGGATTTGCCGTGTCGTTCATGCCAGTCTGCTTGTTCTCAGTCATGGCCCTCGATCCTTTCCCACTACGCTTAACGCGGTCGAGTCCTTTTTCGTTGCTTCAAAGTTCCGTCATCATTCCAGGTCGTTGATCGCAATCGAGCGGATCACCCGCTCGGGCTGCGGCCGGCTCAGGTCGATCGACAGCAAACCGTGCTTCAGATCGGCCCCCATCACCTCCATGCCGTCGGCCAGCACGAAAGTGCGCTGGAACTGGCGCGCGGCGATGCCGCGGTGGAGATAATGCCGGGTCTTGTCGTCCTGCTGCCGCCCGCGGATCACGAGCTGGCTCTCCTCGACGGAGACGTCGAGTTGATCGCGCGTGAACCCGGCAACCGCCAGCGTGATGCGCAAGCGCTCGGGCTTGTCATCCTCGCGCGGCAGCCGCTCGATGTTGTAGGGCGGGTAGCCATCGGACCCCTTGGCGACACGGTCGAGCACACGCTCGATCTCGTCGAACCCAAGCAGGAACGGGCTGGATAGTGACGGCACTCGTGACATCGTCCCAAAGTCCTCGCTGTGAAGCGACTTTGTCGAGGCCCCTTACGGGCGCCCCTTCCCGGACCTGGGAACACCCCGGATCCGGCTTCCACGCCGGATGGCGACTGCCGCCCGGCTGTCGTTAATATGGGCAGGGCCGGTTAAAGGTTCAAGAACAACAGGATTTCGGCGCCGAGCCGCGATTTCGCGGCGAATTGGACCGGCAATGGAGGAAATGGATGGCAAATCGACCCGAAATGCCGGCGCTGACCGTCCGCGCCGTCAAGGCGACGCCGGTCGAGGTGCCGCTCAATTTCGTCCTCGGCACCAGCCAGCAGGCCATGCGCCAGGTGCAACTGCTGCTGGTCGATGTCGAGACCGAGGAGGGCGTCACCGGCCGGGGCTACCTGTTTGGCTATCTGCGGGCCGTACCGCCGGCGATCATGAGCATCCTCGGCGAGATCGAGGCGCTGACCAAAGGCGAGCGCGCCGATCCGGTCGCGCTGTTCGCGCGGCTCAACAAGCGGTTCACGCTGATCGGCGTCCAGGGCATCGTGCGCATGGCGATCGCCGGCTTCGACACGGCGCTGTGGGACGCGGTCGCCATCGCCGCCGGGAAGCCGCTGGCGACGCTGCTGGGCGCTAAGATCGAACCGATCCTCGCCTACAACAGCTGCGGCCTCGGCATCAAAGACGACCTCGGCGAACTGGCGGCTGAAGCGGAAACGCTGCTGGCGATGGGCGGATTCCGCGCCGTCAAATTGCGGCTCGGTTATCCGACGCTGCAAGGCGATGTCGCCGCGGTGCGCGCGGTGAAGAAGCGCATCGGCGACGATGTCGCGCTGATGGTCGATTACAACCAGGCGCTCTCGCTCGACGAGGCGCTCAAGCGCGGCCGCGCGCTCGACGATGAAGGCATCGCCTGGCTCGAGGAGCCAATCCGTCACGACGATTATGCCGGCGAAGCGCAGCTTGCCCGCGAACTGAAAGTGCCGGTGCAGATCGGCGAGAATTTCTCGCTGCCCGCCAACATGAAATTCGCCATCGACCAGGGCGCGGCCGACTATGTGATGCCGGACCTCGAACGCATCGGCGGCGTCACCGGCTGGCAGCGCGCCGCCGCGCTCGCCGCGGTTAACCGTATCGAGATGTCGTCGCATCTGTTTCCGGAGGTCAGCGCGCATCTGCTCGCCGCGACGCCGACCTGCCACTACCTCGAATATGTCGACTGGGCGAATGTTCTGGTCGAAGAGCCGCTCGCGATCGTCGATGGCCACGCGGTGGTGCCGGACCGGCCGGGCAACGGCCTTGTCTGGAACAAGGATGCCGTCGCGCGCCTGCGCATGTCGTGATCCCGATGCGGCGATCGCGGAGGCGATGATTAACGCGCGCGTCGCCGTAAACGGCGCGCCAAGACCATCGTTAAATTAAGCATCTGTGTTTGCTTTGTTTGGTCAAAAACATCTTAACGAACGGCCATTCCGCTGTTGCCGCAGCTAGTATCCCGCGCGTCAAGCCGAAGCATATCGGCTGAAACGCACGGGAGAGTGTCGAGTGGCGGCGCGCGATATCGAGCGGTTCAATCTCGATTATACATTTGACGAAGTTCTGTTCCGCTGGGCGAAGCGGGGCTGTTTTGCTTTTGCCGGCGCGGCGCTTGCGCTGGGTGCGCTCGACATTGTCGGCGTGCACTCGGTCAGCACCGCCGGCGGTTTCTGGCGCAACACCAAAGCTCAGGTCGCCTCGCTCGGCGCGCAGATCCGCAGCGGCGATCTCACGATCATCGGCGACGGCGATGCCGTCACGGCGCGGGTGCAGACCGTGCCGGTGGTGGCGCGCTCTTCGTCCAATCCGCTCGATCGCATCGCCGCCGAACGCGGCCGTGATGCGATGGAGGTCGCGCTCGGGCCGTCGCTGCCGGGCTTCAAGCAGGATTTGATGACGGCGGAGCGAACCGTCACGGTGCCGGACCGCGCGCTGGCCCAGACTGAGAGCAAGACCGATCCCGCGCCGGCAACGAGCGCGTCGGCGAAACCCAACACCGTGACCGTCGCGTCGCTCGCGCCGACATCGGCGCCCGCGTTGTCGAGCGCGCCCGTCGCACCGCCGGTGACGCCGGTCGCGCTGACGCCGTCGTCGCAACCGCCGGCGCCGCAGCTTGCCTCGCTGTCGCCGGAAGCGGCGTCCGCCAACGCCAGGGCGGTCGACACCGTCGCCGCGCCGAATTTCCAGCTCGCCTCGATCGAGCCCGGCGCGGGCATGCCGCTGACCAATGCGGCGCTGCCGTCGCCTTATATTCCGCTCGGCAAGGTGCCGTTGCCGTCGCCGTCGCCGCCGATCCCTCCGCCGTCGCCGGCCTATCGTCTCAAGCTCGACGACAAGGCCTACGCCAAGGCGCAGCGCTGTCTCGCCAACGCGGTCTATTTCGAATCGCGCAGCGAGCCGATCCGCGGCCAGATGGCGGTGGCGCAGGTGGTGATGAACCGCGTGTTCTCGGACTTCTATCCGAACGATGTCTGCGGCGTGGTCTATCAGAACTCGCACCGCCGGCTCGCCTGCCAGTTCACCTTCGCCTGCGACGGCAAGAGCAAGGCGATCCACGATCGTCATTCCTGGGCGGTGGCCAACCGCATCGCGCGGCAGACGCTCGACGGCCAGATCTATCTGCCGGAGGTCGGCAAATCGACGCACTATCACGCCGCTTATGTGCGGCCGATCTGGGCGCGCGAGATGCGCAAGCTGGCGCGGTTCGGGCTGCACTCGTTCTACCGGCCTTACGCCTGGGGCAACGGCGCCGACATGCCGGCCTGGGGCAAGGCGATGGCGCAGGTGAAGAAGCCGGTCTCGCACTAGAGCCTTTCCGGCTTTGATGGAATCGTCGCCGCCGGCGCAGCCGCTAAAAACAAAAAACCGCCCGGGCAGGGCGGTTTTTTTATACGGATTTTGGTGGAGCCAGGCGGGATCGAACCGCCGACCTCCTGCATGCCATGCAGGCGCTCTCCCAGCTGAGCTATGGCCCCAATTCCGAGCCGGCTTGTGCCGGAACCTATCAGCTTTCTTCTTCCTTTTCGATGCCGTCGCCGATGATGTCGGTCACATCGGTGTCGCCATCTTCTTCTTCCTCGATAAAGGTCGAGTCGTCCATGCCGTCGTCGTCGTCTTCGACCTCGACGTCATCGTCGGCCTCGGACCCGTCGCCCTTGGCGGCGGCCGGCTTCTTGCCCTCGGCCTCCGCGTCGGCGTCCTCGAGCGAAACGAGTTCGACCTCGGGCGTCTCCTTCTCGACCGGCTCGGGCACGGCGGCCGCAGCGGCGGCGGCGCGCGCCGCCTCGGCCCGCGGACGCGCGACCGGAACAACGAACACCGTCTCGCACTTCGGACAGACGATCGGGTTCTTGTTGAGGTCGTAAAACTTCGCGCCGCAGCCGGCACAAAGACGCTTGGTACCAAAGTCGGGTTTCGCCACTGACCGGATTCCTCGGACGCTTTTGAAAAATCGGTGCTTCACTTGGCTAGTTGGAGCGGCCCTGTCAATAGCGGCGGCAGGGCAATTTCGCGGCCCGGCGGGCCGGAATGACGCCGTGCAGATGACGCCGGATAGGACCGCATGGTAGGAGGGCGCAAAATCGCCTCGGGAACCCGCCTTTGGACAGTGTTAACCCCATGCCCGATCCTTCGCCCTTGACGGCGCGCCGCGCCGGCCCCCTGCAGGGCCGCCTGCGCGTGCCGGGCGACAAGTCGATTTCGCACCGCGCCCTGATCCTCGGCGCGCTCACGGTCGGCGAGACGGCCATTACCGGGCTGCTCGAGGGCGAGGACGTTCACCGCACCGCGGACGCCATGCGGGCGCTCGGGGCGGAGGTGGAGCGGACCGCCGAGGGCGTCTGGAAGGTCCGGGGCGTCGGCGTCGGCGGCTTCGTCAGCCCGAAGGCGACGCTCGACCTCGGCAATTCCGGCACCGGCTGCCGGCTGATCCTCGGCGCGGTGGCGGGCAACCCGGTCACCGTGACCGTCGACGGCGATGCCTCGCTGCGCAAGCGGCCGATGCGCCGCGTGCTCGACCCGCTCGCGCGCATGGGCGCCAAGGTCGTCGCGATTGCCGACGAGGGCCGCCTGCCGCTGACGCTGGCCGGCGCGCGCGACCCGATGCCGATCGACTACGAGCCGCCGGTGCCGTCGGCGCAGCTCAAATCCGCCGTGCTGCTCGCCGGCCTCGCCGCGCCGGGCGAGACGACGGTGCTCGAAGCCGAGGCGACGCGCGACCACACCGAAAAGATGCTCAGGCATTTCGGCGCCACGATCCGCGTCAAGCCGGTCGGCGCGCATGATCGCGGCCGCCGCATCGTGCTGCAGGGCCAGCCGGAGCTGGAAGCCGCGCCGGTCGTGGTGCCGGCCGATCCGTCCTCGGCGGCGTTCCCGCTGGTCGCGGCGCTGCTGGTGCCGGGCTCCGAGCTCGTGCTGGAGGCCGTGATGACCAATCCGTTGCGCACTGGGCTCTACAACACGCTGCGCGAGATGGGCGCGCAGATCGAGACGCTGGAAACGCGCAGCGACGGCGGCGAGGAGATCGCGGATTTGCGCGTGCGCGCGTCGGCGCTGAAGGGCGTCGAGGTTCCGGCCGACCGCGCGCCGTCGATGATCGACGAATATCCGATCCTCGCCGTCGCCGCCGCCTTCGCCGAAGGGCGTACGGTGATGCGGGGCCTGAGCGAGCTGCGCGTCAAAGAGTCCGACCGTCTCGCCGCCACCGCCGAGATGCTGCGCGTCAACGGCGTCGACGTCGAGATTCAGGGCGACGATCTCATCGTCAATGGCAAAGGTCGCGCGCAGGGCGGCGGCACCGTCGCGACCCACATGGACCACCGCCTCGCGATGTCGGCGCTGGTGATGGGGCTGGCGAGCGAGCAGGCCGTGCAGGCCGACGACACCGCTTTCATCGCGACCAGCTTCCCGGATTTCACCGGGCTGATGCGCTCGCTCGGCGCGGATCTGAGTTAAATTCTAGAGCGATTTAGGCTTTGGCAGAATCGCTCGTAGTGTCATTGCCGGGCTTGACCCGGCAATCCATCGTTCTATTCAAGAAGATGGATGCGCGGATCAAGTCCGCGCATGACAAATGCTGATTCCGTTAAAAACAAACGCGCTCTAACGATAGAGATC
>JAHCKG010000003.1 GCA_026125895.1 Pseudolabrys sp. | reverse complement strand
CGCCGCGCTCGGCCCGGTCTTCGCCAACGCCATCAACGACTGGGGTCCTCACCTCGCGACCATGCGCGATTTCTGGTCGTCGGTGATGCTGACCAGCGGCCGCTACAAGGGCAACCCGGTGATGAAGCATCGCCAGGTCGAAGGCATCAGCTACGACCTGTTCGAGCGCTGGCTGGCGCTGTTCGGCGAGACGGCACGCGATTTGTTCGAGCCCGCGCTGGCCGCCGTGTTCAACGCCAAGGCGGCGCGCATCGCCGAAAGCCTGCGGCTGGCGGTGTTTTACCGGCCCGACCAGCCGTGGCCGCCGACCGCGGCGTGAGCGCTCGCTTCAGCTTCGGTTGTCGCTACTTGTCGTCCGGCTGGGCGATGATCATCGCCCAATAGACCTTGTACTTCGACTTCGGCGTATAGACCGCGGCGATGCCCAGGCGCGTCGCGCCCTTGAGCAGCATGTTGGCGCGATGCGGCGGCGAATCGCGCCAGCCGGAGAAGGCTTCCGCCAAGGTGTGGTAGCCGGCGCCGATGTTTTCCGCCGCGACCTTGGCGTCGTAGCCCGCGGCCTTGAGGCGGACGTTGAACGGCTTGCCGGCGGCGTGGTCGAGCTTGTCGCGCTGCGCCATCACCGCCGCCTGGCCTTGCGCCATGCGCGTGAGCTCGGGATCGAGCGTCACCGCCGGCAGGCCGTTATTGGCGCGATAGCCGGAGATCATCGAGGCCGCGGCCGCCTCGTCGAGTTGGGCGCCGGGCTGCGCCAGGCTGCGATACATGCTCGGCTCGCCCTTCGGCACGTAAGTGTCGGCGGTGCATCCGGCGAGCGCCAGCAGAACGAGGAACGCGGCGCTCAGGCGAGCTGAAATCATGATGGACTCATCTTTCGAATCGAGGTGGCGAGGAAACTGGCCGCCGACCATGGCCGAACGGTGGTGAGTAAAGCGTTGCGGCCACATCCGCGCGGCGAAAAGCCCACACGGCGGCATGGAACCGTTAACCGTCGCTTAACGATCTAACCGCGCGCATTAACGGCATAAAAACCGATTGCCTCCTAAGTTGGCAGACGAATTCGGGAGCCATGATGGCCGAGACCGCGTCCGCCCAAGCGCCATCGCAGCACGCCATTCTGGTGGCGGCAGCTGGCGGCGCGGCGTTCGCGGTCAGCTACACCTGTTTTGCGACGGTGCTGCCGGTCGGATCGCCGGCGGTCAACGCCGCCGTCACCGCGGCGCTCGCCATGACCATCGCCCTGCTCGACCTGGCGCGGCGCATGCGCCGGCAGAGCGCGCAGATGTCGCGGGCGCTGCGCGGCATCTCGCTCGGGCTGTGCGTGTTCGATGGCAACGAGCGCCTCGCCTACTGCAACCAGCGTTATGCCGACCTCTATCGCCTGCCGGAACATCTGGCGCGGCCCGGCGCCACGCTGAGCGACATCCTCGCCTTTCGCGCCGGCAATGGCTCGTTCATGCACGACCCGACCGAGTTCCGCCGGCAGTTGATCGAGGACATGCGGCAGATGAAGCCGATGTCCGCCGAAGTGCGGGCGCCCGACGGAAGGCTGCTGCAGATCAGCAATCGGGGTCTGCCCGGCGGCGGCTGGGTCGGCAGCCACGAAGACATCACCGCGCGGCGCGAGGCCGAGCGCGAACGCGAGGCGTTGCAGGTTCAATCGAAGCGCCGCGAAGCCATCGATGCGGCGATCGCGGCGTTCCGCGTGCATATCGACGAGCAATTGCACGCCGTGACCGAGAGCGCGCGGGCGATGCGCGCGACGGCCACGACCTTGTCCGCCAATTCCGGCCGCACCTTGAGCGGCGCCGGCAGCGCGGTCACGACCTCGCACGAGGCGGCGACCAGCGTCGAAACCGCCGCCATCGCCTCGGATGAACTGGCTTCCTCGATCGTCGAGATCGCGCGGCAATTGTCGGTCACCACCACCATCGTGCGCGGCGCCGTCGATGAAACGCGCGGCACCAACGCGCAGGTGGTGTCGCTGGCCGAAGCGGCGCAGAAGATCGGCGACGTCGTCAAACTCATCCGCACCATCGCCGAGCAGACCAACCTGCTGGCGCTCAACGCCACCATCGAGGCGGCGCGCGCCGGCGAAGCCGGCAAGGGCTTCGCCGTTGTCGCCTCGGAGGTGAAATCGCTGGCGGTGCAGACCGCGCAGGCGACCGGCGATATCTCGACCTTGATCGATGCGGTGCAGAAGGCGATCGGCGGCGCGGCGGCCGCGATCGGCCGCATCGCCAGCCGCATGCAGGAGATCGACGGCAACGCCACCGTCGTCGCCGCCGCGGTCGAGGAGCAGAGCGCGGCGACCTCCGAGATCTCGCAGAACGTCGCCAGCGCCGCGACCGGCGCGCGCTCGATCGGCACGACGCTCAACGAAGTGGCCGGCGCCGCGCAGGAAACCTCCGCCGCCGCCGACAGCGTGCTCGCCGCCGCGCAGGACGTGGAAGCGGCGGCGACCGAACTGCGCGACGAGGTCGCGGATTTCCTCAAGCGCGTCGCCGCCTGATCTGGCAACTGCCGTCATGAAAAAAGCCGGGCGCGAGGCCCGGCTTTTTTATTGTCGTTCGGCGAAACCGTTCAGCGCGCGACCGGCTTCGGCGGCGCCATGGGGTTGGCCGGAGCCGGCGGCGCCATGGGATTGGCGGGCGGCTGCGGACCCTGCGCCACCGTGTCGGCGGCCGGCGCCTTGCCGGGCAGCACCACGACGCGGGTGCCGACCTGGACGCGGCTGAACAGATCCTCCACGTCCTCGTTGAGCATGCCGACGCAGCCGGACGACACGTAGTGGCCGATCGTCGAAGGCTGGTTGGTGCCGTGGATGCGGTACAAGGTCTTGCCGAGATACATCGCGCGGGCGCCGAGCGGGTTGCCATCGCCGCCGGCCATGAAGCGCGGCAGGTAGGGCTGGCGCTCGATCATCTCCGCCGGCGGATGCCAGTCCGGCCATTCCGCCATCTTGGTGATGCGCTCGGTGCCGGTCCAGGTGAAGCCTTCGCGGCCGACGCGTACGCCGTAACGCAGCGCCTTGCCGCCGCCGAGCACGAGATAGAGATAGGTGTTCGCCGTATCGACGATGATGGTGCCGGCCGGCTCCTTGGTCGTGTAATCGACGAGCTGGCGCTTCAGGTTCGGCGCCAGTTCCTTGGGCTGACCTTGCTCCGGCTGATCCTCGGGCGGCAGCGCCATGACGCTTTCGTTCGGCACCGCGGCCGGCGCGGCGGAGCGGCCGCCGAGGGCGGCCGGCGGGCGGGCCACGGCGATGGCATTCGGGTCGTTCTGAACGGCGGGCTGGTTGCCGAACTGGTGGCCGAACTGGTTACCGATCGGCGCCGGGCCCGGGCCGCTGGCGGGCGGCAGGCCATTCGAGGCCGGCATGTCGGCAGGGGCCAGACCCGGCGGGGGCAGGCCTTCGGACTGAATCTGGCTGGAGCCGCCCATCGACGGCTGAACCTGCGCCTGGACCTGACGGACGTCGTCGCGGCTGTCGTCGCCGCTCTGGAACAGGCCGAACAGATCGAACGAGTTGTTCCGGGTCGCGGCCGAAGATTGAGCCTGGGCAGCCGGCACCGCGAGAACGAGGGCCACCGGCAAAGACAAAATAAGAGAGCCGAGAGGACGAGCCATCTAACACCTTTGAGAGGGGTCGGCCGCCCCGCCGGCCGCCGATCCGGCCTCTGATTGCCCCCGGATCAAGGCACATTCAAGACCAGAATCGCCAATATTGCCCGTGCGCCATAACGGTTGCGTTATTGCCACGGTCGCTGGCCGCCCCGGGCCGGCCAGCGGAGCATTTGCTTCGCGGAACAGGCGAATTGACACGCCGGGCTCAATTGCTTCCTGTGCCGGTCAAGCAGACGGCCGTTCCACCTGGCGGGCAGGATCGGCGCGGGAGAAGAAACAACCATGACGATAGCGATCATCGGCGGCGGCGTCTGCGGGCTCTCGCTCGCCCTGCACCTGAAAAAGCGCGGCATCGCCGCCCGGGTCTATGAGCGCGTTCCCACGATCAAGCCGCTCGGCGTCGGCATCACCCTGCTGCCCCACGCCATGCGCGAATTCTCCGCTCTCGGGCTGGGCGAGGAACTGCTGGCCGCCGGCATCGAGAACCGCGAGAGCCGCTTCTACAACCGCTTCGGCCAGCTCATTTACCGCGAGGAGCGCGGGAAATTCGCCGGCTACGCCTATCCGGAAGTCGGCATCCACCGCGGCAAGCTGCACCTCATTTTGTACAACGCGGTGTGCCGCGAGCTCGGCGAGGACGCCGTCGTGACCGGCCACGAATGTACCGGCGTCGAGCAGGACGAGGCCGGCGTCACCGTCCGCTTCAAGGATCGCGAGGCGGTCCGCGCAGACATCGTCGTCGCCTGCGACGGCATCAATTCGGCGATCCGCAAGCAGTTCTATCCCGACGACAAGGTCGTCTTCACCGGCATCAACACCTGGCGCGGCGTGACGCGGCGCAAGCCGATTCTCGACGGCCGCACTTACATGCGCGTCGGCTCGATCAACACCGGCAAGATGGTGATTTATCCGATCGTCGATAACGTCGACGGGCAAGGCAACCAGCTCATCAACTGGATGGCCGAGATCAAGCGCGACGACGCGCGGGCGCAGAACGACTGGAACAAGCCCGGCAATCTCGCCGACTTCTTCCCGATCTACGAAAGCTGGCGCTTCGACTGGCTCGACGTCGCGCAGATGATCCGCGACGCCGACCAGATCCTTGAATATCCGATGGTCGACAAGGATCCGATCTCGCGGTGGACCTTCGGCCGCGTCACGCTGGGAGGCGATGCCGCGCATCCGATGTATCCGCGCGGCTCCAATGGCGGCGCACAGGCCGCCATCGACGCCCGGACGCTGGCCGATTGCCTCGCCAAGGCCACCGCCCAGTCCGGCGCCCAGGCCGCCGATCCGCGCGACGCACTCAAGGCCTATGAGACGGCACGCGCCGAACCGGCCGCGCAAGTGGTGCGCACCAACCGCGCGCAGCCACCGGATTTCATCAACATCAAGGTCGAGGAACTGGTCGGCGACCGGCCGTTCGACAATCTCGAGGACTACATCAGCCAGGACGAACTCAAGGCGCTGTCGGACAGCTACAAGCGCGTCGCCGGCTTCGCGCTGGCGGATGTCGGCCGCACCGGCTGAGGGCGGCGTAAAAACGGCGGCAATTTCCGCTTGGTCAGGATCGCCGTACCGGGGTAATCTTGCAAACCAGCATTAATTCAATAGCTTAGTCTCCGGGGCGATGGGTGGAATGCCGTATCCGCGGCCCAGGGACACCACAGGTTTTGGCGCAGTCATGCGTTTATCGGATAGACCGACAATGATGACGTGGTGTTTCCGATGGCGGCCGCCGGCGCGACATGGACGATAACGACGACGCCAGCGATCTGGCCCTCATGGCGCGGGTGGCGCAGGGGGACGAGGCCGCGTACCGAAGCCTGTCCCTCCGTCATGTCGGGGCGATGCTGGGGCTCGCCCGGCGCATCCTCGGCAACGCCGCGGACGCCGAGGACGTGGTCCAGGAGGCCATGCTCCGGGTCTGGACCCACGCCCCGCGCTGGCAGCCTCTGGCGGCGTTCCGCACCTGGCTCACGCGGATCGTGGTCAACCTGTGCCTCGACCGCAAGCGCAAGGCGCCCTGGGTCGATCTCGACCAGGCCGGCGAAATCGCCGACCCTTCGCCGGACGCCGGCGAGACCGCGGAACAGAACGAACGCGACCGCCTGGTCCAGCAGGCGATCGGCAAACTGCCGGACCGGCAGCGGACGGCCGTTGTGCTCACTTACGGTGACGGCATGAGCAACGCCGAGGTCGCCGAGGTGATGGGGACGACCGTTTCAGCGGTCGAGACTTTATTGGTGCGCGCCAAGCAGAACCTGCGGCGCGGGCTCGGCGACAACGCCGATGACGAAGATTGATGAGGGGTCGCGTGACATGACCAAGAAACTTGATCCTGATTTTCTCGACGCCGCGCTCAAGCGCGTAACGGCACCGCGCGAGACGGACACCGCCGCGGTAGCGCGCGTGATGAACCGGCTGCGGCCGCCTTTGCCGCGCCAGAAGGTGCCATTCTGGAAGCTGCCCGCGGTGCTGCTCGACTGGCAGTTCGCGCCGTCGTGGTCGCGCATGGCGGCGCTCGCCTGCAGCGGCCTGCTCGGCTTCTACATCGGCATCGCCGGTCTCGACCGCACCATCGACCAGCTCGACCAGACCACCGTCGTCAGCAACGCCGACGCCGGCTTCTTCGTGTTCGATCCCGAACCGCTGTCCGGAGCACGTCCATGACCGCGACGCACTTCACGGCGGCGACGACGCGGCCGGCCACGCGCTGGCTGCTGCTCGGCTCGCTGGCGCTCAACCTGTTCTTCATCGGCATCGCCATCGCCATGGCGGTGCGTCCGGCGCCGCCGCCGCGAACCTGGGACCGCGACGTCTTCGTGCGCACCGAGCGGCTGGCCGAAGGCCTGCCCCAAGCCGACCGCGACATTTTGCTGAAGCAGATGGAGGCCAACCGCCCGGCCATCGAGAAGACGCAGACCGCCTATCGCGCGGCGCAGGAGAGCATTCGCGACAACCTGCGCAAGGAGCCGTTCGACCCCGCCGCGATGCGCGCGGCGATGAACGACACCCGCGCGGCGCGTCAGGCTTTCGACATCGCCGTGCAGAATGCTTTCGCCAGCGCCACCGAACAGATGTCGCAGAACGGACGCACCGCTCTGGCGGACTGGCGCCGCAACCGCTCGGCCAAGCGCTAAAACAAGTTTATATTGCCGCCCTCGTCTTTGTTTGTTGCTTTGAGAGTTCAGTCTATGCGTTCGGAGAATACGGAGCGGGGGCCGGTCGGGAACAAGGCGGCACGACGCCGATTGTCGATGATGCTTCTGGGAACCGGACTGACGTTGACGTTGGGCGGCTGCCTGCTGACCGATCAGCAGCCGGAGCCCGGCCTCGACATTCCCGCACGCTATAGCGGCTCGTCGGCCAACCCGAAGATCGCCGAAGCCGCCCTGCCGACGCTCGACTGGTGGCGCGGCTTCCGCTCGCGCGAGCTCACCGACATTGTCGAACAGGCCCGCGAGAACAATCTCGATATCGCCGCCGCGGTCGCGCGCATCGTCCAGGCCGACGCCAATTCGCGCATCGCCGGTTCGGCGCTGCTGCCGGCCATCGACTTCAACGGGGACGCCGTGCGCAGCCAGTCCTCGAAGACTACCGGCCTCGGCAATGGCCGGGCCTTCGTCGACAACAGCGGATTCCGCGTCGGCAACACGCTGACCGCGTCGCTGTCGGCCAGCTACGAGATCGATTTCTGGGGCAAGAACCGCGCGGCCTTGCGCTCGCTCGAGCAATCGGCCGTCGCCAGCCGTTTCGACCGTGAAGTGGTGACGCTCGCCACCATTGCCACCGCGGCGAATTCGTACTTTCAGGTGCTGGCGGCGCAAGACCGCCTGCGCGTCGCGCGCAACAACCTCACTGCCGCCGAGCGCGTGCTCGGCCTGATCCGCCAGCGCGTCAATGCCGGCACCGCCTCGGCGCTCGAAGTGTCGCAGCAGGAGAGCCTGGTGGCGACGCAGCGCGCCGCCATTCCGGTGCTCGAGCAAACCGTGGCGCAATTCCGCAACGCGCTGGCCGTACTGATGGGACGCTCGCCCGAGCGCGTCCATGTCCGCGGCGGCTCGCTCCGCGCCATCGCCGTGCCGCGCGTGACGCCCGGCCTGCCGTCCGAACTGCTGGCGCAGCGCCCCGACATCCGCGAGGCCGAGGCGCAGCTCGCCGCCGCCAACGCCAATGTCTACAACGCGCGCGCGCAACTTCTGCCGAGCATCGCGCTGACCGGCGAAGGCGGTTATCAAAGTTCGGTGTTCAAGCTACTGACGCGGCCGGAGTCCGTGTTCTTCAGCGCCGCCGGCGGCCTGACGCAGCCGATCTTCGAAGGCGGCCGTCTCACCGGCAATGTCGATCTGCAAAAAGGCCGGCAGGACGAGTTGTTGCAGAACTACCGGCAGGCGGTGATCTCCGCTTTCTCCGACGTCGAAACCGCACTCAGCGCCATCCGCACCAGCACGCAGCGCGAGCGCTTGCAGCAGGCCGTGGTGACGGCCTCGCAGAGCGCCTTCGACATCGCCGAGCAGCGCCTGCGCGAAGGCACCGTCGATCTCGTGACGGTGCTGCAGACGCAGCAGACCTTGTTCACGGCGCAGGATTCCCTGGTGCAGGCGCGCCTCGCCCGCATGCAGGCCATCGTCAGTCTTTATCAGGCACTCGGTGGGGGCTGGTCGCCGAAACCCCAGATCGCTCTGGACAGCCAAAGCCAACCGCAATGAACGTCAACGTCCCGCAGAAAGATATCCGCAAGGAGGTCGTGACAACGCCGGCAAAGCCGCGGCCGCGCTGGCGGCGCTATGGGATCTATCTGGTCGTGCTGATCGGCGTCGCCGCGGCGCTGTATTATGTGTTCGGCACCGCGGGCCAGCAGCAGCAGCGGCGCGGCCGCTTCTTCGCCGGCGACGGCCCGGTGCCGGTGCTGGCCGCCACCGCCCAATATTCCGAGGTGCCGGTCTATCTCGACGCCGTCGGCACCGCGCGCGCGCTCAACACCGTGACGGTGCGGCCGCAGGTGGACGGCAAGCTGCTGAGCGTCAATTTCAAGGAAGGCCAGGACGTTAAGAAAGGCGATGTGCTGGCGCAGATCGACCCGGTGACGTTCCAGGCCGCGCTCGACCAGGCGATCGCCAAGAAGGCGCAGGACGATGCGTTGCTCACCAACGCCAAAAACGATCTGGCGCGCTACGAACAGCTTGCCGCCACCAACGCCATCAACAAGCAGCAGGCCGACACGCAGCGTTCGCTGGTCGCGCAACTGACGGCGCAGGTGCAGTCCGATCAGGCCTCGATCGAGAGCGCGCAGGCGACGCTCGGCTATGCCACCATCCGCGCGCCGATCGACGGCCGCACCGGCATCCGCCAGGTCGACGAAGGCAACATCGTGCGCGCCTCGGATTCGACCGGCATCGTCGTCATTACCCAGGTCAAGCCGATCTCGGTGCAGTTCAACATTCCGCAGCAGGATCTGCAGCGCGTCAACGACGCCTTCGCCAAGGGCCCGCTCGCGGTCGATGCGCAACGCTCCGACAACGATGCGATCGTCGATCACGGCAAGCTCACCGTGGTCGACAACCAGGTCGATTCGACGACCGGCACCGTGAAGATGAAGGCCGAATTCCCCAACGCCTCCCTGCAACTATGGCCGGGCCAGTTCATCAACATCCGGCTGCTGGTCGATACCTTGCAGCACGTCGTCACCATTCCGACCGGCGCGGTGCAGCGCGGGCCGAACGGCACCTTCGTCTATGTGATCAAGGATGGCGCCGTCACCATGCGGCCGATCGTCGTGCAGAAGCAGGACGAGACCCAGACCGTGGTGAAGAGCGGACTGACGCCGCCGGAAGAGGTGGTGACCACCGGCTTCGCGCGCCTGACCGACGGCAGCAAGGTGAAGGTGAGTTCGGGCGACGGCACGCCGGCGCCGGAAGCGACGGCGCCGCGGCAACGCGGACAGCGACAGAACGGAGCACCGGGGGCGAACGGGCAGCAAAGACCGAACCGGGGTCAATGATGCGAAACACTGCTCCGCAAACTCAGCCTACTCCCCTCCCCCTTGTGGGGAGGGGTTGGGGGTGGGGGTCCTATTTGAAGAAGCGGCCGCGTCGCATCGCTACGACCCCCCTCCCTAACCCTCCCCCACATAGCTCGCCGAACGGCGAGCGTTCGCTCGCCTATGGGGGGAGGGAAAGCGCTGAGTCTGCCGCAGCTTTCGAGTGCATGACGATATGAGCGTCTCCTCGCCCTTCATTCACCGCCCCATCGCCACGTCGCTGCTCGGCGTCGCGGTGATGCTGGCCGGCGCGCTCGGCTACTGGTGGCTGCCGGTGTCGGCGCTGCCGCAGGTCGATTTCCCGACCGTGCAGGTGACGACGCAGCTCCCCGGCGCCAATCCCGACGCCGTGGCCGCTCTGGTCACCGCGCCGCTGGAGCGCTCATTCGGCCAGATCCCGTCGCTGCAGACGATGACGTCGTCGAGCTCTTTCGGCATCAGCCAGGTGACGCTGCAATTCGATCTCGACCGCGACATCGACGGCGCGGCGCAGGACGTGCAGGCGGCGATCTCGTCGGCGCGCTCGACGCTGCCCGCCAACCTGCCCTACCCGCCGGTCTATTCGAAGGTGAACCCGGCCGACACGCCGATCATCACGCTGGCGCTGCGTTCGGACAACATCGCACTGCGCGAACTGTCGGACATGGCGAACACCATCCTGGCGCCGCGGCTGTCGGAAGTATCAGGCGTCGGCCGCGTTTCTGTGCAGGGCGGCATCAAGCCGGCGGTGCGCATCCAGGCCGATCTGTCGCGGCTTGCCGCCTACGGCATCGCGCTCGAGGATCTGCGTTCGGCGATCGTCGGTGCCAATGTCGCCGGCGCCAAGGGCGCGCTCGACGGCGCGCAGCAATCCTATACCATCGCCGCCAACGACCAGCTCGCCAGCGCCGCCGCCTATCGCAACACCGTGATCGCCTATCGCAACGGCGCGCCGGTGCTGCTGTCCGATGTCGCCGACGTGGTCGATGGCCTCGAGAACGACAAGGTCGGCGCCACCTATCACGGCAAGCCGGCCATCGTCATCGACGTGCAGCGCCAGCCCGGCGCCAACGTCATCGAGACCGTGCAGCGCCTCAAGAACGAGCTGCCGCGGTTGCAGCGCATCTTGCCGGCCGGCGCGCGCCTCACCGTCGTCACCGACCGCACCGAAACCATCCGCGCCTCGATCCACGACGTGCAGTTCACGCTGGTGCTGTCGATCGCGCTGGTCGTGCTGGTGGTGCTGATCTTCCTGCGCACCGTCCGCGCCACCGTCATCGCCGGCGTGGCGCTGCCGCTGTCGCTGATCGCCACCTTCGGCGTCATGTATTTCGCCGGCTTCTCGCTCGACAACCTGTCGCTGATGGCGCTGACCATCGGCACCGGCTTCGTCGTCGACGACGCCATCGTCATGATCGAGAACATCGTCCGCCATATCGAGGACGGGGAGAGCCCGCTCGAGGCCGCGCTCAAGGGCGCCAAGGAGATCGGCTTCACCGTCATCTCGCTGACCTTGTCGTTGATCGCGGTGTTCATCCCGCTGCTGTTCATGACCGGGCTGGTCGGCCGCATGTTCCGCGAATTCGCGCTGACGCTGACCATCGCCGTCGTCGCCTCGGCCGTGGTGTCGCTGACGCTGACGCCGATGATGTGCGCGCGGCTGCTGCGCCGCGAGAAGGAGAACGCCGGCAACCGGCTGACGCGCGCCTTTTCGGATTACACCGACCGCACCATCGAGGGCTATCGCAAGAGTCTCGAATGGGTGCTGGAGCGCCGCCGCGCCACTCTGTTCGTGACCTTCCTCACCGTGGCGGCGACGCTGGCGCTCTATATCGTGATGCCGAAGGGTTTCCTGCCGCTGCAGGACACCGGGCAGATCACCGCCGTCACCGAAGCCGGCACCGACGTCTCGTTCGAGGAGATGGCACGGCGCCAGGCGCAGATCGAAGGCATCGTGCGCGCCGATCCGGACGTCGCCAGCGTCGCCTCGGTGATCGGCGTCTCCACCGTCAACGCCACGCCCAATGCCGGGCGGCTGACAATCAGCCTGAAGCCGCGCAGCGAGCGCACCGATCTGGTCGCGGCCATCATCCAGCGCCTCAAGGGCAAGGTCACCGGCATCCCGGGCATGACGGTGTATTTCCAGGCCACGCAGGACATCCAGATTTCGACGCGCGCCAGCCGCGCGCAATATCAATACACGCTGACCGGCAGCGACGCCGCCGAAGTCACGCAATGGGCCGACAAGCTCGCGGCCAGGCTGCGCAGCGATCCGGTGATGCGCGAAGTCGCCTCTGAAGCGCAGGAAGGCGGCCCGCGCATCATGGTCAATGTCGATCGCGAGAAGGCCGGCCGCCTCGGCGTCTCGATGCAGAGCGTCACCGACACTTTGTACGACGCCTTCGGCCAGCGGCAGATCTCGACCATCTACGGCCAGGCCAACCAGTATCGCGTCATCCTCGAGGCGCAGCCGCGCTACCAGCAGGACCCGAGCGCGCTGGGCAAGATCTATGTCACCGGGGCCACCACCTCGACCGGAACGACGGCGACCGCCAGCAACACAGCGAGCGGGATCACCAGCACCAACACGTCGGCGACGCCGAACACGGTGACTGGCTCCAACCAGGTGCCGCTCGCCGCCTTCGCGCGCTTCGAATACACCGCGGCGCCGCTCGCCATCGCGCATCAGGAGCAGTTTCCGTCGGTGACGATCAGCTTCGATCTCGCGCCGGGCTACGCGCTGAGCGACGCGGTGAAGGCGATCGATGCCGCGCAGCGCGACATCGGCATGCCGGCCTCGGTGTCGGGCAGCTATTCGGGCGATGCCGCCGAGTTCGCCAAGTCGCTGGCCGGCGAGCCGTGGCTGATCCTCGCCGCGGTGATCGCCATCTATATCGTGCTCGGCGTGCTGTATGAGAGCTTCATCCATCCGCTGACGATTCTCTCGACGCTGCCTTCGGCCGGCGTCGGCGCGCTCTTGGCGCTGATGCTGACCGGCTACGATCTCTCGGTGATCGCGCTGATCGGCATCGTGCTGCTGATGGGTATCGTCAAGAAGAACGCCATTCTGATGATCGACTTCGCGCTCGAGGCGGAGCGCGAACAGGGCATGAGCCCGGAGCAATCGATCGTGCAGGCGGCGCTGTTGCGCTTCCGCCCGATCATGATGACGACGCTGGCGGCGCTGTTCGGCGCGCTGCCGCTGGCGCTGGAGAGCGGCACCGGCTCGGAGCTGCGCAATCCGCTCGGCATCACCATCGTCGGTGGCCTGCTGCTCAGCCAGCTGCTGACGCTCTACACGACGCCGGTCATCTACCTCTACATGGAGCAGCTGCGCGCTTATCTGTCGCCCGCACGTCCGCGCCGCGCGGCGCCGTCGCAGCAGCCGGCGGAGTGAGGGAGATGGTTGCGCTCCCGCTTCGGCACACGATGATCTTCTCCCCTCCCCCTTGGGGGGAGGGGTCGGGGGTGGGAGTGATCGCGGTGACAGCACAGCAGCTACCCCCCTCCCTAACCCTCCCCCACATAGCTCGCCGAACGGCGAGCGTTCGCTCGCCTATGGGGGGAGGGAACGGTCTGAGCATGCCGAACGCTAACGGGCCATACGAGAGGTTCACATGAACTTCTCCTGGCCCTTCATCCGCCGGCCGATCGGCACGACGCTGCTGGCGATCGGGCTGTTTCTGACCGGCGCGGTGGCCTACGACTTCCTGCCCGTCGCCAGCCTGCCGAGCGTGTCGTTCCCGACCATCGGCGTGTCGGCCTCCTATCCTGGCGCCGATCCGAACACGATGGCGGCGACGATCGCCGCGCCGCTCGAGCGGCAGCTCGGCACGATTTCCGGCGTCACCGAACTGACCTCGACCAGTTCGCAAGGCACCAGCCGCATCAACGTGCAGTTCGACCTGTCGCGCAATGTCGACTCGGCGGCGCGCGACGTGCAGGCGGCGATCAACGCGGCGCTGAGCGATCTGCCGAGCGACCTGCCCTCGGTGCCGAGCTTCCGCAAGGCCAACCCGGCCGCGGCGCCGGTGCTGATCCTGGCGCTCACCTCGAAGAACCTGCCGGGCAGCGCCATCTACGACGCCGCCGACACCGTGATCGCGCAGCGCCTGAGCCAGGTCGAAGGCGTCGCCGAGGTCAGCGTCGCCGGCTCCGAGCAGCCGGCGATCCGCGTGCGCGTCGATCCCGACCGCATCGCCGGCATGGGCGTGACGCTGGAGCAGGTGCGCAACGCCATCCGCAATTCCAACGCGCAGGGCCCGCTCGGCTCGTTCGACGGTCCCAAGCGCGCGGTCACCGTCGGCATCAACGACCAGCTCCGTCAGGCGCCGGAATACGACCCGCTGGTGGTGCGCACCGTCAACGGCAATGTCGTACGGCTGTCCGACGTCGCCAGGATCACGCCGAGCGTGCGCAACACCCGCTCGGCCGGCTGGTATAACCGCGACCCCTCGGTGCTGCTGATCATCACCAAGCAGGGCGACGCCAACGTCATCGATACGGTGGATCGCATCTACGCGCTGCTGCCGGAACTCAAGCAGTGGCTGTCCGCCGGCCTCGAGATCCACGTCCTCACCGATCGCACGCAGACCATCCGCGCCAGCGTGCAGGACATGCAGCTCACGCTCGCCGCCTCGGCGCTGCTGGTGATGCTGGTGGTGTTCCTTTTCCTGCGCCGCGCCGCCGCGACCATCGCCGCCGGCATCACGGTGCCGCTGTGCCTCGCCGGCACCTGCGGCGCGATGTGGCTCGCCGGCTTCTCCGTCGACAACCTGTCGCTGATGGCGCTCGCGGTCTCGATCGGCTTCGTCGTCGACGACGCCATCGTCATGATCGAAAACATGTTCCGCTACATGGAGCGGGGCTACCGGCCCTTGCGCGCCGCCATGATGGGGGCGCGGCAGATTTCCTTCACCGTGGTGTCGATCTCGGTGTCGCTGATCGCCGCCTTCATTCCGCTCTTGTTCATGGGCGGCATCGTCGGCCGGCTGTTCCGCGAGTTTTCCGTGACGCTCGCCTTCTCCATCGCCGTCTCCACCGTGGTGTCGCTGTCGGTGACGCCGATGATCTGCGCCTATTTCGTGCGCAAGCCGCCGGACAGAAACGAGACCTGGCTCGACCGCCGCGTCGAGGGGCTACTGTCAGTGCTGCTGCGCTTCTACGACCGCACGCTGCTCTTCGTGCTGGCGCATCGCGGCCTGACGCTGATCGTGTTCTTTGCCACCATCGCGCTCACGGTCGGGCTCTTCATCAAGACGCCGAAGGGCTATTTCCCGCAGGACGACACCGGCCTCGTCTTCGGCGGCACGCAGGCCTCGACCGACATTTCCTACGATGCGATGGAGAAGCTGCAGCTCCAGGCGCTCGACGTCGTGCTTGCCGATCCGGCGGTGGCCGGCGTCGGCTCCTCGGTCGGCGCTTCCGGCTTCAACGCCTCGGTCAACCGCGGCCGCCTGTTCATCAGCCTCAAGCCGCTCGAGGCGCGCGGCAACGTGCCGACGCCGGCGGTGATCGCGCGCCTGCGCAACCGCATCGGCCAGATTCCGGGCTTGCGCGTCTTCCTGGTGCCGGCGCAGGACCTGCGCGTCGGCGCGCGTTCGAGCGACTCCTCCTATCAATTCACGCTGTGGAGCGCCGACATCGACGCGCTGCAGGCCTGGGTGCCCAAGGTCGTGGAGCGCGCCAAGCAATTGCCGGAACTGACGGACGTCACCACCGATCGCGAACAAGGCGGCCTGCAGGTCAACATCAAGATCGACCGCGCGGCGGCAGCGCGCCTCGGCGTCCGCATTCAGGATATCGACAGCGCGCTGAACAACTCCTATTCGCAGCGCCAGGTCTCGACCATCTACACGCAGCGCAACCAGTATCGCGTCATCCTCGAAGTGGCGCCGCAGTTCCGCCGCGACCCGAGCGACCTGTCGACACTCTACGTGCCCGGCAACGGCAACGCGCAGATCCCGCTGTCGGCGGTGGCGACCATCGAGCGCAGCATCGCGCCGCTGGTGGTCAACCATCAGGGCCAGTTCCCCTCGGTGACCATCACCTACAATATCAAGGAAGGCGTGCCAATCGCCGAAGCCACCGCGGCGCTGACGCAGGCGGTGGCCGAGATGCACATGCCGGATGCGATCAACACCGACTTCGCCGGTGACGTGAAGGCGTTCCGCCAGAGCGCCGGGGCACAGCCGCTGCTGCTGCTGTCGGCGCTGATCGCGGTCTATATCGTGCTCGGCGTGCTGTACGAGAGCCTGGTGCATCCGCTGACGATCATCTCGACGCTGCCGTCGGCCGGGCTCGGCGCGCTGCTGGCGCTGCAGGTGTCCGGCGCCGAGCTGACGGTGATCGCCTTCATCGGCATCATCCTGCTGATCGGCATCGTCAAGAAGAACGGCATCATGATGGTGGACTTCGCGCTGGAGGGCGAGCGCGTGCGCGGCCTCACGCCGGTGCAGGCGATCTACGAAGCGTGCCTTGCCCGCTTCCGGCCGATCCTGATGACGACGCTCGCCGCCATTCTCGGCGCCGTGCCGCTGATCGTCGCCACCGGCCCGGGCTCGGAGCTGCGCCGGCCGCTCGGCATCACCATCATCGGCGGCCTGATCGTCTCGCAGATCCTGACGCTCTATACGACGCCGGTGATCTATCTCTGGCTCGACCGGCTGCATCACCGCCTCGGCGGCGGGCTGCCGAGCTTCATCAAGCGGCGGCCGCGCGGGCCGCAGGCGCCGGACGCGCCGAGCATTCAGCCGGCGGAGTAGTGTTACCGTCTTTTCCCAACAGTTCCCGCGCTACGGAGGCGCTCGGAATTTCCAAGTGCTTCCGCCGCCTTTCGAACCGCGTCCCGCATGGCGATCGAACTTGCTGAGACAAGCGATTTCGCTCCGCCTTCACACATCATGCCAGCTTCAGCGTCCGCGATTCCGTGTCCTTCCACGGTCGTTCCAAAGATGCGCCCCGAGGGACCGTCTACAAATGTCGACGCAACAATAACCACTTCGGTCTTCATATTAGCCGTCCAGAATCCTGGCTGGACGTCAAGCCTCCCTCTCGCCTCTTCACCCCTAACCACAATGAGGCCGCGGGCGCCGCGACGTGTAACCTGGTCCCCTGGGATCGGCTCCGGCACTTCTTCAATCTCGTCGAAGACATTCTTTAGCGTCTGGGAAATCGAGGATTTGAATGCGTCCCTCAATTCTAGGGGAAAGTTATGAGCGGCGCATGCCATGCCACTCGGCTTTACCGTCTGATTCAACGACGCACCGTCAACCGCCAGCAGCCATTTTCCAGGAATTTTGCTGCTGAAAGAGGTAACCACGTTGTATGACGGCGCCGCGATTGGATC
This sequence comes from Pseudolabrys sp., assembly GCA_026125895.1. Lineage (GTDB taxonomy): Bacteria > Pseudomonadota > Alphaproteobacteria > Rhizobiales > Xanthobacteraceae > Pseudolabrys. Next base: position 256,103 of record JAHCKG010000003.1, on the reverse strand, counting down.
TGCTTTGTACGCACAGCCCGATAGCGCGACTGCGCTTACAAGCGCAGCGATAAACATACGCATTTCTTCTCTTCCCCCGTAACCCGGAGGAATAATCGAATAAAGATCAGCCGCGGACAACCCTGACTTGAGATGAATGGTTAATACACATTCGCGATGCTTTCCGTGGGGTTCAAACCCCCAAATATCGATGCTGCACGTCCGTATTGGCGGCGAGATCGGCTGACAGTCCCGACCAAACCACACGGCCGCGCTCGATCATGAAATGCCGGTCGGCGACCTTGAGCAGCGCGCCGACATTCTTGTCGATCACCATCACCGACAGCCCGGAGTTCTTCAGCCGGGCGAGGCAATTCCAGATTTCCTGGCGGATCAGCGGCGCCAGCCCCTCGGTCGCCTCGTCGAGGATGAGCAGGCGCGGATTGGTCATCAGCGCGCGGCCCACCGCGAGCATCTGCTGTTCGCCGCCAGAGAGCTGGTTGCCCATGCTGCCGGTGCGCTCGGCGAGCCGCGGAAACAGATCGAACACGCGCTCCAAAGTCCACTCGCCACCGTCGCGCGCCACCGCCGTGGCGACGAGGTTTTCGCGCACCGTGAGATTGGGGAATATCTGGCGGCCTTCCGGCACCAGGCCGATGCCGCGCTGGGCGATGCGATAGGCCGGCTGCCCACGGATTTCCTCGCCCATGAATTTGATCGAGCCGGCACGCGCCGGCGTCAGGCCCATGATCGAGCGCACGCTGGTGGTCTTGCCCATGCCGTTGCGGCCCATCAGCGTCACCATTTCGCCGGGGCGGATGGCGAAGGACACGCCGAACAGCACCTGGCTCTGACCGTAGCAGGTCTCGACGCCGTCGAGGCTGAGGATCGCGTCGTTCGGATCAGCCATGCGCGGCCTCCGCATCGCCGAGATAGGCTTCGCGCACCTGCGCGTTGGCGCGGATGTCGTCCGGCGCGCCGGTGGCAATGATGCGGCCGTAGACCAGCACGGAGATGCGGTCGGCCAGCGCGAACACCGCCTCCATGTCGTGCTCGACCAGCAGGATGGTGTAGCTGCCCTTGAGCGCCTTGAGCATCTGCACCATGCGCGCCGATTCCTCCGGGCCGAGGCCGGCCATCGGCTCGTCGAGCAGCAGCAGCCGCGGCTTGCCGGCGAGCGCCATGGCGAGTTCGAGCAGCCGGTGTTCGCCGTGGCTGAGCGAGGCGGTCAGCCGGTCGGCGCGGTCGGCAAGGCCGACCTGGGTGAGCGCCGCGCGGGCCGGCTCGCGCAATTCGGCCTCCTTGCGCGCGTTGCGCCAGAACTGGAACGAGTGCCCGGCATGCGCCTGCACGGCGAGCGCGACATTGTCGAGCACGCTGAGATCGAGGAACAGCGACGTGATCTGGAACGAACGCGCCAGACCGATGTGGCTGCGCTTCTGCATCGGCAGCCGCGTGATGTCGGCGCCGGCAAAATGGATGGCGCCGCCGTCGGCGAAGATCGAGCCGGACAATTGCGCGATCAAGGTCGTCTTGCCGGCGCCATTCGGCCCGATCAGCGCGTGCAATTCGCCCTGCGGAATGGCGAAGGAGACGTCGTCGGTGGCGACGATGCCGCCGAACCGTTTGGCAAGATGGCCGACCTCGAGCAACGGCGCGCTCATGACGGCCTCCGCGCGCCAAGGCGCTCGCTCAGCAGCGCGAGCAGGCCGTCGATGCCGCCGCGCGCGAACAGCACGACCAGCAGCAGCAGTGGCCCGAGAATGATCTGCCAGTATTCGGTGATGCCGGACAGCACCTCCTCCAGCACCAGCAGCGCGATGGCGCCCATCACCGGGCCGGCCACCGTGCCCATGCCGCCGAGCACGACCATGATGATGAGGTCGCCGGAACGCGTCCAGTACATCACCGAGGGCGAGACGAAGTCGGCCTGGTTGGCGAGCAAAGCACCGGACACACCGCACAGCACGCCCGCGATGACGAAGGCGGTGAGCTTGTAGCGGTAGGTCGGGAAGCCGACGGCGCGCATGCGCACTTCGTTGGAGCGCACGCCCTGCAGCACCATGCCGAAGCGCGAATTGATCAGCCGGTAGACGAAATAGATCGCGGCGAACAGGATGGCGAGGCAGACGTAATAGAACTGCACCTTGTCCGACAGGTTGAGCGGCTCGATGAACTGGCTACGCTTGTAGATCGTCAGGCCGTCGTCGCCGCCGTAGCGGGCGATGCCGGCGAAGATGTAATAGGCCATCTGCGCGAAGGCGAGCGTGATCATGATGAAATAGACGCCGCGCGTGCGCAGCGACAGCGCGCCGATCACCAGCGCGAACAGCGCCGAGGCGAGGATCGCCACCGGCCACTGCACGAAGCCGGAATAGACGCCCTCCTTCGCCAGCATGCCGACGGCATAGCCGCCGATGCCGAGATAGACCGCGTGGCCGAAGCTCATCATGCCGCCGAAGCCGAGGATGAGATTGAGGCTGACCGCCGCCAGCGCCATGATGACTATGCGCGTGAACAAGGTGAGCGCGAAGCGGTCGCCGGCGAGCTGCGAATAGACCGGCAGCAGCAGCAGCGCGATCAGCAGCAGAGCGACGACGAAGTTGCGGAGCGTGAGCGGCGGAAATCCGGACGGCATCAGCGCTGCCCCGCCGAGAACAGGCCTTCGGGCTTCACGATCAGCACCACCGCCATCAGGAGATAAATCAGCATCGACGACAGCGCCGGGGCGAGCGTCGAGGCTGCGGCCGGGCTCAAGACCTCGCGCAGCATGTCCGGCAGATAGGAGCGGCCGAGCGTGTCGATGAAGCCGACCAGCAGCGCCGCCACCAGCGCGCCGCGGATCGAGCCGATGCCGCCGATCACGGTGATGACGAAGGCGAGGATGAGGATGTTCTCGCCCATGCCGATCTGCACGGTGAGGATCGGCGCCTGCATCAGGCCGGCGAGGCCGGCCAGCGCCGCGCCGAGGCCGAACACCAAAGTATAGAGCAGCTTGATGTTGACGCCGAGCGCGCCGACCATCTCACGGTTCGAGGCACCGGCGCGGATCAGCATGCCGATGCGCGTGCGCATCACCAGCGCGTAAAGCCCGCCGGCGACGATCAGCGACACGACGATGATGGAGAACTTGTAGGCCGAGTACTGGAAGCCGAGGATCGAGATCGGTTGCTGCAGCCAGCCGGGCAAAGGCAGCGCCAGGCCCGCCGGCCCCCAGATCAGCCGCACCGCCTCGTTGAAGAACAGGATCAGGCCGAAGGTGCCGAGCACGTGGTCGAGATGGTCGCGACCGTACAATCGCCGCATGGCGACGACCTCCACCACCATGCCGACCAGCAAGGTCGCCAGCATCGCCAGCACGGCGCCGAGCACGAAGCTGCCGGTGAAGGCAGCGAAGGTGGCGGCGAAATAGGCGCCCAGCATGTAGAGCGAGCCATGCGCGAGATTCACCAGATCCATGATGCCGAACACGAGCGTCAGCCCCGCCGCCAGCATGAACAGCAGCAGGCCGAATTGCAGGCCGTTGAGGCATTGCTCGATGAAAAGGGTCATGGGGCTCTATTCATGCAATTCGCGTGCAAGTCCACCGACAATAAAAAACGTCATGGCCGGGCTTGTCCCGGCCATCCACGCCTTCTTCAGCAATTAAAGAAAGACGTGGATGCCCGCGACGAGCGCGGGCATGACGTCATTTGCATCACTTCATCGGGCACTTGTCGTGGAAGCGGTCCTGGTCGTCCTTGACGATAGTCGCGACCGTCTTGAGCGAGAGCTGGCCGTCGGCATCCTTGACCACGTCCTGCAGGTAGAAATTCTGGATCGGGAAGTGGTTGTTGCCGAACTTGAAGCCGCCGCGCAGCGACTTGAAGTCGGCCTTTTCCATGGCCTTCTGCACCGCCGCCTTGTCCGACAGGTTGCCCTTGGTGGCGATGACCGCCGAGTTGATGAGCTGCGCCGCGTCATAGGCCTGGGCGCCGTAATAGGTCGGACGCAGGCCGGTGTACTTCTTGCGATAGTCGGCGACGAACTTCTTGTTCTGCTCGTTCGGCAGATCGTTGACCCACTCCTGCGCGCCGGGCACGCCGATCGCGTTGTCCTTCTGCAGCGGCAGCGACAGTTCGTCGATGGTGAAGGCGGTGTAGAGCGGCACCGAGCCCTTGAGGCCCGAGGCGGCGTACTGGTTGAGGAACTGCACGCCGGCGGCACCCGGATAGAACACGAAGATCGACTCGGCGCCCGAGGCCTTGGCCTTGGCGAGTTCGGCGGAGAAGTCGAGCTGCGACGGCCACGTCGTCAGTTCCTGGCCGACGACCTTGCCCTTGAAGGTCGAGGCGACGCCCGCGAGCATGTCCTTGCCGGCGGCGTAGTTCGGCCCGATCAGGAAGACGCTCTTCACGCCCTTCTGGTTCATGTAGAGGCCCATGGCCTGCGGCGTCTGGTCGTTCTGCCACGAGGTCGAGAAGAAGAACGGCGAGCACAGTTCGCCGGCGATCTGCGACGGGCCGGCATTGGCGCTGATGAGGAACGTCTTGGAATCGATGACCGGCTTGAGCGAGGCCAGCAGCACGTTCGACCAGATGTAACCGGTGACGAAATCGACCTTGTCGCTTTCGATCAGCTTCTCGGTCTTCTGCTTGCCGACATCCGGCTTCTGCGCGTCGTCTTCGTAGATCACCTCAACCGGAATGCCGCCCATCTTGCGGCCCATATGGTCGAGCGCCAGTTCGAAGGAATTGCGCATGTCGTTGCCGATCACCGCCGTCGGACCGCTGAAGGTCGAGACGAAGCCGATCTTGATGGATTTTTGCTGAGCCAGCGCGGGCTGGGCCGCGAGCAGGACGACGGCACCGGCCGCCAGGAGCGCGTTACGCATTTTAATTCCTCCCCTTTGGTCACTTCGGACCATTTTGCTTTCGACGGATAACCTAGCTGAGTTTGCTCCGGACCGTCTACGGATACCTGATGTTACCGCCGTTTGGCCGCAGACTGGATTGAACTATATTTCCGGCCGCGGTGCGAGCGCGCCGCACCGCACGATGAAAAGGACCGCCGATGCCACCGACCGTTGCCATCATTGCCGCAGGCGCCATGGGCGCGGGTGTCGCGCAGTGCCTGACCGCAAGGGGCGTCACCGTGCTGACGTCGCTCGCCGGCCGCAGCGCGGCCAGCGTCAAACGGGCGGCCGCGGCGGGGATGCACGACGCCGACGACCGGACCTTGGCCGAGGCCGATTTCGTGCTGTCGATCCTGCCGCCGGGCGAAGCCGTGGCGCTGGCCCGGCGGCTGGCGCCGACGCTCGCCGCGGCCGGGCGCAAGACCATCTTTGTCGATTGCAACGCCGTATCGCCGCCGACCGCGCAGATCGTGGCCGACGTCATCGCGCCGACCGGCTGGGGCTTCGTCGATGCCGGCATCATCGGCCCGCCGCCGCGGCCCGGCACGACGAGTACGAAATTCTATGCCTCCGGCCCGCAGGCCCGGGATCTCGCCACGCTGAACGATTTCGGCCTGATCGTCCGCCCGCTCGACGGGCCGCTCACAGCCGCCTCGTCGCTGAAGATGTCCTATGCCGGCATCACCAAGGGGCTCACGGCACTGGGCGCCACCATGATGCTCGCCGCCGCGCGGGGCGGTTCCGCCGAAGCGTTGCACGCCGAACTCGCCGAGAGCCAGGCCGGGCTGCTGAGCTTTTTCGAACGCATGGTGCCGTCGATGTACGGAAAGGCCTATCGCTGGGTGGCGGAACTCGACGAGATCGCCGCCTTCGTCGGCGCCGACCGCCCGGAAAGCGCGATGCTGTCGGCGTCGGCGCGGCTCTATGAAACCATCGCCGCGGATGTGGCGGGCGACAACCGGGAAACCGCTGTACTCGACCAATTCCTCAAGCGATAACAGCGCCATGTCCGAACCAACGATCCTCGTCACGCGCGAAGCCGGCTTTCGCATCGTCACGCTCAACCGGGCGGAGCGGCTCAACGCCTTTACCGATGCGATGCACGAGGAACTGCGCGCGGCGCTCGACGCGGCCAAAGCCGACGAAGATTGCCGCGCGCTCATGATCACCGGCGCCGGGCGCGGCTTCTGCGCCGGACAGGACCTCAATGACCGCCTGCTCAAGCCCGGCGAGAAGCCGGTGCCGCGCGAGTCGCTGGAGAAATATTACAATCCGCTGGTGCGCAGGCTGCGGCGGCTGCCCTTCCCCGTCGTCGGCGCCGTCAATGGCGTCGCCGCCGGCGCCGGCGCCAACATCGCGCTGGCCTGCGATATCGTCATTGCCGCGCAGTCGGCGAACTTCACGCAATCTTTCGCCCGCATCGGCCTCGTGCCGGATTCCGGGGGCACCTACCTCCTGCCACGACTGATCGGCGAGGCGCGCGCCCGCGCGCTGATGCTCACCGCGCAGCCGGTGCCGGCCGCGCAGGCGGCCGAATGGGGCATGATCTGGCGCTGCGTCGCCGACGATCAGTTGATGCCGGAAGCGACCGCGTTGTGCGCGCAATTCGCCGCCGCGCCGACGCAAGGCCTGGCGCTGATCAAGCGCGCGCTCGACGCGTCGCCGACCAACTCGCTCGACGAACAACTCGACCTCGAACGCGACCTCCAGCGCGAAGCCGTGATGTTGCCGGATTACGCCGAGGGTGTGCGCGCCTTCATGGAAAAACGAAAGCCGCAATTCCGCGGCCGCAAATGATGTCACTTGGGAATCCGCATCGATGAAAACGGGTCTTCTTGCTCTCGCCTGCCTGATTTCGATGGGCGTGATCGCCGCGCCGGTGGCCGAGGCCAAACCGGGGCCGAAATCCCGGCACCACGTCGTGCGCAAGACCGTGAAGAAGAACAGCCAGTCCGGCGTGAATGTGGACAGCCAGGACATTGACGGCGACGGCACGCCCGACACCGTGGCCACGCCGCAGCCCAAGATAAAGCCGAAGCCTCGCAAGCGCGGCGCGACGATCAGCACCCAAGACATGAACGGCGACGGCGTTCCGGACACGGTCGTGCGGACGCGCGCGAAGCCGGCCAAGCCCTGACGGCAGCGGGGGCGACCGGCTCTGCCTATCGGCTTGGCGACCCGCTTGGCGGGCCGTTGACTCCGTCCGGCCGATCATTAGCATACATACAATCTCGGAGCGCCCGATCGCCGGAAAAGCGGTAGATTTTCCGGATCGCATCGCGTGAAGGAAGACCGGCAGGAAAACCTGGCATGAAGCCCGCGCCCTTCGTCCGCCATGTCCCGCGCAGCCTCGACGAGGCGCTGAAGATTTTGGCCGAGGTCGCCGGCGATGACGGCCGCATTCTCGCCGGCGGGCAGAGCCTGGTGCCGATCATGGCGTTCCGGCTGGCCAAGCCCGCGCATCTCGTCGACATCAACGAGGTCGAAGGCCTCGACAAGCTCACCGACGACGGCAAGACGCTGACCATCGGCGCCCGCGTCCGCCACGCCGCGTTTCACAAGCCGGTCACCGCCAATCCGCTCGGTGCCCTGCTCGCTTACGTCTCAAAGCACATCGCGCATTATCCGATCCGCATGCGCGGCACGTTCTGCGGCAGTCTCGCGCACGCCGATCCGTCGTCGGAATGGTGCCTGACCGCGGCGACGCTCGATGCCGTGATGGTGGCGAAAAGCATCAAGGGCACGCGCGAGATCAAGGCGGCCGAGTTCTTCGACGGCATCATGTCCACGCACTTGAAGGAAGACGAACTGCTCGCCGAGGTGCGGCTGCCGCTGCTGCCGGCCGATGCCAAATTCGGCTTCTATGAATTCTCGCGCCGCGCCGGCGATTTCGCCATGTCGGCGTCGCTCGTCACCTACCGGCTCGACGGCGGCAAGATGATCGACGCGCGCGTCGGGCTCGGCGGCGCCGAAGCCTCGCCGCGCCGCATTCCGGAAGCGGAAGCCGAACTCAACGGCAAGACGCCGGGCGATGCCGCCTTCCGCGCCGCCGGCGAAGCCGCCGCTCGCGTCATCGAGCCGCTGGAGGATCACCAGACCGATGCCGCCTATCGCCGCGACCTGGTGAAAGTCGTCGTGCGCCGTGCGCTGGAGCATTCGCTGACATGACGGCACACCTCTCCTCCGCTCACCGCCCGCTCTCTTTTCCCCTCCCCCTTGTGGGGAGGGGTCAGGGGTCCACTTTAGACAGCATCGACTACCCCCACCCCGATGCGCTTCGCGCATCGACCCTCCCCACAAGGGGGAGGGTAAGAGCGCGCCATGGCTGATCATTCGCACACCAAAGGCTCCGGTGGCGCCGGCATGAAGTGGATCGGCCGCTCGATCCGCCGCCTCGAAGACCCGGCGCTGGTGCAGGGCCGCGGACGCTTCACCGGCGACCTGCCGGCCGCGCACTGGGTGCGCTTCGTGCGCAGCCCGAATGCCGCGGGCAAGATCAAGGGCATCTCCGCGCCAGACGGCGCGACAGTGATCACCGCCGCTGACCTTGCGGGCGTGAAGAAGATCACGCCGATGCTGCACAAGTTCGAGTACCGGCCGGTCGGCCAGCCTATTCTCGCCGACGGCGAAGTGCGCTTCGTCGGCGAAGCCGTCGCCGCCGTGGTGGCAGCAAGCGAGGAAGAAGCCGAGGATATCGCCGATCTCGTCGAGATCGACATCGACGACGCCGAGCCGCTGGTGGACAGCCGCGCTGCGATCGCCGCCGGCGCGCGGCAGATCCATGCCGAAGCGCCCGCCAACGTCATCCTCAAGGGCGAAGTAAAGACGCCGGGTTTCGACGAGGTGTGGGCGAGCGCGACGAAGATCGTCAAGATCGACGCGCGCTCCAACCGGCAGAATGCGACGCCGATGGAAGCGCGCGCCGCGCATGCGACTTATGATCCGATCACCGGTCGCGTCACATTGCATTGCACGACGCAGATGCCGCACCTGATGCGCACGGCGATCGCCGACTGCATCGGCATGCCGGAGAGCGATCTTCGCGTCATCGCGCCCGATGTCGGCGGCGGCTTCGGCCAGAAGATGTCGCTCTGCACCGAATATGTGCTGGTGACCTGGCTGGCGCGGCATCTGAAATCCTCGGTCGGCTGGACCGAGGATCGCCGCGAGAACCTCATCGCCTCGTTCCACTCCCGCGACCAGTACATCACGCTGGAGGGCGCCTTCGACAAGGATGCGAAGCTGCTGGCGCTGCGCGCCGACGTCTTGTCCAATGTCGGCGCCTATTCCTGCTTTCCCACCACCTCCGGCGTCGAGCCGCTGATGGCGATGGCGGAAATGCCGGGCCCCTACGACGTGCAGCAGTATCAGTGCCTGGCGCGCGGCGCGCTGACCAATACCTGCACCATGGCGGCCTATCGCGGCGTGTCGCGACCGGTCATCACCTTCACGCTGGAACGACTGATGGACAAGGCAGCCAAGGCCTTCGCCATCGATCCGGTCGATATCCGCCGCAAGAACCTGATCGCAACCTTTCCCTACAAGTCGGCGACCGGCCTCGAATACGACGAGGCGAGCTATCGCGAGACCATGGAGATGGCGGTCGAGGCCATCGACGTGCCGGCGTTCCGCGCGCGCCAGCGGGCAGCGCGCGAGCGCGGCGAGTATCTCGGCATCGGCTTTGCCACCTTCTCCGAGCGCACCGGTTACGGCTCGCCCGCCTTTGCCGCGCGCGGCATGGCGATCACGCCGGGCTGGGAGACGGTGCATGTCACCGTCGATCCGTCCGGCTTCGTCGAGGCGCGCATCGGCTCCTCGCCGCACGGTCAGGGCCTGCGCACGACCTTGGCGCAGATCATCGCCGAAGAAATCGGCGTGACGCCGGACATGATCAAGGTCGTGCACGGCGACACCGACACGGCGCCCTATGGCTGGGGCACCTTCGCCAGCCGGTCGCTGGTGATCTCCGGCGGCGCCACCTTGATCGCGTCGCGGAAGATCAAGGCCAAGCTTCTCAAGATCGCCGGCCACATGCTGGAAGCGGCCGAAACCGATATTGTGCTCGAAGACGGCAAGGCGAAGGTCGCCGGCACCGACCGCGAGGTGACGATCGCGGCTATGGCGCGCGAAGCCTATACGCAGACGCATCGTTTCAAGGGCGATATCGAGCCGGGCCTCACCGAGAGCGGCACCTACGATCCGCCGGGCACCTTCTCCAACGCCTGCCACGTCGCCATCGTGCGGCTCGATGCGGAAACCGGTCACGTCAAGGTCGAGCGCTATCTGGTGGCGGAAGATGCCGGCCGCATCATCAATCCGATGATCGCCGACGGCCAGGTGCATGGCGGCGTCGTGCAGGGCATCGGCAATGCGCTGCTGGAAGAGATCATCTACGACGAGAGCGGCGCGATCCTCACCGCCAACCTCGCCGACTACATGCCGCCGACCGCGCATGAAGTGCCGCCGATCGAACTGCATCACATGGAAACGCCATCGACGCAGTCGGTCACCAGGGCCAAGGGCCTCGGTGAAGGCGGCACCATCGGGCCGCCTGCCGCCATCGTGAACGCCATCAACGACGCGCTGACGCCGTTCGATGTCGAGATCGACACCATTCCGGCCACCCCGCAGCGCATCAGAGCGCTTTTACGAAACGCCACAAACTCCGCTCATTCCCGCGAAAGCGGGAATCCAGGAGGCCCAATATGAAGCGCTTGCAATTTCCGCTTCTGGACCCCCGCTTTCGCGGGGGTGAGCGGAGGATGATGCCATGACCGATAAGCAAACCATCACCCTGACCATCAACGGCAAGGACCACGCCATCGAAGTCGAGCCGCGCCGCACGCTCGCCGACGCGATCCGCGAGGATTGCGGCCAGACCGGCACGCATATCGGCTGCGAGCACGGCGTCTGCGGCGCCTGCACCGTCATCGTCGATGACGCGCCGGTGCGCTCCTGCCTGATGTTCGCGGCGCAGGCCGACGGCAAAACGATCCGCACCGTCGAGGGCCTCGCCGACGGCGACACGCTGCACCCGATGCAGCAGGCCTTCATGGACAATCACGGCCTGCAGTGCGGCTTCTGCACGCCCGGCTTCCTGATGCTGGCGGTCGGCGTCTTGGAGCGCGAACCCGATATCAGCGACGAGGATTTGATCGACGTGCTGTCGTCCAACCTGTGCCGCTGCACCGGCTATCAGAACATCATCAAGTCCGTGCGCGCTGCGGCTGCGGAGATGCGGAAGTGAGGAGCGTGCGCCACTCGCTTTCTTCTTCACCTCCCCCCTTGAGGGGGAGGTCGCTCGCCGCAGCGATAGCGAAGGCGAGCGGGAGGGGGGTGTCTTTCGGCACAAGTTCCAAGAATACCCCCCTCCCCAACCCTCCCCCTCAAGGGGGGAGGGTGTCTGCTGCGGGGCACGGCGATGCACAGCACTAAAGCGAAATTCATCGGCCGCTCGGTGCCGCGCCTCGAAGACCGGCCGCTGCTCACCGGCCAAGGCCGCTTTGCCGCCGACGTCAATTTCCCCGGCCAGTGGGCGATGCGCGTGGTGCGTTCACCGGTCGCGCATGGCCGGCTCAAGGGCATCGACGCCTCCGCCGCGCTGGCGATGAGCGGCGTGCAAGCGGTGTGGACCTTCGCCGACGTCGCGCATATTTCGCCGATCCCGTTCCGCCTCACCGGTCTCGTCGAACTCGAGCCCTATCAGCAGCGCGTGCTGGCGAGCGATTATGTGCGCTATGTCGGCGAGCCGGTCGCCGTGGTGTTCGCCGATGACGCCTATATCGCCGAGGACGCCGCCGAGGCGGTCGAACTCGACATCGAGCCGCTGCCGCCGGTGATGAAGGCGACCGACGAACCGGGGCCGTTCGACGAAAGCAAGAAGACCGAGCCGGGCGTCATCGTCAAAAACTACGCCGACGTCGAGGCGGCGTTCAAACAAGCCGACTCCATCGTCACGCTCGAACTCTCGGTCGGCCGCCATTCCGGCGTGCCGCTGGAGACGCGCGGCGCCATCGGCTTCTACAACGAGGCGCTCGGCCGGCTGGAGATGCACGGCGCCGCCAAGGTGCCGCACTGGAATCGCGACACCATCGGCCGCATGCTCGGCCGCACGCGTGACGACTTCCAGCTCTTCGAGGGCCATGTCGGCGGCGGTTTCGGCATTCGCGGCGAAATCTATCCCGAGGACGTCATCGTCTGCGCCGCGGCTTTGCACTTCAAAAAGCCGATCAAGTGGATCGAGGATCGCCGCGAGCACCTGATCGCCGCCAATCACTCGCGCCAGCAGACGCACCGCATCCGCGCCGCCATCGATCGCCAGGGCCGCATCCTCGCCATCGACGACGAATTCTTCCACGACAACGGCGCCTATATGCGCACGCATGCCGCGACGGTCCCGGACCTCGCCGCGGCGATGCTGCCGGGGCCGTACCGCGTGCCGGCCTATCGCGCCACCGGGCACATCCGGCTGACCAACAAGACGCCCTGCGGCACCTATCGCGCACCGGGCCGCTACGAGTCGACCTTCGTGCGCGAGCGCCTCATCGACGCCATCGCCGCCAATGTCGGCGTCGACAAGGTCGAGATCCGCAAGCGCAACCTGCTACCCAAAAGCGCCATGCCCTATGCGCTCAACCTCGACACGCTCGGCACGCACATCGTCTACGACTCCGGCGATTACGCGCTGCTGCTCGACAAGGCGCTGGAGCGCGCCGGCTGGCCGAAGCTGCAGAAGGAGATCGCCAAGCGCCGCGCCAATGGCGAGAAGGTCGGCGCCGGCGTCGCCATGTTCGTCGAGAAGAGTGGCCTCGGCCCGTTCGACGATGTGCGCCTCGAAGTGAAGGGCGATGGTGGCATCGAACTCGTTACCGGGTCCGCCTCGGTCGGCCAGGGCATCGAGACGGCGATGGCGCAGATCTGCGCCGAGACGCTCGGCGTCGATTACGCGACGGTCAATGTCGTGCACGGCCAGACCGACCGCATCGGCCGCGGCCTCGGCGCCTTCGCCTCGCGCGTCACGGTGATGACCGGCGAAGCGACGCGCCGCGCCGCGGACAGGCTGCGGACCAAGGCCCTGATGCTCGCCGCCGAATTGATGCAGGCGGACGCGCAACAGCTCGACATCGTCGATGGCGAAATCGTCCGCACCGATGGCGCTGGGCCGTCGATGAAGCTCGCCGATCTGGCGAAGGCCAAGCCCGGCGAATTGATCGCCGAGGATTCCTTCGAGTCGAAGCACATGGTCTATCCCTACGGTGTCCATGTCGCCGTGGTGCGCGTCGATGCCGAGACCGGCGGCGTTTCAATCGAAAAATACGTGATGGCCTACGACGTCGGCCGCGCCGTCAATCCAACGCTGGTCGAGGGCCAGATTGCCGGCGGCCTGGCCCAGGGCATCGGCGGCGCGCTGTACGAGGAGTTTGTCTACGACGAGAGCGGCGAGCCGCTATCCGTCACCTTCGCCGATTATCTCATGCCGACGGCGCGCGAAGTGCCGCCCTCCTCGATCCTGATCACCGAGGACGCGCCCAGCCCGCTCAATCCGCTCGGCCTCAAGGGTGCCGGCGAAGGCGGCACCAACCCTGTTGGCGCGGCAATCGCCTCTGCTATAGATGACGCCTTGCAACGGCCGGGCGCGATCCTCACCCTTCCGGTGACGCCGCAGCGCCTTCGCGCGATTTGCAGGAAATAACAAACGGGCGCCAGGCGCTCGCGGGAGGAACGATGAGCGACGGCAGCGTGCCGCAGTTGAAGGCGCCGGCTGGCACCTGCGACTGCCATATCCATACTTACGACCACACCTTTCCCACCGCGCCGACCGCAGTGGTGACGCCGCCGGATGCGGCGGTCGGCGATTATCTGAAAATGTGCGCCAAGATGGGCATCGAGCGCACCGTGCTGGTGCAGGCCTCGGCCTATGGCAAGGACAACCGGCTGTTGCTGCGTGACATGGCGACGATGGGACCTTCGCGCGCCCGCGGCATCGTCGTCGTCGATGACAGCGTCACAGACGCAGAGCTCGACCGCCTCACCAAATTGGGCGTGCGCGGCATCCGCTTCTTCATGCTGGCCGGCGCGCCTTTGCCGCTGTCGCTGTTAGAGCCCATGGCGGCGCGCGTCGCGCCGTTCGGCTGGACCATCAACTTCCAGTGCGACGGCCGCGACCTTGCCGATCACGAGGCGCGGCTGAAGGCGCTGCCGACCACGGTGACCATAGACCATCAGGGCAAGTTCCTCGAGCCGGTCGAGCCCGATCATCCGGGCTTCAAGGCGCTGCTGCGCCTCCTCGACACCGGCAAGGTCTGGTACAAGCTCGCCGCGCCCTACGAGACGTCGAAGCTCGGCCCGCCTTATTACGACGACGTCGGCAAACTGGCCAAGCTCCTGGTCAAGGCCGCGCCGGAGCGCGGGCTGTGGGCGTCGAACTGGCCCTATCCGATGGCCGGCGCCAAGACGCCGAAGGACGCCTGGACGCTCGACATGCTGCTCGACTGGGTGCCCGACGAGAAGACGCGGCAGAAGATTCTGGTCGATAATCCGGCGAAGCTGTACGGGTTTTGATTTCGAACCGTCATCCTGAGGTGCGACCTCCGCGAAGCGGAGGGAGCCCTCGCAAGTCGGCCTTGGCCGACTTGCGCTTCCAAAAGCGGATATCGGGCAAGCCCGATATCCGGGGGCGACGGGCAGTGAATCCCGGGCCGTCGATCCTTCGAGGCTCGCTTCGCTCGCACCTCAGGATGACGGATTTAGGCTGCGTGCTCTCGCAAAGGCCGGCATCACCCCAGCTTCTTCAGCAACGCCGCGATCGTGCGCTGCTCGGCAGCCGTCAGCGGCGTCAGGGTCTCGGCGGTGATGCGGGCGGCGACCTTCATCGCCGCCTCGGTGACGCGGCGGCCTTCGTCGGTCAGCGCCACGGCGCGGCGGCGTCGATCCTTCGGATCGCTGAGCGCGGTGACGAAGCCGCGAATGCTCAGGCGATCGACGACGCCCTTGATGGTCGCGGCGTCGAGAAAGATCAGCCGGCCGAGGTGGTTTTGCGACGATGGCCCGACCTCATACAGCTTGGCGAGCGCGGCGAACTGCGTCTGTGTCAGCCCGTCGATCATCTTTGCGGTGAAGATCGAGGTATGCCGCTGCATGGCGACGCGCATCAGGAAGCCGACCTGCTCGTCGAGCGCATAGCCGCCGGCGGGCTTTTCGTCCGCCACGGCGGCGACACTGAGTTTGCTGCGCGTCATTCTTCAATCGCTTCCTGGTGAGCCGTCAGGCCGTGAGCATGACCGGGAACCGGCACAAGCGAAAGTCTTTTTCCCGGTAAATCAGACCGTCAGGTAGGTCCGCTGGACGTCGAGATTCCCGGCCAGTTCCGCCATGCTGCCCTGCCAGTGAATGCCGCCCTTCTCCAGCACATAGACGCGGTCCGACACCAGCCTCGCGAAATGGATGTTCTGCTCGGACAGCAGAATCGACAGGCCCTCTTTCTTCAGCTCGATGATGGTGTTGGCCATCTGCTCGACGATCAGCGGCGCCACGCCTTCCGAGGGCTCGTCGAGCAGCACCAGCAAGGGATTGCCCATCAGCGTGCGCGCCACGGTGAGCATCTGTTGCTCGCCGCCGCTCATGCGCCCGCCTGCCCGGTTCGGCATTTCGCCGAGATTGGGGAACAGCGCGAACAGCCGCGCCGGCGTCCACACCGGCGCGGCCGCGCCGTCGGCGAAGCGCCGCGGCGGCTGACGACCGATGTCGAGGTTTTCCAGCACGGTGAGCTCGGAGAAAATACGGCGATCTTCCGGCGTGAAGCCGAGACCAAGCCGCGCGATTTCGTAAGGCCGCAAACCGGCAATATCCTTGCCGTTGAAGCGCAGCGCGCCGCGCCGTGTAACCAGGCCCATCAGCGCCTTCATGGTTGTGGTCTTGCCGGCGCCGTTGCGGCCCATCAGCGCCACCACCTCGCCGCGCCCGACATTGAACGACACGTCGTGCAGGATCTGCGCCGCGCCGTACCAGGCTTTGAGCCCTTCGACGGAGAGCATCACGTCACTCATGGCGAGGCGGCTCCCCAAACTCCGCTCATTCCCGCGAAAGCGGGAATCCGGAGCCACACGCAAGATTCCTCATGTTCCGCTCCTGGGTCCCCGCTTTCGCGGGGACGAGCGGATGGAGACTTCATCATGGCGACACCCGATCTGTCGCAAACGTCTTCCCCGTGCCGAAATACACCTCGCGTACCTTGGCGTTGTCGCGGATGGCCGCGGCGTCGCCGTCGGCGATCAGCCGGCCGCGCGCCAGCACGATGATGCGGTCGGCGTAGGAGAACACCACGTCCATCGAATGCTCGGTGAACAGCACCGAGATGCCGCGCTCGATGACCAGCGCCTTCACGAGCTTGATGAGATCGTTGCGCTCGCGCGGCGCCATACCCGCGGTCGGCTCGTCCATCAACAGAAGCTGCGGCTCGTTGGCCAGCGCGATGGCGAGTTCGATGCGCTTGACGTCGCCATAGGCCAGTTCGCGGCTCGGCCGGTCGGCGGCATCGCGCATGCCGACCTGCGCCAGCAATTCGAGCGCGCGCTCGCGATGGAGCGAGGCCGCCGGCCGCCAAAGGTTGAGAATGCGGCCGGCGTGCGAGATCAGCGCCATCTGCACGTTCTCGACCACCGTCATCGAGCCGAAGGTCGCCGCCACCTGAAAGGTGCGGCCGACGCCGAGCCGCCAGATGTCGCGCGGCGCTAGCCCCGCGATGCTCCTGTCGCCGATGCGAATGTCGCCGGAGTCGGGCGCGAGCTGGCCGTTGATCATGTTGAAGGTGGTCGATTTGCCGGCGCCATTCGGCCCGATCAGCGCCAGGAACTCGCCCTTGCCGATGTCGAACGACACGTCGTCCACCGCGCGGACGCCGCCGAAGGCCTTGGACAGCGATTGGACCGAGAGCACGCTCATGCCGCGCCTCCCGGCTTACGCCCGAGCTTGCGGGTGAGCGACGACAGCGCGCCGGCAATGCCTTGCGGGAAGGCAAGCACCAGCACGAGGATGATGACGCCGAGCAGCGCTCGCCAGTATTCGGTCTGCCGCATCACCGTGTCCTGCAGCACCGCATAGACCGAGGCGCCGACCACCGGGCCGACGAGAGTCTGGATGCCGCCGAGCAGCACCATGACGAGGCCATCGATCGACCGGGTGACGCTGATCGCCTCCGGCGATATCGAGCCCTTGGCGAAGGCGAACAGGCCGCCAGCAATGCCGCAGACGCAGCCGGCGATCGCGAAGCCGAGCCAATGGATGCGCTTGACGTCGATGCCGATGGCTTCGGCGCGCAGCGGTGAATCGCGGCCGGCGCGCATGGCGTAGCCGAACGGCGCGAACAAGAAGCGGCGCAGCAGCAGAATGGCGACAACGGTGAAGGCGAGCGCCAGCAGGAAGTAGGCCCACGACTTGTTGAACGGCGCGGCCGGCCAGACGCCGATGACGCCGTTGGAGCCGCCGGTGAAGCCTTCCCACTGGAACACCAGCGCCCAGACGATCTGCGCGAAGGCGAGCGTCAGCATGGCGAGATAGACGCCGGACAGCCGCACCGCGAACCAGCCGAACAGCAGCGCGCCGAGCAGCGCGAGCAGCGGCGCCGTGAACAAGGCCGCCAGCATCGGGAAGCCGGCGAGTTTCATCAGCAGCGCCGCGCCATAGGCCCCCAGGCCGAAATAGGCGGCATGACCGAAGGAGTGCATGCCGCCCGGCCCCATGATGAAGTGCAGCGACGTCGCGAAGATCACCGCGATCAGCACGTCGGTGCCGAGCACGAGGAGATAGGGCGAGGATTGCGCCAGTACCGGCAGCGCCAGCAGCAGCACGAGAACGACGGCGCCGAGCACCTTGAGCAGCGGCGTCGCTGGGCGGATCGGGTCTTCCGGCTCGGCGACCGAACGCACCACGCCCTGCGGCTTGCCGAGCAGGCCGTATGGCCGCGCGATCAGCACGATGGCCATGACGATGAATTCGGCGACCAGAGTGAACTTGGAGAAGTTGACGGTGACGAAGCCGAGATCGACGACGCCGACGGCGATGCACAGCGCCTTGACCTCGGCGATGATGATGGCGGCGAGATAGGCGCCGGTGATCGAGCCCATGCCGCCGACCACCACGACGACGAAGGCGTCGCCGATCACCGCGAGATCGGTCGCGAGATTGGCCGGCTCGCGCGCCACCTGCAGCGCGCCGCCGAGGCCGGCGAGCATGGCGCCGAGCGCGAAAACGGACGTGAACAGCACCGCCTGATTGACGCCGAGCGCGCCGACCATCTCGCGGTCCTGCGTCGCGGCGCGCATCAACCGGCCAAAGCGGGTCTTCGCCAGCCCGAAATGCAGCACGATCAGCGCCACCGGCGCGATGATGATGAGGAACACATCGTAACTCGGCAGCCGGCGGCCGAAAATCTCGACGGCGCCGGCAAGGCCCGGCGCGCGCGGGCCGAGCAAATCTTCCGGGCCCCACAGCCACAGAGTCGCGTCGTTGATGACGAGCACCAGCGCGAAGGTCGCCAGCAACTGGAACAGTTCGGGCGCGCGATAGATTCGGCGCAGCAGCACGATCTCGATCAGCGCGCCGATGGCGCCGACGATCAGCGCGGTGAGGACAATGCCGCCCCAGAAGCCGAGCGCGCCGCCGATCTTGGTCGCCAGCGAATAAGCGATGTAGGTCCCCAGCATATAGAGGGACCCGTGCGCGATATTGACGATGCGGGTGACGCCGAAGATCAGCGACAGGCCGGCCGCGATGAAGAACAGGCCGGAGGCGGTCGAAAGGCCGTTGACGGCCTGAAAGAGGAAAGCGCTGAGGGTCATGGCTTCTCTTATCCCTCCCCGTTCGCCTTTCCCCTCTCCCCGTTCTTACGGGGAGAGGGTGCCGAGTGAGCAAAGCGAACGAGGCGGGTGAGGGGCCGCAGCGCAGACAAGGTCAAATAAACAGCCCCTCACCCGGCTCGCTTCGCTCGCCACCCTCTCCCCGCAATCGCGGGGAGAGGGAAAGCAAGCGTGAGCAATAAGCAAGTTCAGTTCGCGCCGGCGGGGCGCAGCTTGGCGACTTCGGCATCGCTCGGCAGCACCGACGCGCCGTCGACATATTTGAAGTCGTCCATCGTACCCTTGCCCTTCTCGAGGGCGAGCTTGCCGACATAGGCGCCCATCGTCGCCTGATGATCGCTGGCGCGATACTGGAACGGGCCGAATGGGCTCTGCACGTAGAGACCCTTGAAGGCTTCCACCATCGAGTCGGCATCGAGCGCCTTGGTCTTGGCAAGACCGGCGGCGAGCGACTTGATCGTGGTGTAGCCGACGATCGAGCCGAGGCGCGGATAGTCGCTGTACTTCTTCTGATAGGCGGTGAGGAAGGCGACGTGCTCCGGCGTCTTGATCTTGTCCCATGGATAGCCGGTGACGGTCCAGCCGACCGGCGTCTCGGCGCCGAGCGGATCGAGATATTCCGGCTCACCCGACAGCAGGCTCACCACCGTGCGGTTCTTGAACACGCCGCGGGTGTTGCCTTCGCGCACGAACTTGGCGAGGTCGGGCCCGAACAGCACGTTGAAGATCGCGTCCGGCTTGGCGTCGTCGATCGCCTGCGCCACCGCGCCGGCGTCGAGCTTGCCGAGCGGCGTCGCCTGCTCGGTGACGAATTCGACGTCGGGCTGCGCCTTCTTCATCATCTCCTTGAAGGTCGCGACCGCCGACTGGCCGTATTCGTAGTTCGGATAGACCAGCGCCCAGCGTTTGGCATGGGCGGCGATCGCCGCCGGCATCAGCATCGCCGTCTGCATGTAGGTCGTGGCGCGCAGGCGATAGGTGTACTTGTTGCCTTCCGCCCAGGTGATCTTGTCCGTCAGCGGTTCGGAGGCGAGGAAGAACACCTTCTTCTGGCCGGCGAAGTTCGCGACCGCGAGGCCGATATTCGACAGGAAGGTGCCGGACAGAGCGACGACGCCCTCGCGCGTCACCAGTTCCTCGGCGACGCGCACCGCTTCGCCGGGATTGCCGCCATCGTCGCGGATGATGAGCTCGAGCTTCTTGCCGTTGACGCCGCCCTTGCTGTTGACCTCTTCGAGCGCCAGCTCCATGCCCTTCTTGTAGGGATCGAGGAAGGCCGGCTGCGCCTTGTAACTGTTCAGTTCACCGATCTTGATCGTGTCCTGGGCGGCCGCCGGCGCGATGAGGCCGGCCGCGAGGACGAAAGCGAGCGAGTAGAGGTAAGCCTGGGCTTTCATCGTATGACTCCATGCGTTGCGGCGCGCACCATACACGCCCCCGAGGTCAACTGTGACTTCTTTTCAGCCGGATTAGTTTGCGTGCGTGCAAACGATCCGGCCGCCTTCCCACCCTGTCAGCACCATCACGGCATGAATTCGCGATAGCTCGATCGGCAACTCCTCAGCCTCTCGGGCGATCGCGGAAGCGATCCATCAGCGGCTTGTCCTGGCCGCCATCGATTTCGATCATGGTGCCATTCACCATATGCATCATCGGCGATGCCAGCATGACGACCAGATTGGCGACTTCCTCGACCTCGGCGATGCGGCCGAGAGGAATCGACGCGGGTGCCAGCTTGTCGGCTTCCTCGCGCGGGATCTTCATGTCGCGCGCCATGGCATCGACGAGACCGGCCCAGCGTTCGGTGCGCACCGGGCCCGGATTGACGGCGACGAAGGAGATGTTCTCCTTGCCGTACTGACCGGCGAGCGAGAGCGTGAGATTCTGGCCGGCGGCATTGGCCGCGCCCGGGCAGATCTCCCAATAGGACGGCTTGACGCCGTCATTGCCGATCAGGTTGACGACGCGGCCGCCGCCCTGCGCGCGCATGATCGGCAGCACGTAGCGCAGGCAGCGCACATAGCCCATAAATTTGAGCTGCAGGCCCTTTTCCCAGTCGTCTTCCGTCAAGTGCTCGATGACGCCGCCGGCGGCCGAGCCGGCATTGTTGACCATGATATCGACACGGCCGAGCGCCTTGTGGCCCTGCTCGACGAAATTCTTTGCCTCCTTGTCGGAGCGCAGGTCGGCGGTGATCGGCACGATCTTGCGGCCGGTCGCCTTGGCGATCTCGTCGGCTGCCGCCTTCAGGGGCTCCATGCGGCGCGCGCAGATGGCGACATCGACGCCTTCCTTGGCCAGCGCCAGCGCGATGCCCTTGCCGATGCCTTCCGATCCGCCGGTCACCAGCGCGGTCTTGCCTTTCAGATTCAGGTCCATCGTGCTTCTCCATTGCGCGCGACGATGCGCGTTGTTTCGACTTAAATTCCGCGATGCGACATCCAGCGCCCGGCCTCGGCATTGGCGATAAGATCGGCAAGCGCGGCATTAAACGCGGCCGGCTCCTCGCTGGTGATGGTGTGACCCGAGCGCGGGATGACGACGAGCCCCGCGGTCGGCACCGTGCGCTTGAGGAAGACGCTGGCCTCGAGACACCAGTCGTCCTCGTCGCCGACCAGCACCAGCAGCGGCGGCGTAAATTTCCTGAGCTCGTCCTGGATGTGCCAGAGCGTCGGCCGCTTGGCCTGCAATTCGCGCATGGTCAGCGCATGGCCGACCGGCGAATGCTCGGCCAGCATCCTGGCGAATTCGGCGAAGCCGCGCGGATCCTTGTGCTTGTGGGTCTGGCGCGTCGCGCCGTCGGCATAGCGCGCCGCCGCCGTCGGGAAATCGACGGTCTCGAACATCCTGGCGGTTTCGCGCGAGGCTTCGCGCGTCTGCTCGACGATCTTCTCGTCCGGGCTCGATCCGTAGCCGCAGCCGGCCGCGGTGACGCTGAGGCAGCGCTCCGGATATCTGACGCCGACCAGCAGCGCCGTCAGCGCGCCCATCGAATGGCCGACGACATGCGCCTTGTCGATCTTGAGCGCATCCATCACCGCGATGACGTCGTCAACCGCGATATCCTGGCCGTATTTCTTCGGATCGGTCGGCACGTCGGACGGCGGGTAGCCGCGCTGCGAATAAGTGACGCAGCGGTGCGAGCGCGAGAAGAACCGCATCTGCGGCTCCCAGGTCCGGTAGTCGCCGGCATATTCGTGAACGAAGACGATGGGCGTGCCCTGCCCCGCCTCTTCCACGTAAAGCCGGGTGCCATCGCGCGTCGTGATCTGCGACATGATCTCAGACCTCTGAAGCCCTCACCGTGCTTGGGAAAAATTATATGCACGCAAATGAATTTCCGGCAAGCCGGATTCGTTGCGGCAGTGCGGCGGAATGTTGGGCAGGCGCCGCCTTTTTGCAGTGCAGGATGAAGCGGGCCGGCGACGGCGCGCTCAAAGCAGCGAGCGCAGCGCCAGATGCGCGCCGAGCGCCAGGAGGCCGATGAAGAAACACAGCCGGAAAGTTTCCGGCTTGATGCGGCCGCGCAACCATTGCCCGAGACCCATGCCGGCGAGCACGGCGACAAGCGCGACCGCCGACGGCACCAGCAACGCGCCGTGAATTTCGCCGGCATATTGCAGGGCCAGCGCCAACGTCACCGTCGAACTGATGAAGGCGAGGCCGAGCGACTGCACCAGCTTGTGACGGTCCATGTGCAGCCCGGTGACATAGGGCACCAGCGGGATGGCGAAGACGCCGGTCGCCACGGTGATGGCGCCGGTCGCGATGCCGCAGACGAAGCCGATCGAGCGCTCATGCCGCGACGGCACCTTGAATTCGATGCGCAGCAGGCCGAGCAGCGCATAGATCGCGAGCGCAACCCCGAGGCCGATGGTCGCGCCGCCGCTGTTGCTGTGCGGCAGATAGAGCGCGCCGAGCGCCGTGCCGATGGCGATGCCGATGAACAACGGCCACAGCCGCGCGACGAGCTCGCGGAAATGGCCGCCGACCGCGGCCTGCCAGATGTTGCTGATCAGCGACGGCACGATGAGGATCGCGGCGGCACGCGCCGGCGACATCATCAGGCCGAGCAGGCCGATCGCCACCGTCGGCAGTCCCATGCCGATGACGCCCTTCACCAGGCCGGCGACGATGAAAATGGCGGCGATGAGCAGCAGAAACGAAACCGGCGTCACATCCAAAGTGCGGCCTTTCACTGTAAGGGCGGCGACCATGATCGATGCCGCCCGCCGCGGCAATGCGCGGTTCGGCAAGGCTGGGTATGCGCCTGGCGAAGGGACCGCTTCTTCACCCTCCCCCTTGTGGGGACGATAAGAAGAATAGACGTGCGTCATCGCCCGCATTGTTTGATCGGCCCCGGGCAGGCCGCATTCCAAGTTCGCATTTCCATCTACGCCTCCGATAACGAGGGCGCGCGGAACGCCGGGGTCCAAACGACCCCGCAGCCTCGTGTGCGTGTGAGTGAGATTCACACGAGTTAGTCACCACGGAATTGCCGGATCCCCGGCGTCCCGCGCGCGGTGTTTATAGGTTTGCTCCGCTCGACCCCCGGTGGACGTACCTTGCTATCCACCGCTGCGGGGCTCCGGCACAGGCACCGCCAGGACGTCCCCATCGGGCGGCTTTCGAAAAACCCTTGTACAGGGCTTCTCTTCGGCGGGCCGATGCTTGTTTCCCTTTGGCGCAAGCGCCTTTGCCCCAGTGACGCGCGGCTGGCGCGCCGGGAGCGAGCGGCTCGGACCGTGACCTGAGTACGTAGCGCCGCATCTCCGACGCCTCAGGCCACCACCGCTCCCCGCCCCAGCATCTGATGACGCTGATCAAACGCCCCTCGTAAGTTGGGGCGGGATGACTGGGAATATAGAAACAGAGCGAGCAAAAAGTCAATATCCTAGGAATATTATTTGCTTGTGCTCTCCTTCGGGCTCGCCGCCGTCTTCCGCAAGCGGAAAGGGGAAGGAAGCACGTTGAGTTCCTTAGACGGTCGGACGATCTCGAAGTTTGGTGATGAGTTCGCGCACTCCGGCCGAGTTTTTGAAATACCAATTATTCCAAGCGTTCTCGACATTGCCACTGACAGCCCGACTCAGTTGGTTCAGCGACGGATAAAAAATTCCGGTGTTCTTCAGAAGCCATCCGCTGTTGCCTGCTCTGGCCCGATACTCCGTGCCTTTATAAGTTCGGAAGATTTCAAAGCCTTCAGGAACGGAGGTCCCGGTTCGCAAATCAGTCCAACCGACAACTTCTGTTCGCGGCACCTTCTCGGAATGGTCAGACTTCAGCCCGAACTTACGGCGAATAATTGCGTCCTCGGTTTCTTCTCCCGGGCGCCGATCGGCCCAGACCGCAGCAAAGGTATCTGTTTCTAAAGCTACAGTTTTCATGGCGACTCTCCGTTTCTGATATAGATATAATATCTATCAAAGAGAGAAGAGCAGATAAATTATCTTTACAACCTGAAACCTACTGAATTACCTATGTCGGGCCGACATAAGATAGTATCTTTACTATCGTATCCGGTGCTGACATACTCCAGGGGCGTTCGGTGAGATGCCGGTCCGAAGAGGCCGGCCCCGCGGACGCACGGAGGACCGCCGATGCCGCGCAGCAGCAAGGCTAAAACGGCTCTGGGAGTGCCGGTCGCGATGAGCGGCCAGCTCACCGCGCGCATCATGTTCGCCGGCCGCTCCTCTTCCCTCTCCGCGCAGATCGTCGCCCAGGTGCGCGACGAACTGTTCGCCAAGACGCTCAAGCCCGGCGACTTTCTCGGCACCGAGAAGGATCTCGCCGCCCGCTTCGGCACCAGCCGCATCGTCGCCCGCGACGCGCTGCGCACGCTGGAGGCGCTCGGCATTGTCGAAATCCGCATGGGCAAAGGCGGCGGCGCCCGCATCGCCCACGGCAATCCGCGGCTGTTCGCCGAGGCGCTCGCCGTGCAGCTCGATCTCACCGGCGTCTCCGCCGCCGAAATCATGGATGTCCAGCGCGCCATCGAAACGCTCGGCGCCGAACTCGCCGCCGAGCACGCCACTTCCGCCGACATCGCCAAGTTGCGCCAGTTGCTCGCCGACGCCGAAGCGGCGATGGACGACCTCGACCTCTTCACGCGCCTGTCGCGCGACTTTCATCTTGCCGTGGCGGAAGCCTCGCACAACCGCGTCATCGTCGTGCAGTTGATGTCGCTCGAACACATCTCCTGGCCGCGCCGCAACGTCACGGCGACGGCGAAGCTCGCGCAGCACATCCTCGAAATTCACTCAAAGCTCGTCGATCTCATCGAGCTGCGCGACGCCTCTGCGGCGCGCGCGCTGATGAACGATCACGTCAAGATGATTCGCGCCCGGCGCGTTGCCGAGCACGGGTCGCATGAGCATGAGGAGGAGAAGGGCTCATGTTGTTAGCGCCGACGACCAACCGTTCTCCGCCATCCTGAGGTGGCCGCCATCGCGCGTCAAAGACGCGCGTAAACGCGCTGACGGCGGCCCTCGAAGGATGAACGGCCCAGACCCCTCGGCCGTCGCCCTTCGAGGCTCGCTTCGCTCGCTCCTCAGGGTGACGGGTCTGGCTTACGACCAAGTCAAAGAAGCAAACAAAACGGGAGAAAACGCATGGCCAAATTCATCATCGAACCGCATTTCCGCCTGCAGGAGTGGGTGGCGGACGAGAAGGGTTATTTCATCGACGAAGGCCTCGACTACGAATTCCGCGAGCTGATGCGCGCCAGCGACGGCAAGATTCACGACAAGGGCGACAAGGTCGGCGCCTTCCAGTCATTCGAGGAAGGCCGCAAGGCCAGCGTCTCTTGCGCATGCCACTGGACCGTCAATGTCGCGGCCTCGAACGGCCACGGCCGCATGCTGACCGACGTCTATTCGGTGGCGACCGCGGGCATCTTCGTCGCGCCGGACTCCAAGATCAAAACGCCGGAGGATCTCGCCGGCGTGCCGATCTCGGTCGGCTACCAGTCGGGCAGCCATTACGCCACGGTGCAATCGCTCGAGCAGTATCTCAAGCCCGAGCAGATCAACCTGCGCTACGAGACCGGCATGCTGTTCAAGCGCATGGAGCATTTGTTCGAAGGTTCGGCGCCGGCGGTGCACCTGTTCAACGGGCCGTATTACTTCGCCGAGCAGCTCGGCTTCCGTAAGGTGATCGACGCGACCTTCATGATCTCGACCATGATCCACGGCGATCCGGACCCGGAGGACCTGCGCAAGTTCTTCCGCGCCCTGCGCAAGGCGCAGCGCGACATCGACCTGCGGCCGGAGCTCTACACGCACTATTACAAGAACGAGTTCCCCGACCGCTTCCACGCCAAGATGGACACGCGGCGCTGGGGCCCCGGCGAGCGCCTGGTGTTCGAGCCCTACACCAAGGAAGTGTACGAGGAATCCTTCGAGTGGATCGCTGCCCACGGCATCTTCCCGGAAGGCGGGATGGGCAATGGGCAATACGAGAAGGCGACGTTGTCGCTGTCCTAGGTGACTTCCGCGCGCTTCGCAGCGCAAAACAAACTTATCGAAGCGTCCCGGCCGCGACGCGGCCGGGCGCCCGCCTCGGCAACCTACCAAGTGACTGGCCGTACCGCGATGCGGTGCGGCATTGCTACGCATGTCGCATGCGGTCGCTCTTGCGCGGGCTTCCTCCTGGCGGAGAGCTGAGGCATTCTCGCAGCCGCAACGATACGCCAAGCCCTCAAACGGCAAGTTCAGAACGACACGTTCGAAACGACAAGTTCAGAACAAACAAGTATCGACATGGGAGGATACCAATGAGGAGGCTGTTTCAAGCCGGCGTTGCCGCATGCGCGCTGGCGCTGACGACCGGTGCAAGCCAGGCCGCGGAGACCATCAAGATCGGCGTCATCCTGCCCTATTCGGGCCAGTTCGCCGAAACCGCGACGCAGATCGATAACGGCATCAAACTCTACATGCAGAAGCACGGCGACAGCGTCGCCGGCCGCAAGATCGAAATCATCCGCAAGGACGTCGGCGGCATCAATCCGCCGGTCGCCAAGCGGCTCGCCGAAGAGCTGATCGTGCGTGACAAGATCGACGTTCTCGCCGGCTTCGTGCTGACGCCAAACGCGATCACCGCCTGCGGCGTTTCGGCCGAGGCCAAGAAACTGATGGTGATCATGAACGCGGCGACTTCGATCATCACCGAGAAGTCGCCCTATTGCACGCGCACCTCGTTCACGCTGCCGATGGTGACCGAAACGCTGGGCGCCTGGGCGGCCAAGAACGGCATCAAGAAGGCCTACACGATGGCGTCCGACTACGCGCCGGGCCACGACGCCGAACAGGGCTTCATTCGCGCCTTCAAGGCGGGCGGCGGCGAGATCGTCGGCTCGGTGCGCATGGCGGTCGCGAACCCTGACTTCTCTGCCTACGTGCAGCGCGCCAAGGACCTCGACCCGCAGGCGATCTTCGTCTTCGTGCCGGCCGGCGCGCAGCCGGCGGCCTTCGGCAAGGCGCTCGCCGAGCGCGGGTTGAACGCGGCGAAGACCCGCGTGCTCGGCACCGGCGAACTGACCGAGGAAGCCGCATTGCACCAGATGGGCGATGCCGCCGCCGGCATCATCACCGCCTGGAACTACGATCACAATCACAAATCGAAGATGAACGGCGAATTCGTCGCCGCTTACCGGAAGATCGCCAAGGACGAGAACCCGAACTTCCTCTCGGTCGGCGGCTACGACGGCATGCATGTCATCTACGAAGCCATCAAGAAGACCAAGGGCAAGCTCGGCGGCGAGGAGCTGATCGCCGCGGTCAAAGGCATGAAGTGGGAAAGCCCGCGCGGGCCGATGATGATCGATCCGGAAACCCGCGATGCGGTCGAGACCATCTACATCCGCCGGGTCGACAAGGTCGGCGGCAAGCTGGCCAATGTCGAGATCGACAAGGTCCCCGACGTGAAGGACCCGGTGAAGGCGGCGATGAAGAAGCAGTAGCAGCCGGCATCGCAACGCAACGTTGCGGATGGGGCGGCCGCGGGCGGTCGCCCCATTTTCGCACGACGGGACATGGGGCCGACACCGGGCCGCCGGCGCCCCGCGACGCTGGAAACGAGTGCCAACGCCGCGAAGTTTTGCTATGGGCGTTGACGGCCTCCGTGGCTGGATTCGGACGGCCGCCGAAAGGCGTGACAACGGTAACAACACAAGCGAACCCATGAAGGACGCAACGCGGCTGTGATGCTCCCTCCCGTCTTCGGCGTCCTGTTCGACGGCATCGCCTACGGCATGCTGCTGTTCGTGCTCTCGGTCGGCATGTCGGTGACGCTCGGCCTGATGAATTTCGTCAATCTGGCGCACTGCGCCTTCGCCATGCTCGGCGCCTACGTCACCGTCGTGCTGATGAAGGACTATCACTGGAATTTCTTCTTGACGCTGCCGGTCGCCTTTGCCGCCGCGGCGCTGGTCAGCGTCGCGGTGGAGCGCACCTTGTATCGGCGGCTGTACCGCGCCACCGATCTCGACCAGGTGCTGCTGACCATCGGGCTGGCCTTCATCTCGGTGGCCATCGCCGCCTGGTTCTTCGGTACCACGCAGCAGCCGATCGCGATGCCGAGCTATCTGCGCGGCTCGATCGGCGTGCTCGGCCTCAATCTCGGGATCTACCGGCTGTTCCTGGTCGCGGTCGGGATCGCCGTCACCGTGCTGCTGGTGATGACGCTGGAGCACACGCGCTTCGGCGCCCAGGTGCGCGCCGCGGTGGACAACCAGCGCATGGCGCGCGGCCTCGGCATCGACGTCGATCGCACCTTCGCCGTCACCTTCGCGCTCGGCTCGGGACTCGCCGGCCTCGGCGGCGCGCTGGCGATCGAGATCGTCGGCCTCGACCCGCAATTCGCCTTCGTCTACCTGGTCTATGTGCTGATCATCGTTTCGGTCGGCGGCCTCGGCTCGATCGCCGGCTCGTTTGCCGCCGCCTGCCTGATCGGCGTGTCAGACATCGCCGGCAAGTATTACGTGCCGGAGCTCGGCGCCTTCCTCATTTATCTGGTGATGGTGGCGGTGCTGATGTGGCGCCCCGCCGGCCTGTTCGGGAGGCGGTGATGGGGATGCAGATTTTCGCACCAACCGCACCTCATACTCGCCGTCATGCCCGGCTTTATGCCG
The DNA here is from genome assembly GCA_026125895.1 of Pseudolabrys sp. Lineage (GTDB taxonomy): Bacteria > Pseudomonadota > Alphaproteobacteria > Rhizobiales > Xanthobacteraceae > Pseudolabrys. Next base: position 227,248 of record JAHCKG010000003.1, on the reverse strand, counting down.
GGCATCCACGTCTTCCTGCCAGGAAGCAAGGCGTGGATGGCCGGGACAAGCCCGGCCATGACGACGGAGAAGATTGCGCGTGCCGCTGGAGTTTGGAGCGGCGCCGATGAGTGAAGTCAGCACTACCCTCACCCCGCAAGGCTATCTGCAGCGCCAGACCCGCTGGCGGGGAATCGAGATCGCGTTCTGGCTGGCGACGCTGCTGCCGTTCTGGCTGTTCCCGACCTATCTGTCGCTCGCCAGCCAGATCGCCATCACCGGACTGTTCGCGCTGTCGCTCGACCTGATCCTCGGCTACGCCGGCATCGTCTCGCTCGGCCACGCGGCATTTTTCGGCATCGGCGCCTACACCGCCGGCCTGTTCAGCAAGTTCGTCTGGGGCGAGCCGTTCAGCGGCCTGCTGGTGGCCGCGGCGCTGTCCGGGCTGGTCGGCTATGCGTCGAGTTTCATCATTTCGCGCTTCCGCCACCTGACGCTGATCATGATCACGCTCGGTCTCGGCCTCTTGCTGCATGAAGCGGCCAACAGCGCCGGCTGGCTGACCGGCGGCTCCGACGGCTTGCAGGGCATCGATGTGCGGCCGGTATTCGGCATCTTCAAGTTCGATCTCTACGGCCACACCGCCTATGGCTACGCGCTCGGCGTGCTGTTCGTGGTGTTTCTTGCGACGCGGCGGCTGATCAATTCGCCGTTCGGCCTGGCGCTGCGCGGCATCCGCGAGAACTTCGTACGCATGCCGGCGATCGGCGCCGACAGCCGCGCCCATATCCGCAAGATCTACACGATCGCCGCTATCATCGCCGGCATCGCCGGCGCGGTGCTGGCGCAGACCACCGAGACCGTGTCGCTCGAGGTCCTGAGCTTCGAGCGCTCGGCCGACGTGCTGGTGATGCTGGTGCTCGGCGGCGCCGGGCGGCTCTATGGCGGCCTGATCGGTGCCGCCGTGTTCATGATCGCGCGCGATCAGTTCTCCGGCATCGCGCCGCAGTTCTGGTATTTCTGGATCGGCATCCTGCTGGTCGTCGTGGTGATGCTGCTGCCGAACGGCATTCTCGGCGGCTTATCCAAACTCATGAAGCGCTGGAGGCGCGCATGAGCACCGTCGCATTGAGTGCGCGCGGCGTGCAGAAGAGCTTCGGCTCGCTGGTCGTGGCGCGCGACATCGACATCGATCTGCCGGTCGGCGCCCGCTACGCGCTGATCGGGCCGAACGGCGCCGGCAAGACGACTTTGATCAACCTGATGACGGGCCTGCTGGTGCCGAATGCCGGCAGCATCACGCTCGGCGGCGAGGACGTCACGGCGCTCAAGCCGCAGGCGCGCGTCAAGCGCGGGCTGGCGCGCACGTTCCAGATCAACACCTTGTTTGCGGGCCTCAACCCGCTCGAAGCGGTGACGCTCGCCGTGTGCGAGCGGCGCGGCATCGCTGATCGTTTCTGGCAGAACATCGCCGGCAACAAGGACGCCATCGAGGAAGCCTACGACATCCTCGCCCGGCTCAAGCTCGGCGACGCGGCGTATCAGACGACGCGCGAACTGCCCTACGGCCGCCAGCGTCTGCTCGAGATCGCGCTGGCGCTGGCGACGAAGCCGAAGGTGCTGCTGCTCGACGAGCCGGCGGCGGGCGTGCCGCACGAGGAATCCGGCGAGATCTTCGAAGTCGTCGCCGGCCTGTCCGACGATCTGACACTCTTGTTCATCGAGCACGACATGCATGTCGTGTTCCGCTTCGCCACGCACATCATCGTGCTGGTCGGTGGCGGCATCTTCACGCAGGGCTCGCCGGCCGAGATCGCCGCCGATCCCGGCGTGCGCGAAGTGTATCTCGGGACGCGCAAACATGGATAAGCCGCTCCTCCGCCTCGACAAGGTGACGGCGGGCTATGGCGACGCCGTTGTGCTGCACGACATCTCGCTCGAGGTCGCCGACCACGGCTCGCTCGCCGTGCTCGGCCGCAACGGCGTCGGCAAATCGACGCTGATGCTGACCATCATGGGCTTCACGCAGATGCGCGCGGGCCAGGTGTTCTGGCGCGGCCAGGACATCTCGCGGCAGCCGCCGCACGCGCGCGCCCGCAACGGCATCGGCTGGGTGGCGCAGGAGCGCGAGATTTTTCCCTCGCTGTCGGTCGAGGAAAACCTCACCGTCGCCGCCACGAGCGGCGAATGGAGCCTCGAGGCGATCTACCGGCTGTTCCCGCGGCTCGCCGAGCGCCGCGCCAACATGGGCAATCAGCTCTCCGGCGGCGAGCAGCAGATGCTGGCGATCGCCCGCGCGCTGATGACCAACCCGTCGCTGCTGCTGCTCGACGAGCCGTTCGAGGGCCTGGCGCCGGTCATCGTCGAGGAACTGATCGGCGCGGTGAACGAGATGTTGTCGAGCCGCAAGCTCGCCATCGTCCTGGTCGAGCAGCACACCGACATCGCGCTGGAACTGACCAAGGACGCCCTGGTGCTGGAGCGCGGCACGGTGATGCACCGGGCGCCCTCCGCGGCGTTGCAGAAGGACACCGAGACGCTGGAGCGCTATGTCGGCCTGCGGGTCGCGGCGGAGCATTAGGCGCAATCTTCTCCCCTCCCCCGCGAGCGAAGCGAGCAGTGGGGAGGGGTCGGGGGTGGGGGCCATCTCGCGAAAGCCCCCCACCCCGGTTCGCGTCGCAAGCGACGCTCACCGACCCTCCCCACCGCTTCGCGGGGGGAGGGGAAAGAAGAAACTGCGGCTTGTGCCGGTCAACAGCGTCTTCTATCCATCGGCCGGACAGAATGGATAAGGCCCCCATGACCACCGACGCCCACTTTCTCGACCGCAACACCATCGCCGAGCTCACCGCGCGGATGTACCTCGACACCGGCGCGGTGCGCTTCATGGCGGACAAGCCGTTCATCTTCACCAGCGGCTGGGCGAGCCCGGTCTATAACGACTCGCGCTGGCTGATCTCCTTTCCCGACGTGCGCTCGGCGATCATGGGCTACATGGTCAATGCCATCGACCGCGACATCGGCCGGGACAAGATCGACGCCGTGGCCGGCGGCGAGACCGCCGGCATCCCCTTCGCCGCCTGGGTCGCCGACCGCATGCACCTGCCGATGCAATATGTGCGCAAGAAGCCCAAGGGCTTCGGCCGCGGCGCACAGATCGAAGGCGAACTCAAGCCGGGCCAGCGCGTGCTGCTGGTCGAGGATCTCGCCACCGACGGCCGCAGCAAGGTCAACTTCGTCAAGGCGATCCGCGACGCCGACGGCCATTGCGACCACTGCGCGGTGATCTTCTTCTACAACATCTACAAGGAGGGCGAGAAAGTCCTCGGCGATCTCGGCGTCAAGCTGCACTACCTCACCACCTGGCGCGACGTGCTGGCGGTGGCCAAGAAGATGGATCGCTTCGAGCCCAAGATGCTGTCCGAGGTCGAGAAGTTCATCGACGACCCGGCCGGATGGTCGAAGGCTCATGGTGGCGTTTCAACTGCCGCCGAATAATCCTTCCGCTCACCCCCGCGAAAGCGGGGGTCCAGACTTTACAAAGAAGTGGATTCCCGCTTTCGCGGGAATGAGCGGAGTTTGCCGCTACGCTTTACCTCCCACCTTCCTCTTCACCCTGACCACCGCCAGATCGAGCGCGCTGAGAAACCGCGACACGTCCTGCCGCGACAAAGGCGGCGGGCCGCGCGTCACCGCGCCGGCGCTGCGCAGATCGGCCATCAGGTTGCGCGCGGCGAGCGCCATGCCGATCGAATCGTCGTCGAACAGCTTGCCGGTCGGCGACAGCACCGTCGCGCCGTTCTTGACGCAGCGGCTGGCGAGCGGAATGTCGGCGGTGATGACGATATCGAGCGCCCCTGCCCGCTCGGCGATCCAGCCGTCGGCGACGTCCGGCCCCTCCGGCACGATGACCCGCTCTATCAGGTCGCTGCGCGGCACGTTCATGTAGGCGTTGGCGACGATGAAGACCTTGAGGCCGTAGCGCTCGGCCACCCGGTAGACCTCGTTCTTGACCGGGCAGGCGTCGGCATCGACGAAAATGCGGGTTACGGGGGCCGGCGGCTCTTCCATGAATTCTTCAGCCATGATCCAATCGGGCGGGACGTCCGGGAGGCATTCATGGCCAAAAAGACAACGAAAACAAGGAAGAAGCCGACAAAACCGGTGCATCCCCGCAAACCGGCCAAACCGAATGCCCGGCGCGCCGTCTCCGCCAAGACCCGGGCCAAGAAGCGGCCGAAGCAGAAATTCCACGTCAGCCACCCGGATGAAGCGGCCTTCGACCAGGGCCTGCGCACCTACGCCAAGTACCGCGACCTCGGCCTGGCGCCGGCGACCGACGGGCTGGTGCAGGGCCACGTCATCCGCTTTATCCCGCCCTTCGTTTCGGAAGAGGTCGCCAAGCCGCATTACCACGACGTCGATCTGCAACTGATCTACGTGCTCAAGGGCTGGTACAAGACCGAGTTCGAGGGCGAAGGCGTGCACACCTTTCACGCCGGCGCGTGCTGGATCCAGCCGCCGAAGATCAAGCACACCGTGCTCGGCTATTCCGACGACTGCGAATTGCTGGAGATCGTGCTGCCGGCGGAGTTCAAGACGGTGATGCTGGAGAAGTAGGGCTCCCTTATCCCTCCCCCGCAGGGGGAGGGTGGCGAGCGTTAGCGAGCCGGGTGGGGTGAGCATGACCGTTGAACACGGCCCCACCCCCGGCGCTGCGCGCCGGACCCTCCCCGCAAGCGGGGAGGGATAAGAAACTCACTCCACATCGTCATCCGACAGCACGCGATACGCCGCGCCGTCCATGTCGCTGTACTGGCCGCTCTTGAGCGCCCAGAGGAAGCCGAACAGGCCGAGCAATCCAAGGCCGAGCGCCAGCGGCAAGAGATAGATGATGACGTTCATGTCATGCTCGTTTCCGCGGGCAGCTCGACATTCTCCGCTTGTCCCCGCGAAAGCGGGGACCCAGTTGCTGGATTCCCGCTTGCGCGGGAATGAGCGGAGTTCGGTGCAATCTCCGTTTCCTTAATATTGGCGCGCAGCGCATTGAGCGTCACCAGCAGCGATGAGCCGGACATCGCCGCCGCAGCGATCAGCGGCGTCACCAGGCCGGCGATCGCCACCGGCACGGCAATGAGATTGTAGATGGCGGCGAGCCACAGATTTTCGACCATGAGACGGCGCGCCTTGCGCGCGATCGTCACCGCGTCGGCAACGGGCTTCAGCCGTTCGCCGAGGAACACGGCATCGGCCTGCGCCTGCGTGACGTCGGCCGCCGAGATCGGCGATAGCGACACATGCGCGGCGGCGAGCGACGGCGCGTCGTTGAGGCCGTCGCCGACCATCAGCACGCGGCGGCCCTGGCCTTTCAGCGCTTCGATGAAGGCGATCTTCTGCGCCGGATCGACGCCGCCGCGCCATTGCGACATGCCGAGCGCTTGCGCGACCGGCGCCACCGCTTCGTTGCGATCGCCGGACAGGATGTGCAGGTCGAAGCCGAGATCGCGCAGCGCCTGCACAATCTCGACGGCATCGGGCCGCAGGCTCTGCGCGATGGCGAAGGCGGCGGTGCGGTCGCCGTGGCGGAAATAGATGTGCGAGACACTTTCTCCGCTCACCCCCGCGGAAGCGGGGGTCCAGAGGCCAAGGTCTGAAGAATGTGTTTGTGACTCCTGGATTCCCGCTTTCGCGGGAATGAGCGGAGTGTCAGGCAACGTATTGCAGAATGCAAAACTGCCCAGCCGCATCTCCGTCCCATCGACAATGGCGCGCACGCCCTGCCCCGGCTCTTCGGTCACCGCCTCGAACGGCGTCGCATTGGCGCCTTCCTTGGCCAGCGCCATCGCCAGCGGATGGCGGCTCGATTGCGCCAGTCGCGCCGCCGCCTGCAGCAGCGCCGCATCGATGTCGGCGGCATTGACGACGCGCGGCTCCGGCAGCGTGAGCGTGCCGGTCTTGTCGAAGACGATGGTGTCGGCTTCGGCGAGGCGCTCGATGGCGTCGCCGGCATTGAGGATGATGCCGCGCCGGAACAGCGCGCCGGAGGCGACGACCTGCACCGCCGGGATCGCCAGCGCCAGCGCACAAGGGCACGTGATGATCAGCACCGCGATCGCCGTGATGATGGCATCATGCGCCGAGGCGCCCGCGATCAGCCAGCCGGTCAAGGTCAGCGCCGCGGTGGCGTGCACCACCGGTGCGTAGACGCGCGCCGCGCGGTCGGCGAGCCGCCGCGTGTGCGACTTGGCGCTGGCCGCCTTCTCCAGCAGCTTCTCGATTTCGTCGATCAGCGCCGAGCCGCCGGCCGCCGTGACGCGCAAGGTCAAAGTGCCGGCGAAGTTGAGGCTGCCCGCATAGACCTTGGCGCCGGACGCGATCGCGCGGCGTTCGGTCTCGCCGGTGATCAGGCTTTCGTCGATCTCCGACACGCCGCCCACGACCTCGCCGTCGGCCGGCACGCGCTCGCCAGGCTTGACCAGCACGCGGTCGCCGACCTTGAGCGCGGACGCCGGCACGCGCACCAGTTCGCCGCCATCGAAGCGGTGCGCCATGTCGGCGCGCAACGCGGCGAGATTGCCGGCGGTGGCGCGCGTCTTGCGCCGCATGGCGTGGTCGAGCGCGCGGCCGACCAACAGGAAGAACAAGAGCATCAGCGCCGAATCGAAATAGGCCTCCCGGGCGTGGTTGGCGGTTTCCACCACCGACATGCCGAGCGCCAGGATGACGCCGAGCGAGATCGGCACGTTCATGTTGAGCTGGCGCGCGCGCAGCGCCGCGAAGGCGCTCTTGAAGAACGGTTGCCCGGCATAGACTGCCGCCGGCAGCGCGATCAGCGCCGAGGCCCAGTGGAAGAAATCGCGCGTCTCCGGCGTGATGTCGGTGACATTGCCCGACCACACCGACACCGACAGCAACATGACGTTCATTGCCGCGAAGCCGGCGACCGCGAGGCAGCGCGTGAGCTGGCGCGCTTCGGCCGCCTCCTCCTGCTCGGCGCGCAGCGGCACGAAAGGATGGCCGCGATAGCCGTTGGCGGCGAGCGTGTCGAAGATGCGGCCGGGCTCGTCGAGCGCGTCGGACCAGGCAACGTGCAGGCGGCGGTTGGTGTAGTTGACGCGCGCCTCGGTGACGCCGGGCAGGCTCTTCACCGCATGCTCGATGCGGCCGATGCAGGCGCCGCAGGTGATGCCTTCGACCGCGACATCCATGCCATGCGTGCCGTCGGCTTCTGGCTTGACGTAAGGCGAGATGTCGAGTGTGTCGGCAGCGGTCATGATGACACCCCGATGCACGGACTCGATCCGTCATCCTGAGGTGCGAGCGTCAGCGAGCCTCGAAGGACGACGGCCCCCGGCGACAAATCCCCGGCCGTCGTCCTTCGAGGCTCGGCAACTGCGTTGCCTCGCACCTCAGGATGACGGGTCTGATGCTGGCGATATAACGGCATTTCATCAACCGCTTCACATTGCGGCTCTGCTCATTCAGTTCAACGTCACCCGGCTGCGCGACAGGAAAACGCGCTGGCCGTCGCGCATGAGATCGATGATCAGTTCCCAGCGTCCGGCTTGCGCCTCGGCGACGCCGTGAAACCGGCCGGCGCCGATATTGGCGAGTGTCACGTTGTGATCGCGCCGTGAATCGGCGGGATGCTCGAGCCGCGCCACCGCGGTCAGCCCGGACACCGGCACGCCGCTGGCGTCGCGCACCGCGATGTCGAGCACGGCCTCACCGGCCTTATCGCGGCCGAGCTTGCCGTCCACCTGCCAATGCAGGGCGGCCTGCTTCTCCGCGTTGGCCACCGTCTGCTTGAACTTGAGGCCGGCCTGATACGAGCTGCTGGTCTCGACGCCGCCGAAGGTCGAGCTCGCCGCCTTCACCATCACCGCGTTGACGGCGAAGACGAAGCCGAAGAAGCCGACGAACCACATGAGGACGGCGAAGCCCGTCAGCTCGCGAGATTTCTTTTGGGTCATGGCTACTTCCTTTCGGGGCCGAAGAAGTGATCGCGCATCTGCGCCACCGCGCCGGTTTCGGCATCGATCAGGCTGAACAGCACGGTCGTCGAGGCCGCCGGCGGCGTGTCGCTGTAATCGGTGACCAGGATGCGCACTTCCTTGGTCTGATCCGGGCCGACCGACACAAGCTGGCGGCCGTCGGCACGCGGCGGCAGCCCGACGAAATCGACGAGCGATGACGGCAGACCTTCGGCGGCGATGATGAAGTCGCGCGACTTGAGCTGCTTGTTGACGATGCGGATCGTGTAGCCATTGCGCAACGAACCGTCCGACAGGCGCACATACATCGGGTTGCGGTCGTGGATGACGCTGATGCCTTCCGAACCGCGCGTCGCCAAAGTGTACAGCATGATGCCGCCGGCGATCGCGATGATGGCGGCGTATAGCAACGTGCGCGGCCGGATCAATTTGTACGACGGCGCGCGGCCTTCCTGGCGGGCCTTGATGTTGAGATCGGTATCATAAGCGATGAGATCGCGCGGGCGGTTAAGCTTCGCCATGACGACGTTGCAAGCGTCGATGCACAGGCCGCACTGGATGCAGCCGAGCTGCGAGCCCTGACGGATGTCGATGCCGGTCGGGCAGACATGGACGCATTGCAGGCAATCGACACAATCGCCGGCATGCTGGCCATGCGCCTTGGCCTGCTCGGCCTTCTTCACCGACATGCGCGGCTCGCCGCGGTCGTAGCGATAGGTGACGTTGAGCGCGTATTCGTCGGTGAGCGCCGCCTGGATGCGCGGCCACGGGCACATGTAGAGGCAGACCTGCTCGCGCAGGTGGCCGGCGAGCGCGTAGGTGGTGACGGTGAGAATGCCGATCCAGGCATAGGCGGCAAGCGGCGCCTCACCGGTGGCGAGCTCCTTCACCAGGGTCGGCGCGTCGGCGAAATACAGGACCCAGGCGCCGCCGGTCCACCACGCCACCATCAGCCAGAGGAAATGTTTGGCGCCTTTGCGGGCATAAGTCTCCAGCGTCCACTTCGACGCTTCGCGCTTCATGTGCTCGCGGCGATCGCCTTCGGTGAAGCGCTCGATCGCCATGTAGAGATCGGTCCACACCGTCTGCGGGCACAGATAGCCGCACCAGACGCGGCCGGCGAGCGCGTTCATCAGAAACAGGCCGATGGCGGCGAGCACGAGGAGGCCGGTGAGGTAATAGACCTCCTGCGGCCACAACTCGATGAAGAAGAAATAGAAGCGCCGGTTCGGGAAATCGATCAGCACCGCCTGCGACGGCGCGTTCGGGCCGCGGTCCCAGCGCACGAAAGGCAGGAAATAGTAGATGCCGAGCGTGACCAGCAGCACCGCCCACTTGATGCGGCGGAAGGTGCCGCGGACGCTCTGCGGATAGATTTTGCGCCGCGCGGCGTAGAGCGGGATGTCGTCGATCTCGTCGTCGGCGGGCGGCGGTGGCGGCGCGGCCGGTTTCACTTCGGATTGCCGCACCAGTTCTTCGAGTTGGGTCATTGGATGTCCGCCGGAATTACCGGGGTAGTTTAGAGCCGGGCAGCTTTGGGTTCTTGATGTGGGTCAACCCCGCCCGTCATCCTGAGGAGCGAGCGTGCGAAGCACGGGAGCCTCAAAGGACCGGGCCGGTCCCGTCGCCCTTCGAGGCTCGGCAACTGCGTTGCCTCGCACCTCAGGATGACGGGACCGGAGCCCCCAAAAGGGGGAGGCGAAGTAAGATCAGCTACTTCTCGCCGCCGCCGAAGCTGTAGACGTAAACCGCCAGCGACTTGATGACCGGCTCGCTGAGACGGCCTTCCCAGGTCGGCATGACGCCGCCATGGCCCTTCTCGATGCCCTCGACGATGGCCGCCTTGTCGGAACCGTAGAGCCAGATGCGGTCGGTCAGGTTGGCCGAGCCGAGCTCGCGGTTGCCCTTGGCGTTCTCGCCGTGACAGACGGCGCAGTTGTCGGCGAACACCTTCTTGCCGGCCGCAAGGTCGGCCCCCGCCTCGGTCGAGAGGCCCGACAGCGAACGCACATAGTCGGCGACGTTGGCGATTTCCGCCGGCGTCAGCACGCCGGTGAACGGCGGCATGTTGCCCTGACGGCCCTTGTCGTTGCCGGCGCGGGCGCCGAAGCGAATGGTCTGCTCGATATCGGCGAGCTTGCCGCCCCACAGCCAGTCGTCGTCGTTGAGGTTGGGATAGCCCTTGGCGCCGCCGCCGCCGGCGCCGTGGCACGGCGCGCAGTTGTCGGCGAAGGCGACGCGGCCCTGCGCCCGCGCGAAGTCGAGAAGCTGCGGATCGGCCAGGATTTCGGCGGTGCTGGCATTGGCGAGCTTGACCATCATCGGGCCGCGCTGCGCGTGCAAGGCGGTGAGATCCTCGACCACGGCGTTGCGCGAATGATAGCCGAACAGGCCCTGCGTCGAATTGTTGATCAGCGGCCAGGCCGGATAGACGATCCAGTAGCCGATCGCCCAGACGATGGTGAGATAGAACAGCCACAGCCACCAGCGCGGCAGCGGCGTATTCAGTTCACGCAAACCGTCCCATTCGTGACCGGTGGTCGCGGTGCCCGTGATCGGGTCGATATGTTTGTGTTCTTCAGCCACGACTTAGTCCTCCTGGAGCGGAATGCGCGCGGCTTCGTCGAACTGCTTCTGGCGCGAAGGCCACAGCGCGTAGATCAAAACCAGCGAGAAAATCGCGACGAAGTAGACGAGTCCCCAGCTCTGGGCGAACTCGGCAGCGGCTCGATAGGTCGGATCCATGTCAGGTCACCGGATATTGGCTTTGTCGTCGTACATCTTGAAATCGACCTGCGTGCCGAGCATCTGCAGATACGCGATCAGCGCATCCGCTTCGGTCACGCGGGCCGGGTTGCCGTCGAAGTCGCGCGCCACAGCGTTCGGATAGCGCTTGGTGAGTTCGGCGGCGTCGGGATTGTCGGTCGAGGCCTGGATCTGCACGTCCTTGTCCGCGCCTTCGATCATCTCCGGCGTGTAGGGCGTTCCGAGCAGCGCCTGCACCTTCATGTCGGCGGCGACGTGCTTGTAGTCGAGGTCGGTCTGCGCCAGGAAACCGTAGTCCGGCATCACCGATCCCGGCACCACCGAGCGCGGATCGCGCAGGTGGTCGCGGTGCCAAGCGTCGGAATACTTGCCACCGACGCGGGCAAGATCCGGACCCGTGCGCTTGCTGCCCCACTGGAACGGGTGGTCGTACATGCTCTCGGCCGCCAGCGAGTAGTGGCCGTAGCGTTCGACCTCGTCGCGCAGCGGACGGATCATCTGCGAGTGACAGAGATAGCAGCCCTCGCGGACGTAGATGTTGCGGCCGGCGAGTTCGAGCGGCGTATAGGGCCGCACGCCCGAAACCTTCTCGATCGTGTTCTTGAGGTAGAACAGCGGCACGATCTCCACCAGACCGCCGATCGCGATGACGAGAAGAATGCCGATCACGAGAACGATCGAGTTCTTCTCAAGGATGGCGTGTTTTTGCCAGACAGACATTGTCGTCCTCGTTTATTCGGCGGGCTGGAGCTGGAGTTCGGCTTCGCTGGCGACGGTCGTCGAGGTCACGGTCTTCCAGAGATTGAAGACCATGATCAGCGCGCCGCACAGGAACAGGAAACCGCCGAGCGCCCGGATCACGTAAAAGGGGTGCATCGCTTCGACGGTCTCGACGAAGGAATATTCGAGGAAGCCGAGCGAGGTGTAGGCGCGCCACATCAGACCCTGCAGGATGCCCGATACCCACATCGCGGTGATGTAGAGCACGATGCCGATGGTCGAGATCCAGAAGTGCCAGTTGACGAGCTTGAGCGAGTACAGCCGCCTATTCCACAGCCACGGCACCAGGCAATACAGCGCGCCGAAGGAGATATAGGCGACCCAGCCGAGCGCGCCGGAGTGCACGTGGCCGATGGTCCAGTCGGTGTAATGCGACAGCGAGTTGACGATCTTCACCGACATCATCGGACCTTCGAAGGTCGACATGCCGTAGAACGCCACCGACACCACCATCATGCGCAGCACCGGATCGGTGCGCAGTTTGTCCCAGGCGCCGGACAGCGTCATGATGCCGTTGATCATGCCGCCCCATGACGGCATCCACAGGATGATCGAGAACGTCATGCCGAGCGTCTGCGCCCAGTCCGGCAGCGCCGTGTAATGCAGGTGGTGCGGACCGGCCCAGATGTAGAGGAAGATCAGCGCCCAGAAGTGGATGATCGACAGCCGGTAGGAATAGACCGGCCGGTCCGCCCGCTTCGGGATGAAGTAGTACATGATGGCGAGGAAGCCGGCGGTCAGGAAGAAGCCGACGGCATTGTGGCCGTACCACCACTGCACCATCGCATCCTGCACGCCGGACCAGACGATGTAGGACTTCGGCGAGAAGATCGACACCGGCACGGTGGCGTTGTTGCCGAGATGCAGCACCGCAATGGTGACGATGAAGGCGAGATAGAACCAGTTGGCGACGTAGATGTGCGGCTCCGTGCGCCGCATGATGGTCGCGAGGAACACCAGGAAATACACGACCCAGACGACGGTCAGGAACAGGTCGGCATACCACTCCGGCTCGGCATATTCCTTCGACTGGGTGATGCCGAGCAGATAACCGGTGCCGGCGATGGCGATGAAGAAGTTGTAGCCGAGAACGACGAACCACGGCGCGAGGTCGCCGGCCAGCCGCGCGCGGCAGGTGCGCTGCACGACGTAGAACGAGGTCGCGACAAGCACGTTGCCGCCGAAGGCGAAGATCACCGCCGAGGTGTGCAGCGGACGCAGGCGGCCGAAGTTGAACCACTGCGCGAAGTTCAGACCGGGAAACGCCAGCTCGAGTGCGATGTAGAGGCCGACGGCGAAACCGGCGATGCCCCAGAACACGGCGGCGATGGTGGCGAACTTCACCGGGCCCATATTGTAGTTGGGACGGCCGTCGGCGTTGACCAGCGCCGGGCGCTCCGTCGGCCGTTCGAAGTAGCGATTGAAGATGGCGAACACCGCAGCGATGCTCGCCGCCGTGAACAGATAAGCGTGGAAGGCGTACTCGGGCGTATAGGCCTTGGCGGCGATCACGATCGACAGGCCCGCCAGGCCGATCAGGGCCAGCGACAGACCGCCTTCGCCGAGTGTCATTCTTTTTTGTAAGGGGAGCGCGTTCGCCATGATGGTAATTTCCGTTGGAGAGATGGCAGCGGCGGCGAGAAAGCCGCAGCGCACTATCTTCGACGGGGCAACGAGCAACCTTGATTCAAATCAAGCGAGCGACCGCGATGTACAACTGCACCGTCGCGCTGCGGGGCGATGCCGGTATCGCAGGCGCAAATGCCGCGCCGCATATTTGCGATCGCATGCCTGTGAATGCGCCCGGTAATGGGCTGCCAAATTCTGTGACATATCCGCAGCACGCCGAACGAATTTCATGAGATTGATCTAAGTCAAGTTTACACGCGTGACCGACTTGTTGAATCCATTGCGAGCGGACGTGAGCATCCGCATTTCTCGAACGGGGTATCAGGGGATAATCATGAAGTTGCGTGCAATCGCGCCGGCGCTCGTCGCGGCGTTCGTTGGTCTCGCGGCTGCGCCCGCCGTGGCGGCCGACATGCCGGCCAGGCCGGTCTACAAGGCGCCGGTCGTCGATATGTTCAACCCGTGGATGATCCGCCTGCGCGCTCTGGGCGTCGTCACGCGCAACTCCGGCGTGGTCGATCAGGTCGCGGGCTCCGGCCTCACCACCAGCGACGCGATCGTGCCCGAGCTGGACATCACTTACTTCTTCACCCGCAACATCGCCGCCGAACTCATTCTCGGCGTCACCAAGCATCATGTGACCGGCACCGGTGTCGCGCTCACCGATGGCCTCGATGTCGGCAAAGCCTGGCTGCTGCCGCCGACCTTGACCTTCCAGTATCACTTCACCGATTTCGGCGCTTTCAAGCCCTATATCGGCGCCGGCGTGAACTACACCGTGTTCTTCAGCCAGACCGCCGGCAATACGCCGAACGGCGCCGGCGTCATCGTCACCCGCAGCCACTTGCATAATTCGTGGTCGCCGGCCCTCCAGGTTGGCTTCGACTACATGATCGACCGGCACTGGGGCTTCAACGTCGACGTCAAGAAGCTGTGGCTGCGGCCGAGCTGGGACGGCGACAGCAATGCCGGTCCGCTGACCGGCAAGGTGAACCTCGATCCGTGGCTGATCGGCGCCGGCGTCACCTACAAGTTCTAGATTGAAGAGATCGTGCGGGGGTCCTCCCCAACGATGCCAACTAAAACCCCGGCTCGCGCCGGGGTTCTTTTTTGAGCGATTGACGGTTCGCGATCAGTTGCGCCAGCGGTGCCAGCCCCCCTGCCGCGGGCCGCGCGAGTTCAGGGCGGCCTTCTGCTCGTCGGTGAGCGTGGCGTAGAAAGCGTCGAAGGCCGGCCGCACCGTTTTCACCGCGGTGAGCATGGCTTCCATCCGTTTCTCCATCAGCTCAAGCCGCGCCGGAGCGCCTGCCGGAAAATCCTTCGGGCAGGCGTCGGACACGATCTGCGCGGCCTTCGCCGAAGCGGCCTGCAGGTCGTCGAGCGCCTTGCGTTGCGCCTCGGTCGGTTTCACCAGCCGCTCGATGCGCTCCTTGCGCCACTCGGCAAGGCCGGCGCTCTGCGGCGAGCACATCCAGCCCATGCCGCGGCCGCCGCCACGGCCCATCATGCCGGGGCCCATCATCATGCCCGGGCCCCACCCCGGTCCGGAACCGGCACCGGGACCTGGGCCAGCGCCGGGGCCGGGACCGGGACCGGCCGGCTGCGCCAGCGCCGCCGGCGTTGCGAGGCTGGCGATCAACAGCGTGGTGGCGATCGCGTGACTGAGTTTCATGGTCTTCCTCCTTCAAATCGCGGTGCGCCGTGCGCCGCGCGTCAGAAAAGAAATCGAGCTACGGCGCAAATTCCCGCTCGACGTCGCCCATCGTGATCTCGGGTTTGAGCGGCGGCGCGATCGATGCGCGGTCGCCGCGATAGAGCACCCCGAGGCTGAAGCCGTCGTCGGCGAGCACCAGCGCGGTCGCTGCCGCGCGGTCCTGTTCGACGGAAAGGGTCGAGGGCCGCACCATCTTCTTCCATTCGCGCTGTTCGGGACGGAAGGTGATGCAGGGGCTAAGCACTTCGATGAAGGCAAAGCCCGGCCATTTCAGGCCATCGACGATGAGATCGGCGAGCCCGTTCGGATCGCCGGAGAAGCCGCGCGCGACGTAGTTGGCGCCGGCGGCAATGGCGACCGCGAGCGGATTGAACGGCCGCAGGCCGATGCCGCCGGGCGCGATGTCGGAATCCCAATCCGGCTCGGTGGTCGGCGACGGCTGACCCTTGGTCATGCCGTAGACGCGGTTGTCCATCACGACATAGAGCATGTCGGGATTGCGCCGGCAGGCATGGATGAAGTGGTTGCCGCCGATCGAATAGCCGTCGCCATCGCCGCCGACGACGATGACTTCGAGATCCGGGCGCGCCAGCTTCAAACCGGTGCCGGCGGCGAGCGCACGGCCATGCACGCCGTGAAAACCGTAGGTGCTCATGTAGCCCGGCAGGCGCGACGAGCAGCCGATGCCGGAGACCAGCACGACCTCGTGCGGCGGACGGCCGTAGCCGGCGAGCGAGCGCTCGAGCGCGGCCAGCACGCCGAAATCGCCGCAGCCGGGGCACCACACCGGATGCGCGCCGGAGGCGAAGTCCTTGGCGGTGTAGACGCAGTGTTGAGGGTCCGTGGTTTGCGTGACGAGCGTGTCGGTCATGGGATCAATCAACCCTCATTGTCGTCCCGGGCGAGCGCAGCGAGGCCCGGGACCCATACTCCGCAGTCCCTCGATAGGCTGCGGCGTATGGGTCCCCGCCTTCGCGGGGACGACGGGGAGTTACGCCACATAGTTCACGATCTCCGATGGACGGAACGGCAGCGGGCCCGGCCGCGCCACGCTTTCGGCGTCCACCGGCACGGCCTTGTGGCCGAGCAGGTGGCGATAGAGCTGGCCGGAATCGTTCTGCTCGATGACGACGACGCGGCGCACACCGCTGAGCGCCTGCGTCAATTGCTTCACCGGCAACGGCGACAGCAGCCGCAGCGCGATGACGCGCACCTTGCGTCCCGCCTCGCCGAGACGGCGCGCCGCTTCGCGCGCAGCGCCGACGGTCGAGCCGAAGGCGAGGATCGCGGTGTCACCCTCGCCCGTCACCTCGCCCCAGTGTTCGCCCGCGTCGAACTCCCTGATCTTGCGCGCCCGCTTGTGAATCTGCGCCGCATGCACCGCCGCGCCGCTCGCCGGCAGGCCGGCTTCGTTATGCGTCAGGCCTTCGGCGACCCATTCGCGATCCGGCGTTCCCGGCCGCGGCATCGGCGTGACGGCATCGCCGCCGGTCGCGTAGCGCTTGAACGGCTGGCCGGCGGCGGCGCCGTCGGTCTTGCGCCGCTGCGGCGGCGGACGATCCGACACCGGATCGATGGCCGCGGTCGCCTGGCCGAGCAACTGGTCGGACAGCACGATAACCGGCACCTGCAAGGCCTCGGCGACATAGACGGCGTATTCGGTGGTGCCGGCGCAATCGCCGACCGACAGCGGCGCCAGCACGACGCGCGGCGCATCGCCGTGCGTGCCGTAGATCGCGAGGTTGATGTCGCTCTGCTCGGTCTTCGAGGCGATGCCGGTGGACGGCCCGGCGCGCATGACATCGACGAGTAGCAGCGGGATTTCCGCGGCGATCGCGAGACCCAGGCTCTCGACCATCAGCGAGAAGCCGGGGCCCGACGTCACCGTCATCGCCGGCACGCCGCCATAGGAAGCGCCGAGGGCAAAGTTGATCGAGGCGAGTTCGTCCTCGCCGAGCACCAGCCGGCCGCCGAGCTTGATGAGATGCGGCGCCAGCCATTCGACCAGATCGGTCGCCGGTGTGATCGGGTAGCAGCCGACGAAGCGCACGCCGCCGCGCAGCGCGCCGAGCGCGACGGCCTGATTGCCGCTGATCAGCCAGCGCGGGCTTTGCGCCGGCGGCGCGAGCTTGAGATCGAGGCCGAGAGCCGGAGCGGCCTGCGCGCCGGCCAGCGCCCGCGCCGTGTTGGCGGCGGCGACGTCCCTGCCCTTTTCGCCGAAGATGGCTTCGACGGCGCCGCCGATGTCGCCCTCCGGCAGGCCGCACAGCGCGGCCATGCAGCCGGCGGCGAACATGTTGACGCGCTTGCCGAGCAGCGCGTGATCGAGTTTGCTCTCGCCGCCGTCGCTCATCGGCAAGGGCACGACGCGGCCCTTCGATTTGGCGATGCCGGGCGGCACCGGGCCGCTGGCCGGATCGGCGAGGATGAGACTCGTCTCGTCCAGCGGGATTTCGGCGGCGAACTGCTCCACCTTGTCCCAGTCGAGCGCGACGAAGACGTCGAAACGGTCGGGCTGCGCCTCGACCGGATCGACGCCGATCTGCACCAGCGCCGCCGATTCGCCGCCACGCACCTGCGCGCCGAACAGTTGCGTCATCATGCCGAAATAGCCCGCCCGCGCCGCGGAGCGCAGGAAGACAGCGCCCGCCGTCATGGCGCCCGAACCGCCGCTTCCGGCAAAGACGACGGCGATGGAACGGCGCGGCATGACGACGGCTCCGCTCAGACGTAACCCAGCCAGCGCCAATAGGTGGCCCCGAGCAGCATGACGAGAGCGAGCGCCACGACCGTCAGCACCAGTCCGGTGCGGACGAAGTCGCGCGCCGTGAAGGTGTCGGTGCCGTAGGCGACCATGTTCTGCGGCGCGTTTACCACCAGGATGAAGCCGAACGACACGACGAACTGCAGCAGCATGGTCATGCCGATGACGTTGATGCCCGGCGTTGCCACGCCCTTGAGCACGGCGATGACGATCGGGATCATCGCGGAAGCGAGCGCCGTGGCGCTGGCGAAGCCGAGATGGATCACCACCAGGAACAGGCTCATGGCGCCGAGGATGAAGAGCGCGGTGGCGTTCTTCAGGCCGAATTCCAGGACGACGATATCAGCAAGCCAGGTCGCGGCCTTGGTCTGCAGCAGCGCCGTGCCGAGCGAGATGCCGATGCCGAACAGGATCACCGTGCCCCACGGAATCTTCGGCTGCGCCTCCTTCCACGTCATGATGCCGATGCCGGGCATGAACATCAGCGCCACGGCGGTGATGGTCGTGGTCGAGGTATCGAATTTGTGCAGCACGCCTTCGGTCGCCCAGAACGCGATCAGGGTCAGCGAGATGACGAGCAGCTTCTTCTCCGAGGCCTTCATCGGCCCGAGCTCGGCGAGCGACTTCCGGATGCCTTCCTGGCCGCCCGGCACCGACGCCACCTCCGGTTTCATCATGCGCGTCATGATGAAGTAGAGCGCGATCGACATGGCGATGCCGAACGGCGCCGCCGCGATCAGCCATTCGAGCCAGGTGATGGTCTGGTTGAATGCCTTCTCGATGAAGCCGATGGCGATCATATTCTGTGCCGCGGCGGTCTTGATGCCGACGTTCCAGATGCTGGCGGTCTGCACCGTCACGATCATCAGCATGGCCGCGAAGGTGCTGCTGCGGCTGACGCCGAAGGCAGCGATCATGCCGAGCGTGATCGGCACCAGGCAGGCGACGCGCGCCGTGGTCGAGGGCACCATGAAGGCGATGACGATGCCGACGAGGATGGTGCCGATGACGACGTTGCGCGTCTCGGTGCCGACGCGGGCGAGAATGTTGAGCGCGATGCGCTTGTCGAGGCCGGTTTGCGTCATCGCCGCGGCAAGGAACAGCGCGGCGGCGACCAGCACAAGGCCGGTCGTGGTGAAGCCGCTGAAGGCAAGCGTCAGCGCCGCACTGGTGCCCATGAGCACCTTCGGGTTGGCGACGCTCGGAGCGAGGCCGAGCAGGAACGCCATCAGCGCCGCGATGACGATAGCGGAGACCGCGTAGTCGATGGCCTCAGTCATCCAGACGATGACGGCGAAGGCGAGAATGGCGAGCATGCGATGGCCGGCGACCGGCAGATTGGCCGGCGTCGGCAGCATCAGCACGACGATCAGCGCGGCGATGGCGGCGATCAGCCCCCAGTTCGACGCCAACCAGGTGCGTTCGGTTTTCGATGAACTCGTCGCGGACGTTGCGACCACTTGCAAGGCGGGCTGGGTCGACATGATATCCCTCTGGGCCAGGTTTCTCCCGGCGCGGATATTCGTCGCAACGTGCGGTAGCGCCATTGACGAAAGTCAAGTTGCCGCAGGCTTTGTGGCGCTTGCCGTTTTGCGGCGCGGAAAAACGAAAGCGCGCCCGAGAATTCCGGGCGCGCCTTGGTGCTCGAACTGCCCGCTCAGCCAGCGGCTTTGACTTCGACCTTCTTGGCCTGCGCCGGTACCGGCTTCGGCACCGTCACCTTGAGCACGCCCTTGGCGAGGTTGGCCTTGATGGCATCGGCGTCGACGCCGGCCGGCAATTCGAGCGTGCGCTCGAACGAACCGTAGCTGCGCTCGACCAGACGATAGTTCTTGTCCTTCTCTTCCTTCTCGGCAGTCTTCTCGCCACGGATGGTCAGGACGTTGTCCGCGACATTGATCTGCACGTCCTTTTCCTCGAGGCCGGGCAGTTCGGCGGTGATTTCGATTTCCTTGTCGGTCTCGCTGACATCGACGCTCGGCGTCAGCAAACCGCCATTGCCGGCCGCATGCGGCGCGAGACTCGGGAAGCCGCGCGAGAAATCCTCGAACAGGCGGTCGATCTCACGTTGCAGCGAGCTGAACGGGCTGGTGCCCGAACGGTTGGTGGGAAGAAGGGAGCGAAAGGCCATGAATGCCTCCATCGGTTACACGGGGAAAACAGCCGTCGCGGGGCAACAGCTGTATCGTCATTCTTCCCCGCGACCGACGCTGCGCCTTGACCAGAATCAAAGCGCCCGCGGCGTCAGTGGCGCGCGGTCTCGGTGGCAGCCTCCGGCGCATCGAATGTCATACCGGTCGAGGGATCGATCCACGCCATATGGTCCTTCACCGCCTTGACGCCGGGAACATTCTCGCAGGCGACATGCAAGGCCTCGCGCTGACGCTCGTCGGTAATGACACCGAACAGTTCGACGACGCCGTCGCGCACCACCACGTCCATCGCAGCAATCGGCGCCCATTTCTGCCTTTCCAGTTCGGCCAGCAACTGCGAACGGATGGCGCCGTCATCCTGCGGCGACTGCGGTTCCGCGTGACGCGCGCCATGCTCACCATGGCTCGCATCAGGTTGGAACGCGTGACGATGCCGACCAGCATCGCGCCCGACATCACCGGCACCCGCTTGATGCGATACTTCTCCATCAGCTCGATGACGTCCTCGAGCGAAGCGTTCTCGTCGACCGTCTGCACGTCGACGGTCATCACTTCGCTGACGCGGCTGCCGTGGGTATGGGCGTATTCTTCCGCCACCTTGCCCGGACCCATGATGAATTCGAGCCAGCGCGAGCGGCGCTTTTCGGTCTGGGTTTCGCGGCGGCGCAGGAAATCTCCTTCCGATACGACACCGACCAGATTGTGCCCCTTGTCGACCACCGGCAGGCCGCTGATGCGGTGTTGCAGCATCAGCCGTGCGGCCTGAAGCACGGTGGCGTCGGGTTCGATCGTGACCACGTCACGGGTCATGACATCGCTGGCGTGCATCGTCGTGTCTCCTTCGGATTGCCGCCGCATTCCAGCACCGCAGCCGGGGTACCATGTTGATCGAAGTCAATCGCGGCGCGCAAAGAAAAGCCCCGGCTGAATGGCCGGGGCAGTACGGGGGAGGAAACGAGACGGTGTCGAAGCCGGCTTGAATTCAGCCGTTCAGGCGGTTGAGCGCAGCCTGGTTGCGCAGCACGATGCGGCGCGAGGTCGGCACGGCAATGGCGGCGGCATTCTCCAGCTGCGTCAGCGTGCGCGACACGGTTTCGATGGTTAGGCCCAGATAGTCGGCGATATCCTGGCGCGACATCGGCAACTCGACCGCTTCGGTGCAGCGGGCGCGCTGCGCCATTTCCAGGAGGAAGCCGGCGACGCGTTCCTGCGCCGTCTTGATCAGCAGCATGGTGTGATCCTGAGCGCGTTGCAGTTCGGTCGCAGCGAGCGTCCAGAGCTGGCGGGCGACGTCGGGACTGCGGGTCGCCAGCGACACCAGCGACGAACGCTTGATCAGCATGACCTTGCAGTCGGTGATCGCTTCGGCCGAAAAACTATGATGGTCGCCCACCTCGAGGCCGAACACGTCGCCCGGCAGGCAGAAGGCGCCGATCTGGCGGCGGCCGTCGTTGAGCACGCGGTAGGTCCGGACCGCGCCGCTGACGATCTTGTAGAGATACTCGGCCGGCTCGTTCTCGCCGTAGATTTCGGCGTTGCGGGCGAACGGCATCACCGCGCCCATGAATTCGATGGTTTCGCCGGTGCCGTGAGTGCTCTGCGTCGGCAGCGACGTGGCGGGATGGGTCTGCGACTTCCGGACGGTCATGGTCTGGCTGTGCATGGTGTCGATCCTCGCTCGGGGCAACTTCATCGCCCGGTTGAATGTCACTGTGGTACCGGTGTCGCGAGCGGCTAGAAATTCAGATAATCTCCATAGGGGTTTTACCGGAGGCGCCCGCCCCCTCCCGGGCGCCAGGTTCGGGTCAAGCAAGTGGCTGACATACAAGGCCTATTTTCCTTCGACCGGCGGCTGCGGGTGTGGCGCTATGGCGTCGCGCTGGTCGCCGTGGTGCTGGCCATGGCCGGCCGCGCGCTGCTCACGCCCGAGTTGCACAGCGAAGCGCTGCTTCTTTATTTCATTCCGCCGGTTCTGGCCGCCTCGGCCATCGGCGGTCTCGGCCCGGGCCTGCTGGCGACCACGCTCAGCCTCATCGCCGCGCTGTTTTTCCTCAACGAAGACAACGGGCTTTCGCAATCCAACATCGTCAGCACCTGCGCCTTCGCGCTGATCGGGGGCGCCACCGCCTGGGGCGGCGAGCTGCTGCGCCGCGGCCGCCACCGCGCCAACGTCATGACGCGCGACGCGCTGGCGCGCGAAGCGCATCTGCAGTCGATCCTCGACACGATTCCGGAAGCGATGATCGTCATCGACGAGCGCGGCGCCATGCAATCCTTTTCAAGCGCGGCGGAACGATTGTTCGGCTATCGCGCCGCCGACGTCATTGGCAAGAACGTCAAGATGCTGATGCCTCAGCCCTACCGCGACAACCATGATGGCTATCTGCATCGCTACCGCGACACGGGTGAGCGCCGCATCATCGGCATCGGCCGCGTCGTCGTCGGCCAGCGCATGGACGGTTCGACCTTCCCGATGGAACTGGCGGTCGGCGAGATGCGATCCAGCGATCGGCGGTTTTTCACCGGCTTTATCCGCGACCTCACCGAACGCCAGCAGACCGAACAGCGGCTGCAGGAACTGCAATCCGAACTCGTGCACATCTCGCGCCTGACGGCGATGGGCGAGATGGCCTCGACCTTGGCACACGAGCTCAATCAGCCGCTCGCCGCCATTTCCAATTACTTGAACGGCTCGCAGCGCATCATCGATGGCGACGGCACCGACAAATTGCCGATGCTGCGCGACGCATTGAGCAAGGCCTCCGAACAGGCCGGCCGCGCCGGGCACATCATCCGCCGCCTGCGCGATTTCGTGGCCCGCGGCGAGAGCGACCGGCGCGTCGAAAGCATCACCAAGCTGGTCGAAGAGGCCAGCGCCCTGGCGCTGGTCGGCGTCAAGGACCGCGGCATTCGCGTGCAATTCAAGTTCGATCCGCAGGTTGATCTGGTGCTGGCCGACCGCGTGCAGGTCCAGCAGGTCTTGCTCAACTTGATTCGCAACGCCATGGACGCCATGGAAGAGGCGCCGACGCGCGACCTGACGATTTCCATCATGCCCGACGGCCTTGCCCTGGTCCGCGTCAGCGTTGCCGACACCGGTTCAGGTATCGCGCCGGAAATCGCAGAGCACCTGTTCCAGCCTTTCATGACGACCAAGCGGCAAGGGATGGGCGTCGGCCTGTCGATCTCGCGGACGATCATCGAAGCGCATGGCGGGCGCATCTGGGCCGAGCCCAATCCGCGTGGCGGGACGACTTTCAATTTCACGCTGGCGGCAGTACAGGAAGGCGATGTCGACGATGCCTGATGCCATGATTTACGTGATCGACGACGACGATGCCGTGCGGCAGTCGCTCGAATTCCTGCTGTCCACCGTGGGCTACAAGACCCGCGGCTTCGATTCGGCGCGGGATTTCTTCGCCGTCCTGCCGGAGATCGATTCGGGCTGCATCATCACCGATGTCCGCATGCCGGAAATCACGGGCATCGATCTTCTCAAGAAGGTCAAGGACGTGAAGCCCGGCCTGCCGGTGATCGTCATCACCGGCCATGGCGACGTGGCGCTCGCCGTCGAGGCCATGAAAATTGGCGCCATCGATTTCCTGGAGAAGCCGTTCGACGACGACGGGCTGATCGCGTCGGTGAAAGCCGCCCTCAGCAACGCCGCCGACAGCGGCAAGCGCCACGCCGAGCTCGGCGCCATCAAGGACAAGCTGGCGGCGCTGTCGAACCGCGAGCGTCAGGTGCTCGAGGGTCTGGTCGCCGGTCATCCCAACAAGACCATCGCCTTCGATCTCGGCATTTCGCCGCGCACGGTCGAAATTTATCGCGCCAACCTGATGACCAAGATGGGCGCCAACAGCCTGTCGGATCTGGTGCGTATGGCCATGCTCGCCGGCATCATGGGCGACACCGGCAAGACGAACAGCTGACGCCGCGGCCCGCTCCGGTCCCGCCGGGACACCGTCGGGGTGGCGAGGTTTATCCTTTCGCAACAATTCATTAGGTAAACGCAGAGGGCTGCGCGGAACCACATATCGCGGCGCACACAAAGGCCCCGTTGCCGAGACATTGGAATTGCGCTCAACTTGGCTGACTTCAACGTTAGGGCGGCGCAGCCGCCGGAGGCCCCTCATCGCCAGCGACCTGACAGCCAGCCGGACGCCGCCCGCGCGGCGCGGCCCGTCGGGTCGGCCACCGCTTTCCAACGACCACGCCACCAAGGCTGCACCGCACAGGCAGTCATCACAGCAATGACGCGCCGATCCGGCGCCAGGGAGTGACATTCATGAAGCAGCCGAAGCGCGGCCACCAATCGTCGGAGAAGAAGCCCAAGGGCAAAACCCTGCGGTCGCAGCTCTGGTTCGACAATCCGGAAAACCCGGGCATGACCGCGCTCTATCTCGAGCGCTATCTGAACTGGGGCCTGACCCGCGAGGAATTGACCTCCGGCAAGCCGATCATCGGCATCGCGCAGACCGGCTCGGACCTGTCGCCCTGCAACCGCCATCACATTGAACTGGCCGAGCGCGTACGCGCCGGCATCCGCGCCGCCGGCGGCATCGCCTTCGAATTTCCGGTGCATCCGATCCAGGAAACCGGCAAGCGCCCTGGCGCCGCGCTCGACCGCAACCTTGCTTATCTCGGCCTGGTCGAAATCCTCTACGGCTATCCGCTCGACGGCGTCGTGCTGATGACCGGCTGCGACAAGACGACGCCGGCCTGCATCATGGCGGCGGCGACCGTGAACATTCCGTCGATCGTGCTGTCGGGCGGCCCGATGCTCAACGGCTGGGACGGCGAGCGCCGCATCGGCTCGGGCATGGTGGTGTGGCAGGCGCGCGAGGATCACGCCGCCGGCAAGATCACCTATCAGCAGTTCATCGATCTCGTCGCCAACTCGGCGCCGTCGGTCGGACACTGCAACACCATGGGCACCGCCTCGACCATGAACGCGCTGGCCGAGGCCCTCGGCATGTCGCTGCCGGGTTGCGCCGCCATTCCGGCGCCGTACCGCGAGCGCGGCCAGATCGCCTATGACACCGGTGTGCGCGCGGTCGAGATCGTGCACGAGGACCTCAAGCCCTCCGACATTCTCACCCGCAAGGCCTTCGAGAACACCATCGTCGCCAATTCGGCGATCGGCGGCTCGACCAACGCGCCGATCCACATCAACGCCATTGCCAAGCACATCGGCGTCAAGCTCGACATCACCGACTGGGAAAAGGTCGGCCTCGATATCCCGCTGCTCGTCAACATGCAGCCGGCCGGTTTCTATCTCGGCGAAGAGTATTATCGCGCCGGCGGCCTGCCGGCGGTGATGAACGAGTTGCTCAAGGCCAAGAAGCTCCACGCCGACGCCATCACCGTCAACGGCAAGACGATGGGCGAGAACGTCAAGCGCGCCAAGATCGTCAACGAAGACGTCATCCGCCCCTTCAAGAAGCCAATGAAGGAAAAGGCCGGCTTCAAGGTGCTGCACGGCAACCTGTTCGATTCCGCGGTGATGAAGCTCTCGGTCATCTCCGAAGAATTCCGCGAACGCTATCTGAGCAACCCGAAGGACCCGAATGCCTTCGAGGGCCGCGCCGTGGTGTTCGAAGGTCCGGAGGACTATCACCACCGCATCGACGATCCGAAGCTGAAGATCGACGAGAACACCATGCTGTTCATTCGCGGCGCCGGGCCGATCGGCTATCCGGGCGCGGCGGAAGTCGTCAACATGCAGCCGCCAGATTATCTCATCAGGAAGGGCGTCACGTCGCTGCCCTGCATCGGTGACGGCCGCCAGTCCGGCACCTCGGCCTCGCCGTCGATCCTCAACGCCTCGCCGGAAGCGGCGGCCGGCGGCGGGCTTGCCATCCTCAAGTCCGGCGACCGCGTGCGCATCGACCTCAACAAGGGCACCGCCGACATTCTGATCTCCAAGGCGGAGTTCGCCGAGCGCAAGGCGGCGCTGGAGAAGCAGGGCGGCTTCAAATATCCGCCGAGCCAGACGCCGTGGCAGGAAATCCAGCGCGGCATGGTCGATCAGCTCGGCGAAGGCATGGTGCTCAAGCCGGCGGTGAAGTATCAGCGCGTCGCGCAGAAATACATCCCGCGCGATAATCACTAAGCGCAGCGCCATAAGAAGAAGACATCTCGGGAGGAACTGAAGTGGCAGGACGATTGAAGGGCAAGGTCGCGTTCGTCACCGCGGCCGGACAGGGCATCGGCCGTGCGATCGCGGAGGCATTCGTCGCCGAAGGCGCCAAGGTGATCGCCACCGATCTCGACGCGTCGAAGCTGAAGGACCTCAAGAAGGCCAAAGTTTACGCGCTCGACGTCACCTCGACCGAGGCGGTGGACGCGCTGGCGCAGAAGGTGATCAAGGAATTCGGCGCGCCCGATATCCTCGCCAACTGCGCCGGCTTCGTGCACCAGGGCAGCATCCTGGAATGCAGCGAGGCCGACTGGGACCGTTCCTTCGACATCAACGTCAAGTCGATGCACCGCACCTTGCGCGCCTTCGTGCCGGCCATGCTCAAGGACGGCGGCGGCTCAGTGATCAACATCGCCTCGGTCGCATCGTCTCTGCGCGGCCTGCCGAGCCGCTACGCCTATGGCACGACCAAAGCCGCGGTAATCGGGCTGACCAAGGCGATGGCCGCCGATTTCATCCGCCAGGGTCTGCGCGTCAACGCCATCTGCCCCGGCACCATCCAGTCGCCGTCGCTCAATGAGCGCATCGCCACCAATGCCAAGAAGTTGTCGAAATCGACAAAGGACGTGCGCCAGGACTTCGTCGATCGTCAGCCGATCGGCCGCCTCGGAACCCCCGAAGAGATTGCCGCCGGCGCCGTGTGGCTCGCTTCCGATGAATCGAGCTACTACACCGGGCAAACCATGCAGATCGATGGCGGCATGACGATGTAACCGGCCGTTCGCAGCAGTATCGCGCAACCGCGCCGTCGCGGCTGCGACCAACGGGGTATTGCCGCAGCCGATGTCATATGATGATATCACCGCGAATTTTGGGCTGATTACAGCTACAGGCCGCAAAAAAGGCCGGCCGCGATGATGGGACCAAGCCCACGCGCGGCGACGCTCGGACGGGCGTCGATAGGGAGGGAAGACTATGGCTTCAGTCGCGATCCGCGACGTCCGGAAGGCTTTCGGCACGACCGCCGTCATTCACGGCGTCGATATTTCCATTCTCGACGGCGAATTCGTGGTGCTGGTCGGCCCGTCGGGCTGCGGCAAGTCCACCTTGCTGCGTATGATCGCCGGGCTCGAGAACATCACCGGCGGTGAAATCGCCATCGGCGAGCGCGTCGTTAACAACGTGCCGCCGAAAGAGCGCGACATCGCCATGGTGTTCCAGAACTACGCGCTGTATCCGCACATGACGGTCGCCGACAACATGGCGTTCTCCATGAAGCTACGCGGCGCGCCGAAGGAAGAGATCGACTCGCGCGTCCAGCGCGCGGCCGGCATTCTTGGCCTGGAAAACCTGCTCGAGCGCTATCCGCGGCAGCTCTCCGGCGGCCAGCGCCAGCGCGTCGCCATGGGCCGCGCCATCGTGCGCGATCCGCAGGTGTTCCTGTTCGACGAACCTCTGTCCAACCTCGACGCCAAGCTGCGCGTGCAGATGCGCACCGAGATCAAGGAACTGCATCAGCGTCTCAAGACCACCACGGTTTATGTCACGCACGACCAGATCGAGGCCATGACCATGGCCGACAAGATCGTCGTCATGCACGACGGCATCGTTGAGCAGATCGGCGCGCCGCTCGATCTCTACGACAAGCCGGCCAATGTCTTCGTCGCCGGCTTCATCGGCTCGCCGGCCATGAACTTCCTCAAGGGCAAGGTTCAGGTGAACGGCACCGGCACCTTCATCGGTCCGCAGGGCGTCAAGCTGCCGCTCGCCAACGTGCCGGCCAGCGCCAATGGCGTCGAGGCCATCTACGGCATCCGGCCGGAGAACTTCACTTTGGCGGACGACGGCGCCGAAGCCGAAATCATCGTCATCGAGCCGACCGGCTCGGAGACACAGGTTTTCGCCAATCTGGGGGGCGAAGAGGTGGTCGCGGTATTCCGCGAACGTCATCAGTTCAAGCCGGGCGAAAAGATCCGGCTGAAACCCGACCCGAAGCTCGTGCATCTGTTCGACGCTTCGACAGGCAAGCGCCTGAATTCCTGAAGACTGCTTTTGACAAAACAGAACTTAAAGGGAGAGAAACGATGACTGACTTGACACGCCGTAGCCTGGTCAAGGCCGGCACCGCGCTGGGCGCGGCGGCGGCGCTGACCGGCCCCGCTTTGCTCGATTGGGCCAAGGTCTGGGCGCAGAACGCACAGTGGAAGCCTGAGAAGGGCGCCAAGCTGTCGATGCTGCGCTGGAAATACTTCGTGAAGGAGGAAGACGACGCCTTCGTCAAGCTGATCGACGCCTACAGCAAGGCCACCGGCGTTCCGGTCGAGATCTCGCGCGAATCCTATGAAGACGTGCAGCCGAAGGCTTCGGTCGCCGCCAACACCGGCACCGGCCCGGACCTGTTCTGGGGTCTGTATTCGCTGCCGCACCTGTTCCCGCAGAAGTGCCTCGACGTCACCGACGTCGCCGACTATCTCGGCAAGGCGCATGGCGGCTGGGTGGACAGCGCGATCAAGTACGGCAAGAACGGCAACAAGTGGATCGCGATTCCGATCTGCTATTCCGGCGCGCTGATGAACTACCGCCTCGAAGCCTCGAAGAAGGCCGGGTTCTCGAAATTCCCGACCAAGACCGACGAGTTCCTCGAATACGCCAAGGCGATGAAAGCGCAGGGCACGCCCGGCGGTTTCGCCCTCGGCCACGCGTCGGGCGACGGCAACACCTGGATCCACTGGTGCCTGTGGGCGCAGGGCGGCCAGGTCGTCGACAAGGACGACAAGGTCATCATCAACTCGCCGGAGACGGTCAAGGCGCTCGAATACGCCAAGACGCTTTACGGCTACATGATCCCCGGCACCGCGTCGTGGAACGACGCCTCGAACAACAAGGCGTTCCTGGCCAAGGAAATCTTCTGGACCAATAACGGCATCTCGATCTACGTCGCTGCGAAGAACAACGCCAAGGACATCGCGGAAGACATGGATCACGCCTACTTCCCGGTGGGTCCGGTCGGCAAGCCGACCGAACTGCACCTGATGTATCCGATCCTGGCGATGAAATACACGAAGTATCCGCAGGCCTGTAAGTCGCTGATGGCGTTCATGCTCGACGCCAAGAACTTCAACCCGTGGATCGAATCGGCGAAGGGTTATCTGACCCACTGCCTGAACGAGTACGACTCGAACCCGATCTGGACCGCCGATCCGAAGAACACCGTGTTCCGCGACGTCGCCAAGCGTTCGCTGACCGCGGGCGGCCTCGGCTCCGTCGGCGAGAAGGCGGCGACCGCGATCTCCGACTTCGTCGTGCTCGACATGTTCGCCAACTTCTGCACCGGCCGCGAAGACGCCAAGGGCGCCATCGCGGGCGCCGAACGCCAGCTCAAGCGCATCTATCGCTAAGCGCCAGCAACCGGCGGAGGCGACTTGCCTCCGCCGGTCTTCTTCTTAGTTGGGAGTCCGCCGACTGTGAGCATTGCAGCGCCAACGGCCAAGCCGGTCCGGGAGATCCGCGAGATCACCGCCTGGGACCGTCTCAAGGTCAACAAGAACTGGCTCGGAGCATGGTTCATGCTGCCGGCCGCGGCCTTCCTGATCCTGTTTCTCGCCTATCCGCTCGGCCTCGGCGTCTGGCTGTCCTTCACCGACGCGCGGCTCGGCCGCGACGGCGTCTTCATTGGCGTCGAGAACTACATCTATCTCTGGGAAGATTCCGTCTTCTGGCTCTCGGTGTTCAACACCATTCTCTATACGGGCGTCGCCAGCATCATCAAATTCGCCATCGGGCTTTATCTGGCGCTGCTGCTCAACGAAAATCTGCCGTTCAAGGCCATCATCCGCGCCATCGTGCTGATCCCCTTCATCGTTCCGACGGTGCTGTCGGCGATCGCCTTCTGGTGGCTGTTCGACCCGCAATTCTCGATCATTTCGTGGTCGCTGAAGCAGATGGGGCTCATCACCCAGAACATCGACTTCCTCGGTGACGTCTGGAACGCGCGCTGGTCGGTGATCTTCGCCAATATCTGGCGCGGCGTGCCGTTCGTCGCCATCACGCTGCTGGCCGGCCTGCAGACCGTGTCGCCGTCGCTGTACGAGGCCGCCACCATCGACGGCGCCTCGACCTGGCAGCGCTTCCGCTTCATCACCTATCCGCTGCTGACCCCGATCATCGCGGTGGTCATGACCTTCTCGGTGCTGTTCACCTTCACCGACTTCCAGCTCATCTGGGTGATGACGCGCGGTGGCCCGGTCAACGCCACGCATCTGATGGCGACCCTCTCCTATCAGCGTGCGATCATGAGCGGCTATCTCGGCGAAGGCGCAGCGATCTCGACGGCCATGATCCCGTTCCTGCTGGCTGCGATCATGGTGTCGTGGTTCGGCCTGCAGCGCCGCAAATGGCAACAAGGTGGCGACAATGACTGAGCAGAGCGCTGCCATTTTTATCGGGCGCGAATGGCGCAAGCGCCACGCGCGCTGCCGCAAATGGCAACAAGGTGGCGACAATGACTGACCTTTCTTATCCCTCCCCTGAAAGGGGAGGGTCCGGCGCGCAGCGCCGGGGGTGGGGTCACGTCTCGGCATATCGCACCCCACCCGTCCGCGCGCTTGCGCGCGCGTCCACCCTCCCCCTTCGGGGGAGGGATGAGGAGACACGCCATGACTGACGCACTCGCTCAAAAAGCCGGCGATCCGCGCGGCACGCTGGCCGGGACGGCCGATCACAGCGAGGGCATGAGCTATCTGCACAGCGTGCCGCGCCGGCTGGTGACGCTCTATCTGCCGCTGGGCCTCATTCTGATCGTGCTGCTGTTCCCGTTCTACTGGATGGCGCTGACCTCCGTGAAGCCGGACGCCCAGCTCCTCGACATGGACACCTACAGTCCGTTCTGGACGTGGTCGCCGACCCTCAAGCACATCACCAAGCTGCTGTTCGAGACGGAGTATCCGGTCTGGCTGTGGAACACGATGCTGGTCGCGACATGCGCCACCGCGCTGTCGATCTTCGCCAGCGTGCTTGCCGCCTATGCGCTGGTCCGTCTGCGCTTCAAGGGCTCGACGGTCGCCGGCGGCCTGATCTTCCTCGCCTACCTGGTGCCGCCGTCGATCCTGTTCATCCCGCTGTCGACCGTGGTCTTCCAGTACGGCCTGTTCGACACGCCCTTCGCGCTGATCCTGACCTACCCGACCATCCTGATCCCGTTCTCGACCTGGCTGCTGATGGGCTACTTCAAGACCATCCCGTTCGAGCTCGAGGAATGCGCGCTGATGGATGGCGCCAGCCGCTGGCAGATCCTGGTCAAGATCATCCTGCCGCTGGCGGTGCCGGGCCTGATCTCGGCCTTCATCTTCTGCTTCACCTTGTGCTGGAACGAGTTCATCTACGCGCTGACCTTCATCTCGACCACCAGCTACAAGACGGTGCCGGTCGCGATCGTCACGGCGCTGGTTGACGGCGACGTCTACCGCTGGGGTTCGCTGATGGCCGGCGCCATGATCGGCTCGCTGCCGCTCGTCGTGCTCTACGCCTTCTTTGTCGAGCACTACGTCTCGGCGATGACCGGCGCGGTCAAAGAATAGGCCTGCAAACGACGATGGCGCGGAGCTTACCCGCTCCGCGCCATTGTCTTGTCCGCTTGCGCGGTCAGCGCGCGGCGTTGCTCGCCGGCAGTTTGAGCAGCGCCCTCACCTCCTGCGACGACGCGATCACGCCGCCGAGGTCCTCGACGATGCGTCTTGCCTTGACGACCATCGCTTCATTCGACGGCGCGAGTTCGCCGGCCGACAGATAGACCGCGTCCTCCAGCCCGACGCGGACGCTGCCGCCGGCGAGGAACGACTGCGCCACCATCGGAAAAGCCATGCGCCCGGTGCCGAACCCGGTCCAAATCGCACCTTCCGGCAGCAGGCCGCGGGCGTAAAACAGCGTCTCCGGCGACGGCTTGAAGCCGTATTTGACGCCCATGACGATGGAGCACAGCGGCTTGGCCGACAACGAGCCATCCCTGATCAGGTCGTTGGCAAAATTGATGTCGCCGGAATCGAAGAGTTCGAGCTCCGGCAAGACGCCGGCCGCATGCATGGCCGCCGCCATCTTGCGCACGCTGTCCGGCGCGTTGATCACGACCTCGGCGCCCGACAGCATGGTGTTGAGATCGAGCGTGGCGATGTCCGGACGGATGGCGCTGATATGGGCGACGCGCTTCTCGGCAGTGGTCAGCGTCGTGCGCGGCCCCGGGATGCGCGGATCCTCCGCCGACGGCTGATAGCGGCCGCCGGGGCCCGTGGTCAGGTTGATGATCAGCGCCGGATTGGCGCGGCGGATCTGCGCGACCACGTCCGCGTAATATTCCAGCTTCATCGACGGCACGCCGCTTTCCGGATCGCGCACGTGGATATGCGTGACCGCCGCGCCCGCTTCGGCAGCGGACAGGCACGCCTCGGCGATCTCGTTCGGCGTCACCGGCAGATTCGGCGTCTGCGCGCGGGTGGTCTGATTGCCGGTGACGGCGCAGGTGATGAAGGTCGGGTTGGCCATGGCGTTTCACGAACCTCTATGAACGAAGACGCGGCGGCGAACGGTCGCCGCCGCGTCAATGGGAGGATAAGCGAGCCTACGCCTCAGAGCTCGATATTGGCATCCTTGATGAGCGGAGCCCACTTCGTCAGTTCTTTGTCGATGAAGGTTTTGAGATCGGCGGGCGAACCGCCAATGGCGTCCATGCCGTTCTGCTGGAGGCTCTTCTTGCCGACGTCGCTGACGAGCCAGTCGTTGACGACCTTGTTGACCTTGTTGATGGCATCGGCCGGCGCGCCCTTGGGCGCCAGCACCGCGTACCAGGCCGAGGCGTCGAAGCCCGGCAGGCCGACCGACGTCGCTGTCGGCACGTCGGGCAACTGGAACGACGGCGTCGTCGTCGTCACCGCCAGCGCGTTGATCTTCTTCTCCTTCACCAGCGGCACATAGGTCGTCATGAAGTCGATGGCGACATCGACGTGACCGCCGAGCAAGTCGGTCATCAGCGGCGCGGTGCCGCGATAAGGCACGTCGGCCGCCTTCACGTTGCCGAGCTTCTGCAAAAACACCGTGGTGATGTGACCGAGCGTGCCCTTGCCCGGGTGGCCGATGTTCAGTTTGCCGGGATTGGCCTTGGCGTAGTCGAGCAGTTCTTTCAGCGACTTGAAGCCGTCCGGCTTGGTCACGATGATGAGCGGCGACTTCGACACCAGCACGACCGGCGCGAAATCCGCCGCGGGATCGTATTGCATCGACTTGTACATGAGCTTGTTGAGCGCCGCCGGGGCCGGCGTCGAGAACAGGAAGGTGTAGCCGTCGGGCTTGGCCTTGGCGACGTAGGCGCCGCCGATATTGCCGCCAGCGCCGGAGCGGTTCTCGACGATCACGGTCTGGCCGAGCTTCTCCTGCATCGCCTGCGCGATCTCGCGCGCGATGATGTCGGCATTGCCGCCGGCCGGGAACGGCACGACCATCGAGATGGTGCGGCTCGGCCAGTTGTCCTGCGCCCACGCCTGACCGCCCAACAGGCTCAGACAGAGAGCGGCGCAAACCTGCAGCAATTTTTTCATCGGCTCCTCCCGGGTTTTCGTTGTTCCGCAGGGCGGAACGCCAGTTTTGTTTACGCATATTCTTTGCAGCCGACCCGTCTTTTTGCCATAGGTAATCGACCGCATTCCGCAGGGTGGAATTTGGGGCCATGCCGCTCAGGACGGACACTGTTGAGGCCGCGGCGCGTACCTTGCGC
The DNA here is from genome assembly GCA_026125895.1 of Pseudolabrys sp. Taxonomy (GTDB): domain Bacteria; phylum Pseudomonadota; class Alphaproteobacteria; order Rhizobiales; family Xanthobacteraceae; genus Pseudolabrys. The sequence continues at coordinate 193,568 of JAHCKG010000003.1, read as the reverse complement.
CTGCTGGAGGAGCTGAACCGCCACCGCGTCGCCTCGCTCGACACGCTGCACCAGGCGACGGCGCTGCCGAAATCGACGCTGGTGCGGCTGCTCAAGTCGCTCGGCGCATTGGGCTACGTCGCCAACGACCGCCGGCAGGGCGGCTATGCCATCACCTCCCGCGTGAAATCGCTCAGCATGGGCTTCCGCGGCGATCCGCTGGTGGTCGAGGCGGCGCGGCCCTGGGCCATCGCCTTCACGCGGCAGCATCAGTGGCCGGTGGCGATTGCCGTGCGCGACGGGCTGTCGGTGGCGATCCGCTTCAGCACCATCCCGGACAGCCCGGTGTCGCCGTTCCAGCAGGCGACCGTGAACTCGCGGCTCAGCCTGCTCGGCCGCGCACTAGGACGAGCCTACATCTCATTCTGCCCACCCCGCGAGCGCCAACACCTGCTCGACATGCTGGCGCGATCGCCCGAACCCGAAGACGCGGCGGCGCGCGACCGCGCGCGCACGCTGGCGATGTTGTCGGCTATCCGGCGCCAGGGGCACGCCGAACGCGATCCGCTGGTCGAGCCGCGCTCGTCGGGCACCATCGCCGTACCCATCGTCGTTGATAACAAGGTGCTGGCGACGGCGGGTATGTCATATTTCAAGTCGGCGGTGCGGCCGGAAGAGATTGCCGCGCGCTACGTGCCGCTGGTGGCAGCGCTCGGCCGCAACATTGCAACAAGCGTGAAAGCGTTGCGATGAGGCTGATAGTCCGGAAGCGTGGCGGAGAGAGAGGGATTCGAACCCTCGATACGGTTTCCCGTATACACGCTTTCCAAGCGTGCGCCTTCAGCCACTCGGCCACCTCTCCAAACTCGCATCACCTAAAGGCGCACGCACCTTTCGTAAAGACGCGCGCGAAGCGCGCTGGTGCGCCTTCAGCCACTCGGCCACCTCTCCATCCGAACCCTCGTGACGGGACTGATCGCCCTCGTCAAGCACGCCTCGGCGGGCCGGTTCCTGACAGCCGCCGCGACACTTTGCAAGCACGAAGACAAGAAGGCCGGCGCCGCTAACCTGCATATTCCTGTTGTGATTGCAATGGTTTGCCGCGACAAAAGGCGGCGGGCCGGCCGGCCTGGCGAGAATTGCCACCGCGGCCGCGCCAGGGAGTATAGACGGCCTCCATGAGTGACTTTCCCCACCCCCCGACCTACGGCCTGGTGCTCGCCGGCGGGCTCGCACGCCGCATGGGCGGCGGCGACAAGACCCTGCTGACAATCGGCCGGTCGACCATCATCGACCGGGTGCTGGCGACCTTGTCCGGCCAGTGCGTCGATATCGTCATCAATGCCAATGGTGACCCGGCCCGCTTCGCCGACACCGGCTGCGCCGTGGTGCCGGACAGCCTGCCGGATTTCCCCGGTCCCCTCGCCGGCATTCTCGCCGGGCTGGACTGGCTCGCGGCGCAGGACAACGGCGTCGAGTGGCTGCTGAGCGTGCCGGGCGACTGCCCGTTCCTGCCCGACGACCTCGTCGAACGCCTGCACGAAGCGCGCCGCAAGATGGGCGCCGGCGTGCCGCTCGCCTGCGCGCGCTCCGGCGAGTGGCGGCATCCGGTAGTCGGCCTGTGGCCGCTGGCGCTGCGCGCCGATCTGCGCAAGGCGATCGTCGAAGAAGGCGTGCGCGGCGTCGAGTTCTACACCGCGCGCCACCGCGTCGCGATCGCCGACTGGCCGGACCAGCCGTTCGATCCGTTCCTCAACGTCAATACGCCGGACGACGTCGCCAGGGCGCAGGCCATCGCCGCCGAGCGGATGATCTAGAGATCAACATCTAAACATGCACCGCCGTGCCGAACTCCGGCACGCGCACATCGAGATCGCGGCCGGCGAGCGCCGCTTCCAACGTGCGCAGCGGTTCGTGATAGCCGTCATCGGCGAGATGAAACACGCCATAATGAATCGGGACCGTCACGCGCGAACCGAGAATCGTCGCGGCTTCCACCGCCTGATGCGGATCCATGTGCACGATGGCCATGAACCAGCGCGGCAGATAGGCGCCGATCGGCAATAGCGAGAGGTCCGGCGCGCCGAAGCGTTCGCGGATGGCGGCGAAGTGCCCGCCGAACGCGGTGTCCCCGGCGAAATAGATCGTGCCCGCCGGCGCCTGCACGACAAAGCCGCCCCACAGGCTCTTGTTCTGGTCGAACGGCCCGCGCGCCGAACCGTGCTCGGCCGGCACATAAGTCGCGGTAACGCCATCGCCCAGCGTTTCGCTGTGCCACCAGTCGAGTTCGCGAACATTCCGGCACGGTGTGATGGCGCCGACATGAAGGCCGGTCACCAGCCGCGGCCGGTCGCGCTGCTCAAGATGCTTGAGGGTGGCGCGGTCGAGATGATCGTAATGACAGTGACTGAGCAGCACGACATCGATCGGCGGCAGGTCGTCGAGCGCCAGCGGCGGCGGACAGCGCCGCTTGGCGCCGAGCCACGACGTCGGTCCGGCGCGGTCCGACCACATCGGATCGGTGATGATGTTGAGCCCGGCGACCTGCAGCAGCACCGTGGCGTGGCCCATCGGCGTGACGCGCATGCCCTCCGTCACGCGCTGCACCGGCTTGTCGGCCTGCGTGCCGGGAATGTGCTCCGGCCACGGCGTCGCCTCGTGCGTGCGCAACAGGCGCCAGACATCGCGGCGCGTCACAGCCCGGCCGCTCTTGTTGACGAAGCGCCCGCCGATCCGGCGCGCACTGGCGAAGGGATGATCCGGCGGCGAAACCTTCATCCCATCAGCGCCGCGAAAGAGAGAAAGCCGGCCCGGTCACCGGGCGCAATCGACGTCACGTCTTCGCCGAATTCAAGCAAACCGTCGGTCTCCGTCAATGAAGTGAGAATGCCGGTGCCATCGCGCGGATGCTTGACCGCTTCGACCTCGCCGTCGGCGCCGCGCCGCAAGGCGACGCGCACATATTCGCGGCGACCTTGCTTCTTCTCGTAGGCGAAGGCCGTGCGCACCGGCAATGGGGTCAAGACTTGCGGCCGCGCGCCCGAGAGGCGCAGCAGCAGCGGTTTGACCACGCGCACGAAGGTGACAAACACCGCGACCGGATTACCCGGCAGGCCGCAGAAGGCGGCGCCGGCGTGCGCCGCGTAATCTTTGCGCGGCGCGGCGCGGATCACGCCCATCGCCACCGGCCGGCCCGGCTTGATGGCAACGCGCCAGAACACCAGGCTGCCGATCTTCTCCACCGCGCCGCGGACGTGATCGGCCTCGCCCTCCGAGACGCCGCCCGAAGTGACGACGAGATCGTGCCACGCTGCGGCTTTTGCCAGCGCACGCGACAGCTCGGCCGGATCGTCGGCGAGAATGCCGAGATCAGTGACGACCGCGCCGAGCTGCTCGAACAGCGCCGACAGCAGATAGCGGTTGGAATCGAAGATCGCCGCGCCGGCGCGCTGCGTGCCGGGCTCGATCACTTCGTCGCCTGTCGAGAAGATCGCCACCTTCAGCCGCCGCCGCACCTCGACGTCGATGATGCCGAGCGCGGCGAGCAGCGCGATATGCCGCGCTTCCAGCACCGTACCGGCGGGCAGCACGATGCGGCCTGACGGCACGTCTTCGCCCTTGCGCCGCCGGTTGGCGTTGGGCGCGAGGCCCTTCGGCACCGTGATGCGCTCGCCGGCGACGGCGACATCTTCCTGCATGTAGACGGTGTCGGCGCCGTCCGGCATCGCCGCGCCGGTGAAGATACGGATCGCCTGCTTCGGCCCCAGCGTCACATCGGCGCGCGCTCCGGCGGTGAGCCGGCCGCTGACCGCAAGCGTGGTGTCGCCGTCCGGATCGAGATCGGCATGGCGCACCGCGTAGCCATCGACCGCCGAGTTATCGAAAGGCGGCAGATCGAATGGCGCGGCGATGTCGGCGCAGAGGACGCGGCCGCGCGCGACGCGCAGCGCCACCCGCTCGGTCTCCACAACCGGCGCGACACGCGCCGCGATCAGGCGTTCCATGTCGGGCAGCGACAGCAGCGGCCCGGTGAACGCGAAGCAATCGTCGGTCAATTGCGCCATCGCGCGCTAACCGGCCATGGCCCGCGCCACGTCGCGCAGGTCCGCGGCGTGCGCGAGCAGCAGTTCGGCGATCGCGCCGACATCGTTGAGATCGACGACCGGCACCGTGGCCTGCGGCACGGCGATATCAGCGGCAATCGCGACGATATACGGGTCGTCGGGATGGATCAGCGGCTTGCCGTTGCCGGCGCGATGAACCTCGATTTTCGGAAACGGGTCGCGCTTGAAGCCTTCGACCAGCACCAGATCGACCGGCGACATCTTCGCCACCAGGTCGAGCAGATTCCATTCTTCCTCGTCGCGCAGCTCGTGCAGGATCGCCCAGCGGCTCGCCGACGACACGATCACTTCGGTAGCGCCCGCCTCGCGATGCCGGAAACTGTCCTTGCCGGGACGGTCGAGGTCGAAACCGTGATGCGCATGCTTGAGCGTCGAAATGCTCAGGCCCCGCGCTTTTAGCACCGGCACGAGCCGGGTGATCAAGGTCGTCTTGCCGGAGCCGCTCCAGCCCGCGAGGCCGACGATGCGCATCGCCGGCTTCGCCGCCTCGCCCGGCGCGCCATAGAGATCCGGCCGCAACACGGCGCGATCGATGCCGGTCGCCGCCTCGACGGCGGCGACGCGATCGGCCGGCACGCGCGTCCAGTTCGACACCGACGGCTGCGAGATGCCGATGCGGCGCGCCAGTTCGGTGACGCCGCCAGCGGCGCGGATAGCTTCCTGAAGTCCCCGGCTGATCATCGGCGAAATGTGCCTATCCGCGCGCCGGCGTTCAAGGCCACGGCCGCACCTGCACGACGTCGCCTTCCGCGTAACCATCGCTTTCCGCCGGCACCAGAATCCAGCCGTCCGACCGCGTCAGCGCCGACAGCGGCAGATATTTCGCCGCCAGCGGCTCGACGGCATCCTGAATGCGGCGCACCGGGACGATCTCGGCAAGCCCGACCGTGGACGTCAGTTTGCGCGACAAGGTGAGCGGCTCCGACAATTGCCGCTCGCCGCCGGGAATGCCGGCGAGCCGGTCCTGGATGCGGCGGCCGACGGTCAGCCACACCGCCAGCGCGGCATCGAGGCGTCCCGGCAGCAACAGAAGCGGTCGCGGTCCGGCAAAGCCAAGCGCCGCGGTTTCGCCGGGCGCGAGGGCGATGCCATGCACGGCGAGTTCGCATTCGCGCGCCATCGTGTGGACGCAGGTGTCGTTGCGGCCCGAGCCGGTGCCGCCGATGACGACGATGGCGTCCGCCGATTCCGACGCCAGCACGGTGGCGAGATCGCGGCCTGTGTCGTCGAGCTTGGCGGCGCCGCCGCGACGCTCGATGTCATGAGCGAGCAGCCGAGCCGCCGCGACAATGAAGCTGGAGCCACGCAGCGGCAGTACGCGAATGCGCGGCTCCCGCACCGTGACCCGTGACAGGCCGATGGCGGCGAAAGCAGCGAGATCGGTCATGCGCATGCGATCGCCGGCGCGGCGCAGCGGGATCTGCGGATCACTGTCGCCACCGGCCGGCAGCACACCTTCGCCAGGATTGATGATGGCAATCACTTCCGCCAGTCCGTTGGCGGAGCGCACCGCGTGAAACGGCGCAACGGCGTCGGCATCCGGCGGCAAAGGCTGTCCGGCCTCGATGCGTTGCGGCGGATGAAACAGCGGCCGCGGATTGCGGGCCGCGGCGCCGAGCGTGGCGTCGGCGGCGAGCGCCCAGCCATCGATCAACGCCAACGCCGCCGTCGGCCGCGGCGGCGCCATGGCATCGATGGCGAGCGCGCGGCCGGCCGCCGCCGCGACCTCCAGGGTTCGCGGGGTCACCGTCTTGACCCGCAGATCGACCGTGGCGATGACGTCGGACAGCGGCGTGAGCCGCGATATCATCTGTATGGTCTCGGACGCCGCCGCCATAATCCGCTCTTGACCGCCTCACGCCTGATGGGTTGTCAGTCTAGCGCAGCACCGCCACGGACAGGAGCTTTGGCTTTGACCGAGAAGACCATGGACATGCGCGGCCTCAAATGCCCGCTGCCGACGCTGCTGGTGAAGAAGGCGCTGACGGCGCTGGCGCCGGGCGATCTGATCGTCGCCGAATGCACCGACCCGATGGCAGCGATCGATATCCCCCACGCGGTCCGGGAGAGCGGCGACATCCTGGAAGGCAAAGACCTCACCCCGGAGCTTTTGACCTTCCGCATCCGCAAGAAATAGCCCTCCGGCGCGGCAGGGCGGCGCGCAAATCGTCTTCCGGTTGAAGAGGTTGTATCCTATCATCGATGCTCGCAACGGGACATGTCGTCGCCGGCTGGCGGAGCCATCGCGGCCGGCCGCGCAGCGGCGTCGAACAGCGCTTGTTTATCAAGCTCGATAGCTGGCACGCGATGATGCTGCCGCTGTTCATGCGCGCGTTCCCCGACGTGCCGTGGGTCTTTCTCTACCGCGATCCTGTCGAGGTCCTGGTGTCGCATGCCCGCCAACCCGGAACGCAGATGTTGCGGCAGATCGTGCCGCCTTCGCTCTACGGTCTTCAGGCCAACGCGGACGAAGCCGATCTCGATTACACGGCGCGCGTCCTGGCCAAGATCTGCGGCGCGGCGGCCGATGCACTGGCCTCACCCCGAGGCGTGGCGATCAATTACCGCGACCTGCCGCGGGCCGTCGAAACGCGCATCCTGCCGCATTTCGGCATCGAGCCGGGTGAAGCGGAACGTGAGCCCATGCGCGCCGCCGCCCGCGTCGATGCCAAGACGCCGACTTTGACTTTCAGCAGCGACATCGCGGCCAAGCAGGAGGCCGCCCCCGCCGCCTTGCGGGACCTCGCCGACCGGACGTTGCGCGACGGCTTCCGCCGGCTCGATGCCATGGGCAGCGCTCTGTAAGGCCCCGCGACTTTGCTTTGACCTCGGCGCGTTCCGCCTGTAGGCGAAGGCCTATGGCGCCCCCTCCCCTGTTGCAACTCACCGGTATCAAGCTGACCTTCGGCGGCACGCCGCTGCTGGCGGGCGCCGACCTGTCGGTCTCGACCGGCGAGCGCGTGTCGCTGGTCGGCCGCAATGGCTCCGGCAAATCGACGTTGCTCAAGATTGCCGCCGGTCAGGTCGAACCCGATGCCGGCACGGTGTTCGTGCAGCCGGGCGCGCTGGTGCGCTACCTGACGCAGGAGCCGGATTTCGGCGGGCACGCCACGGCGCTGTCTTACGTCGAAGCCGGGCTGAAGCCGACCGACGACCACTACATCGCCCGGCAATTGCTCGAAGAGCTCGGTATGACCGGCGAGGAAGACCCCTCGCACCTGTCCGGCGGCGAAGCCCGCCGCGTGTCGCTGGCCTATGCGCTGGCGGCCGACCCCGACATTCTGCTGCTCGACGAGCCGACCAACCATCTCGATCTCACCACCATCGAATGGCTGGAAAAGGATCTGGCGGCGCGGCGCACCGCGCTCGTCATTATCAGCCACGACCGCCGCTTCCTCTCCAACCTCACGCGCACCACGGTCTGGCTCGACCGCGGCACGACGCGGCGGCTCGACAAGGGCTTTGCCTTCTTCGAGGAATGGCGCGACCAGGTGCTCGCCGAGGAAGAGCGCGACCAGCACAAGCTCGACCGCAAGATCGCCGCCGAAGAGCACTGGATGCGCTACGGCGTCACCGCGCGGCGCAAGCGCAACATGCGCCGCGTCGGCGAACTCGCCGCCTTGCGCGAGCAGCGCCGGAGCTATCGCGGCGCGGCGGGCGCAGCGGCGATCACTGCGGGCAGCGCCCAGCAATCCGGCGCGCTGGTGATCGAGGCCAAGGACATTTCCAAGAGCTACGGCGAGCGCGCCATCGTCAAGGACTTCTCGCTGCGCGTCGCGCGCGGCGATCGCATCGGCATCGTCGGACCGAACGGCACCGGCAAGACGACACTGATCAACATGCTGATCGGCGCCGATGCGCCCGACTCCGGCACGGTGAAGCTCGGCGCCAATCTGGCGATCGCCACGCTCAACCAGCATCGCGACAGTCTCAACCCGGAGACCACCGTCGCCGACGCCCTGACCGGCGGCGCCGGCGAGACGGTGATGGTCAACGGCCAGGCCAAGCACGTCGTCAGCTACATGAAGGACTTTCTGTTCTCGCCCGAGCAGGCGCGCACGCCGCTCGGCAAGCTGTCCGGCGGCGAGCGCGGCCGGCTGATGCTGGCGCAGGCGCTGGCGAAGCCGTCCAATCTGCTGGTGCTCGACGAGCCGACCAACGATCTCGACATGGAAACGCTCGACGTCCTCGAAGAGACGATCAGCGATTATCCCGGCACGGTGCTGCTGATCAGCCACGACCGCGATTTCCTTGATCGGCTGGTGTCGGGCGTCATCGTGCCGGAAGGCGACGGCCGCTGGACAGAATATGCCGGCGGCTATTCCGACATGCTCAAGCAGCGCGGCGAGGATCTCGCGCGTAGCGCGGCGAAGGAAGCGCCGAAGGCCGAAGCGCCGAAGGCGGACAAGGCCGCACCCGACAAGCCGACCGCAAAGCAGAAGCTAAGCTTCAAGCACAAGCACGCGCTGGAAACGCTGCCGAAGACGATCGAGGTCTTGCAGGCCAAGGCCAGAGAGTTGCAGGACAAACTCAACGATCCGCAGCTTTACGTTCGCGACCGCAACGCGTTTGACAAGATCACCAAGGATCTCGGCGAAACGCAGCGCAAGCTCGCCGCCGCGGAAGATCAGTGGCTCGAGCTGGAAATGATGCGGGAAGAGTTGGCGGGGGAGTAGCTCCCGTCATCCTGAGGTGCGCGCCCCTCGGCGCGCCTCGAAGGATGATCGGGCCGTCGCCCTTCGAGGCTCGCCATAAGCGCGTTTACGCGCGTCTTTGACGTGCTATGGCTCGCACCTCAAGGTGACGGGTCTAGCGAAACCTTCTCACATCGAACGGCTCACTGGGGCACGACGGCGGCTTTCCGTCGATCAGATCGGTCGTTAGCCGCGCGCTGCCGCAGGCCAGCGTCCAGCCGAGCATGCCCTGCCCCGTATTGAGAAACAGCCCGTCGAGCGGCGACGGCCCGATGATCGGGCGGCTGTCCGGTGTCATCGGCCGCAGACCTGCCCACGGGTCGGCCTCACCTGTGGCCTCGAGGCCGAAGGTGTCGGCCGCCGCCTGCTTGAGTTGCGCGATACGCGAGGCGACGGGCGTCGTGTCGTAACCCTGGAAATCGGCGAAGCCGGCGACGCGGGTCGCGCCACCGAGCGGCGCGTAGACGATCTTGCGGCTGTAATCGGTGACGCTGTGTTGCAGCGCCGGCTCGCCATGGTTGGCGATGGTGATCGAATGGCCCTTTACGGGATAAATCGGCAGGTCGAATCCGCAGGATTTGGCGAAAGCCCGCGCGCCGGAACCGAGCGCCAGCACGAAGAGGTCGGCCTCGACGGTCCCGTTATCGGTGTCGATGCCGGTGACGCGGCGGTTCTTCACCACCGGCCGACCTATCGCCGTGTTCATCCGCAATTCGACGCGATTGGACTGGCCGAGCCGCGCGAAGAGCTGATCGCAGAACACGCCGCAATCGCCGACCTGTTCCGAAGCGGTGTAGACGCCGCCGGCAAATTCGTCGGGACGAAGCGCAAGCGCCGGTTCCAACGCCAAGCATTGCAGCGGCGTGAGCACCTCAGCGGCGTCACGATCCGCTGGCGTTGCCGCATCGAGGTCGGATTGCTTGCGGAACACCACCAGTTTGCCCGCAGTGCGCAAGCCGAAGTCGAGCGGCACCTTGCCCAGCAGACGCTCCAGTTCCACGCGGCTGAGCTCGGCGAGCGCCAGTTGTGCCGCCGTGGTGCGCGCCACCTCAGCACTGGTGCAGGCCTTGAGAAAGCGTAGCCCCCAGCCGATCAGTTCGCGATTGAAGGAAACCTTGATCGCGTCCTCACCCGGCAACAGCAGGCCTGGCAACTGGCCCAGCATCTTCGGCGAGGCCATCGGCGCGACATAACGGTATGACAATTGGGCGCCGTTGGCGCGGCTCGCTTCGGCCGCCGGACCGGCGGCGTGGTCGATGAGCACGACGTCGTGCCCCGCCTCGGAGAGCCACCATGCTGAGGTCAGGCCGACCACACCCGCGCCCAGAACGCCAATTTTCATTGCCAGTTTAGCCCTTCTGCTGCGCCGCACCTTACGCCGCAGGGTCTTTTTGCTTCATGCAAAATTTGCATGATAGGATAGATCGCGGGCGACTATCGTGGGCCCGGGCTGAGGGGTAAACGCGTAACGCCATGGATTTCCGGTGGCTTCAGGATTTTTTGAGTCTGGCCGAGGTGAGCAATTTCACCGAGGCGGCGGCGACTCGTCACTCCTCGCAGCCGGCGTTCAGCCGCCGTATCCAGCAACTCGAGTCCTGGCTGGGCGTCGAGCTGATCGACCGCTCCTGCTATCCGACCAAGTTGACGCCGGCCGGCGAACGCTTCCGCCGCACCGCTGCCGACATCATTCAGCAAATGGTCGATGCTCGCGCTGTCGTTCATGGCGAACCCGCGCTGGGTCATGAAGTCATCACCTTCGCGCTGCCGCACTCGCTGGCGATTTCGCGGTTTCCGCAATGGTGGAAGACCTGGCACGAGGCCTCCGGCGCCTCCGGCTGCCGGCTGCTCGCCAGCAACGTCCACGACGCAGTGACCGCGCACGTCGCCGGCGCCGCCGACGTCCTCCTCGTATTCCATCACGCCCAGCAGCCGATCTTCCTCGACCCCGACCACTACGACCGCGTCGCCATCGCCAGCGAGTGGTTCCGCCCTTACGTCGCGGTCAACCGCGGCGAACCGGCCTTCAAGCTGCCGGGCACGGCGAAACATCCGTTCCCGTTGATCAACTACTCGCCCAACACTTTCATGGGCCGCATGGTCGATCTCATCATGCAGTCGGCGCCGCAGCCGGTGCATGCCTTCAAGGCCTGCGAGTCCGATCTCGCCAGCGCCATCCATAATCTCATCGTCGCCGGTCACGGCATCGGCTGGCTGCCGGAATCCGCCGCCGCCGACGCCGTTGCCGACGGCAAGATCAAGCCCGCCGGCGATAACCGCTGGTCGGTGCCGTTCACGATCTTTGCCTTCTGCGACCGATCGCGCAGCGGCCCCGCCGTGCAGCGCCTGATGGCGCATTTGCGCAAGTCACCCGTTGTCTTTCTCGCCGACGGCAAGAAGCCGGCGGCACTCGCTTCAGGATCGCGCTCATGACTCATGTAATGCACCGCCAGATCGGCAAGGACTATCCGGTCGCCGTGCGCGGTGAAGGCGTCCACATCATCGACTCGACCGGCAAGCAATATATCGACGCCTCCGGCGGCGCCGCGGTGTCGTGCCTCGGCCACGGCCACAAGGACGTCATCGACGCCATGAAGGCGCAACTCGACAAGATCGAGTTCGCTCACACCAGCTTCTTCACGACGCCGGCGCTGGAAGAACTCGCCGACGATCTCGCCGCTCATGCGCCGCCGGGCCTGACGCATACCTTTTTCGTCAGCGGCGGCTCGGAAGCCATCGAAGCCGCCATCAAGATGGCGCGTCAGGTGGCGGTCGAGCGCGGCGAACCGCAGCGCCGTCATCTGATCTCGCGCCGCCAGAGCTATCACGGCATCACCTTCGGCGCGCTGGCGATCGGCGGCCGTCCATCGGCACGGCGCGACTTCTCGCCGCTACTGGTCGAAACCCATCACGTCTCGCCGGTCTACGAATATCGCGACCGCCGCGCAGGTGAGACGCCGGAGGCCTATGGCGAGCGGCTGGCGCAGGAACTGGAAGCCAAGATCGACGAACTCGGCGGCAACAACGTGCTCGCCTTCATCGCCGAGACGGTGGTCGGCGCCACGCTCGGCGCGGTGCCGGCGGTGCCGGGCTATTTCAAGCGCGTGCGCCAGATCTGCGACAAGCACGGCGTGCTGCTCATCCTCGACGAAGTGATGTGCGGCATGGGCCGCACCGGCACGCTGCACGCCTGCGAGCAGGAAGGCATCGCGCCCGACCTGATGGCGATCGCCAAGGGTCTCGGCGGCGGCTTCATGCCGATCGGCGCGCTGATGATGTCCGGCAAAATCTACGACACCATCGCCAAGGGCTCCGGCGCGTTTCAGCACAGCCATACCTACACCGGCCACCCGCTGGCCTGCGCCGCGGCGCTCGCGGTGCAGCGCGTCATCCGCCGGGACAACCTGCTCGCCAATGTGCGGACGCAGGGCGCATATTTGTCGCGCCGGTTGCAGGAGCGGTTCGGCAATCATCCTTTTGTCGGGGATGTGCGCGGCCGCGGCCTGTTCCAGGGCATCGAGATCGTCGCCGACCGCGGCACCAAGGAACCGTTCGATCCGGCGCGCAAGCTGCACGCCAGGATCAAGCAGGAAGCCATGGCGCGCGGCCTCATGGTCTATCCGATGGGCGGAACCATGGACGGCAAGCGCGGCGACCATGTGCTGATGGCGCCGCCATTCATCAGCGATAACGATACGATCGATCAAATTGTCGAAAGACTGGGCGAAGCGGTGGACGCCGCAATCGGCTGATGACAATCGACTGAAGGCGAATTACGCATTGCGGTCATTGACGGTAATGCGTGACAATGCGTGCCTGAGGCATGCAAAGCTTAAACTAAACCAGGTTGGAGGGAGTTGAATATGACAAAGAAAATGTTGACCGGCGGCCTTGCCGCGGCCGGCTTGATGGCGCTGATGGCCGGCGGCTCGCCGGCGGTCGCGCAGCAGAAGTTCGTGACCATCGGCACCGGCGGCGTCACCGGCGTGTATTACGCGGTCGGCGGCGCGGTGTGCCGCCTGATGAACAAGGATCGCGCCACCACCGGCATCCGCTGCTCGGTGGAATCGACCGGCGGTTCGGTGTTCAACGTCAACGCCATCAAGTCTGGCGAGCTCGACTTCGGCCTGACGCAGTCGGACGTGCAGTTCAACGCGACCAAGGGCGAAGCCCAGTTCAAGGGCAAGGCGGATCCCGATCTGCGCGCCGTGTTCTCGGTGCATCCGGAGCCGTTCACCGTGCTGTCGCGCAAGGAAGCGAACATCACGAAATTCGAAGACTTCAAGGGCAAGCGCTTCAACGTCGGCAATCCGGGCTCGGGCACCCGCGCCTCGATGGAAGAGCTGCTGGCGAAGATGGGCTGGAAGCTGTCGGACTTCTCGCTGGCCGCGGAGTTGAAGGCTGACGAGCAGGGCACCGCGCTCTGCGACAACAAGGTCGATGGCTTCTTCTACGGCGTCGGCCATCCGTCGGCCGCGATCCAGGACCCGACCACGTCGTGCGGCGCCAAGCTGGTGTCGCTCACCGGTTCGGCCGTCGATGCCCTGATCAAGGAGCATCCGTACTACGCCAAGGCGACGATCCCGGGCGGCATGTATGCCAACAACCCGAACCCGACCGACACCTACGGCGTTCTCGCGACCGTCGTGACCTCGGCCAAGGTTCCGGAAGCGACCGTCTACGCCATGACCAAGGCCGTGTTCGACAACTTCGACGAGTTCAAGAAGCTGCACCCGGCCTTCGCCAACCTCGACCCGAAGAAGATGGTCAAGGACGGCCTGTCGGCGCCGCTGCATCCGGGCGCCATCAAGTACTTCAAGGAAAAGGGCTGGATGTAAATCCGGCACGGACAGGGGCGGCCTCGCGGCCGCCCCTGATGCCTTTCAAGCGCGATTGCAAAAGGCGGATGCCGCCTTTCGCAATCCTGCTCAGACAGGACGGCGCGAGGCGCAGTGCTTCGCGCCACGATACGTTTCACTAACAGACGGCGGCAACGCCGCGCATTGGCATGGCGCCGAACCGCGCCCGAGGGGATCTACGATGACCGACGCCCATAAAGCGACCGCAACGCGCGAAGAACTCGAGGCGATGGTCGCCGAAGCCGACACCGGCGGACGCAAGACCACCGGCTTCAACAAGAACTTCATCTTCGGCGTCGCACTCGCGTGGGCGCTGTTCCAGCTCTGGTACGCCTCGCCGCTGCCTTATCTGTTCAATTTCGGCGTCGTCAACGACGGCAAGGCCCGCATCATCCACCTCGCCTTCGCCTTCCTGCTGGTGTTCACCACCTTCCCGGCCTTCAAGGCGTCGTCGCGCGCGCATATCCCGATCGGCGACTGGATCCTCGCTCTGCTCAGCGTCGGTTCGACGCTCTACCTGCTCGTGTTCTATGACGCGATCGCGCTGCGCCCGGGCCTGCCGACGACGTTCGATATCGTGGTGGCGCTGATCGGCGTGCTCAGCCTGCTCGAGGCGGCGCGCCGCGCCGTCGGTCCCGCGCTCGCCGCCATCGCCTCGATCATGCTGCTCTACATCTTCGTCGGGCCCTGGCTGCCCGGCTTGCTGGCGCACAAGGGCGCGTCGCTGTCGCGCGTGGCCTCGCAGATGTGGCTGACCTCGGAAGGCATCTTCGGCGTCGCGCTCGGCGTGTCCACCAGCGTCGTCTACCTGTTCGTGCTGTTCGGCAGCCTGCTGGAGCGCGCCGGCGCCGGCAATTATTTCATCCAGATGGCCTTCGCCATGCTCGGCACCTTCCGCGGCGGCCCGGCCAAGGCCGGCGTCGTCGCCTCGGGCCTCACCGGCATGATCTCCGGCTCGTCGATCGCCAACACCGTGACCACCGGCACCTTCACCATTCCGCTGATGAAGCGCGTCGGCTACTCCGCCGTGAAGGCCGGCGCCATCGAAAGCGCCGCCGGCGTCAACGGCCAGATCATGCCGCCGGTGATGGGCGCCGCCGCCTTCCTCATCGCCGAGTATGTCGGCATCACCTATTCCGAGGTGGTCAAGCACGCCTTCCTGCCGGCGTTCCTCACCTATGGCGCGCTGTTCTACATCGTCGATATCGAAGCCGCGAAGCTGCACATGCGCGGCCTGCCGCGCGCTTCGACGGCGCCGATCCATCAGTCGCTGCTGCGCGCGCTGATGACGATCTGCGGCATCATCATTCTCAGCGGCATCGTCTATTACGGCATCGGCTGGACCAAGACCTTGTTCGGCGAAGCCGCAAGCTGGGCGCTCGGCGCGGCGCTGGTCGTCGTCTATCTGCTGCTGATCCGCCACAAGGCGCAGCGGCCCGACCTGCCGGTGGACGATCTCAACCAGGCCATCGTCAAGGTGCCCGACTTCTACAGCACCGCCAACACCGGCCTGCACTATCTGCTGCCGGTCGTCGTGCTGATCTGGTGTCTGATGGTCGAGGAACTGTCGCCCGGCCTGTCGGCCTTCTGGGGCACCGCGCTGCTGATCTTCATCATGCTGACGCAGCGTCCGCTGATCGCCTTCTTCCGCAACGAGCATCAGTATGCCGCGCGGCTGCGCGACGGCGCCGAGGACCTGATGGCCTCGTTCCAGGGCGCCTCGCGCAACATGACGTCCGTCGGCATTGCGACGGCGACGGCCGGCATCATCGTCGGCACCGTGTCGCTGACCGGCATCGGCCTCGTCATGACCGAGATCGTCGAGGCGGTGTCGGGCGGCAACCTGATCATCATGCTGCTGCTCACGGCCGCCATCTGTCTCATCCTCGGCATGGGCATGCCGACGACGGCGAGCTACGTCGTGGTGGCGACGCTGATGGCGCCGGTGCTGGTCGAACTCGCGGCGCAGAACGACCTCGCGGTGCCGCTGGTCGCGGTGCACATGTTCGTCTTCTATTTCGGCTTGATGGCCGACGTGACGCCGCCGGTGGGGCTTGCCGCTTATGCGGCGGCGGCCATATCCGGCGCCGATCCGGTGAAGACCGGCGTGCAGGCCTTCCGCTACGAAATCCGCACCGGCCTGCTGCCGTTCATCTTCATCTTCAACACGCAGTTGCTGCTGATCGACATCGGCAGCTGGTTCGAACTCACCATGGTGGTCGTGCTGTCGATCATCGCCATGGGCTGCTTCGTCGCGGCGACGCAGGGCTGGCTGCTGACGCGCAGCCGCTGGTATGAAACCGTGCTGCTGTTCCTGGTCTGCTTCACATTGTTCCGGCCCGGCTTCTGGCTCGACCAGATTTCCGATCCGTTCGTGGCGCGTCCCGCCGGCGAACTGGTCAAGATCGCCGGTGAAGTGCCGCAAGGCGAGACCTTGCGCTTCCGCGTCATGAGCCAGACACGCGCCGGCGACGAAGTGGAAAAGGTGGTGCGCCTCACCTTGCGTGACGGCAAGACCGGCGCGGAACGCCTGCAATCTGCCGGCATGAGCGTGATGTCGCTCGGCGACCGCACGCAGATCGGCACCGTCCGCTTCGGCAGCCAGGCCACCAAATATGGCCTCGCCGCTGGCGATCAGGTCACCGCGGTGCTGGTGCCGGCGGAGCGTCCGAACCGCTACTGGTTCGCGATCCCGGCGCTGATCGTGCTGGCTGGCATCGTGCTGTTGCAGCGCCGGCGGCAGCAGCCGCAACTGGCGCCCGCCACCTGAGGCGCGCGGCGCCGGCAGTCGCGCTGCTCATTCAAGTCAGCCCGCGGCGACGCGGGCTGACGGCGCCGTTTCCTTGGCGACGACCTTCGGCTCGGACCTGACGAGGCTCGGCGTCGCGGACTTCATCGCCGTCTCCGGCGCTGCTTCGCCATTGCCCGGCTTTTTGCCTTTGACCTTGCCCGCCTTGTCTTTGCTCTCGGCCGACTTCGCCGCCTTCTTTTCCTTCTTGCCGCTTTTCTTGGCCGCGTCCTTCTCGACTGCCTTCGCCGCCTTCGGCTTTCCGGCAGCCTTGGCCTTCAGCGTCGCGATTTCGGCTTCGAGCTTCTTCAACTTCTTCAGTTTCTTCTTCAGCGTTTTGCTGGCGTCGTCTTTCTTCGACATACTCGCACCCACCGATCCCGTTGCGTCGCAAGAACGTCCATGAGCGTAACGGGAACGGCAGGGCGGTCAACGGGAACTCCGCCTGGCTTTCTAATGCGCTGATCGGCTTTGAATATCCGGAACGCTCTGAGTCCGGCCGACGTGACGGCGCGCGCCAAACGGTGAACTTATATGACAGTTTTGTGACAATCACCGCGAACTGGCGCCGCCCCGACGCTCAGACCAGCGCCTTGCGGATACGCGCGCTGACGAGATCGAGCACCATCACCGTGACGACGATGATGATGATCTGCGCCGCCGTTTGACCGTATTGAAAGCTGCGGATGCTTTCGTACAGCGTCTGACCGATGCCGCCAGCGCCGACAATGCCGAGCGTCGTCGCCGAGCGTACGTTGGTCTCGAGACGATACAGGGTCAGCGAACTCCAGAGCGGCGTCACTTGCGGAATGACGCCGAACACGACTTCCTGCACCTTCAGCGCGCCGGTGACACGAATGCCTTCGATCGGCCGCGGATCGACGGCCTCGACGGCTTCAGAGAACAGTTTGGCGAAGACGCCGAGGTTATGCACGAACAGCGCCATGACGCCGGCGAAGGGCCCGAGACCGACGGCGACGACGAACAGCAGCGCGAAGACGATTTCGTTGATGGCGCGGCAGGCATCCATCAGGCGGCGCACCGGCTGCACGATCCACTGCGGCGCCACGTTCGACGAGCACAGGATCGAGAACGGGATGCCGAACAGCACCGCGAGCGCCGTGCCCCAGACCGCGATCTGGATCGTCACCACCATGTCGGAGACGTACTGGCCCCAGTCGTGGAAATTCGGATGCAGGAACGCCTTGCCGAACTCCGCCATGTTGCGCCAGTCAGTGACGAGCGCAGTCGCGCGGAACATCTCGGATGGGCCCCAGCTCCACACCAGAACGGCGGCAACCAGCGTCCAGCCGAGCCAGCCTTTGGCGCGGCGCGTCAGCGGGTGCCGCGGCACGGCGATGTCGGCCGGCAATTTGTGCGGGCGGGTCGGCAGCGGCGCGGCGGCGTCGGTCATGACGGGATGCAACAAGGGCGCCGGAAGAGTAATCCGGCGCCCTTGCCTTTGCGGTTAGTTGGTCGGAGCGGCGGTGACCGCGGTCGCCAGTTCGGCGATGAGCTGCTTCAGCTTGGCCTGGTCGTTCGCTTTGTCGGCGGCCTCGAAATCGGCGGCCTTCTTGCGGAAGGCGCTGCCCTCGGCCTTGTCCGCCTCGGCCTGATACTGCTTGATATCGGCCTCCAGCGCCTTGATCTTCGTCGCCTTTTCTTCGGCCGACATCTTTGCGTCGCCCTTGAGCTTCATGATCGTCTTGTTGGCTTCGAGAACGCGGATTGGCAGCAGTTGGTCATTCGCCGACGGCTTGAACGGCGCCCACTGCAGACCGGCCAGCACCTTCTTGGCGGCGGCGATCTCGTCGGCGGAGCCGACGCGGCCGTAGCTCAGCAGCCACGTGTAGAGGCGGGTTTTCATCTCGCCGTCCATATCCTTGCGCCACACCAGCGGATCGCTCGGAATGAGAGGCGACGTCCAGATCACCCGGATGTTCTTGCGGGCTTCGGGCGCGGTCACCTCGAGACGGCGCAAGTTCTCGCTGTTGTTGGTGCCGACATCGACCTGCTTGTTGGCGACCGCCATGGCGTTGGCCTCATGCGACGCGTTGCGCACGGTCTTGAAGCAATCCTTCGGGTCGATGTTCTTGGCGGCGAAGATATAGGACGTCGGCACCAGGAAGCCCGAGGTCGAATTCGGATCGCCGATGCCGAAGTTGATCGACTTGTCGCACTTGAGCACGTCTTCGAGAGTCTTGATCGGCGAGTCCTTCTGCACGATCAGGTGCGACCAGTAGCCCGGATTGCCGTCCGCATCCACCGACTGGGCGAAGATTTCGCCATTCGAACGGTTGACGGCTTCCATCGCCGATTTGTTGCCGAACCATGCGAGCTGAACCTTCTTGAACCGCATCGCCTCGATGACGCCGGCGTAATCCGATGCATAGAAGCCGTTGATCGTCAGGCCGGTGCCCTTCGCCATGTCGGCGAGGAAGGGCTCCCAAACAGTCTTGAGGTTCGTGCTCGCCTCGGTGGCGATAATGCCGAAGTTGATTTCCGTCGTCTCAGCGCGGACGGCTGTCGATGAAATGCCGGCGGTCATCGCCAATGCCGTTGCGAGCAGGGCTAGCTTGCGCATATCGCTTCTCCTGTTGTGTATACGCTCTTGCTTTTATTGACGTCAGGCTACGGGCCGATGACGCGCTCAGGCGCTCATCCGCTCTATTTCGAACGCGACTTTGCGCGGCAGCATCGGCGGATAATCGTTCTCGCCATCATTTCCGCCCGCGCCGAACGACGGCAAGAACAGCTCCTCGGATTCGGCGCCGTAGATGCGGTTGAGAAAGGCCGGCGTCAGCGCGCTGGACGGCCCGTCATAGGCGATCTTGCCGTCCTTCAGCGCGATGGTGCGCGGGCAGTACTTCATCGCGTATTCGACCTGGTGCAACGACACCAGCACGGTCAGGCCATCATTGCGGTTCATGTCGGCGAGCAGGTCCATGACGCGGCGCGATGAGGCCGGATCGAGCGAGGCGATCGGCTCGTCGGCGATCAGCAGTTCGGCGCCCTGCACCAGCGAGCGCGCAATGGCGGCGCGCTGCTGCTGCCCGCCCGACAGATCGTTGGCGCGGCGCAGCGCGTGCTCGGCAATGCCGACGCGCGCTAAGGCCTGCATGGCGATGCGCTTCTCATCGTCGCTGAAGCGACCGAGCGTGCCGCGCGCACTCGGCACGCGGCCGAGCAGGCCGAAGCAGACATTGGTGAGCAGCGACAGCCGCGGCACCAGATTGAACTGCTGGAAGATGACCCCGATGCGCGCGCGCAGATTGCGGGCGCAACTGATACGGCCGCCGCGCTGGATCGATTGGCCAAGCACGTGAATATGGCCGCCGCCGGCCTTGCCGTTACCCGACGCCTTGTCGATCGGGATGAGGCCGGCGATGCTGCGGATCAGGGTCGATTTGCCCGAGCCCGATGCGCCGATCAGAGCCACCATCTCGCCGCGCCGAAGCGACAGCGAAACATCGTCGAGCACCGGCACGCCGCGCAGATAGCTCTTCGAAATACCCTTGGCCTCGATAACGGTATCCATTCGCGGCGCACCCTCGTCGCATCGACTGTCACAATCGCTAACAACGGCGTGTGACAGTTGAATGAAGGCGAGAGGGTTTCCGCACAGTCCACACCGGCCGGTGTACCGGGGATGGGCCTTATCTTTCAGAACGCGCCGGCAAGAGCCGCCTGATGCAGCACGATAAACGGCGCGCCGGGTTGCGGCTGCTTCGAAATGACCAGCCGATTGGCGACCAGGCGTGGCGTCTGCGACATTTGCTCAAAATGCGCGCAGAGGAACTTCAATGCGGCATTCCGTTTCTGCACCGGCAGCGAGCCGGTCAAGGTCATGTGAAAGCGGAAATCCTCGAAAACATAAGGATAACCCCAGCGGTATAAATGTTCGACCTGGCGCTCGCTGAGTGCCGGCGTGAGGCGGCGGACCAGCTCCTGCTCGGTCATCCGGGCGCGGAATTCATCGAAGGCGCTGACGCAGTCGCCGGCGAGCGTGTCGAGCGGCGCGCACGGCGCTTCCGGCACCAGCGCGATGAACGAGCCGAGCTCGCGCACCACCAGGTGCCCGGCATCGACCGGCCCATGATGAGCGGCGAACTTCTCGAATGCGGCGACAAGATCGCTTTCGCCAAAGCCGTCCTTGAGCCGCATCGGCGGTTTCATGGTGGCGTGGAAACCGTAGACGCGCGGCTCGCGCACCAGCGCCGGCCATGCCGTGACGTCGGCGCCATCGATATAAGGGCAATCGACGCCGCGATAGGCGTCGTAACCGATTGCCGCCGCGCCGAAGCGATACAGCGCCGCGTCCGCCGCCGGCACGTAATAGATGGCGTAGCGCGCCGAATTCATGCCGCCGCACTCCCGCCTGTCAGTTGAACCGGCTCGCGTCGGTCATGTGGACGAAACGGCCCGCCGCCATCGTCGCCACCGCCTTCGGGCGCAACGGATCGACCGCATCCACCAGAACGATGTCGGCGCGCTTGCCGGGCTCCAGCGCGCCGCGATCGCCGAGCCCCGCGGCCTGCGCCGGCCGCTCCGAGACGAAGCGCCAGGCTTCCGCCAGCGGCGCCACCTTGTCGGCGGCGAGCCGGAATGGCGCGAGCAGCGGCGCAGGATAGTAGTAGTCAGACGCCAGCACGGTGCACAGACCGCGCGCGATCATGTCGGCAGCGGAGACCCAGCCGATGTGACTGCCGCCGCGCACCACATTGGGCGCGCCCATGACGACATTGTCGCCGGCGCGCGTGGCGTCGTCCGCGGTCTCGTGATTGACCGGGAATTCCGCCACGCGGCAGCCGAGTGCGCGGAACCATTGGCGCTGTGCCGGCGACATGTCGTCGTGCGACAAGGTCGCCACCGAACTGTCGCCGGCGGCGCGCGCCAGCCGCTCGATCGAACCCGGCACGTCGCCCGCGCGGGCGCGCAGCCGTTCGACCAATGCGTTGAACTCTTCGACCGTGAGCCCTGCCCGCGCCGCCATCTCGGCGATCTTGCGCAGGCGCGGCGGCGCCGACGCGCTCGGCATATGATCGTTGAAGCCGAGCATGCCGATGCGCTTGTCGCCAAGCCAATCGGTAATTTCGCTCTCGGCATCGAGGTTGTAGGTCTCATGCCGCAGATGGCAGCGCGTATCGGCCCCGAGCGAGGGCTGAAGTTGCTCGATGCCAGTCAGCACCGCGCGGGCATTGTCGGCGCCGCGCAGCCCCGGCTCCCACGACCAAGTGACGCCGTGAAACAACGTCGTGATGCCGTTGCCGACCGCCTGACGGTCGCTCTCCTGCAAAGCCAGGTCGATCGGAAAGCCGACGCCGGGCCGCGGCATCAATTGCCGCTCGAAGGCATCGGCGTGGATATCGACGATACCCGGCAGCACATAGAGGCCGCGCGCGTCATAGGACCGGCCGTTGCCGCCATCGGCGCCGACCGACGCAATGGCGCCATCGCGATCGTCGACTCGGACGTCGGCCTCGACGAATTGCCCGCCGGCCAGAACCTGTCCACCCTGGATGCGCATGCCGTTCCTTATCCTGCCGCCGCAACGGACAGCGCGCCGCCTTCATACTTGTCGAGAAACTGCTCGGCGCTCAGTGCACGAAAATCCTTGAGCGCGGTATGCAGACGCTCGTGCGGCCAGTCCCACCACGCCAGCGCCAGCATGCGCTCGGCGATGCCTTTGGCAAAGCGCGGCCGCAGCACGCGGGCCGGATTGCCGACCGCGATCGTATAGGGCGGCACATCCTTGGTGACGACGGCGCCGGCGCCGACCACCGCGCCGGTGCCGATCGACTTGCCGGCCAGCACGATGGCGCCGTGGCCGATCCACACGTCATGCCCGATGCTGACATGGGAGGAACGCCGCCAGTCGAAGAACGCTTCCTCGTCGCTCGCGCCGTCGAAATAGGCGCTCGCGCGATAGGTGAAGTGCGATTGCGTCGCCCGGTGCATCGGATGATTGCCCGGATTGATCCGCGTCATCGCCGCGATCGAGGTGAACTTGCCGATGGTCGCGTAGGCGATGTCGCTGTCGTTGACGACATAGGAGTAGTCGCCGAGTTCGACTTCCAGCAGCTTTGTGCGCGGGCCGACCTCGGTATACGTGCCGAGCTTCGATGCCTTCACTTCGGCTGTGGGATCGACGACGGGCGTGGTGGAAAGCTTTTTAGCCATCTCAACTCTCCACGATCAGCGCCACGCGGTCGGCAGAGAACCGCGCGCGTGCCAGCATGATGGGCTCATCGTTGTCGGTGACGTTGAGGCCCTCGGCGATCAGGATCGGCCGGTGCACCGACAGCCGCAGGCGGCCGGCATCGACGGCGTCGGTGAACCCGGCGCTGATCCGCGTCCATTTGCGGCGATAGCTCCTGACGCCGAAATGCTCGAGCATGCGCGTGATCGAGCGCACGCGGCGGAACACCTTGGCGGCCTCGCCGTAACGCGCGGCCGGCAGCCACGTCGTCGACACCGAGATCGGGACGCGGTCGGCGGCGCGCAAAATCTCCAGCCGCACCACCTCGTCGCCCGGCTCGATGCCGAGGTCGCGCGCCACATCTTCATTGGCCGCTTCATGGCGATGGCCCTGCAGCCGCCCTTCGGCCTCGTGACCGGCCGCGGTCACGATCTCGGAGAACTTCATGCGCTGGCTGATCGGATAGTTCAGCTTGTCGGTCTTGACGAAAGTGCCGCTGCCGCGCTCGGTGCGCACCAGCCCACGCGCGCCGAGTTCCGCCATGGCGCGGCGCACCGTGTGGCGGTTGACGCCGTAGCGCGCCGCAATCTCGCTTTCCGCCGGCAGTTTCGAGCCGTTGTCGTGCTTGCCGACCAGGATAGCCTGCTCGAAATCGTCGGCAATACAGCGCCACAGCATGACGCCGCGGGCCAGGAGATCGTCCCGGTCCGAGGTGGCTTTTGCAGCGCCGCGAGGTGTCCGTGTCAGCATGGCCGCCCTGTCATCATGGCGTCATCGGAGGGCATTTATAACTTGTCTATTGCACTAGACAAGTTATAACGGCACTTGTCTAGTCTGCTAGACAACTTTCCGCAGAGCTGTTGTGACGACATGAACCGAGCCACCCCCGCCGCCAGCGAATTGCCGGACCTCCCGCAACGGCGCGAGGCGCTCGCCGTCCTCGCGGCGGCCGATTCGAACGACATTGCCCGCGGCCTGCGTCAGCTGGATGACGGCCTCAGCTATTCGGAACCGCGGCCGCCGGAAGTCGGCCTCGTCATGTTGCGCGGCCGCATCGGCTCGCGCGGCGCGCCGTTCAATGCCGGCGAAGCCACCGTCACCCGCGCCGCCGTGCAACTGGCGAGCGGCGAGATGGGCTTCGGCTATGTCCTCGGCCGCGACCGCGAGAAGGCGCGGCTGGTGGCGCTGTGCGACGCGCTCTGGCAGGTCGCGGGCCGCCGCGACGCCGTCGAGCGCCAGGTGCTGGCGCCGCTGCGCAGCAAGCAGAAAGAAAAGAAGGAGCTCGAGCGCGCCCGCACCGCGGCGACGCGCGTCGACTTCTTCACCCTGGTGCGCGGCGAGGACTGAGCATGCTCGACATCACCGCCAACACTCCGGAGTTCGATCCCGCCTATGCCAGCCAGGCGGCGTTCCGCGCGCTGATGGAATGCATGGCGCGGCCGGGCGAGATCCGCAGCCTTCAGGGTGCCGATGCGCCCGCCCCTTTCGCGCCGGCCACCGCGGCGCTGATCAAGAGTCTGGCCGATTACGAAACGCCGCTGTGGCTCGACGCCGCGTTCACAGCGGCGCCTAAAGCCGCCGAGTGGATCCGCTTCCATACCGGCGCGCCGCTCGTCACCGATCCGGCCACCGCGGCTTTCGCGCTGATCGGCGATGCGCGCGCCCTGCCCGACCTCGCGCAGTTCGCGCAAGGCACATCGGAATATCCCGACCGCTCGACAACCGTGATCGTGCAGATCGACGCTTTCGCGAGTGACGCGATCGCGCTGACCGGCCCCGGCATCAAGACGACTCACAACTTCGCTGCCGCACCGCTGCCGGCCGATTTCGCGGCGCGCATGAAGGAAAACCGCGCGCTGTTCCCGCGCGGCGTCGATCTCGTGTTCGTCGCCGGCACCGACATCGCGGCGCTGCCGCGCTCGGTCATGATCGGAGAACGTTGAGCCATGTATGTCGCAGTCAAGGGCGGCGAACGCGCCATCGACAACGCCCACAAGCTGCTGGCCGACGCGCGGCGCGGCGATCGCGACGTGCCGGAAGTCTCGCTGGCGCAGATCGACAACCAGCTTGCTTTGGCCGTCGATCGCGTGATGTCGGAGGGTTCGCTGTACGACCGCGAACTCGCTTCGCTCGCCATCAAGCAGGCGCGCGGCGACCTGATCGAGGCGATCTTCCTGCTGCGCGCCTATCGCACCACGCTGCCGCGCTTCGGCGCCTCCGAGCCGCTCGAGACCGGCGCCATGGATATCCGCCGCCGCGTCTCGGCGACATTCAAGGATCTGCCGGGCGGCCAGGTGCTCGGCCCGACTTTCGATTACACCCATCGCCTGCTCGACCACACCTTGGCCGAACAGAGCGACGTGGAAGAGCCGGCGACCGCGCCGGCCGAAACCGGCCGCTTCAAGTCGGTCGCCGAATTGCTCGCCGGCGGCGGCCTGATCGAAGATGACGATCCGGCTTCCGCTGAAGTCGGCGATCTCACCCGCGAGCCGCTCTCCTTCCCCGCCAATCGCGACCTGCGTTTGCAGAACCTGGCGCGCGGCGACGAAGGCTTCCTGCTGGCGCTCGGCTATTCGACGCAGCGCGGCTTCGGCCGCACGCACCCTTTTGCCGGCGAAATCCGTTACGGCGAGGTCGAAGTCGAATTCTTCGCCGAGGATGCCGGCTTTGCGGTGCCGCTCGGCTCCATCGCCGTCACCGAATGCCAGATGGTCAATCAGTTCACCGGCAGCGCCAACCGCGCGCCGTGCTTCACGCGCGGCTACGGACTCGTCTTCGGCCAGAGCGAGCGCAAGGCCATGGCGATGGCGCTGGTCGATCGTGCGCTACGCGCCCGCGAGCTTGGCGAAGAGACCGGCGCCCCGGCGCAGGACGAGGAGTTCGTGCTCAGCCACTCCGACAATGTGCAGGCGACCGGCTTCGTCGAGCATCTGAAGCTGCCGCACTATGTCGATTTTCAGTCCGAGCTCGGACTGCTGCGCAAACTGCAGGCCGAGTTTCACGCGCGCGATGCGCATGGCGAAACGCCCAAGGAATCTGCAATACAGGATGCCGCCGAATGAGCGCGCCGGTTTACAACTTCGCCTATCTCGACGAGCAGACCAAGCGCATGATCCGACGCGCGATCCTCAAAGCGATCGCCATCCCCGGCTATCAGGTGCCATTCGCCTCGCGCGAAATGCCGATGCCTTACGGCTGGGGCACCGGCGGCGTGCAGGTCACCGCCTCGATCCTCGGTCCGGACGATACGCTCAAGGTGATCGACCAGGGTTCCGACGACACCACCAACGCCGTCTCCATCCGCAAGTTCTTCGTCAAGACCGCCGGCGTCGAGACCACGACCAAGACGAACGAAGCCACCGTGATCCAGACGCGCCACCGCATTCCGGAACAGGCACTGACCGAGGATCAGGTGCTGGTCTATCAGGTGCCGATCCCCGAGCCTTTGCGCTTCCTCGAGCCGCGCGAGACCGAGACGCGGCGCATGCACGCTTTGTCCGAATACGGCCTGATGCACGTCAAGCTCTACGAGGACATCGCGCGCCACGGCCACATCGCCACGACCTACGCCTACCCGGTCGAGGTCGGCGGCCGCTACGTCATGGATCCCTCGCCGATCCCGAAATTCGACAATCCGAAGCTGTCGGACAGCCCCGCGCTGCAACTGTTCGGCGCCGGCCGCGAGAAGCGCATCTACGCCATTCCGCCCTACACGCATGTGAAGTCGCTCGACTTCGAGGATCATCCGTTCGAGCCGTACCGGCACGACGCGCAATGCGAACTGTGCGGCGCGATGAACTCCTATCTCGACGAAGTCATCACGGACGATGCCGGCAGTCGCATGTTCGTCTGTTCGGACACCGATTTCTGCGAGGACCGCCGCGCCGCCGGCCATCACGGATCGCAGGATGGCCCGGTGGCGGCGACGGAAAAGGAAGGCGCCCATGGTTGACGCCGACGCCATCGACGCCATCACCATCCGCGATGCCGAGAAGCGCGACCTGCCTGGCGTGCTGGCGCTGTATGCGCAACCCGAACTCGACGACGGCAAGGTGCTGCCGATGATCGACGCCGAGCGCCTGTTCGCGCGCTTTGCCCGCTATCCCGATTACACGCTCTACGTCGCCGAACTCGACGGCCGCATCGTCGGCACCTTCGCGCTGCTGATCATGGACAATCTCGGCCATCTCGGCGCGCCGTCGGCTGTGGTCGAGGACGTCGCCGTCGGCCCGGTGCTGCACGGCCGCGGTGTCGGCCGCGCCATGATGGCTTTCGCCATGGAACGCGCCCGCGAGAAGCATTGCTACAAGATCGTGCTGTCCTCGAACGCCAAACGCGAACGCGCACATGCCTTCTATGAACAGATCGGTTTCGAACGGCACGGTTACAGCTTCCGTGTCGTCCTCGACGAGGTGACGGCATGATCCAGCAAGACGACCAGCCGCTGCTCGTCGCCGAGGGCCTGACCAAATATTACGGCCGCCAGCTCGGCTGCCGCGACGCCTCGTTCGAACTGTACGAAGGCGAGGTGATGGCCGTGGTCGGCGAATCCGGCTCCGGCAAATCGACCTTGTTGCAACTCCTGTCCACGCAGGTCGAGCCGAGCGCCGGCCGCGTGCTCTATCGCATGCGCGACGGCGCGGTGAAGAGCCTGTGGGACATGACCGAGCCGGAACGCCGCTTCCTGCTGCGCACCGACTGGGGCTACGTTCATCAGGATCCGCAGCACGGCCTGCGCATGGGCGTGTCCGCCGGCGGCAATGTCGGTGAACGCCTGATGGCGGTCGGCCAGCGCAACTACGCCAATATCCGCTCGGTCGCTGCCGACTGGCTCGGCCGCGTCGAAATCCCGCAGGACCGCATCGACGACACGCCGCGCACTTATTCCGGCGGCATGCGCCAGCGTTTGCAGATCGCGCGCAATCTCGTCACGGCGCCGCGCCTCATCTTCATGGACGAGCCGACCGGCGGCCTCGATGTTTCGGTGCAGGCGCGCCTGCTCGACCTGTTGCGGCGGATCGTCTCGGAAATGCGTATCGCCGCCATCGTCGTCACGCACGATCTCGCCGTGGCGCGGCTGCTGTCGAACCGCATCATGGTGATGAAGGGCGGCGAGGTGATCGAGGCCGGTCTGACCGACCAGGTGCTCGACGATCCGCACCAGCCTTACACCCAGCTTCTCGTGTCCTCGATCCTGCCGGTGTGAGAATGACGAACACCCGCCACAAATTCCCGCTCGTCCCCGCGAAGGGGGGTCCCCAGAGCGGCATTTGCCGAATGTGCGGCCTTAAGAACTGGCTTCCCGCTTTCGCGGGAATGAGCGGAGCGTTTGACGACTCTGGAGACACCGATGCCCGCGCTTGAACTCAAGGACGTCGCCAAGACGTTCACCATGCACCTGCAAGGCGGCCTCAAGCTGCCGGTGCTGCGCGATGTCAGCTTTGCCGCCGAAGCCGGTCAGTGCGTCGCCCTCACCGGGCCGTCCGGCGCCGGGAAATCGTCGATCCTCAAGCTGATCTACGGCAATTACCGCTGCGACCAGGGCGCCATCCTGGTGCGCGATGGCGACGCGACGGTCGATCTCGCCACCGCCGCGCCACGCCGGATCCTCGCGGTGCGCCGGCGCGCGCTCGGCTATGTCACCCAGTTCCTGCGCGCGGTGCCGCGCGTCTCGGCGCTCGATATCGTCGCCGAGCCGCTGATCGCGGAAGGAGCCTCTCCCGATGAGGCCACGTCGCGCGCTGCAAGCATGCTGAAGCGCTTCAATGTGCCGGAGCGGCTGTGGAGCCTGCCGCCCGCGACCTTCTCCGGCGGCGAGCAGCAGCGCATCAATCTGGCGCGCGGGCTGTTGCCCGAGCATCCGATCCTGCTATTGGACGAGCCGACCGCCTCGCTCGACGCCAAGAACCGCGCCGTCGTCGTCGATATCGTGCGCGAGCGCAAGGCGCGCGGCGCCGCCATCGTCGCCATCGTCCATGACGAGCAGGTCCGCGACGATGTCGCCGACGTCGCCATCGATGTCACCCGATTTGCCACCGCCGCCTAGAGCACCATGTCCGAAACGACCATCATCGAGAATGCCCGCATCGTCCTCGCCAACGACGTGATCGAGCGCGGCTATGCCGTCTTCGACGGCAGCGCCATCGCCGAAGTCGGCGAAGGCCGCGCCCCGGAGCGCGGCCAGATCAATCGCATCGATGCCGAAGGCGACCTGCTGCTGCCCGGCCTTGTCGAGTTGCACACCGATCATCTCGAGGCGCACGTGCAGCCGCGGCCGAAGGTGCAGTGGGACCCGGTCTCCGCTGTGGTGTCGTATGACGCGCAGATCGCCACCAGCGGCATCACCACCGTGCTCGATTCCTTGCGCGTCTGGCGCGAGGAAGGCAGCACTGACGCTGCCGACGGCCAGGCCGCGATGCTGTCCGGCGCCATCGACAAGGCGCGCGCCGCCGGCCTCCTCCGCGTCGATCACTACCTGCACCTGCGTTGCGAAGTGCCGATGCCGAAGGTGGTCGAGGACACGGCCGACCTGATCACGCGGCCGGATGTACGCCTGCTGTCGTTGATGGATCACACGCCGGGCCAGCGCCAGTTTCAGGACGCGCAAAAGCTGCGCGACTATTATCGCGGCAAGAGTGGCGGCCTCACCGAAGTTGAGCTCGACGAGATGTTCGCCCGCCGCATCGCGCATTCGGAACAATACGCGCCGCAGAACTACAAGGGCCTCGTCGAACTCGCGCAGAGGCACAGTACGCCACTGGCGAGCCACGACGACACCACCGGCGAGCATGTTGCGCAGGCGATCAAGGACAAGGTGGC
This sequence comes from Pseudolabrys sp., assembly GCA_026125895.1. GTDB lineage: Bacteria > Pseudomonadota > Alphaproteobacteria > Rhizobiales > Xanthobacteraceae > Pseudolabrys. The sequence goes on along the minus strand of JAHCKG010000003.1, from coordinate 164,109 downwards.
CATCGCGGAGTTTCCAACCAACGTCCCGTCGGCCGAAGGCCTGCATGCGAGCGGCATAAAGGTGATGATGGGCGCGCCGAACCTCGTTCGCGGCGGCTCGCACTCAGGCAATGTCGCCACCGCCGAGCTCGCTCGCGCCGGGCTGCTCGACCTGATGTCGTCCGACTATGTGCCGTCAAGTCTACTGCTCGCGGCGCTGATGCTGCCGAGGGCTGCGCCGAATTACGACCTGCCCGCCGCCATCCGCACCGTGTCGAAGACGCCGGCCGAAGCCGTCGGCCTTATCGATCGCGGCGAGATCGCGGCTGGCAAGCGCGCCGACGTGATCCGCGTTCACGTCGCGCCGGACGGCGCCGCGGTCCGCAGCGTCTGGAGCGGAGGCCGCCGCGTCGCATGAGCAAGGCCACGCGCATCGGGCCAGGTCATCTTGTGCTTGTCGTCGGTCCGAGCGGCGCCGGCAAGGACACCCTGATCGCCGGCGCGCGGCAAGCACTATCCGGTGACGAGGATTTTGTCTTCGTTCGCCGCATCGTCACGCGGCCCGGCAACAGCGCCGAAGATCACGACAGCATCGATGACGCGGCCTTCGTCCGCGCGCGCGACGGTGGCGCCTTTGGGCTGTGGTGGGGCGCCCACGGCAATCACTACGCCTTGCCGGCCGCGATTGACGGCGCGATCCGCGACGGCCGCATCGTCATCGCCAATGTCTCGCGCGGCGTCATCGATGCGGCCCGGGCGCGTTACGCCGCCGTCACCACCGTCCTCGTTACCGCCCCCGCCGAGGTGCTGGCGGCACGGCTTGCCGGCCGGCAGCGCGACAGCGACGGCCCGCTCGGCGAGCGCATCAAGCGCAACGACGCTTATGCGGCGTTCACCGCCGACATCGTCATCGACAACAGCGGAACGCCGGCCGACGGCATCGCGCGTCTGGTGTCGTCAATTCAGCGTGCGGGCGCCGGCGAAACTGGCGGCGACGGCGCGTAGCTGCGGCTGCGTCCGCTCGATGGCGGACACCTGATGATGCCGCGTCACATAAAGTGCGACAAAGCTCAACGTCAGCGCGTCCTCGGCATAGCGGAACGAGGCGCCGAGCCGGTCGAGGATGGATTCGACCAGCGGCCGGTGCGCCTCGAGCGAGAAACGCGCCGCCGTCCGATAGGAATCGATCAGGCCGGCGGCGAAGGGAAACCGCAGCAGGTAGTGAAACAAGTCGAGTAGCGGCGCGCCGTCGGGGTCGCTGAACTCCCAGTCGATGGCGCGGCAGGCGCCGTCGTCCTGGCAGATCAGGTTCCAGGACACGAAGTCGCCGTGGTAAAATGCGGCCGGCACGGGTTCGTCATTGCGGACGGAATCGAGCATGCGGTCGAACTGCACCTCGTCCTCGCGCTCCGGCAGCGCCGTGAGGCGATCATGATACCGCCGCGCCAGCCCACGTAACGTCGTCTGCTGCTTCTGCTGCTGCAGCAGCGCAAGAAAATTTACCGCGGCCCGCTCCGGCGGCGAGAGGCGGATTTCGCCTTCGATCCATTCCTGCGCGGTCATGCCCAATGCCGGAAACAGGCCCAGCGGCCGCGGCGCCAGACCAGAATGCATCTGTTCGACGCTCTCAAGATTGGCGTGCTCGCGTTCGAGCGACGACCAGGCGTGCGACCCCAACGCGACCTTCACGACGCGATTGACCTCGCCACTATTCGCCGACAACAGGCTGATGACCGCTTTCTGCGTCGTCGAGGGCCGGGCCACATAGATCACCGGCACGATGTCGCTTTCATCGATGATGCCGAGGTGCGCCCAAGCGCCGCTGTCGAGATTGGCTATGCCGATGACAGCTGCACCAGGGATATGTCGGATACATTGCATACGGTGCGCGATCATCGCAAGGCGCCACTTGGCGCGCGACGCCCTCGCGATCGGCGACCACTGTCGCAACACCTTCTCAGACAGGTTCCAATCGAGCGGCGCAATCCAGCGCGGACCATCATCGCCCGGAATGACCACGAAGCGTTGCGCCTTGGGAACCGAAGCGGAAGGCACCACCACGCAGCCGGGAGGAAACAGTCGTTGTATCAATGGCTGCACCGGCGCCCCCGCCCTTTGGCTGCTTATGTTTTCGGCACACGTTACCGACGTGTTGCCGGCGACCGGGAGAGACGATGGCTAATTCTTACCCACCCGGAACTCGACGCTAGATAACATCTGCATGACAGGTTCGTTCCCCGAGCGGCAATCGTTTGGCCTACCCGACGCATCGCGCATTGTGGCTATCTCGCGCTCCGACCTTTTATTGCCGCAGACGTTGCGCAGGTTCTGAGCGCCTCAATTCCATTACATCTGCCACTCTCAGAAAAGGATGCACAACATGGCCTTGCGCGAACTGTTGGCGCCGACGAAGAAGAAGATCGATTTGAAAGCCGGCCTCGTGGTGCCGGTTCTTCTATCCGGCGGCGCGGGAACTCGGCTGTGGCCATTGTCGCGCGAAACTTATCCGAAACAGCTCCTGTCGCTGATTGGCGAGCACACGTTGTTGCAGCAGGCCGCATTGCGGGTAGCCGATCGCAACAAGTTCACGGCGCCGTTGGTGGTCGCCCATGAAGAGCATCGCTTCGTCATCGCCGAGCAGTTGCGCTCGCTCGGCGTCACCGATTCGACGATCGTACTGGAACCGGTCCGGCGCAACACTGCCGTGGCGGTCACCGTCGCCGCCCTGATCGTCAACAAGATCGACCCAAACACGACGTTGCTGGTAATGCCGGTCGATCACCTGATCCGCGACAACGCCGCCTTCATCGACACCATCGATACGGCAACCGCGGCCGCGGACCATCACAAGCTCTCGCTGTTCGGCATCCAGCCGACGCATCCGGCGACCGGGTACGGATACATCAAGAGCGGCCAGCCCGTCGAGGCAGCGCCGGGCGTCCAGGAGGTCGGCGAATTCATCGAAAAGCCGGACACCGCGCGTGCCGCAGAACTTCTCGCCAGCGGCAATTATCTCTGGAACAGCGGCATTTTCCTGCTGCCGGTGCGCGCTTTCCTGCGTGAGGTGGAACGTCACGCGCCGGAGGTGCTTAAAGCCGCGCGCGGCGCAGTGGCCACCGCCTCGCTCGATCTCGATTTCCTGCGGCTGCGCGAAGAGCCTTTGGCGGCCTGCCCCTCGGTGTCGCTCGACAAGGCGGTGCTCGAGAAGACGGACCGCGCGGCCGTCGTTCCGGCGCGCTTCGACTGGAGCGATATCGGCAGTTGGTCGGCGCTGTGGGAGGTCGGCGACAAGACCACCGAGAGTAACGTCGAAATCGGCCACGTGGTCGCCGAAAGCAGCCGCGGCTGCTATCTGCGCGGCGACGGCCCGTTGGTGGCGGCGCTGGGCGTCGAGGATCTCGTCGTCGTGGCGACACCCGACGTCGTGCTGGTGACACCGAAGAACCATTCCCAGGACGTTGGCAAACTCGTGACCCGCCTGAAACAGGAGGGGCATAGCTCGGCGACCCAGACCCAGTGCGTATACCGGCCCTGGGGCTACTATCAGCAGATCCACGTTGGCGAGCGCTTCCAGGTCAAGCGCATCACCGTCAATCCCGGTTGCAAGTTGTCGCTGCAGAAGCATTTCCATCGCGCCGAGCATTGGGTCGTAGTCAACGGCACGGCTTTGGTCACGCGCGACGATGAAGAGGTTCTGCTCGGCGAGAACGAGTCGCTGTTCATCCCGCTCGGCGCCATGCACCGGCTGGAAAATCCCGGCAAGATGCCGCTCAACCTCATCGAGGTGCAGTCCGGGGCCTATCTCGGCGAGGACGATATCGTCCGCGTCGAGGACATCTACAACCGTGTCACGCCAGAGCTGGTAAAGACCGGGACCTGACGCCTAATTGGCCGTGCCGCGGAGCGCCAGAGCTTCGGCGCTCCGCTTGCGCGCTGGGCGCGATTTCAGCAGCAGCGCCGGGCGCTCGACGGTAAGATAAGTGATGGCGGACAGGCTGATCGTGATCAACAGCACCGCGGCAAAGGACATGAGTACCAGCAGCAGCGTATGCGGCCGCTCGTCGTGCAACAGCCATTTATGCACGCCCCAGATCACCGGCAGGTGCCACAGATAGAAGCTATACGAGATGACGCCGATCCAGCGGATCGGGTGCCATTCGAGCAGCGTTACCAACCATTGCGGACGTCCCGATGCCGTTTCCGTCGTGACGATGAGCAGCAGCGCCGCGAAGAATGAAGCGAAGCCGAATTCGTGCTCGATTCGGCTCAGCACGATGCCGGCGGCCGCCACGGCATAGAGCCAGCGGCGAAAGCGCAGCCGCGCCTCGCGCGTCGTCAAGGTCTGGCTGTGTCGATAACCGATCGCCGCCAGCATGCCGACACCGAACAAATCGGCCTGACACAGGATGCTGCGCAAATAGACGGCAAGCCAGTTGCCGCCCCATTGCTGATAGAACTGCGTCGCCGCATCGCCGTGCAGCTGCATGTTGCCAACGGTGCGGCAGACAAGCCCCTCGGCGATCATGCCCAGCGAGACCGCCAGCGCGGCCCGGTCCAGGCCCCAGCGCGCGCTGAGCCGCACCGCGGCAACCGCCAGAACCGGCAGCACCAGATAGAAGCAGATTTCCGCGGTCAGTGACCAGGACACCCCGAGGCCGGTCTTGATCGTCGACGGCAACAAGGTGTGCACGAGGAACAGATTGGCGAGGATGGCGCCGGGATCGGTCATGCGCCCCACCGTCTCGCCGACGCCTTCAACGCCGGTATTCGTCAGCGAGACCGGCGACACATAGGCAAGGCCGAACCCGCAAGCGACGGCAAGAAAGATGACGGCGTAAGCGGGATAGATGCGCAGAAAACGATTGGCGAAATAACGCGGGATGCCGAGCGACCGCCCCCGCGCCGCCGCCGTCAGGAACGGCCCGAACAGCAGGAACCCGGACAGCACGAAGAACAACGTCAATCCCTGGCCGGCAACGTTGAGAATCTTCTGTCCCAGCGGCGGGATCATATCGGCCGGCACGAGATGTAGATTGAAGTGGCCCAGCATGACCGAGAGCGCGGCGGCGGCTCGCAGGCCTTCGATGCCGGCGAGCCGTTTGCCCGAGGTCGGCCGGACCTCGAGCGCCTCGACGCCGGTCGCGGCGTCATTGGATCCGTTCATGCCGCCATACTCCCTGCGCCCACACGGCGCGCTTGGCGCCAGCCGCGGAGCCGACGATCTGCCGATTGCTCAATCGGCTTTGCCAAAGAAGAATTCGCGCCTGACCGTCCACCAGATGATCTTGATGTCCAGCCACAGCGACCATTGCTCGATGTACTGCAGATCGTAATCGACGCGGGAGATCGCGGCCTCGGCCTTGGCCGTGCTGCCGCGGCAGCCGCTGACCTGCGCCAGGCCGGTGATGCCGGGCCTAATCGTGTGCCGCTGAAAGTAGTACGGCACCAGATTCTCATAGAGCGTGTCAGCCGCCTGCATGCCGGGCACGTGCGGCCGCGGCCCGACAAGAGACATGTCGCCGCGAACGACATTGATGAGCTGCGGCAACTCGTCGAGGCTGGTCCGGCGCAGAATGCGGCCGACCGCGGTCACCCGCGGATCGTTGGTGACGGTCTGCGCCACGCCGCGCTTGTCGCCCAGATGCGTGTGCATCGTGCGAAACTTGAAAATTCGGAAGCGACGATTGTGGTGTCCGTACCGATACTGGGTGAAGAAGACCGGTCCGCGCGAGGTCAGCTTAATGGCGAGCGCGATGCCTGCGAACAGCGGCGCCAAGGCCAGGAGCGCGATGCCGGCGCTCGACGCATCGAACAGGCGCTTCGCGCGCGAGCGCGTCGGCTCGCTGAGCGCCCCGCGATGCGAGAGATAGTAAAGCCTACGCCGCGGCGGACGCGGCCGGTCGCTGTAGCTCACGCCAGGCGTGAAAAGCGGTTGCTTGCGTTGCCAAACCGAGATTGATTCGTCCCGCATGGCGGGCAGCGAAACAGAGAGGGCCATCATTCGCTCCATTGCAGTGTTGCTTTGCGCATGACGGCCTGTCGCCATCACGCGTACTCCCTGTTGCCGCGGCTTTTGCAGTTCGCGCGAACTCGACTCGCGTCGGCCTCGCCGCTTGGCGCGAGCCAGACTATCGTCGTTCTTGGAGAAAGTGTGGCGGTGCACCATCACGAATGTCGAACATTCGTATCGATTACGATTCATCGCCGGCGCGGCGAGACGGTGAAGCGCGCCGATCAAGAAATGTTGCAGAACCGGCTATTGATGAACGAGCCTGTCACACAACCGTTAGACTGAAACCGCGACCCCGCCTGCCAGATCGTGTGCATGTCTCGTCAAGCCCCGCCGCAATTTCGTGCACGACATAGCGTTACGCCGCAGCGACAAAGCATGTGCTTACGTTTTTGGCTTCTGTTTGCGAACTTTGTGGCCTGGGCGCTCATCATTTTTGCGGTTCATCGTTTCGTCACACGAGTGTTCTGAAGCGTACGTTGTCACATCCTTCGCAAAGTCATGCGCCGGACTTTGCGAGAAAATTTCTGCAATCGGACGGAACGAACATCCTGCATTGCGGTTGGCGACTTCGGGGCTGCTGTCGAGTTCGAAAGCTTTGCCGCCGCGATTGATCCATCGCGACGACGCGTTCTGGTATCCAAGTGCGTAAGGGGGAACAATGCAGCGAATCTCTTGGCGGCTGGCCTCTGCTATGGCCGGCCTTGCATGCCTGTTGACGATGGCCGCCTGCAGTTCCGCGGGCTCGACGCGCCTCGCCTACCAGGAACAGGCCGCGTTGCCCGCAACCAACCAGCCTTACACGCTGCACACGAACGATCAGTTACATGTGCAAGTTTACAACGAGCAGACCATCACAGGCGATTACACCGTTGACGGCGCAGGCTATCTGTCGATCCCTGTGGCGGGGCGCGTCAAGGCGTCGGGTTTGACCGTCGAGCAGCTCGAACGCCGTATCGCCGCGCGATTGAACGGCGCGATCCTCAAGGATGCGCGCGTCAATATTCAGATTTCCACCTACGCGCCATTTTATATCCGCGGCGAGGTCAAAAAGCCCGGCGAGTTTCCCTACAAGCCCGGCCTGACCGTCGCCGACGCCGTGGCACTGGCCGGCGGTTACACCTATCGAGCAAATGAAAACCGTGTCCTTGTGCGCCCGTCCGGTTCCAACGTCGAGCTTACGCGTCCAACGGAGACGAACCCGCCGGTGTCGCCAGGCGATAACATCACCGTGCCCGAACGATTCCTCTGATCGGCGCTTGAGCATCGTGCCGGCACATTGGGCAATCCTTGTTCACCGCTCTACGCGTGCGCATCGTGGCTTGCATAAGCCTGACGGCCCATCGCGCGATATGTCTATTGCAGTGCGGAACGGAGCGAGCGTGGCGCCGTTGATGCCGATGCTGTCCGGAAACCGCCGGTGCCGTGACGTACGGCGCCAGCGCCGTTGGAGCAACGACATCGATGAAATGCGCGGCGGGCGCAGCCGGTTCCATGTTGATGAGTTTTTCGGCGACCGACGGGCCATCGTCGCCGCCGGTCTTGCCTTCGCGCTCATCGCCGGGACGCAGGCGGCGCAGGCCCAGGTCGTCACACCTTTCGTTCCGTCGCCGATGCCGCCTTGGAACTCGCTTGAAGTGTTCGAGCCCGTCCCCTTTGCGCAGTTATGGGCGCGCAGCGGCGAAGCACTCGCGCCGGAGGACACGCCGGTGAAAACACGGCAGCAACCGGGTTACGAGAGCGTCGGTGTGCGCGCGGGCCCGTGGATGTTTCACCCTTCGCTGACCGGCGGCGTACGCTACGATAACAACGTCTTCGCTTCGGGCAGCGACAAGCGCGGCGATCTGTCCGCCACGATCAAGCCGTCGCTCGAGGTCCAGTCGCTGTGGGAGCGGCATGGCATCGACTTGCAAGGCAGCGTCGCCTCGACCAGCTACCGCCGGTTTTCACAGCTCGATCAAACCGACGCCAATTTGCGCCTGCGCGGCCGTATCGATCTTTGGCATGATGCCGCGATCCTCACCAGTTTCCGCACCGCGCTGTTGCACGAAGGCGTCGGCTCACTGACCTCGCCGACCAACGCGGCCGAGCCGACCCCCTACACCCTGAACTCGGCCGACGTGACCTACTGGCAACAGAGCGGCCGGTGGGCCGGCTCGATCGGTCTGCGCTCCGACAGCTACAATTTCGGATCGACGCGCGCGATCAACGGCTCAATCATCAATCAGGACGCCCGCGACGGACACATCGAGGCGATTCACGGCCGTCTCGACTACGCGATGACCGGCAACCTGGGCCTGTTTTCCGCCGTGGAAGCGAACCGGCGCAGCCTGCAAGGCACGCCTGTGCAATCGCTCAACTCCAACGGCTATCGCGCGCTCGCCGGCGTCAATTTGCAACTCGGCCATCTCGTCACCGGCGAATTGAGCGCCGGTTATGCCAGCCAACGCTTCGAAGATCCGACCATCGGGACCATCGAGGGGCCGACCTACCGCGCGCTCCTCAACTGGAGCGTCACGCGTTTGCTCGACGTTCACGTCAAGGCCGAGCAATTGGTCACTCAGGCCGCCGATACGGTCGCAGGCGGCATCCGGGCCGATGCGATCCAGCTTGGCGCGGATTACGAGCTCCGCCGCAATATCATCCTGTCGGTCGGCGCCACCTACGAGCGCGACAAGTTTTTTGGCCAGCCGCGCAACGACGACGTATTTTCGACACTGACCGAGCTCACATACAAGATGAATCGGTACAGCTCCATCTCACTTCAACATCAATACTTCCGCCGCGACAGCAATGTGCCGTTGGCGAGCTACGACAAGCACGAGGTGGGACTGAATGTCACAACGCGCTACTGAACACGTGCCGGCTCCCCTTTCCTATGAACCGGATTCGGCGACTGGCGCCTCCGGTTGGGAAGGCGTGCGGCTGGCCGAGATCTTTCGCATTCTCCGACGGCGCATCGCGCTGATCATATTGGCGACCGTCGTCTTTGCCGCGGCGGCCGGCATCGCGCTTGTATTCATCAAGCCACTCTACACGGCAACGGCGACGGTGCTGATCGACCCGCGGCGGCCGAACGTCATCAATCTCGACGCCAAGCAGACGCAGATCCAGGCGCCGGCCACCGACGACGCCACGATCGAGAGCCAGGTTCTGCTATCGCAATCGATTTCAGTGTTGCGCCGTGTGGTCGATGATCTGAATCTGACGAAAGATCAGGAGTTCCAGCCGAAACCGGGGCTGCTGGCGCCGATCAAGCGCCTCTTTGCCGCGCCCCCGGTCAGCAATGCCGATCCGCAGGAGGCTGCGCGAATGGCCGCGGTGTCTGTGCTGCAGAGCCGGCTAAAAGTGGCCCGGCAGCGCAACAGTTTCCTGATCGACATCAACGTCAGCGCGCACAATCCCGAAACTGCGGCTCGGGTCGCCAACGCCATCTCACAGGCCTATTTCGAAGAGCTGGTGCGGTCGAAATCGGACGCCACCAAGATGGCCGCCGGCTGGCTCAACCAGCAACTCAATGATCTCAAGGCGCGCGTGCTCGCCTCCGACAAGGCGGTAGAAGAGTTTCGCGGCGCCCATAATCTCACATTGAGTCAAGGCGAGACGGTGAACAGTCAGCAGATCACCGACCTGAACGGCAAGCTGGTGGAAGCCCGCGCCGAAGCGGCGCAGGCGCGCGCGAAATTCGATCAGGTGGCGGAGATCGCCAAGAGCAAGGCCGATCCTGGTTCGTTAAGCGAAGCGCTGGCGTCGGAAACCATCGCCAAGCTGCGCGGACAATACGCGCAGTTGACGATGAACGAGGCCGACCTGACCAGCCGCTACGGCCCGCAGCATCCTCAGGTCACTGCTGTGAAGGCGCAACTGCGCGATACGCAGAAGCTGATCGCCGCCGAAGTCCTGCGCATCTTGCAGAGCCGGCGGCACAGCTATGAAGTTGCCGCCGCCCGCGAAGCCTCGCTGGAGAAGAGTCTCGCGGCCTTGCAGAATATCTCCAGCGAATCGGGCCAGGCGGAAGTCAGGCTGCGCGAGCTCCAGCGCGAGGCCGACGCCAACCGGGCGCTGTATGAGTCCTTCCTGGGCCGTTACAAGGAAGCCAGCGCGCGCGAAACTCTCGATCTGCCTGAAGCGCGCATCGTCACCACCGCCAACGCCCCGGTGCAGCCTTCCTTCCCGAAGGCATGGCTGTTTCTCGGCCTGGCCATTCCGCTCGGCGCGGCGTTCGGCTCGATCATCGCCATCGCCGTGGACCGTTTCGATCGACGGGTAAAGACCATCGATCAGGTCGAGGCGATCTCCGGCGTTCCCGGCATTGCCTCGCTGCCACTGGTCGGCCTGCGCGAGCTTTCGCGAATCACCAAGCGCGGGCGTGACGAACTCGCGCGTTACCAGGAGCAGCCGACCCGGATGCTGCCGCTGGCGCTGCAGCCACCCTTGATGCGCTACATCATCGAGGAACCGAACTCGGTCTTCGCCGAGGCGATCCGCGCCGTCCGCCTTTCGGTGCAGCGTGCCGCGCGAACCCGGCCGATGCAGACGATCATGCTGACATCGGCGATCGAGGGCGAGGGCAAGACCACACTCGCCGCCAATCTTGCACTGTCCTATGCCATGATGGGCGTTCGCACATTGATCGTCGAAGGCGACTTGCGCAATCCGCAGCTGACGCGATCATTGTGCCCGAACGCACAATGGGGCTTGTTCGACGTCGCCTTGGGCCGGGCCTCGCTGCAACAAACCATCCTGTTCGACAGGGCGACGTCGCTATCGGTGCTGCCCTCGCCGCCGTCGAACGAACTCGAAGCGATGAGCGAGTTCGCCTTCTCGGATTCCATGCGCATCATCCTCGGGGAACTGCGCCGGCATTATGATGTCATTATCGTCGATGCCCCGCCGCTCATCCCGCTGGTCGACAGCCGCGCGCTCGGCGAACATGCCGACGGCATCGTGCTCGCGGTCGGCTGGGATCGGACGCCGCAAGACCTCATCGCGCGTGCGGTTGACCTGTTGTCGCCGCTCAAGGACCGCGTCCTGGGAACCGTACTGACTCGCGTCGATCTGCGCCGCCTGCGCAATTACGACTATTACCACAGCTCCGCCTACATCAAGCCATACGAATACGGCACCGACCTTCGGCAGGGTGCCAGTTCGTAACGGTGCGGACGTCGGTACGGAGATTTAGGTGATGACCAAGGTGCTTCTGGTCAGTGGTTCATGGCCCCCGCAGGTGTGTGGCGTTGGCGACTACACGCAGGTGCTCAGCCACGAGCTGGCGAGCATTGGCATTGGCGTTGAACGTTTTGCCAGCGACCGGTTCTCGCAACTCTATGCGCCGTCGATCCTCGATGAGATCGAGCGCACCGATTGCGATCTCATCCACGTCCAGTACCCCACCGCCGGCTACGGCCGCTCGCTGACGCCGAGTGCAATCGCTCGCCGCATCCGCAGCCGCCCGGTGGTGGTGACGCTGCATGAATATTCGGTGTTCAAGCCCTATCGGCGCGCCTGGTTCTCGCCCTTTGCCCGGCATTGCGCCGCGCGCATCTTCACCACCGGCGAAGAACGCGCGCTGTTCGAGCAGCGCTTTCCGCGCCGACGCGGCGTCGACACGACCATCGAGATCGGCAGTAACGTGCCGTCCGCGGCCGACGGCCGGCGTCAACCGAACCTGGTCTGCTATTTCGGCCTCATCGCACCGAACAAGGGTCTGGAGGCGTTTCTCGAGTTGGCGCGCCTCGCCCGGATGTCGTCGAGCAGTCTCACGTTCGAACTGATCGGCGCCGTACCGGATCGATTCCGGCGCTACGCGGATGACATCATTACGCAGGCGACGGCAAGTGGTATCAAGGTCGCACCGCAGCTTCCCGATCATGAGGTCGCCGCGCATCTGGCCGGAGCGACCTTCGCCTATCTGCCGTTTCCCGACGGCGCCTCGGCCAAGCGCGGCACGCTGGCGGCCGCCTTCGTCAATGGCCTGATCGTGGCGACCCAGCACAGCACGATTACGCCCGACTGGATCAAAGGCGCGACACTCGAGACCGCGGGCCCGCAGGATGCACTTGGCGCTCTCACCCGGTTGCAGGCCGATCCGACAGCGCGAGCCGACCTGAGCCGCCGTGTCGAGAAAGCTGCCCGGCATTTTCGCTGGGACGCCATCGCCGACCGGCATGCCGCGCTTTACGAGAGCCTCTTGCGGAGCCCGCTCATCTCCAACGATTCGGAAAAGCACGGCGGCGCCGAACTTTTACGGTCGTCGCGACCGCGCAAACACGCACTGGCCGACGGCGCCATCAGACCGCAATGAAAGTCCTCTACTACAAGAGCCCGCGAGGCAATTTTGGAGACGACCTCAACCCGCTGATATGGCGCGAGGTGCTATCGTCTGCGTGTTTCGACGTTCAGAACGCCGTGCTGCTCGGCATCGGTTCGATCTTCCGCGACGATTATCTGTCGCCGCCGGCGACTGCGGGCAAGCGCGTCTTCGTGCTTGGCAGCGGAGCCGGCACAGGGCCGCTGCCATCGTTGTGGCCGAACGACAAATGGTCGATCCTCGCTGTACGCGGGCCGCTGACCGGGCGGCTGATCGGCATGCCGGACAAAGCGATCACCGACAGCGCCGCATTGCTGGCGACAATCCCGGCGCTGAAGCCCGAGGTGGCGCGCGGCGGCCGCGTCGTTTTCATGCCGCACTACAATTCGGTGATGTATAGCCGCTGGCCGGAGATCTGCGCGAGTGTCGGTTTTGAGTTCATCGACGCGCACTGGCCGGTCGAGCGCACGCTGCGGAGCCTCGCCGGCGCGAGCCTTGTGCTGACCGAGGCCATGCACGGCGCGATCGTTGCCGACACCTTGCGGGTGCCGTGGATTCCCGTAGCCTGCTCGCCGGAGGTCGCGCCGTTCAAATGGATCGATTGGACGCAATCGCTCGACCTCGACTACCGGCCGATCCGATTGCCGCCAAGCTCGGCCTGGGAAGCGTTGAAGCATTTCAAGATTCGCACCATCGACGGCGCCAAGGGTCTCGACAGCCTGTCGGACGACGACGAGGATTTGTTCAGGGAATTCAACCGCCGCTACGGCCAGGCCGCCGGCACCGATCTCATGCCGACGCGGATCGTGCCGAAGAGTCAGGCGGAACGGCTGCAGAAGATCACCGGCTTGTTCGATCCGCTGTTTGCCGATCGCGCGGCCAAAGCGCTGATCGCGGCAAGCAAGGGGCTGTCGTATCTGAGCAAGGATGCCATCTTTCTGCAGCGCCTCGATCAACTGCAGCAGGCCGTGGCCAGGCTGGAGCGCGCGCTGCTCGGCACCGCGCACTGAGGCCGTTACACCGGCGCCGGACGTGGCCGCAGCGCGGTGACGATGACGATCGACGCGCCGGTCGCGGTGGCGATAGCATTGGCCCACAGCACGCCGCTCAAGCCTGCCGCCCAGCCCAGCGCCATGCCGCCAACGGCAAAGACCGTGAGCGCGATCAGCCGCGACAGCAGCACGACGCGCGTGCGCCGCGTCGCCAGAAGCGACATCGACGCCGCGACGCGGCTCGCCTCCCAGACAATGCCGAAGGACAGCGGCCACAGCAGGCCCTCCGACGCCGCGATCTCCGGCTTGTGGTAGAGCAGCGGCAGCAGGATCGGGGCCGCCGCCAGAATCGCACCGCAGTACAGCAGCACGAGAGCGGCGAAGCCGGCGGTGGCGCGAAGCGCAAAGCGCCTTGCATAGTCATTGCCGTGATCGGCCACCTTGTCGGCCACGCGCGGCAGGAGCGCGAGGTTCAGCGCGGAATTGAACTGCACGATGGGCGTCAGCAGATTTTGCAGGGCGCGGATGACGCCGGCAGCGCCCGGGCCGCTGAACAGCGCCACCAATGGAAAGATGCCCCAGCTCATCAGCCACGACACCACCGCGGCCGGCGCCAGCCAGCGCCCCGAATTCCAGATGCGCATCGTCAGCCATTTGACATTGACGGCGCGGACACGCGTCAGCCGGCCGATACCGGCAATGACAATCGTCGCGATGGCGGCCGACGCCGCCGCACCCGGCAAGGCGAGAACCGCATCGACGGAGATCACCTTGAAGAACGCCAACGCGCCGGCGCCGGCCAGCAAGGTTATGCTGTAAGCCGCGGCAGCAGCAGCCGCGACGCCTTGCCGGTCGCGGATGTAGCAGAGCCGACGGTAATAGAGATACATGCGCTGCAGCGGATTGACCAAGGCCAGCACCAGCACCGGCAGCGCATAGGCCGAGTGCAAAGCCCACAGCACCGCGGCGGCGAGGAACAACAGCGCGCTACTCACCGCACCGAACACGCAGACCACCCAGAACCCCGCGACATCGATGCGGCCGCGGTTGTGCCGGCCGCGATGGCTGACAATGGCCGGCAACGAATCGATGATCATCGAGTTCTGCACCGCCTCGATGAAGAACACCGCGGTCCACACCACAACAAAGCAGCCGAAATCCTCGAGCGGCAGCCACCAGGCATAGAGCACCGTCAGTACGAAATTGGTGGTGCTGTAAAGTCCCTGATCGAGGAAGGCGTAAAGGATGCGGCCCCTCCAGCGCTGCGCGAGGCGCCAGGCGTGACCAAGCTGGCCGCGCAAGCCGCTCGGCGGCGTATCGGCGGAAGCGACCGTCACTGCGGCGACGCCGACGACACGCGCTCGCCAGCCGCCCACTGCCGCCCGACGCGCAGCAGGAAGATCGGCATCTGCACCAGATAGCGCCGCCACAAGCGCTTCGGCTGCTGCATCATGCGGAACGCCCATTCCAGCCGCGCGGTCCGTACCCACTGCGGCGCCCGCGGCACGACTTCCGCCATGAAGTCGAACAGACCGCCGACGCCGAAGCCGAGCCGGCAGCCGGTCTCGCGCAGACGATCGTTGAGCCAGGTTTCCTGCTGCGGGTTGCCCATCGCCACCAGAACGATATCGGCGCGGGAGCGTCGGATATCGCCGATCAGCTCATCCATGTGCTCGCGCGGTACGAAGCCATGGCAGACGCCGACGAACTTGTGCTGCGGCGCCATCGCCGACAGCCGCGCCGCCGCACGCTGGGCGACGCCAGGCATGCCACCGACGAGGTAGATGCGATAAACATGCGCGGTGGCGCGCAGGTAATGCGGAATGAAATCGGTGCCGTTCAGGTTGTCCGGAAACGGCTTGCCGAACAGCAGGCGGCTGGCGATGTCGACGCCGACGCCGTCGTTGAACACGATCGACCGCTGCAGGATCGACTGAACCCGCCGATCGGAGACCGTGGCGTTGAGCGTATGGGCGTTGGCGAAGACCACAATGCCGCCGCGCCCGGCGGCGAATTCCCGGTCGAGCAGCTCCACCGCCTCGGCCGACGTCTTGGCCAGGATCGGCACATCGAGAATGGTGCGGCTCTTCTTGCCGAGCGCGGAATCGTACAACGCCTCGTATTTCTCCCCCGCCAGTTCCCACCGATAGCCCGCCGCCGCCTTCATCGCCGCATAACGCGCCTGATCGTAGTGCATCGAGACCCGCTCCCATACGCCAAGGAAAGCCAGCGCCGCGGCATCGACATTGTCGAAATTGACGATCGATCCAATCCCGGTCTGTTCGGCGAGATGCCGGAAGGGCGGAATGCCGCTCAGGACCGGCCACAAACCGGCCGACATCGCCTCGATCGCCACTAGGCCGAAACCCTCGTAGGACGACGCGCAGATGAACACCGAGGCATCGGCCATCAAGCCGCGGAGATCGTCATTGCTCGGGCTGTCGACGATGCGGACATGGCCGGCAAGGCCGAGGTGGCGGACATAGCCGTGCAGGTCATCGATGGAAATGTCGTAAGGCCGCCCGGCGATCGTCAGCGACCACTCCGGATCACAACGACGTAACGCCGCCAGGAAGGCCAGGACCTGATCGATGCGCTTGTTGCTGGAAAGCCGCCCCATCGCCAGCAGTGACTTCGTCGGTGCCTTGGCGCCAGCGTCGGCGAATTTATCGACATCGACGCCGTTCTCGATCAGACAGGCGCCCCGCGTCCTCACCTTCCTGAACATCGCCTCGTCCGCCGCGCTCACGCAGGCAACGCCGGCGTACCAGCGCAGCGAAGCGCGCGTCACCACGTTGAAGTAGACTTTCTTCAATCGCGCCGCGAAGGACGTATGAAAGAATCCACCGTGAGTGGACACCACGAGTTTGCGGCGATGGAGCGGTGCAGTCCAGGCGAGATAGTCGAAGATGAAGTCGATGCCGTGGACGTGGACGATATCCGCGTGACGGATATGTCGGATAACCGACGGAGCGATGGGGTAACGCGTCGAACCGACATACGGAACGCGGACGACCTCGATATCGCCGATGCGCTCCCATTTCGGCAACTTCGCCGCCCCTGACGCGTTGAAGATGCGATCGAGCGTCACGACGCGGACGTCGTGTCCTTTGCCATACTGCGCAAAGGCGAGTTGCGCGACAACGTTCTCCAGCCCGCCGACAGATGGATGGAACTGCCGCACGACGTGTACGATCTGCATGTGTGTTCAAGCTTCCCGTGGCACAACAGGATGCAACGCGGCGCGTGCGAATCCGTTGCAGCACAGTCGCCATTCTTAAGTCTGAAGCGATGCCGCGCTTCGGTCACTTTCTCGTCTTCGAATGACCACGCGCTGCTTGCAGCCTCATCGTGAACGCCTGCTTTTGTTCAGTCGCCTCGCGATTGCGCGAGACCCTCGTTCTCACGAAACCTGCACAGTTTTTGACACGGATGGAGGCGACGAATTGCCATCGAAGCGCCATCGCCTTTCGCTCTGCTCAAAAACTCCGCAGGGCTTGTCGTCGTTGACACTGCTGGTGGCTTCGATGCTCGCATTCTGTTCGCTGACGCTGGACGCAGCGCGCAGCCAGCCGGCGCATCTCACCGGTCTGAACATCGCCGGCGCTGAGTTCAACGGCCGCAAGATTCCCGGCGTCGCCGGCACGGACTACTTCTACCCACCACGGGCGACGATCGACTATGTTGCCGGCAAAGGCCTCAACACCATTCGCGTGCCGTTCCTCTGGGAGCGCATGCAGCCGCAACTGAACGGCCCGCTCGACGCGGCCGAATTGCAGCGTCTGAGTTCCGTCGTGCAGTACGCGACCGGCAAGGGCCTCTACGTCGTGCTCGACGTTCACAACTACGCATATTATCGGCAACAGGTGATCGGCAGCGTCGCCGTGCCCGCCGATGCGCTCGCCGGCCTGTGGCAGCGGCTGGCGGAAGCCTTCAAGAGCAACGGCAAGGTCGGCTTCGGCCTGATGAATGAGCCGAAAGGACTGCCGACCGAGAGCTGGCTTGACGCCGCCAACCGCGCCATTGCGGCCATCCGGCAAACCGGCGCGCAAAACACCGTCTTCGTTCCCGGCAACGCCTGGACCGGCGCGCATAGCTGGGCGAGCACCAGCTATGGCACCTCGAATGCCACGGCGATGAAGAACATCGTCGATCCAGCCAACAACTTCGTCTACGAGCTGCACCAGTATCTCGACTCCAACTATTCGGGCACCCACCCCGAATGCAAGAACGAGACTGTCGGGATCACGACATTGAAGAGCGTGACCGACTGGCTGCGCCAGAACAACAAGAAGGGTTTCCTCGGTGAGTTCGGGGCCGGGAGCGACCCGACCTGCCTCGCCGCGCTCGACGCCATGCTCAAGTTCATGGACGACAATCGCGACGTCTGGATGGGCTGGACCTATTGGGCCGCCGGCGCCTGGCCACCGAGCTACTTCACCAGCGTGCAGCCGGTGAACGGCCAGGACCGCCCGCAGATGTCGGTGCTGCTGCGACATCTGTCGGCGCCCGCGGAAAGCACGGGATTGGGCACGCAGAAATGACGACGGCCGGCGCGCACTTTCCTCGGGATGGCCTGCGCCAACGGGTGCTGGCGGCGCGGCAGCCGTTCTGGCTGCAGCCGCCGGTCATTGCCGTGGTCGGCGCGACCGCGTTCAATTTCTTTCTGTGCCTCGTCAATACCAATGTCAGCAGTGTCGGCTCCGCGGCGGCGATCGCCTGCGAGCTGATGATCATCTCGGCGGTGCTGCTCTATACCTACCAGCGGCTCACTTACACCCAGTTGCTCGTCATCGCCGGCGCCGTTCTCTATCTGGTGACATTGGCAGCGGGACGGCTGTTGCTCACCGGCAGCGCCGACGTGAAGCCGATCCGCGACCTGCTCATCCCGATCACGTTCTTCATTCTCGGCACCAGCACACCCGATTTAAGGATGGCGGACCGCATCGTCCGCGTCGTCGCGCTGCTGGTGGTCGGGGTCGGCCTGTTCGAATATTTCCTCCCGGACCTGTTCACGCGGTTCTGCAACATCGCGAGCTTCTACGTCGAGCGCGGCACAATGGACTTGTCGCAGGCGTCACAATCGTCAAGCCTGTTCGTGTCCGGCATGCGGCCTGAGGGCGCCGGCGGCGGCCGCAACCTTCTGCCCTTCCTCGGCAACCACCGCGTTTCGTCGATCTTCCTCGAGCCGGTGTCGGCCGGCAATTTCGGCATCATCGTCTTTATCTGGGCGCTGATCCGGTCGCAGATGGAGCGACGGCTGTTCTGGGGCCTGTTCGCGGCCGCCGCCTTCGCCATTGTCATGTCGGACAGCCGCTTCGGCGCCTATTTTTGCTCGATCGCGCTGGCGGTGTCGCTGGTGCCGTCGGCCATCCGGCTTGTGATGGTCGCAGTGGCGCCGGCCATAGGCCTGCTCACCATCGTCTTCATGCCTGACATCCTGTCGCAACAATTCGGCATCAGCAACGGCTTCATCGGCCGCATCATCATGTCCGGCGAGATCCTCAGTCGCTTCGATGTGCTCAACTGGTTCGGCCTGCGCGCGCCGGAATTCATGATGGCCGACTCCGGCTATGCCTATTCGGTCGCCTCGATCGGCCTCATCGGCATCGCGTTGTTCTGGACGATGCTGCTATCGACCGAGGGGCGCAGCCGCTACTTCTATGTCTTCCGCGATCTGGCGGCGGCCTATGTCGCCTTCCTGCTCTGCATCAGCAACTCGCCCTATACGATCAAGACTGGCGCTCTGCTGTGGTTCCTCACCGGCGTGCTGTCGACCGTCGCCGCCGCAGGCGTCCGCATCCGAAGCGCGCGGCGCGCTATCTGACCGGACGCTTTTCCAGCTTGCGGGCCAGAGTCCGGCGATGCATGCCGAGACGGCGGGCTGTTTCCGATATGTTGAAATCGGTATCGACCAGCGTCTGGTGGATGTGCTCCCACTCCAGCGTCTTGATGGAGGTCGGCCGTTCCACCAACGCAACGTCGGCATTGCCGGCAGCCTTGTGAAAGGCCGCCTCGATATCGTCGGTGCTCGAGGGCTTGGCGAGATAATGACAGGCGCCGAGCTTGATCGCCTCAACCGCTGTCGTGATGCTGGCGAAGCCGGTCAACACCACAATCAACATATCCGAGTTGAAGCGGTGCAGGGCTTCGACACAGGCAAGACCGGAGGCGCTCGCCAGCTTGAGATCGACCACGGCGTAACCCGGCGATCGATCCTTAAGCAGTTCCTGGAGATCGTCACGGCCGGTCGCCATGACCACGGTATAGCCGCGCCGTTCGAACGAACGCCGCAGGGTGCGGGCAAAGCCCTCGTCGTCCTCGACGACGACCAGAAGGCGATCACATTCCACGGCCGCCTCCGATCTCGAGGGCCTTCAGCGGCAAGGTCACGGTCACCGTGGCGCCGCCGCCGGACTGGTTGCGCACCAGGACCTCGCCGCCGAGCTTGCGCACGACATTGACCACGAGAAACAGCCCGAGCCCGCCGCCCGGCCGGCCCTTGCTGGAATTGTATGGCTTGCCGAGATCGGCGAGCGTCTCCTGAGGAAACCCTGCGCCCTCGTCGTTGACGTTGAGGACCAGCGTGTCGCCGTCGCGCGCGGCAACGAGTTCGATGCCGCGCGGCGATGCCTCGATAGCATTGTCGAGAAGATTGAAGACCGCCTGCTTGAGCACGGCGTCGGACACGATGGCGACGTCTTCGCCGAAGCGGTTGTCATAGGCCAGCGTCGGTTCGGTCCGCGCGGCCCGCCATTCGTCAACCAGCTCGGAAAGGAAAGCGTTGACCGAGGTCGGCGCCGACCCCTCGCCGCGCGTTTCGCCGGCCGACAGCAGGATGCCCGTCACGATGCTTTTGCAGCGGCGCAGCGAGGCTTCCATCTCACTGATGTCCTCCGCAATGTCGGGATCAGACGTCAGCGCCGGCATGCGCCGCCAGTCGCTGACGATCACGGACATCGAACCGAGCGGCGTACCGAGTTCATGCGCGGCGCCGGAGGCGAGCAACCCCATGCGCACGATATGCTCTTCCTCGGCCGCGTGCTGCCGCAGACCTGCCAGCCGCGCATCGCGCTCGCGCACGTTCCTGTTAATGCGCGTGACGAACACGACGACGAGGACCGCGTCCAGCACGAAGCCGATAAACATGCCGATCGTGTAAAGACGGAACGCGTGCTCCGCGCCGAAGCTTTCCAGATCGAGCGGCCGATGGGAAATGACGAGGCCGGCGAGACACGCGCAAGTGAGCGCAACCAGCGACCAGGTCGACCGCGAATTGAGCAATACGGCGCCGAGCATCACCTGCAGGAGATAAAGCGAGGTGAAAGGATTGGTCGCGCCGCCGCTCCAGTAGAGCTGCGCCGTGAGCGCCGCGACGTCGAATGTCATGGCGATAAAGAGCTCGTGATTGCTGACATCCTCGCGCCGGGTGATGCGGAGGATGCTCGCCATGTTGAGCAGCACCAGCCCGCCGACCACCCCGAGCATCGGCGCTAGCGGCAGCGGAATATCGAGCACGTGGTGGACGAAGCCGATGGTCGCGACCTGGCCGAGCACCGCGGTCCAGCGGAGTTGCACCAGCAGCGCCATATTCTTGCGGTTCGTCGTCGCCTCGGCGGCAGCGCCGACGCGGCGCTGTGCTGCCACGGTTGCGGCAGTAGCATGGGGCATCGCGCTTGACGTCCGGTCGAGCATCCAAGGCACCGCGCTCAGGGCAGGCGGCCTGACAAATCCGCTAGAACAACAGGTCTACCACTGCCATCTAGGCGGTTTTTTCTCGATCGCCACTCTTCCTTTGCCAGATAGCACGTCCATCCGCCCAGCATCGCGGCAAGGCCGAACCAGGTCAGTGCATAGACCAGATGGTTGTTCGGAAACGAGACGACCGTCAGGCCCCCGACCGGCTCACCGGGCCCCTCGAAACTGGCGTCGGCGTCGATGAAAAACGGCGCCGCCCCGGTCAGATTGCGCGCTTTGGCGATGGCCTGCACGTCCCGGGAGAACCAGCGGTCGGCCCCCGGGTCGTTCGAGCGCAGGAAGGCGCCGCCGGGTTCCGTCACGCGCAGCAGCCCGGCGACGTCAACCTCGCCGGGTGGCAGGCGCATGTAGCCGCGGCGATCGGCGGAAACGAAGCCCCGATTGATAAAAACGATCGCGCCGCCCACGGTCTCGAGCGGCGTCAGCACCCAATAGCCGCCGCCGAGCGCCGTCACGGCCTTCACCAGCGTGTCCTTGTGGGCGATGAAGCGGCCGCGCAAGCGCACGTGCCGATAGGCGTCGTCGCGCGCATTGATCGACGGCCACTCCTGCGGCCCCGGCATCGCCACCGGCGCGGCGTGGATGCGGCGATCGACCGTGGCGATGAGATCGAGTTTCCAGGCGCGCCGCTCGACCTGCCAGATGCCGAGCGCGAGGAAGACCGCAATGCCCGCGAGCGACAGCACGGACCACGCGATCAGCCGCCGGTTCACGGCAACTGCCTCATGTCGTGCACCGGCATCATGTTGACGTTGAGATGGTACATGACCCAAAGCGAGCCGCTCAGCACGATGCCCAGCACGACCAGCGTGAAAATCAGCGCCAGCATGCTCCAGCCCTCCTCGGCGCTGGAGGTCATGTGCAGGAAGTAGATCATGTGCACAACGATCTGAACGCCGGCGAAGATCATGACGACAATCGCCGTCGCGGGCTTGTTGCCGATGACGCCGCTCATCACCAGCCAGAAGGGAATGGCGGTCAGGATCACCGACAGGACGAAGCCGGTCAGATAGCCGCGCAATGAGATGTGGATGCCACTGTGGTCGTCATGGTGCGCTGTATGCGGATCAGCGTTCATCGCAGCATCCCCAGAAGATAGACGAAGGTGAAAACTCCGATCCAGACGACGTCGAGGAAGTGCCAGAACATGCTCAGGCACATCACACGGCGGCGGTTGGCGGCGGTCAGACCCTTGATGCCGATCTGGACCACGAGGGTGGACAGCCAGACCAGGCCGAAGGTGACGTGCAGGCCGTGCGTGCCGACCAGCGTGAAGAAGGACGACAGGAAGGCGCTGCGCTGCGGCGTCGCGCCTTCGTGGATCATGTGCGAGAATTCGTAGAGCTCGATGCCGATGAAACACAGGCCGAAGACGGCGGTGACGAGCAGCCAGAACTGCGTGCCGAACCTCTTACCCTGCTGCATCTGCAGCATGGCGAAACCGTAGGTGATCGACGACATCAGCAGCATGCCGGTGTTGACGGCGACCAGCGAGAGATCGAACAGATCCTTCGGTGCCGGGCCGGCGGCATAGTTGCCGCCGAGCACGCCGAAGGTCGCGAACAGGATCGCGAAGATGAGGCAATCGCTCATCAGGTAGATCCAGAAGCCGAGCATGGTGCTGTGCCCTTCGGCGTGGGCATGCTCGTCGGCCAGATAGAACACCGGCTCGGCGGTCAGCGGCGTCGCAACACGGGCGGTCATGCGCTTGCTCCGGGCGCCGCCAAGGCGCGGCTGCGCGCGTCCTCGACTTCGGCCACGCGGGCGGCGGGAATGTCGAAGTCGCGGCTGTAGTTGAAGGTGTGGCCGATGGCGACGGCAAGCAACGCGACGAAGCTCGCCGCCGCCAGCCACCAGATGTACCAGATCAGACCGAAGCCGATCGCCGTGGCGAAGCCGGCGAGGATGATGCCCGTGCCGGTATTGCTCGGCATATGGATCGGCTTGAAGCCGCCGAGCGGCCGCTCATAACCGCGCCGCTTCATGTCGTGCCAGGCGTCGAGCTCGTGCACCACCGGTGTGAAGGCGAAATTGTAGTCGGGCGGCGGTGACGAGGTTGCCCATTCCAGCGTACGGCCATGCCAGGGGTCGCCGGTCACGTCGCGCAGCGCCTCGCGATTGCGGATGCTGACATAGATCTGAACCAGGAAGGCGCCGATGCCGAGCAAGATCAGGAAGGCGCCGAAGGCGGCGATAATGAACCAGATCTGCAGCGACGGATCGTCGAACACGCGCAGCCGCCGCGTCACGCCCATCAGGCCGAGCGCATAGAGCGGCATGAAGGCGAAGTAGAAGCCGACGACCCAGAACCAGAAGGACAGCTTGCCCCAGAACGGATCCAGCTTGAAACCGAACGCCTTGGGGAACCAGTAGGCGATGCCGGCGAACATGCCGAACACTACGCCGCCGATGATGACGTTATGGAAGTGCGCCACCAGGAACAGCGAATTGTGCAACACGAAATCGGCCGGCGGCACCGCGAGCAGCACGCCGGTCATGCCGCCGATGACGAAGGTGAGCATGAACGCCAGCGTCCACATCATCGGCAGTTCGAAGCGGATGCGGCCGCGATACATCGTGAACAGCCAGTTGAAGATCTTGGCGCCCGTCGGGATCGAGATGATCATCGTCGTGATGCCGAAGAACGAGTTGACACTCGCGCCCGAGCCCATCGTGAAGAAATGATGCAGCCAGACGAGGTAGGAAAGGATGGTGATGACGACGGTGGCGTAGACCATCGAGGTGTAGCCGAACAGCTTTTTGCCCGAGAATGTCGAGGTCACTTCGGAGAAGATGCCGAATGCCGGCAGGATGAGAATGTAGACCTCCGGATGGCCCCAGATCCAGATAAGGTTGACGTACATCATCGGATTGCCGCCGAAGTCGTTGGTGAAAAAATTGGTGCCGGCATAACGGTCGAGCGCCAGCAGCGCGAGCACTGCCGTAAGCACCGGAAACGACGCGACGATCAACACGTTGGTGCACAGCGCTGTCCAGGTAAAGACCGGCATCTTCATCATCGTCATGCCGGGGGCGCGCATCTTGACGATGGTGCAGATCAGATTGATGCCGGACAATGTCGTGCCGACACCCGCGACTTGCAGCGCCCATATGTAGTAATCGACACCGACATCCGGGCTGTAGCCTATATTCGACAACGGCGGATAGGCGAGCCATCCGGTGCGGGCGAATTCGCCGACGAACAGCGACATCATCACCAGCACGGCCCCGCCGACCGTCATCCAGAAGCTGAAGTTGTTGAGGAACGGGAACGACACGTCGCGCGCGCCGATCTGCAGCGGCACCACGTAGTTCATCAATCCCGTCACCAGCGGCATGGCGACGAAGAAGATCATGATGACGCCGTGGGCGGTGAATACCTGGTCGTAATGATGCGCGGTGAGATAGCCCTCCGAGCCGTTGAAGGCGATGGCCTGCTGCAGACGCATCATGATGGCGTCGGAGAACCCACGCAGCAGCATGACGATGCCGAGCACCATGTACATGATGCCGATGCGCTTGTGGTCCACCGTGGTGAACCACTCCTTCCAGAGATAACCCCAGAGCCTGAAATAGGTCAGCACGCCGAGCAGCGCGACGCCCCCGAGTGCGACGACGATGAAGGTGACGACGACGATCGGCTCGTGCAGCGGCAGCGATTCGAGGGTCAGGCGGCCGAACACGGCCTTGGCCAGATCGATATGATCGAACATGTTCTGCTCAGGAGTTATTTGCCAGTCGGGGAATGAGGAAAGTCGCGCGTTCGAGCGGCGGCAGGCTGGCCTTGGCCAGATCAGGTCTCGTCAAGTCGGGTTTCGGCAGGCCCGCGCCGACCACCGGCCCGCTCGGCAGCCGCGGCTTCGCCTCCGGCGGCCCGTCGCCGCCCAATTCGGCGATGTCGCAGATGCCGGCGACGTAAGCCGGTCCGGAACCGAACACGGTGCCGCGACGCGCGTGCTTGTCGTAGGTCAGCGGCATGGTGTTGTTGATGCCGGCCATGCCGAGGCCGCCTTTGGCGTCGATCGCCATCATCTCGCTCATGCACATCTTGCCAGGCTCGACGCACATGTTGAGGATGGCGCGGTAGAGATCGGGATCGACCTTGGCGAAGCGCTGCACCGGCACGTTCTCGCTCGGCTTCTCGAGCTGCATATAGGCTTCGCGCGACAGGTCGCCGCCGCCGGATTTCGCCTTGGCCACCCAGTCGTCGAAGCCGCGCGCGTCGAGCCCGTGAAAGGTGAACCGCATGCCGGAGAAGCCGGCGCCGCTGTAATTCGCCGAGAAACCCTCGAAAGTGCCGGGATGGTTGATCACGGCGTGGAGTTTGGTCTCCATGCCGGCCATGGCGTAGATCTGTCCGGCCAAAGCCGGGATGTAGAACGAGTTCATCACCGTCGCGGAAGTGATGCGGAAGCTGATCGGCCGATCGACCGGCGCCGCCAGATCGTTCACCGTCGCGATGCCGTATTCCGGGTAGATGAACAGCCACTTCCAGTCGAGCGCGACGACGTTGACGATGAGCGGCTTGGCCTGCGCCGGCACCGGGCGGTCATCGGCAATGCGGTCGAGCCCGCGATAGGGGTCCAGCAGGTGCGTACCCATCCAGGTCAGCGCGCCGAGGCAGATGATGATGAGCAGCGGCGCCGCCCAGATGACGAGCTCGAGCTGCGTCGAATGATCCCAATCGGGATCGTAGTCGGCGGCGTTGTTGGAGTGGCGATAGCGCCAGGCGAAAAAGATGGTCAGCGCCATCACCGGAACGATGATGAGCAGCATCAGGATGGTCGAAATGGTGACCAGATCGGCCTGCTGGCTGGCGATATCGCCGGCCGGCTTCATCACCACGAAATTGCAGCCGCTCAGCAAGGCCGCCAGCGGCAAAAGGATCAAAAATCTGAAATTTCGCACCATGGCCCGCGCGCTCTCGTTCGGTAGCGCATGCCCTAGCTGCGGTGCCGCAGGCGGCCCATTGGACAATTTGTCCAATGCCGCGCCGCAACAAGATCGCCGAATACGCTCGCGGAAGCGCGCTTGCGCACGCACCCATGATCCGAAAGTCTAAAGCGATGGCACAAACCGTAACGGCCGCGGAACAGGACGCGAGACGGCTTCACGCACACCATACCGGGGCGACGCCGACCGACATCGCGATCGGCGTGGTGATCGGCCGCACCTCGGAATTTTTCGACTTCTTCGTCTATGCCATTGCGTCGGTCATCGTGTTCCCGCGCCTCGTGTTTCCGTATGCCGATCCGCTGACGGGAACGCTGTACTCATTCGGCATTTTCGCGCTGGCGTTTGTCACGCGGCCAATCGGCACGACGATCTTCACTGCGATCGATCGCCGGTACGGCCGCGCCATCAAGCTGACGCTGGCGCTGTTCCTGCTCGGAACCTCGACCGTCGCCATCGCCTTCCTGCCCGGCTACGAGACCATTGGCGCGGCGGCGGTCTGGCTCCTGGCGCTGGCGCGCATCGGCCAGGGCGTGGCGTGGGGTGGCGCCTGGGACGGGCTGGCGTCGCTGCTCGCCCTCAATGCCCCGCCCGACAAGCGCGGCTGGTATGCAATGCTGCCGCAACTTGGCGCGCCGCTCGGCCTGATCGTCGCCAGCGTGCTGTTTGCCTTCTTCGCCGGACGGCTGTCAGCCGATGACTTCTTCAGCTGGGGCTGGCGCTATCCGTTCTTTGTCGCTTTCGCCATCAATGTCGTCGCCTTGTTTGCACGGCTGCGCATGGTGGCGACGCCGGAATACGCCGATCTATTCGAACGTCAGGACCTCGAGCCCTCGCCGGTTGCCGACACCATTCGTCACGAAGGCCGCAACATTCTGGTCGGCGCCTTTGCGCCGCTGGCGAGCTTCGCACTTTTTCACATGGTGACCGTGTTTCCGTTGTCCTGGATCTTCCTGTTCACCAAGGAAGGGCCGGCGCGCTTCCTGATCATCGAGGCGATCGGCGCTGTTTTCGGCATCGTGGCGATCGTCGCCTCCGGCATCGTGTCCGACCGCATCGGCCGCCACAAATTGCTGCTCGGCTCCGCCGTCGCGATTGCCGCCTATAGCGGCTTTGCCCCGCAACTGCTCGATCGCGGCGTCGTCGGCGAGACGACCTACATGATCCTCGGCTTCGTGCTGCTCGGCCTGTCATTCGGACAATCGTCCGGCGCGGCGGCGTCGCAATTCGCCAATGTCTATCGCTACACCGCGTCGTCGCTGACGGCGGATTTCGCCTGGCTGTTCGGCGCCGGCTTTGCGCCGCTGGCGGCGCTGCTGCTCGCCGGCAATTTCGGTCTCATCTCGGCCGGCGCTTACTTGTTGTCCGGCGCGGCCTGCACGCTGGTTGCACTCGCGCTGATCGGCCGCGTCGGCGGCAAGGCGCAGGACTGACGCGCGGGCGGAGCGCCGGCGCTCACCAGTGGAGTTGCCGGCGCAGCAAGGCGCCAAAGATGTCGGAGTAGTCGTCGGTCCAGGCCGCCACGGCGGAGTCGCGGTTCAGTGGCGCCCAGCCGGGCACGCGCTCAAGGTTACGTAACGTTTCGGGCGACCGCCCCAGGACGGCGACCTGCGCGTCCGTCCGGTAGTCCCACGGAACGCTGGGGGCGCGCACATCGAGCTTGCCTTTCGCAACAAGCCCTTCGTCCGCGGCAATAGCGGCGACCACATTGGCCAGCTCGAGATAGCGATTGGATATGTGCAGCACCAGCGCGCCATTCGGCGCGAGCCGCGACAGATAGCCCGCGACAGCCTCCCGGGTCAGCAGATGCGTCGGAATGACGTCGGAGGAGAAGGCATCGAGCACGATAAGGTCATAAGTCTCGCGGGATTGCGCCAATGTCAGCCGCGCATCGCCGAGCACGACGCGGGCCTCGGGCGCGCAGGCACTCATGAAGTTGAACAGTCGCGGATTCCCGGCAATCTGCGCGACCGCCGGATCGATTTCGTAGAATGTCCAGCGTTCGTCGCCTCGGCGCAGACACGCCATCGACCCGGTGCCGAGTCCGACTACCGCCACACGCTGCAATCCGCCGTGCGCGCTGCGGACCGCGTCGATGCCCTGCCCGATGGCGCCATCGGGAGAATAATAAGTCAGCGGCGCGGGGGCGTTGCTCGAAAGGTCCGCGATGTTTTCGGCGCCGTGCAACGTGGTGCCGTTGTAGAGCAGCCTGAACTTGCCGTCGGCGGTTTCGATGACCTGGTGAACGCCGAAGAAGCTGCGCACCGCCAGCACGCGGTTGAGGCCGGGTTGCCAGAGCGCCGTGACGAAGAAGGCGAGCACCGCGAGCGCCGCGAAACGCGCCGGCCGGTTGCGCTGGAATAGCATCAGGGCGCCGAGGGCGACGAGCGCGATCTGGAAGGCCAGCTCGGCATTCGCCGGCAGATCGAGATCGAAGACCAGGCGCGTAACAAGCGCGGCGCCGGCCAGCGCCAGCGGCAGCGCGATCTCGCGCGCCAGTCTGTATCCGCGCTGGGCAAACATGCCAGGCATGGCCATGAGCGCGACCACGATCAGCAGCGGATATTCGTAGGGCAGCGGAAACAGATGCGGTGCGGCCAGCGCCGCGAACAGCCCGCCGGCGACGCCGCCGATCGACATCCAGAGATAGAACTCAGTCAGCTTCACCGGCGCCGGACGGCGCCGATAGAGTTCGGCGTGACAGAGCAAGGTCAGCAGCACGAATGCCGCCAGATTGAGCGCGACCATCGCGAACATGTAGCGCTTGGCGCCGCCGAGCAGCCCGATCGCCAAAGGCGCGACGACGATCGGCACCAGCATCACGACGGTGGAAACCGGCAACCACGGCCGGTCGCGAAACACCGCGACGAAAGTCAGGAGATACAGCGCGAGCGGGATCACCCAGAGGAACGGCGCAGACGCGATGTCCGAGCTGATATAGGTCGTCACCGAGATGGTGAGGCCGACCGGAATTGCAGCCAGCGCCATCCAGCGCAGGCGGAGCCGCCACGGCGTCGGCGCCGCTTGGACCGCCGTTTCGCTCGCTCTTGCATCCGCCTGATGGCGCGACGCCAGCACCGCGGCGATCGCGATGAGCACCGCGAGCGCGGCGAAGCCGCTCGACCAGATTTGCGATTGCTCGCGCAAGGTCAGAAATGGTTCGACCACGACCGGGTATGCGAACAACGCCGCGAAGGATCCGAGATTGGAGGCAGCGTATAGGACATAAGGATTGCGCGCCTGGGCGTGGTCGAGGCCGGCGAACCATCCCTGCAACAGCGGCGCACTCGCCGACAGCGCAACGAAAGGCAGACCGATCGAAGCGGAGAACAGGCCGATGAGCCAGAGCGAGATGCCTTCGCTCGGCGGCGCACCGAACACCGAGGAGATCGCGATCGGCAGCGTGGCAGCGGCACCAGCGAGAAGACAGAAATGAACGAAAGCGCCCTGTGACGGCGACAGCCGACGTATCAACACATGGGCGTAGCTGTAGCCGGCCAGCAGCGCCGCCTGGAAGAACACCATGGCGACGGACCAGACGGTGGGCGCGCCGCCGAGCCGCGGCAGCACCATCTTGGTAAACATCGGCTGGATCAGAAACAGCAGCAGCGCCGACACGAAGAGCGTCGCAGCGTATAGGGCCGGCAGGACCCGCAGCGTGTTGACTTCGGCGGGCATACGAAAGCGCTCGACTGTCATTCCAGAGAACCAATGCTGGCGGCACCGTGCGCGGCACTCTATCTGGCCGAGTGTTAAGCCCGGCTTAGTTGAGCACTTCGGTTTGTAGGCAGGGACGGCGCCGCGGCGGATCGCCGTTGAACAACCGATCGCTCGCTCGCGATGCCGTTGACCTAAGCGATGTCATTGCGCGTCGTGAGATTGCCCGGCGCCGCACCGGACCGCCGTGCGCACGGGGGCGAACAGTCTGAGCTGCGGGGGATGGAGCGCCGAGAGGCCGTCCGGGTCGTCTCGTCCGGAATTAGGGAGACGCCCCGCCGCCTCACCGGATCGGCGGGAGCGCGCCGATTGAGGCAGCCAATCGCACGGGCGGTATCGTCACCGGCGCGTCGGCCGGCGGCTCGCCTGCCTAATAAAAAACTGTTATTTTTCAGATTGTTAGCGCCACCACCCAGAGGGCGGGGCCGGGAAGAAAACTGGCGGAGAGGGAGGGACTCTCCGACAGTTGAACTCCGCGCCGTCAATTTTCACTACGAAAATCGCGAATACCGGCGCCGTTCAACGGCAAGGTGGACTATAAAGCGGACTACACGGCGGACTATCCGCAATGTTGATCCGGCCAGCGGTGTCATTACCGCCATGCCCTCGCACTGAAGCGCGCTGCCTCCTTGCTGTCCAGCTCACGCGCGCCGCGATTGTCGGCGGTCGTTAACGCCCGACAAAGCGCGGCAGCGGCCGCGCCGGCAGCCGCGACAACGGTGTCGTTGCCGCCAGTCCCTGCGGGGCGCCACCAGCGCCCCCCTGGAGGGGCCCCCCGGCTTCGCCGCCGGACATGACGGGACCTGTGTCGGCCACCGGCTGGCGAGGCGGCAAAGGCGATTGCCGCGGAACCACAGGGTCCCCCGCGGGCTCCGGCTCGGCCGGCGGCGTCGGCGCCGAGATCGCGCCGTCTGTAACGGTCCCGCTCGTCGCGACACGGTCGCCGAAAACCGCCTGCAGGTTGGCGAGATCACTTCGACCCACCGACCCGACCCACCGTCCGGCCCTGCCGTTCCACTTCAGTCCGGCACTGCTCAGCGCCTCGCGTTTTTCCTCCGCAGCGTTACGCGAAATCCGAACGCTCACGTCGACCGTCGGCAACTGCTGTCCGTCGATCGCCTCCGGCTCCGACGGCGGCGGTAGCGGCGGTGGCGGTGGCGGCGGTGGCGTCATGATGACACCCTGCTCCGAGAGCGAAGGCACCTCGAAGCCCGACAACAACGCCACGAGCCGGCTTGCCGGGAGTTCGAACGCGCCCTGCCGGCGCAGCACCGCCAATGCCAGCCGCTCCTTGGCAGCGTTACTTTCGCTACGCTCTCGCTCTTGCTCCGCCTGCAGATCGGCAATCTCGCGGTCGCGTTCCAAAATCTTCGCTTCGGCTCTGACCAGGCGCCGTACTTGTTTATCGACGTCCATCTGTCTCTCCCGGGGTTAGGTCCAACGCCCAAACCTCACCGCAAGTCCAGCAAGACGCAAAACCTGGGATTCGTGCTTGCGGCTTGCCAGGCCCGCCAGCTCAATATGCATTGTGAAACTCAGGATCGACCATACATGCCGATAGCCTTCGTCCGGGTCCGATTTTTGAACGTCTTGCGGGATGGCGGCGCCTGTAAGGCGTTGAGCTACATTGGGCGCACTGCTATCCGCGACGACCGGCTGGGCCGCACATTTGACTGCAAAGACGTGGCGCACGATCTCGTCCACGAAAGACTGCTGCTGCCGCACGGCGCACCCTTCACCTCGGTAGCCGAGCTAGCCAACGCCCTGGACGAAGCAGAACGCCGGCGGCAGCGTCGGAGCACCAAGCGCAAGCGATGGCCGCAATTCGGCGCTCACCTGATCTTCGCCTTGCCGTCCGATGAGATATTAACCGTCGACGAAGCCGCCGAGCTGGTGGATCGTCTGGTATCGGTCGCCATTGGTGGATCGTCCTTGCTCCCGGTTTACGTCGCGATCCACGATCCGGCGCTAGAGCAGCCCGGAGCGCAGACGCGCCACGCCCACGTCATGATCGGACTGCGTGCGGTCGAGGGAACCGGTCTCAGCCCTCTCAAGGTCCGCCATCTGTTTGCGCGGCCGAGACACGCAACGGCACCCAATACCGGATCGAACTACGTGGCGGAGGGTCTGGCATGGCCGGACATTGCGCGCGATCTGCAGGACATGATGTTGCGCGAAATCGGCTGTGATGCACTGGTGGATCCGCCGGCGCCGTTCAGCGGCCGTCACTGGTCGACGAAGGTCCTCCGCGAGGCTCCCGAACGCCGAACGCGGCACGACCAGATGGCGCATCGCCAAAACGTCGAATTGATCAATGGCGATCCTGCGGTGCTTGTCGCGCGCATGCTGCGGGGGCGGTCGGTTATGCGCATCGACGAGGTCCATCGCCTCATCGCAAGATTCCTCGACAGCGAAGAGGATCGTCAACTGCAGCTTGATACGATCTTGACCGACACGAAGATCGTGCCCCTCTCGAACGACGCAAGCAGTGCGAAGCCAGAGTGGCTGACGACCAAGGCTGTTTACGACTCCATGCGCGATGCGCTCGCGATCGCGAAGTGTGCTGAGGCGGAGCGCCGCGATCGCATTCCCACTCAATCGCCGACCCTGGAGGTCGTTTTAGCATCCGCAGAGCCTCCGATCGCAAATGCAATCCTGACGCGCGTGTTGACTTTGCCACGCTCGACCCGCCGCCCTCTGGTGCTCGGCGAGAAGTATTCCGACTGTAGCGCGGTAGCCGCCGAACTAAGCAACTGGAGGCCAATCATCGGCACTTTCGCGGCACTCAATGCGCCGCGACATGGAAGCCGTCGAAGCCGCGAAGGAAGGATCGGCCTGCAGCGCGGTGGATTGATTGTGGTGCCGCATGCCGCGGGTGTAAGCGATCAGCATCTCGCTACATTGCTGGTGCGAGCCCAACAATACGGCGCGCGATTGGTGTTGGGCTTCGATCCCAAACGGGCCTCGCCTTCCAGCGCTCTTGCTGCGCAACTTGCGGACATGCTCGGTGACAGCCCCGTCGCTGAGGCCGAAGACATCGTCCGCGATCTGCGGACCGGGCTCATCGGTCGTGCCTGCCGCGCTCTTCATCGC
The DNA here is from genome assembly GCA_026125895.1 of Pseudolabrys sp. Lineage (GTDB taxonomy): Bacteria > Pseudomonadota > Alphaproteobacteria > Rhizobiales > Xanthobacteraceae > Pseudolabrys. The sequence goes on along the minus strand of JAHCKG010000003.1, from coordinate 131,297 downwards.
GACGGCAGAGTGCGGTTCGGAGCTGCCAATCTAGCAGCCGGTCAGAAGGCCGACTTTGTCGTCTGCGACGACGCAAAGTGCCTCGCCGGTCTCGATCAGCACATCCAGACCATCCGTTCGGGTACAGAAGACACTCGAAACGCGTTCGCGATCGAGACAGGCGCCGGCCCCCTGCTGCTTCAGCTCGGCCAGTGGATCGTTGTTACCGCCGACGACTATACGACCGACTACATTCGTGCCGGCCGTTTTGCGAGGGTCGCCGGGGCACGCCCGCCTCACGGCCTGGATGTCGTTCATCACAATGGTGTTGCGGCGACCTTGGACTTGAAGGCTTTTCCCCACGTCCGCTCTGCTCACGTCATCTCCGTTCGCGAGGCGCGACAGGCGCCAAAGGCAGCAAGCATGCTGATCGCGGCGACGACGCGGCAGCACGCTTGGAGCACCGCGCTGCTCGCGGCCAGCCGCGCCGAGCAAGTGATAGTTCACGTCGACCCTGCTGTTGCGCGGAACCTGACCGAGTGGACCGCTGCCGTGGCGCTCTCAAAGCCGGCACCGCTGGTGACAGACTTTACGGCACGTGACGATCCGCTGGCGGAAGTCCATCTTCTGATGCGGCGAATTTATCTCGGGTCTTCAGAAAGCGGGCCGAAAATCGAAATGCGTCCGAGCAAGGAACCATGGTTTGACAATTGGGTGCAGCCGATGCCCGAAACGGCCAAGGGCGCGTCAGAGGAGGCGCGACATCCGATGGCCGCCCCCAATCCCAGTGTCTTAGGGTCCAAGCCCACGACCGCTTCGGGTGAACCAGCGCCGCGCCTGCCGGATCCCCTGACAGAGGAGCAGCGCCGGCGACTGCACGAGGACCTCCGCGCATCAATGTATCGTGATTCAGGTACTCGGCTCGCATTACGACGGCTGCAGAGCGCGCTCGCGTCAGATAATGATCAAAGCGACATCAATGCCAAAAATCTCCTTCAGGCATGCAGGGCCGATGGACCGATGGCGACCCTCATACAGACACTTTTGGGGCGGAAGGAACACACTGTGTCTGATGAACCCGATGATCTCGACTTGCCGGCCGAAATGACGGCGAAGTTGCCGCACCTTTGGTCTGTCTGGGAAATTTGGCAGTTCAAGCTTGAGTTACGCACCATGGCATGCGCCTCTTCAAACTGGCCATTGCCACATGATCACGGCCTAGCGTCGCGGATAGATGCGATTGGAACGCACTTGGCGTCGAGCCCGCCCGCCTAGACTACGACCCTAGATTCGTAGTCTGGTATCGGCCATTGAAATCATTGAGGTTCGTTACCGTAAGAGCAATACGGTCGAGCAGAAATCGAGATTCAAAACCCCCACAGTCCATCGAACTCAGAGCTCAATCTTCTGCTGCGCGGACAACCAGGCCGGCCAATTTGCGCATTGTGAAATCCTCCGACGACGTCAGATCTGCATGATGTTGCGTTGATCCTAGAATCCACCGGCGTTATCCGCCATCGCCCTTCGCGACTGTCATCGCGCAACAACGGAGAGTTTTTCTCCAGACCAAACGATGTTCTGGTAACAGGGCTGCGTCTCACAGTATCGGTGATGAACAAGAAGCCGCAGGGCGGGCTTGCCGTCGATCATGTCAGCGCCGGCAATCAGGTTTGCTTGGGGCGACAATGCGAGATTCCAGCCCTCGTTGTTCGACAGCCATATCTCATGCAAACATCCACCCGTTCCGCAGTATGGAGACGGAACGGCCTCGCAGTCAAAGTTCTCAAAATTCACGACATAGTCGAGACGGCCATCTCCGTTCAGATCCAGGGAAAACAATGACGTAGGCAACGACGAGATGTCGCCCTTGCAGGTCCTGATCTGTTTCGCAACTGACCGAGCAATCACCACCGGTACTCCATCCTCGTCGAGAGAATTCTGCGAAACAGACGTCTCCGCCGCAAACAACGCGGCCGCGACCATGATCGTTGTGACGCAGACTCGATTTGCTCTTGTCATCCTGCCATCTCCGGCTGACTATGTTTGCAAAACGCCGCCGCCGCTTGTGTACTTGCTCGCATCCCGAGAGCCCGTCCGCCGGTTCGCGCCTCATCTCAGCGCTGGGGCCTTCTTCTTGCTCAGAGAGCCATGTTGAACTCGCCCTTCGACATTGTCGAAGATCATCGTCATGTTTGGCCGATACTCCTTGGCCGCCGCAGCGCAGACCACGGCGCGCGCCGCCTCGGGCTGCCCCATCCAGTCGTCTTTCACGCAACGCTCAACATCGAAACGCAGAAGATAAGCATCGATCGTTCTGCCCTTGCGAGGCAAGTAAAACACGGTCTCGTTCCAAACGTCCTCGCTGCGGGAAAATCCAGTGGCACGCGAAGTGTCGGCGCCGGGCACGAAGTCCCGCGGCTCCGGCCCGGAAAACATCTCGGGGGCCGGATTCAGGGTGCCATTGTCCCAATGGTAAACATCAATCGTGCCATTCTGTACGTGAACCGTCTCGTAAACGCGCGTCGCAACCACGAACAGCGCTGAGTCGGATGCCGGCCGAAACACGACCGCCTCTGTGACCCCATTTCCGCCACCCGTTCCTTCGTCGTCGATCATCAGATAGCCGTTTGCGCCATCGACGATTGTGCGCGCAATGGTGCTAAATTCACCGCCGGAGACGGCATACTTTTTGCCCCGCCGCTCGATTTTGTATGCATTCGCAAGACAGCTAGCGCTTCCGGAACACTTCATCCGTTGCCAGGCCATGAATGCGTCCACGACCGACTGGGCGCGCCCAACTTCCGCTGTCGCAGAAACCATCCCCAGCGACAGTGCGGTGAGCGCCGCAATCCTCGCGAGATGAGCCATCGAAATCGCAGCCACCGCAAATTTCATAATCCCGGCACCTTCTTGAACTTTCCTAGGCGTGCTGAAATAAGATGGACGGTCAAGCCGTACAGCAGCGTCAGGATGGCTGCCCCGGTCCCGTAAATCACAAGCGCACGCGGCAGAACGCCAGTAGTCATCCGAAGCATCGTCTCGGGATCGAAGTGCCCGATCGATACGGTCACGGTTGCTGCGACGATAATCAGAAAGCTGACTGCGATCGTTAGGTACCCCGTTGACAACAGCCGCCATACGGAAGTGCGCGAGCCGCAGCCGACCAGAAGCAGCCAACTCATCAAGGCAGCAGGGAGGACGGCAGCCAGCGCCGGCACGCTTCCGGCGCCGGTAACTGACATATCGGAGATTACGGTCACGGCCCCAAGGAGCGCTGCGTAACCAACTGCCGGGAGCAGGCTTGTCACAAATGATGTTTGCACAGAGGCATGATATCCCGATTTCGTTGCGGACTTGGTCTACCTCACACCCTCCCAGAGAAAGAGATTAGGCAGTCCGCTACCAGCGACAGATCACCGAGCCGTTTCTCCTCTCCAGACGTGCGTTCCTGTCGAAATGCGCCTCGAACCGGATTTCACGGCGATTGATGTAGAATCTGCATCCCGGACCTTTATCTATCAATCTCGTGAATTCACCGCTCGAATTGAAGTACGCCCCTAAGTCGCCGCCCGCGGCATTTTTTACCAACAGTTCAGCTTGCGCAGAAGCGGAAGAAGCCGATCCGGCGACAAGAGTGCCGCCGCATATGACGGCCAGAGCTAGTGTGTGCATCTTCATAGCCTGCCTCTCCTTGATTCCGTTACGAGCTTAACGCCGTGGTCCTGAATAGCAGCCATCTGTCTCGATTGGCAGGAACCACAAGAAAGCGTAGTTCGCCTTATTCGCACTGTTGAGTAGGTCAGGCGTACTATTGATGGGTGCGCGGCAGAATGTTAGGCGTTCGAAGTCCAGTATTCCGGCAAGCGGCAACGCCAAGGCTTGCGGTCCAGCCGATAGCCATCCTCATGACCGACCGCATCATCATCGCCGACGATCATCCCATCTTCCGGGATGGCATGCGCCGCATCGTGCAGCGCGTGGTCCCCAATGCCCTGGTGGTTGAAGCCGGAACATCGGCTGAGCTTGACCGGGCGGCGGCCGAGGGTGCGGCACCCCTTCTTCTTCTGCTCGATCTGGTATTCCCCGGTTTCGACGGACCGGACAGCATCCGCACGCTCCGCCGGACCTATCCTGCGACCTCGCTGGTTGTCGTGTCGATGTCGGACGATTCCGAGACGGTTGATGCGGTGATGGCCGCCGGTGCGGATGGTTTCATCGGCAAGGCCGTGTCCTCGAGCGAGATCGCGTCCGCAGTCACGGCGGCGTTGGCCGGTGATATCGTCGTGCGGACCGAAAGCGCGATCGGGGATGGGAGCCCGCTGCCTTCCGATCGTCTGGCAAGACTTTCGGCGCGGCAACGTGATGTCCTCCGCCTGATCGCGACCGGCTGCTCAAACAAGGAGATTGCCCGCGAACTCGGCATCTCCCCCTTTACGGTGCGCATTCACGTCTCTGCGGTTCTGCGCGCGCTCGAAGTCTCGACCCGCGCCGCCGCGGCGGGTGTCGCAGCCGAACTCGGCCTGGTCTGAATCTGACTGACAATCGCAGACAATAGCAACGAGCGCAGTTGTGCGGGCCGGATTGGCTTCGACAGGACGATGATGCCGTCGTCCGCCGCATGATCCCGCAACAACGTGATATCCGTCCCGGTAGCAATCGCCGCCGGAATGTCTCGCCCGGCTAGCGCGCGCAGATGGCGGATGACGTCCACGCCGTTCAATTCGGCCCCGAGATCCTGATCGCACAGTATGAAATCGACGTCATGAACCGTTCCGGGATAAAGTTTGGGCCCCGCTGTGGCCCGTACCGAGCATCCCCAACGCACCAGAACCCGCACGGTGCTCTCCCGCACGCTTTCATCATCATCGATCACCAGAATCCGCAGCCCCTCCAGTCTGCGATGGTAGTTACGCGGCGGCGGCACGGGGGCCTCGAGCCGTGGTGGAACACAGGCGAGGCCATCGATCCGGAACGCGCTGCCCTGCCCAGGTTGCGAACGCAGCGTGATCGAAAGCGCCATCAGTTCACACAGCCGTTTCACGATCGACAATCCGAGGCCGAGCCCTTCGATGCGTCCGCCGCGGTAGCGGTCGAGCCGCACGAACTCCTCAAAGATGCGGTTGCGGTCTTCAGGAGCGATTCCCGGCCCCTGGTCGATAACCTCGATGGCAGCCCGTCCATTGCGGCGGCGCACGCCCACGAGAACCTTGCCGCCGGGCGCATATTTGAGCGCGTTGGAAACCAGGTTCTGCAACATGACCTGCAAGAGCGCGGGGTCGGTATGGACCCAAAGGCGCGTTCTGACCGACCGCAGGCGCACCGATTGCGCTCTGGCGGTTTCCTGCGCCTGCCGCACCACGTCGCCGATGACATCCTCAAGCGCCGTATCGACCGGGTTTGGCCGCACCTGCCCGACATCGATGGCGGACAGGTCGAGTAGCGAACGGCACAGGCGGGACAGGGAATCCAGTGAACGGTCCACGTTGCTCAGGATTTCCTTGCCCTCGCGCCCGGTGCACAATCCCTTGAGACACTCGATAAACAGGCCGATGGCATGGATCGGCTGCCGCAGGTCGTGACTGGCCTGCGCAAGGAAGCGCAGCTTGGCGTCGTGCGCCTCCCGAAGCTGCTCGGTAGTCGCCGAAAGCTCCCGGTTCTTGCGGGCCAGATCATGCGCCATCGCGACGTTGGCCGCGAGAAACCGGTGCATCCGCAAAGCAAGGATCGTCAGCGTTGCGCCGAACAGCAGGATCATGCCCGCCATCGCCGTCGACTGAAGGTCGCGGCCGTAAATGACGAAGGCGAGCGCCAGGAGCGGCACCGAGGTCCAGACAGACAACATGCAGCTTCGCAGCCAGGCGTGCTGGGAGCTGACCGCGCCGAGCGCGGTCCCGCCCAGCACCAGTGTATAGATCACCACGGTCTGAAAGCTGCCGGTCACCGCACAGGCAATCGCGCCGCCCCCCCAGGTCAGCCCGGTCAACGCGGTCACTACGGAATGACCGGCACCGAACCATCGCGCCCGCACGGGTGGCAGCCATTTGCGAACATAGGCCAGGCTGAGCCCGGCCAGCACAAGGCTCAGTGTCAGCATGACCGCGAACCATGCCGCCCCCCAGCCCTGTCCCCAGGAGGCCGAACCGCTTTCGTTCAGGACGACGAATGTTAGCGTGATGACGCCGAGGTGGATGAGCCAGCTCGATGCCCCAGTCGAGAACAGATAATCGAGACGCCAGTCTGCGGCGGCGTCGATGTTGTCCGCTTTCATAAGAGCCCGCGCCGTTTTTCGGTGCAATCATCGAGGTCCGAGCTATCCAGCCCGCTCCTGACCCCGCAGAATGAAGTCTCGGCCCCCCCGCGGCAACTAGCTCGTCCGACCTAGTTGTCCCGGCAAAGCGAACCCGGCTAGGTGTCGTCCATGTCACACCGAAAAAAGCTCATCCTATGGCCCGGATTCGGAGCCCTGCTCGGATGGTTCTTCGAGCCCGAGCTTGGCATCGGCCTGGCGATGATCCTGCTGGTCCTGTTGACCGCCTACATACCGGCAGCACACGCCGAACGGCCTCTCCGCAGCCCTACAATCATCGCGCTTGGGGCCTTCCTGATCTGGTTCGCCGCGCTCTGGTTGATTGTGCTGGCGGCCATGCCGTTCCGGACCGGTTTGGTATCATGGGTTTCGGCCACACCGACGCTGGCATCCAGCAAGGCCGCATTGTCCGCGATCGTGGTTTTGTACGCCCTCGCGGGCTTGGCGGCTGGCGCGGTTCAAATTCTGGTCCTGCGTTATAACGCGATCCCTGTGCGCGCATCCTACAGCCTGATCGGACTGGCCGCCGGCTTTGCGATTCTGGGTTGGAGCTTCGTCTGGCACCAGGCAACGGGTAACGATACCACGATCATGCTGCCTGCTTTCCTCAGTGGCCTTCCGGCCCTTATTCTGCTCGAAGGCAGGCGTCAGGCACCGACAGAGCGCTTCCCAATGCGCGCCACCCTCAGCGGTGAGACCGTGGATACCGGCGTCTCGGCCGCCGTAAGTGCGGCCATCGCGACCGCCATCGCGGGTCTAGCCTTTGGGCAATCCGCGCTATCAATTTCGGACCTCAACCCGCTCGGATCGCGCGGCACCGCGTCGTTGTCGCTCGCTCTGCTGTGGCTCCTCACGTTCACGACAGCGATGGGCTTTGCCTTGCTCTACCGGACGGTTCGAATCCACAGGACGGCGCTTGTCGCCGCCGGCCGGCCGCCGGCGGTGGCCGCAAGCCAGATCGCGGATACCGATGGCTGGTCGATGACGGCGATCTTGATGGCGACCGGCCTCCTGGGGATGTCCGCACTTCTCCTTGGCGTCTCCGCGCTTGAGGTGATTGGCTATCGCGTCACCGACCTTATCCCCCACCAACTTTTGATCGGAATGCTGGTTGCGCTGTTCATGACGGCGCGCGGGACGTTCGGGGCACTGCTTGATTTTGTGTTCGTGGGCATGGTGGCCTGGGGAATCTACGGTCTCTACGCGATCATGACGCTTGATCCGATCAACGAATGGGTCAGCCATATCGTGACCGTCCTGGTGCCGGGCTGATCCGTCCAACACGGAGCGTTCAACCATGCCGGTCCAAAACGCTGACCGCGCCACCGGGCTACCATGGACCGTGCGGGACGTCGCGCTGATGCTGGCATTCGCCGCCGGCCACGCCGTGGTCTACGGTGCCGTGATCTGGCTGGTGGAGTCCGCGAAGGGCGACAACAACTTCGACATGATCGGACCGCCGACGATGGCCTTCGCGTTCCTGGTCTGGCTGCTGATCGTCGGCCGCCGCGATCCGTCGATCCTGCGGCTCGCGGCGACGGGCTATGCCACGGTGGCGCCGGCGGCGCTCATGGTGCTTTTCGCCTTCGGCGCCAGCGCCGAGTCCACGCTGCGGCTGGGCATATTGATCCTGCCGCTCGTTCTGCTCGTGGCCGGTACCGTCGCCGCGATCGTTACCGTAGCTTACGGGATGGCCTTGCGCGTCGTGTCGTACCACGCACGACGGCGGGGATAGTCCGGGCTGGCTCACGCGGCTGCCTGGCATCACCTCCGCGGGGCGGTGATGCGGTCGCGCAAAGCGGGCAGGCGATCCAGTATCCGGCCGATCGCCACCACCATGTCGCGGTCGGCCTGCGGATCGGCAAGCCCGGTCATGTGCAGCACGTCATAGGCTTCGATCCGGAAAGCCGCCCAGTCGCCGCTCTCGGACGGCCCGCGAAGTCCCACCGCCTTGCGGCAGACGAAGTGCTGCAATTGCATCTCAAGCGACTCGACCAACAGGCGCTTGAGCGATTTGTGTTCGTGGTGCGCGGCGCGCAGGTCCGCGCCGGCGGCGATCAGCTTGCGCAGCCCGATGACTTGATCGAGGGTTTCGATCTCGCCGATACCGTATTGCAGCACCGTAGGGGAGCGCCCGGCGCCCCAGCGATCGGTGGTCATGCGCAGGTTGGGGTTGGCGCCGGCTTCGAGCAGATTGCGGACGCACTGATCGAACAGCAGCCCGGCATGCAGCGGCGTCTGCCCGCCGTTTGCGGAATGGGTCTTGCGTGCCACGTCGGCGTCAGGGTCGGCCTTATGTTCAAGAAGCAGCGTGACGATTGCCTCGACCTCGGCAAGGGCGTCCAGCCGCTGCATCTCGGTCCGCCCCGGCGAGAGGCCGATCTCCGCCGCGGTCTCGCAGGCCGCCTCCAGCGGCGAGGTGCCGTCTTCATTGTGGGCCGGATCGGCAGCGGCGCCGGCCCGCAGCAGGTCGGTCACCCGGCCGACATCGTGCTTGCGGATCGCCTCGTGCAGCGTCGCGGCCGGCTGCGCGAGCGCGGTCACTGAAACTGTTGCCGCGAGCAGCACGGCGGCTAGCATCACCCGTATCGACTTTCTCATCGGTCATTCACCGGGAGCCCAATCATGCCTTTTTTGATTCAACTCTCCGTGGCCGAACCCGGATCTGGTTCTTGCATAAACTCCCGCACAGTCCGCATGGCGAAATCCTTTCCGCCATTCCGGCCGGACGCTCTCAGTTCAATGAAAACTCATAAGTGCCCCCTTCATGCGGCCGGTGCGGAACGGTGTTCCGCCATGCCTTCATGAAGAAGCCGAAACGAAGCTGGTAGCGCCCGGGCTCAGTCGGCAGGGCGGCCTTCGGAATGGTGAAGGAAAGGGGCTCCTTCTCGATGTTCTTACCGTTGGTCTGTTTTGTCAGCAGGACATGAACCACGCGCTTGGTGGCCGGATCGACGACGCGTTCCGCGGCGGTCTTTCCTCCGCCGGCGTCGCGCAGGCGGTAGAGCTCGATCACCGGATTGTAGGTCATGCCCTCCATGCAGCAGCGCGTGAAGGTGTTGCTGACGTGCAGACCTTTGTCGTCGAGGCGATGCGACCAGTCTTCGACCTTTGTCGGCCCGAGGTTAGGGCGCAGGTTCGCTGGAAACAGCTTGGTCATGTCCGGAATGCCCCAGCGCGAACGCTCTTCGGCCGGCACCGACGGGCTCAGCCGGCTGTGGTCGGAGACCCGCTCCAGGATGTTCTTCGGATTATAGCCGTTCGCTGTGATCAGCATCGCCGCCACAAAAGGGGTAGAGAGGGAGGTGCCGTTAAGGACTTCGCCGTCGAGGTTGATCTGGCCGGGGCCGTGAATGTGCGGGATGATTCCGCCCTCCCGGGTCGTGCCCCACCCCGAGAACGGGCTCGGCGCAGCCTTGCCGTCCCGGCTGCGAGAGATTGCTCCGACTGTGACAATGAATGGGTTTTCCGCAACCGAACCAAGATTGGCACTTTCCCGGCCGTTCAGACGGCCTGCGACGTGCCCTTGGTGAATGTATAGCCGCATGGGGGTCTGCGGGGCATCCCTGGCGAGCCGGCGCAGAATGAGATGAACCTCTTCATCCGGCAGGTTGGTCAGATCGAGTTCGAGATAGCCGAAGCCGTTCAGCCGAGTCACTTTTTCTGTCTTGTTGCCGCTCTTGTCGAAAACCCAGAGCCGCTGGTTTTTGTCGTCACCTTCCACGTAAGCCAGCGACCCGCCATCCTTCGGGCTGACCTGGATTGCGAACGGCGGGGCCGGATAGGCTTCCCGGTCCCAGTAGATCGAAAGTTTTATGCGGCCGTCGCTCGGCATGAGCCGGAGAGTGTCGGGGACTTTGCTCTTGCCGTCTGGGCGCGGAACCATCAGGTCCGGGATTGTGTAGGTGAAGCCTTGGGCTTTGGCTTCGAAGTCATGCACAAACGCGCCTGCGTTGCCGGCGGAGAAGAATATGAACAGTTCTTCTTTGCGCACCGCGCGGTGAAATCCGGCAAGTTGTCGTTCTACCGCCGGTGTGTTGCGATTGACAGGAAACAGGCGTGTGCCGAAGCTCGCATTGACGATCTGGATGCCACGCGCCTTCATATCGGCAATCAATTCGTCCTCTTTCCCCTCAAAAGGCAGGCGGTCATAGATGTAAATTTCGGCATCCCCAAGGACCTGCCGGGCGGTGCGGTACACTTTGAACCCGTGGGTGCCGGTGTTGCCGGGCTTGAGCTTGATGACTTTCGTAATCTTGGCTTCTTTCGGATTGGCCTTGAGCCATTCTTCAATCCCGGTAAAACCGTTGTCCAGTATCGCCACCTTGAGACCTTCGAGCCCGGCAAGTGTCATGTTCACCGCCGACGGCGGATAACCCATCAGCGCGCGCGCCTCGGGCACCGAAATAGGCGTGGTTTCGCGCTCGCTCGCCTCGCTCGGGAGAGGGACGAAGGCACCAGCAGCGAGCATGGCCGACGCCATGAAGGCGCAGCGCATCGCCGTCATTGCAATGTTCATGTGGAGATTCCTTAGCCGCGAGATCCGGTGCATGCCGTCGGTGTTTTAATTTCGAAGCTTTCGCCCTGGATGAGCTGCTTGGCCTTGGCCCACAAGTTCGCCGATATTCCCGGCGGCGGCGGCGCCGTAACTGGATTCGGAATTTCGAACTTGGTCTTCTCCGAGATCTTCATGATGCCGCCGTTGAAGAGGTTGAGCGACGCCTGGCTGCCCTCCTCCACCGCAACCACATCGCCGGGATGAACCGTCATGCCAGTCGCGGCGGGCAAGGTCCGCACGCCGCGTGTAACGAAGACTCGGCCGGACACAAAGGTCACCGTCGCGCTGGGCGCGATCGTCTTGGCGATCGGGCAGCCCTTGGCGGCATTGGCCGGGTTGAGCTTCTCGTCGGCCGCGGTCTTCCAGGTGCCGGCTAGGCGCGCACGACGACTGCTGGAATTGCCGATTGTGGTTATTTGCTTTTGGAGGCTCTCGGTACAACTTCCATTGGAAGTAAAACAACCATCCGCGGTCCCGCGGGATATGCCAGCGCAAAGTTGCCGCGTAATGCTCGCTCTGGCGCTGCGGGCGGCAATGAGCTCCTCGTTGAGGGGCCTCAACCTCGCCCAGAGCCCATCTATTGTAGGAACCATCTGCCAGGCACGCAGATGATCGCCGGAATCACGGAACTTCACATAGGCAGTATAGGTCTGATCGTATCGCCCGGCCGTATCGTTGAAGCGTTTATGTGCGGCTTGTGCCCGACTTAATGCCTCCTTATCCTGAGCCTCGAGAGCCCGTACTGCCGCCACCTGCGGATCGCACTTCGCCTTGTGCGCTGCCGCCGCCGCTGCAGCGGGGTCCGGCTGCTGAGCCGCAGACGGCGTGACGGCTGTGGCCATTGTCAGCATGGCCAGGGCCACCACAGTCGCCGTGCTCAAATTCGACGCGCGCGTAGCAACCCCCGGGCTCAAGTTATTGGTCATAGCTAGCCCCCCCGATGTGTATGGAACACTGTAGAGGGGTCGCTCGGACGCGACGATAGAACAACCGGACGATTGCGACGAAATGTCACGGCACTCGACGCCTGGTCTGAACGAGCGAGCCGCGTAAGCCGCAGGCTGCAACTCATTGCGTCCCAAGCGCGAACCGGTCGCGTGCGCGAGGTCAAGATACGTTTGGGAGTTTACTGGCGGTCCACTTCTTCAACGGTCACGCTGGCGCCCTTGGCCGGATCGTCGCTCAAGCTTGTGGCAACGCTGATGTTGAGGGTGTTTCCGCCCGCCGGGACCTGCCACCCGATGGCATGCGGATCGCCGATTTTCCAGCGCTCCGGAGCTGTGCCGAGCCATTTTACAAGGACGGCTTCGACCAGCGGCCCGACTTCCTGCCGGGTGACGTTTTCAGTCAAGAAGCCGCAACTCGGCTTCCGCTCTCCCTTGGCCAGATGCAGATGGCCACCCAGGCCCAACTTCTCGCTCCATAGTTCGTACATGCCATCGTCACCGGCAGGCGTCAGTTCGAACCCCAGCTTCTTTAGCCGCTCGACCGCGCCGACGAGAAGCGGCAACGTTTCCAGGCAGACGTTTTCGAACGTGTCGACGAGTTGCGCCGACGCATCCTGGGGGCTGTTGTCTTGCGTGCCTTTATCTTCGGCGTTGACGCCCAGACCGATGCAGATACCGAGGCCGAGACAAAGAAACGCAACTAGAGCCGTCGTAACCCGCCGCATGAGTTCATGCCCCCAGAGCACCGCTGATGATCGTTTCCACAATCCAAGTCGGCGACCATAGAAAGTTTATGGCTCCGGTCTTGGGTTCAGGGATAGTCGTACAGACGTACTATCGACAAATCGAGCATATAAGCCAGACAGACGATCCGGATGTTCGGCGCGCCGGTTTTGATACGGCGACTCGCGAAGTCGATCCACACTGCGGAGATAGGCCAAGACGCCGCCAGGGTGCCGCGACACCGGGCGGCCGCAGGCCTCGACTGAGACACACCGCGGGTTAGCGAGCTTTCTCTGAATGGACGCCTGATCTACACGTCGGAAGCGTATCTGACGATCGCGAATACCGTGACGTTCCCAGCATGGCCCCGGGGTCGATGCTGGCGTCCGTTACGAGACCAAGCTCAACGGCCGGCCAGTGACCCTGCGGGCCAGCATCCAGAATCTCTTCGACGAGAACTACTGGATCACGACCAGAACCTTTGCGACGGTCGGCTCTCCACGAACCTACATCCTGTCGGCTGCATTCGACTTCTGACGTTCCCGGCTTGCTGCGAAGAGAGGCGCACTTCAACGTGCGTCTCTCCCGCGCAGGGCCTTTAGAATGCATATTTCATGCTTTGGCCGTAAGGCTGTGCTTTCGCCGCTCTAACGATCGAACCGCATCTTCGCTCTCATACGAATGCGTCGTAGGCCAAGATCGGCTGCGGCGACACGTTCCGACCTTCAAGAGCCTAGCCCTCGTGACGACACTACGTCTCTGGACAAATGCAATTGCGCCGAAAGCGCTAATCTAATCGATTGATGGGCACGCACGCCAATAGCCGCTTCGCCGCGTCACCGGTCTACGCAATATTGACACGGTATGGTCTTCGAAATGCGAAGCTTGTTTTGACGAGCAAACCTCCCGAGTTCAGCTCGCTTTCATTAACGCTGTCGCTCAAAAACTTTCCTGCGCCAGCTCCAATTTCCCGCTGGCAGCTCTAGATTGTCCGTGCCGCGGGATCATCACCGGTCTAAACCGCAGGCGGCCGCCGCCGGGTGCTGGTAACACCCAACGACGGCCTGACCACAGTCAACTACTGGAGAGTCGACCATGGCTGAGGCCATTTCTACCGCCGATTCGGCGGTCCGTCCCGATCCCTTTCCGCTGACGCTCTGGCCCTCCTGCTCCGGCAGGTCGGGGGTCGCCGCCGCGCACTTCGCGTCGCGGTTCGCCGTCTAGCTAAACCAGACACGCGGATTTCGGCATTCGGCGCCGCCGCGCCCCTTTGGGGCACGGCGATCCCTCGCGGTTGCCTGCGGTTTTCACCGGCAGCGGTCCTTCATGACCGCCGCGCGGAACGAAGCGACATGCGCGTCCGGAGCCGATCCCCAGCAGACAAGGGATCATCACATGACGAGCACCACCCTATCCGCCGCCCCGTCGCGGCGAATGACGACGACCATCACGCGCGACGGCGCGGGCCTCGGCGGCCCGCGCCTGATCACCGACGACGCCAGCGCCCTGTGCGTCCGCGTCTTCGGCTTCACCGACATCGCCACGGTGATCGCCGGCGGGGCGCTCGACGCGCCCGGCGCCTATATCCTCGTCGGCATGTCGCCCACGGACTGCCTGCACGCCGCCTATATCGGCGAGACCGGCAGGCTCGGCCGGCGGCTGCAGGAACATGCCGCCGACGTGGACAAGGCCTTCGCGACCGAGGTTTACGTCCTCTACGACGCCGACGGCCGCCGCATCGACAAGAACGACGCCGTGCACCTGCAGCGCCGGCTCATCGAACTCGTTGAACAGGCCGGCAGCGCCCGCCTCATCAACAGCACAAGCGCATGCACGGCGAAGATCAGTCAGGGGCGCGCCGCGACCGTCGACAAGATGCTCGTCGACGTCCTGCCCTTGTTGTTTGACGCGGGCTGCCGGTTCCTCAGCCCCGCCCCGGTCCCGCCGATGGTGACGGCGGCGGCGAAGGTGGAAGCGAACGTCAGCACAGTGACGAACGCTACCCCACTGGCTGCGCCGGAGCCGGTTGCCGGTGAGACCAGCGAAGAAGATGACGATGGGGGTCCGATGGAGATCGGCGTCAGCACGACGCCGATTGGCGTCGAGGAGTTGGAGCTTGCCTACAGCGATCTCTGGGCGCGCGGCTACGATTATCGAGATCGCTTCGTGGTGGCGGCCGGTTCCGAGATGCGGCTGATGACGAATGGCAGCGCCAACGATCGCACCAAGGCCAGGCGCGACAGGCTGATCGAGGCGCAGGCCTTCGACGACTGCGGTGCTGGCCGCGATCGTTATCGCCTGCGCATCGCGGTCGCCTTCCCGTCTCGCGCCATCGCCGCCAAGGTTTTGTGCGGCGCTCACGTGGCTTCGGACAAATGGCGGCCGCTCAACGCGGCGCGGCCGCTGATGTTCGACGCCTGAGCCATGGGAGAGAACACCATGGCGAAGAAGCGATCGACGGCGCCGGCGCGCCCAATGAAGCGCGCCGCGCCCCGCAAACAGAACGTCTCCCCGCTGCAATGGTGGCGGGGGGATGATCACGCCTCCTATGACACAGTCGCGCTGCGCGAGGCGCTGCGCCAGATCTGGGTGCTGGCCTATCCGGATGCGCCCGCCGCGATTGCCGGCGACGAGGCCGTCGCCGTCAGGATCGGGCTGCACGTCTACGCCGATGCCGGCGCCCCCGCCTGGCTCGTCGACTGGGCGGGCTCGCTGCTCTTGCTCGCTACCCTCAACGGCTCGCTGACGGCGGCGGTCGTGCTCATCCATCTGCGCCGGGGCGCCCGGGGAGCGAGGGCGGCAACCGCACGTCGTCGGAGGGCATCATGAAGATCCAGATCTTCAGCGATCTCCATGCGGATGTCCGCACGCCGAGGCCCGTCGTCGTCCCGCCGGACGTCGATGCCGTCGTGGTGGCCGGCGACACGGCCCAGGGCGCCGAGAACGCGTTCATGCATCTGCGCTTATTCGTGCCGATGCAGATCCCGATCGTCATGGTGATGGGCAATCATGAGTACTACCGGCGCAGCTTCCACGAGGAACTGGCGCGCGCCCGTGAGGTAGCGCCCCTCTATGGCGTACATTTTCTGGAGAATGACAGCATCGTTATTGGTGGCGTTCGCTTTATCGGCGCGACCTTGTGGACCGACTACGCCCTGTTCGGCGAGGCCAATCTCGGCCGCGCCATGGTGGCCGCCTCCAGCGGCCTCAACGATCACCGCCGCATCTCCTGGAGCAAACAGCCATGGCAGCGCTTCGGGCCGCAGGAAGCTCTCCTCCTGCACCGCACCTCGCGCAAGTACATCGAGAAGACGCTTGCCGAGGCGTTCGAAGGTCCGACGATCGTCGTCACGCACCACGCGCCGCATGTCGGCTCGCTGCATCCGCGCTATGCCAATGACGTGCTGTCAGCGGCCTACGTCTCGGATCTCGCTTCGGTGATCGAGACCGCCCAGCCCGATCTCTGGATACACGGCCATGTGCACGCTTCCTTCGACTACCTGGTCGGCGCCACACGGGTCCTGTGCAACCCGCACGGCTATGGCCAGGAGAATGCCGACTTCAATGGAAGTCTGGTGGTGGAGGTCGGCTCATGACGATGGCATCCACCGTCTCGACGGCGTCGCGGCGCCTCGCCGCATCGCCCCGTCCAATCGCCGAGGTTCTGATTGACGCCGTGCGCCGCGCCAGTCTGCCGTCGCGCGGCGGTGAGGATCGGGCCGACGATCGTCCGGAGCAGTTGGCGCTCCGTATCGACGACGAAACCGAACCGTCAGCGGCGGCTGCGCATGCGGGTCCCAGTCTCGAAGAGGTTCTCGCCGCGGTCGTCGTCGGGCGGGCCTTCGAGGCCGATCGTGCCGGACTCGCCGAGCTTCAGGATCCGGACAAGGTAACCATCGTCGAGGTCCCGGACCCGGCATGGACCGAGCCCGTTGCCGCCATCGTAAGCCAGCATGTGATTGGCACCATGCGAACGATGGGTCGGTCCGACCTCCACAGTAACGTCATCGTTGCGCCGGGAACCGTGGCAATGTTCAAACAGGCCGCCGACTCCAAGCACAAGCACAGCGATGAGGAGATGATCGCCCGCGCCGTACAGCGTCGCTGCGCCATCCTTGTTGTGGCGTCGGATCCGGACCGCTACGCGCCGCCCGCTATTCTGCGCCTGGCCGACCGGCGGATCTCCATTCCGCCGCTCGACCCTGAGGCGTTGGCGGCAGTCATCGAGACCGTGACAGGGCGGCGCCCCGGCATGATTGACGCCGGCCTGGCCGCCGGGGTGACACTCGCCGACCTCAAGCTCGCGGTACGGGCCGACCTCGGCGCCGAAGTCTCCCACTCCCGGCTGAAGCGACTGGTGGAGGTCGAACAGACAGGGTTGTCGGGCGGCCCTCGCCTCGCCGATCTGGCGGGCCTCGGGCCAGCCAAGGACTGGGGCCTGAGCGTAGCCGCCGATCTGAGGGCGTATGAGGCAGGCCATCTCGACTGGGCCGAGGTCGACCGGGGCTGTGTGCTTACCGGCGCCCCCGGCACCGGCAAGACGAGCTTCGCCCGGGCGCTGGCGCGCGAGGCGAACGTGCACTTCACCGCCACCAGCTACAGTCAGTGGCAGGCGCACCGGGACGGGCATCTAGGGCATGTAACGCAAGCGATCCGCAACGCCTTCTCAGAAGCGCAGCTCAATGCCCCGTCCATCCTGTTCATCGACGAGATCGACAGTATCCCGACCCGTGGAAGGGCCGGCAAAAGCGACGACTGGTGGACCGCCATCACCAACACGCTGCTCGAATGCCTGGATGGCTACGAGCGGCGGGAAGGCGTCGTCGTCATCGCCGCCTGCAACGATCCGTCACGGCTCGATCCCGCCCTCGTCCGCTCGGGGCGCCTCGATCGCCGCATCGACATCCCCCTGCCCGACGTGACGGCGCTCATCGGCATCTTCCGCACTCACCTGGGGCACGATCTGCAAGGAGCCGACTTGCGCGCACCCGCCGTCGCCGCACGCGGCAAGACCGGCGCCGACGTCGAGCGCTTCGTCCGCGAGGCAAGAAGTGCCGCCCGCCGCGCCGGCGCCGCCTTGACCGTCGCCCACCTCATCGAGGCCGTTCGGGGCGGCGAGCCCGACCTGCCGCCTGACCTGCGCCGCCGCCTCGCAACTCACGAAGCGGGCCACGCCGTCGCCATGCTGGCGCTTGGCCAGCGTGAGCCCGTCGCGTTGTCGATCAATGCCGATGGCGGCATCGCCCGGAGCGTGGACACCGAGCTGCGGGCGGAAACCCGCGCGCATGTGGAAAATCACATCGTCATGCTGCTGGCCGGCCGGGCCGCCGAAGAACTCGTCTTCTGCGAATGCACCGCCGGCGCAGGCGGCTCCGAGCGCAGCGACCTCGGCCTTGCGACCAAGTTGGCGATCGATCTCGAAACAGTGCTCGGGCTCGGCCGGTCGGGTCTCGTGAGGCTCCCGACCGACAGCGCCCGCGACCTTATCCTCCGGCGCGACCTCCATGATGCCGTCCAGGCAACGCTCGATGACGCCTATGCAAAGGCGCGAGACCTGATGGTGGCCAACCGGCCAACGCTGGAGGCACTGGCGACGGCACTGTTCGAGACCGGCTATCTCGACCGGGCGGAAATCGACGCCGTAGTTGCCGCGCATCCGCTCGCGCGGCCGGCTCAGGCGAAAGCGTCCTCTCCGGGCCCGCATGCCGACGCGTCTGCCGCCGGATATCCTTCAGCACCTGCTGCGCCTAATCCTTCTCTGCCCCCCGGATTTCTGTCGCATCTTCGCTCCGCGATCAGCTCGATGATCCAGAAATCCTCCCGCCGTGAACACCCTCAAATTGTCTCACTGGGCAATGACGGCGAACAAAGCCGCCGCCCAGCAACCCGACTACCGCTCTGATGAATAGGACGGGTTAGTTCCGGAACGCAAAGATCTCCCTAAGATGCGCGACCAGCCGCAGCGATGCAGCAGCGGAAAAAGCACCTCGAAACCGTCGGTGGCGGCGGTACGGTATCGGCGAATGGTAGTCAGGGCGCAGCCCCTTCAATTTCCGCCTCTTACGAAAGGTTTTTCGGGAGTGCGCGTTTGGCTCTCACCGGCCCCCAAACCAGCAGAAATGGCCTCCTACACTCAGACCCGACGACTTACCTTGAAGTCCAAGCTCTTATCCGCAAGTCGGACTGAAATTTCATCCAAACCCTCGACCGGGAGGAGGGGGGAGAGGGTGCCGGTCGTGACGATCTGACCGCGTTTCAGACCTTCGGTCATGAATCCGCCGGCGTTCGCATAGCCCACCAGGGGCGCCAGCGGATCGCCATTGGCGTGTTTGGCGGGTCCGTCATAGAGGGGCACGCCGTTTCGCTGGACTGTGAGCGGAATCGATCCGGCGTCGTCAAGCCCGATAAATGAGGCCGGAAGCGGCGCACCGACGATGTAATCTTCATTGGTCAGGCGGTCCGCCAGCAGCAGCGGAAACGGCACCTTGAAGCCTTCCGAAAAGCGCTGCGCGACGAGTTCGATGCCCAGATGGACCGATCCGATGCGCTCGACCACTTCCTCGCGCGACCATGGCCTTTCGCGCCAGGGCAGGTCGTCGGCCAGCCGATAAGCCAACTCGACCTCGAAGAAGTCCGCTTGCATCCCGGCCGCCGCCGGAACCTCGGTTGTCAACAGCCGCGCCCCGACCGGGCCCGCCGGCGTTAGCGCCACCTTCCAGCCCTTCACGTCGCCGCCCAGCAGCGCGCAGAGTTCGGCCTGCACCGCCATGGCCTCCTCAAGGTCGGCGGGCGGGGTCAGGGACGAGGCTTTGACCCTGCCGCCCCCACGGGTGATGTCGTAAAGCCTTTGGGCCAGACCGCCGGGCGCATCCATCAGCGCTGGGGACCCTTCGCCCAGCCTTGGCCGTCGTGCTCGCCAAGCTTCGGCGGCTTCGTGCGATAGGCCGGTTTGCTGCGGCTCATCTTGATCGGACTTCCGATCCCGCGATAGCCGTCGATTTCCACGACCATCTCGCGATGAATGGTATGCGGATGGTCGAGGACCTGATCGATGGTGCGCACCGGCCCGCACGGCACGCCGGCCTTGATCAGCTCGTCGGCCAGTTGCGAACCATCTTTATCCGCCATCAGTGCCTCGAGCTCAGCCTTGAGCGCGTCGCGCGCGGCCAGCCGGTCGGCGTTGGTCTTGAAGCGCGGCTCGTCGGCTAGCGCCGGCTTGCCGAGATAACTCACCAGCTTGCGGAACTGACCGTCATTGCCGACGGCAAGGAAGATCGGTCGCGTCGCCGTCTTGTAGCTGTCGTAAGGACAGATATTGGGATGTGCATTGCCGGTCTGCTTCGGCACCTTGCCCGAATAGAGATAGTTCGCCGTATAGGGATGCAGCACCGACACGGCGCAGTCATAGAGCGATACGTCGAGCGACTGGCCACGCCCGCTCACCTTGCGTTCGTGCAGCGCGAGCAAAATAGCAACGGTGGCGTTGAGGCCCGTCACCAGATCGACCACCGGCACACCGATGCGCGTCGGCTCGCCGGACGGGTCGCCGTTGATGCTCATCAGCCCTGCCGCCGCCTGGATTGCGGCGTCATAGCCCGGCATCTGCCCCATCGGCCCGTCTGGACCGAAACCGGAAACGCAACAATGGATGAGCTTCGGAAATTTCACCGACAGCACGTCCTTATAGCCGAGGTCCCACTTCTCCAGCGTGCCCGGCTTGAAATTCTCCACGACGATGTCGGCGTCGGCGAGCAGCTCCATCAGCACGGCGCGGTCGTCCGGCGTCGTCAGGTCGAGCACGCGGCTGCGCTTGTTGCGGTTGACGCCGATGTAATAAGCTGCCGTCCCTTCGCTGAAGGGCGGGCCCCAGCCGCGCGTCTCGTCGCCTCCCGGCGGTTCGATCTTGAGTACGTCGGCCCCGTGATCGGCGAGAATCTGCGTACAGTACGGACCGCCGAGAACGCGGGTCATGTCGAGAACGCGTATGCCGTTGAGGGCGCCCGGCGACAACATTGAGCGTATTCCTTGTTTAGTAGGACTTCGGCAGACCGAGCGCTTTCTCAGCAACGAAATTCAGGATCATCTGCGGACTGACCGGCGCGATACGCGGGATGAAGGATTCCCGCAAGTATCGCTCGACGTGGTACTCGGCAGAATAGCCCATGCCACCGTGGGTGAGGATAGCCATCTGGCATGCCTCGCAGGCCGCCTCGGCAGCGAGATATTTGGCGCTGTTGGCTTCCAGCCCGCATTCCTGTTGGCTGTCGTAAAGCTGCGCCGCCCGCATCACCATCAGGTTGGCGGCCTCGACCTGCATCCAGCTTTTCGCCAGCGGATGGGCGACGCCCTGGTTCATGCCGATCTTGCGGTCGAACACGACGCGCTCGTTCGCATAGGCCGACGCCCGGCGAAGCGCCGCGCGGCCGATACCGACCGCCTCGGCGGCGATGAGGATGCGCTCGGGATTGAGCCCGTGCAGGATCATCTTGAAGCCCTCGCCTTCGGGGCCGATGCGATCCTCGACCGGCACCTTCAGGCCGTCGATGAACAGCATATTCGAGTCGACGCCGTGGCGGCCCATTTTATGAATGGTGCGCACCTCGACATGGGCGCGGTCGAGATCGGTGTAGAACAGGCTCATGCCGTCGGTCTTGCGCTTGACGTCCTCGTAAGGCGTCGTGCGCGCGAGGATGAGCACTTTGTTGGCGACGCGCGCGGTCGAGATCCAGATCTTCTGACCCGAGATAAGATAGTGATCGCCCTTGCGCTCGGCTTTGGTCCTGATCTTCGCGGTGTTGAGGCCGGCATCCGGCTCGGTCACCGCAAAACAGGCCTTGTGCTCGCCGCGGATCAGCGGCGGCAGCATGCGCTTCTTCTGCTCGTCGGTGCCGAAGACCACGACCGGATTGAGGCCGAAGATGTTCATGTGGATCGACGACGCGCCGCTCATGCAGGCGCCCGATTGCGAAATCGTCTGCACCAGCACCGCGGCTTCGGAGATGCCGAGGCCGGAGCCGCCATATTCCTCGGGCATGGCAATGCCGAGCAGACCGGCATCGGCCACCGCGCGATAGAAGTCCTCGGGAAATTCCGCGGTCTCGTCTTTCTTCGCCCAGTATTCGTCGGGGAAATCGGCGCAGATGCGTTCCGCCAGATCGCGGACGTCCTGCTGCTGCTGAGTCAGCATTGAATTCATGACTGTGCCTTGCAATCTTCTCCGGCCGCCGGTCAGGCGGCCTTCGGCTTCTGGTCGTAGGGATAGTATGGCGGAATGGGACCGATGGCGCCGACATCCACCTCGATGATCGAGGGCCCGGCGCGGTCGATCGCCTTGCTCAGAGTGTCCTTGAGGTCTTCCGCGCGCGTCAGCCGCCAGAAGCCGATGCCGGCCAGTTTGGCGACGCCTTCGAGGTCCGGTACCAGCAGATCGTCATAGCTGTGACGGCCGCCGGCCTGCGCGTCCTGAATCTGCCGGATGACGCCGTAGCCCTTGTCGTTCATGACGATGACGACGATGTCGAGCTTCTCCTGCACCGCCGTCCAGAGCTCGCCGATGTTGAGCGCGAAGCCGCCGTCGCCGCTCAGCACCACGGTCTTGCGCTCCTTGCCGCCGGCCACCGCGGCGCCGATGCCGAGCGATAGACCCAGCCCAATGCCGGCGCCGACCGGATAGATGTTCTCGTTCGGTGAGTAGACCGGCATCAGCCGGTTGCCCCAGCTCGAATTGGCGATGGTGATATCGCGCACCCAGAGCGCGCCTTTCGGCATCGCCGCGCGCACCTGCTCGGGGAAGCTCGCGTAAGGACCGAGCCCGGCCTTGTAGTCATCGCGCGCGGTCTGCCGGACCTTGGCGAAATCGCCGGCGAAAGCCGGATCGACCTTCATCTTGCCGGCGACCAGATCGGCCAGCGCTGACAAGGTCGCGGCGCTGTCGCCGCGCACGAAATCCTTCACCGGATAGGTGCGGCCATTGGCCTGCGCGTCGATATCGATCTGGATGAGATTGGCCGGCAGCTTGACGGTGAAGTCGTAGGTTTCATGGCCGCGCAGCCGCGAGCCGGCGACGATCATCAGATCCACGGTTTCATAGAAGGCCTGCACCTTGGGCTGGCCGAGGCCACTCAGCGTTCCCAAGTTGCGCTCGTCGTCTTCGCTGACGATGCCGCGCCCGTTCCAGCTGCACACCGTGCGGAAGCCGGCATCGAGCAACTTCAAGGCCGCGGCGCCCGCGTCCTTGGCGCCATTGCCGAGCCACAGCATCGGCCGCCTGGCCGCGAGCACCGCGTCGGCCAGCCGCTTGAGGTCGGCGGACGCCGGCGCGAGCGGCTCCGGCAACGGCAGCGCAAAATTGTCGAGCGCCGCCGGCCGTTCAAGCGGCGCGCGCTGGATGTCGATCGGAATCTCGATCGACACCGGTCCGCACGGCGCCGATAGCGCATCGACCGCCGCCTTGGTGAGCACCCCCAGCGCCTCCTGCGCCGAACGGATGCGGTAGGCCGACTTGCCGACCGAGCGCAGCATGCCGAGCTGATCCGCCACATCGTGCACCGTGCCCATGCCGCGATCGACGAATTTGGTCGCGGTTTGACCGGTGATGTGCAGCACCCGCGAACCGGCAAAGCGCGCCTCCACCAGGCCCGGCACGGCGCTGGCGGCGCCGGGCCCGGTGCTGGTGAACAGCGCGCTGAGCGAACCGGTGGCCCGCGCATAGGCATCGGCCATGTGGGCGCCGCCCATCTCGCCGCGCGTCATCACAAAGCGGATGGCGTTGCGGTTCTTGATGGAGTCGAGCATCGGGATGTTGTGCACCGACACGATGCCGAACGCCGTGGTGACGTTGCAGCGTTGCAAAAAGTCGGCGACCAGGTCAGCGACCGTATAGTGTCCACTCATGATCGTTCCGGCTGCGCGCCGGCCTTTTCTGATGGGCACGAGCCCGTTACATGTGGCTGACGAGCTTGGTCGACAGGTAAGCGTCGAGCCCTTCAATGCCGCCTTCCGAACCATGACCGCTATCCTTGACGCCGCCGAACGGCGCCTCGGGCATCGAGATCATGAAATTATTGACGCCGACCATGCCGCTCTCCAGCGCCTCGCTCACGGCATAGGCATTGCGGTTCGACTCGGTGAATGCATAGGCGGCGAGGCCGTAAGGCAGCCGGTTCGCCTGCGCGATCATGTCATCGAACGCATTGAAGCGGTTGATGATGGCGAGGGCGCCGAACGGCTCCTCGTTCATCACCTTGGCGCTGTTCGGCACCTCGCCAATGACAGTCGGCTGCCAGAAATTGCCGGCATTGGCGGCGCGCTCGCCGCCCGCGCGCAGATTGGCGCCGTTCTGTTTGGCGTCGGCAACCAAGCGTTCCATCGCCTCTACGCGGCGGCCGTTAGCCAGCGGCCCCATCTTGCTGTCGGAATCGAGACCGTTGCCGAGCTTGAGCGCCTTGGCCTGTTCGACGAAGGAGTCGACGAACTTGTCATAGATCTTGTCATGCACATAGAAGCGCGTCGGCGAGATGCAGACCTGACCGGCGTTGCGGAACTTGAACGGCACGCAGGCGGACGCCACCTTCACCGGATCGACGTCGTCGAACACGATGACCGGCGCATGGCCGCCGAGCTCCATGGTGGTGCGCTTCATGCCGTCGGCGGCGAGCTTGACGAGGTGCTTGCCGATCGCCGTCGAGCCGGTGAACGAAATCTTGCGCACCACCGGCGACGCGATCAGATAGGCCGACACCTCGGCCGGAACGCCGAACACGACGTTGAGCACGCCTTTTGGCAGCCCAGCATCCATCAGCGCCTTGGCGAGCGCCAGTGCGGTCGACGGCGTCTCTTCCGCCGGCTTGATGATGCAGGCGCAACCCGCACCCAGCGCCCCGGCGATCTTGCGCGCCGGCGTCAGCGCCGGAAAATTCCACGGCGTGAAAGCGGCGACGACGCCGACCGGCTCCTTGGTCACATAATGCCGCTGGCCGGGCACGCGCGTCGGCACGATGCGGCCATAGGCGCGGCGGCCCTCCTCGGCATACCAGTCGAAGGTGTCGGCGGAGGCCAGCACTTCGATCTTGGATTCGCCGATGGTCTTGCCCTCTTCCATCGTGAGCTGGGCGGCGATGTGATCGGCGCGCTCGCGCATCAGGTCGGCAGCCTTGCGCAGCACCTTGCTGCGGTCATAGGGCGAGGTCTTGCGCCAGACGGCGTGGCCCTTCTCGGCGGTCTCCAGCGCGCGGTCGAGATCGGGCTTCGACGCCAGCGGCAGGTCGCCGATGCGCTCGCCGGTCGCCGGATTGACCACGGCTTGCGTCTGGCGCGAGCCGGCCTCGATCCATTCGCCGTCGATCAGCATCTTCAGCTTGTCATAGGTCGCGGACATTCAACTCTCCTTGGGTGTTCTGTCGTTGTGTCATCAGCGCGTGGCCTGTTGGGCCAGATCGCGCAAAGAAAGGCCGGCGGCCTTGCGGTCCCAGATCGAGGCGTCGCGCGGGAGCCCGCGCAATTTCGCCTTCTGCACCTTGTTGGTCGGCGTGCGCGGCAGCGCATCGAGCAACGCAACGTAACGCGGCATCATGTAATGCGGCAGGCGAGGCATCAGATGCGCCATCAGATCAGGCGCCTCAAGTGACACACCCGGCTTGCGCACGACGCACAGCATGATGTCGTCGTCGGCGTCGAATTCGGACGGCACGCCGATGGCGGCGCATTCGGCAATGCCGGCATGCGTCATGGCGGCGGTTTCGATGTCATAGGACGATATGTTCTCGGCGCGGCGACGAATGCGATCGCCGAGGCGATCGACGAAGTAGACGTAGCCGTCCTCGTCGACATAGCCGCTGTCGCCGGTGTGGAACCAGAGATTACGCCAAGCCTGCACAGTCTTTTCCGGCATGCCGTGATAGCCCTGCATGATGATCCACGGCAGCTTGGGGCGTACGACGAACTCGCCGACCAGGCCGGTCGGCAGCTCTTCGTCGGTATCGGGATCGACGACGCGGAAGTCGTACCATTCGGATTCAACCCGCCCGCACGAGCCCGGCCGCAGCGGCTCGTCGAGCGCGCACCAGGTCACGGCGTTGATCTCGGTCATGCCCCACACTTCGATGCCGCGCAGGCCGAAGCGTTGCTCGAAGGCGGCGGCGATGCCGCGCGGAAACGGCACCATGATCATGCGCTTGAGATTGTGCTCGGCATCGTCCGGCTGCGGCGGCTGGGCGTGGATCATTTCCAGCATCGGCCCGTGGGCGAGGCCGACGGTCGCGCCGAATTCGCGGATGCGCGACACCCATGTTTCCGGTCGGAAACTGCGATCGAGCACGATGCTGCCGCCGGCCAGCAGCATGGCAAAGATGCCCATGAACTTGCCGGCCATATGAAACAGCGGATGGAAGCAATAGAAGACGTCGCTCGGCCGGGCCCGCAGATTGGCCACGGTCCGCATCGCCAGGAAATAGATCTGCGCATGCGGCATGCGCACGGCCTTGGCGGGGCCGGACGTGCCCGACGTGTAGATCATCGACGCGATATCGGTATAGGCGACCGGCGGCAGCGCCTCGAGCGGCGCGTGAGCCGCGACGTCGCGATAATCGATAATATCGATGCGCTTGAAGATCGGCGCAGGCGTGTCCGGCGCATCGGCGAGCCGAAAGACGATCGCGCGCTTGAGATCCGGCAACGCGGCTTCCACGGCGGCAAGGTCCGCGAGATGCCGGTGCTCGATAAAGATCGTCGCGGTCTCGGCCGTTCGCAGCGCGTGTTCGAGCGTCTGGCCCTTGTAGGCACCGTTGATATTGACCTCGACGGCGCCAGCCATGTTGATGCCGAGCCACGCCATCACCGCGGGCATGGAGGTCGGCGCCATCACCGCGACCGTCTGCCCCGGCGTCACGCCGAGCTCCGCCAGCGCGCCGGCAATGCGCAGAGCGGCGGTATAGGCCTCGCCACGCGTCGCGGTGCCCTCGCCGATCACCTGCAGAAACAGGCTGTCCGGCGCGATCTCCGCCTGACGGCGGAGCGCGTTGGGCAGCGTCCATTGCGTGCGATCGGCGGTCAGCATCGGCGCTACACCGTCTCCGCGCGGGCGCGGGCATCGGCGCCCAGCGCGCCGGCTTGCGCCAGTTCGCGCATATCGGTCTCGGAGTAACCGAGATCGGCCAGCACCTCCGCTGCGTCGTTGCCAAGCGGCGGCGGGCCGCGGCGCACGCTCGGGCCGGTGCGCGACAGCTTCAGCGGGCTGCCGATCAGGCGGGTCGCCGCCTGCCCCGGCACCTCGACATCGACCAGCATATGATTATGCGCGACCTGCGGATGCTCGAGGGTGTCGCGCAACCGGTTGACTGGGGAGCAGATGACGTCCTGCGCCTCGAAGCGCGCCAGGCATTCGGCGGTGGTATACTTCGACGCCTCGCGCGCCATAAGTTCGGACAGTTCGTCCTTGTGCGCGATCTGCTTCTCGACCGTATCGTATTCCGGCTTCTGGCTCAGATCTTCGAGCCCGAGCGCGGCGCAGAACAGTTTCAGCGGGTTCGGCCGGAAAAAGCCGAGGATGGTGACCCAGCCGTCCTTGGTCGGCACGACGAAGCTCAGTCCTCGTCGATGCCAGTTGGTCTCGTAGCCGTACATCAGCAGCGATGCGGCTTCCGCACTCTGGATCGCCATCGCCGTGTCGAACAAACAGGCGTGGACCTTCTGGCCGCGGCCGGAGCGCACGCGCTCCAGCAGCGCCAACAGGATGCCCTGCACCAGGATCATGCCCGAGGAAAAATCGACGGCGGCCGAACCCATGATGCGTGGAGTCTCGCCCTCCTCCACGCCGGCCATGGCGATGCCGCTGATCGTCTGCGCGATCATGTCCTGCGCCGGACGATTGGCGATCGGGCCGTCCTCGCCGAAGCCGGTGGCCACTGCATAGATCAGGCCCCGATTGACCTTGGCGAGATCGTCATAGCCGAGGCCGAGACGCTCCATGACGCCGGGCCGGTAGTTATGGATCAGCACGTCGGCCTTTTCGACCAGCCGCATCAGCACCTCTCGGCCGCGCGGTGTCTTCACGTCGATGCAGATCGAGGCCTTGTTGCGGTTGGCCGAGGCGAAGTAGCAGCTGACGAGGCCGCGCTCCTTGGCGTAGGCGTCCATGTTGCGCATGACGTCGCCGACGCCCGGGCGCTCCACCTTGACCACCTTGGCGCCGAAATCGCCCAGCACCTGTGCCGCAAGCGGGGCCTGATAGACCTCGCTCATGTCGATGACCAGCGTGCCGTCGAGCACCGATGCAGTCTTGTTTGCTGCCATGGCGATCAGTCCTGCAACACGTGCTTGGCGATGATCAGCCGCTGGATCTGATTGGTGCCTTCGTAGATCTGGGTGATCTTGGCGTCGCGCATCATGCGTTCGACCGGATAGTCCTCGAGATAGCCGTAACCGCCATGGAGCTGCACGGCGTCGGTCGTCACCGACATCGCCGTGTCGCTGCACAGCGTCTTGGCGATCGAGGCGTAGGCGCGGGCCTGCACCGGATCGGCGTCGATCATCTCGACAGCGCGATAGAGCATGGCTCGCGAGGACTCCACCTTGATCGCCATGTCGGCGATCATGCCGCGGATCATCTGGAAGCGCGCGATCGGCTGGCCGAACTGCTGGCGCTCCTTGGTGTATTTCACCGCCTCGTCGAGCGCGCCCTGCGCGATGCCGAGCGCCTCGGCCGCCACGACCGGACGCGAATTCGTCAGGCCGATGGTCATGTAGTCGTAGCCCTTCAGCGGGTCGCCGACGACGCGTGAGTCCGGGATCGTGACATTGTCGAGGATGACGTCCGCGGTCGGACTGCCGCGAATGCCCATCTTCTTTTCCTTGGCGCCGAAGCTGACGCCCGGATCGTCGCGATGCACGGCAAAAATGCCGAATGTGCGCTTTTCGCCGGTGCGCGCGAGCACCATGTACCAGTCGGCCCAGGTCGCGTTGGTGATGAAACGCTTGGTGCCGTTGAGAACCCAGTTATCGCCCTTGCGCTCGGCCTTGGTCGTGACGCCGGCAAGATCGGAGCCGCCTTTCGGCTCGGTCAGACACCACGCCGCAACCTTCTCGGCGCGGGCGACCGGATATACGATTTCCTCGACCAGCTTCTTGGAGCCGTAACGCACCAAAGGATCGAGCACGATCCAACTCGTGAACAGGCTGACGGCGGAGGTCGCGCAGACGCGCGCGATTTCCTCGATGCAGATGACCTGCGCCATCAGGTCGCCGCCCTGTCCGCCGAATTCCTCCGGGAACGGCAGACCGATCAGGTTGGCGTCACGGAACGCCTTGAGCGATTCCACCGGCAGGCTGCGGGTCGCATCGACTTTCGCGGAATGCGGAGCCACCTTGTCCACCGCGAGGCGGCGGACATTGTCACGGAACTGTTCGTATGTGTCCCGGTCCATTGCCTTCATGACGTTCTCCCAACTCGCTTTTGTTTTTTGAATTCTTGAATTCCGGCGGCCAGTCGAGACCGGTGCGCGGCGCCTTTTCCTGCGCGGCGGTCACGCGCGCGATCAGGTCTGCATCCACCCCCGCACGACCGAGGGTATTCCGGGTCGTATCGGTGAGGTCGGTCATGCCGGCCTGCCCCGGCGTGCGGGCGAATTGCGGCACCACCGGCACCGGCGCGCCCGCGTCGGCATGGCGCGCGCCAAACTGCGCGTCGCTCATCACCTCGTCGGGCGTCAGAACCGCGGTGACGCAAGCATCGCTGCCGATGAAAAGGGCGGCCCAGTCGTTGCGCGTTTTCGCGCGGAAGGCGGCGCCGAGCTTGTGCTCGATACCCGGCCATTCATTCATGTCGAAATGATCGGGCGGCTCGCCGAGGCCGAGCTTCGACCACAGCGCGACGAAGAAGCCGCGCTCCAGCGCGCCGACGGCGACGAATTTGCCGTCGCTGCACTCATAGGTCCGGTAATACGGCGCGGCGAACAGCCCTTCGCCGCGGGCCGGCATGACGCCAGTTTTCCACAATGGAAAATGCATGGCCATCATCGAGAGGCAGCCATCAACCATGGCTGCGTCGATGAACTGCCCGCGTCCCGATTTTTCGCGCTCATACAGCGCCGATACGATCCCGAATGCGGCAACCATACTGCCACCGGCAAAGTCAGCAACGAGATTGAGCGGAGGCAGAGGCGGACGATCCGCCGGTCCGACAGCGCCCAACAGGCCGCTCAGCCCGACGTAATTGATGTCGTGACCGGCCTCTTGGCTGCGCGGGCCGGACTGCCCGTATCCGGTAAGCGAGCAATAGATGAGGCGTGGATTTAGCGCGCTCAGCTCGTCGTAGCCGGCGCCGATCCGCGAGGCGACGCCGGGGCGAAAGCCCTCCACCAGCACATCCGCCGTCCGGACTAGGGCATGAAGCGCGGCACGCCCGTCATCGGTGCGCGGATCGAGCGAGATGAAAGACTTGCCGCGCGACAGTTCCGGGATGGGCACACCGGCCCGTCCGCCGCCCACCACGATGACCTCGGCGCCGAGGTCCGCCAGCAGCATCGTCGCATAGGGCCCAGGCGCAAGGCGCGAAAGGTCAATGACGCGCACACCCACGAGGGGGCCGCTCTTCATATTTTGACGTTGCGCACTCGTGGACACCGGCACCAGCCTGCAAATGGGACGAGCAATCGTAGCATCTCAAAACATATCGTCAATTGCTATATGCCATAAAATAGATTGCACTGTATCAATTTCCATGTCAGTTTTTGGAGACTGCCGGCCGCTGCTGCGGCCCAAGGAGCAAGCACGACACAATTCATGTCGTGACGAGTAGCGTCGAAAAAATGGTGAGGAAACCGATGCAAGCCAAAGAACTGCGCGACGTAATCGATCGCGTGATCAACTACACAATGACCCGCCAGGTGGAGCGCACCACCTGGGAAAAAGCTTCCGCAATGTCCGGCATGCTGGCCTGGGACAATGAGAAAGCGCACGCCGTCACCAAGCGTTGGCTGGAGCGCGCCGTCGCAACGCAGACGAGCGAAGGCAACCTGAACTACAGCGACCGCGAGGAATATCCGCACGGTCACTCCAAGGTGCTGACGCCGACGGCGAGCCTGTCGTCGAGCCTCGGCTTCCCGATGCTGCTCATGTATGAGCGCAAGAAGGACAAGATCCTACTCGAAGGCGCCAAGCGCCAGGTCGAGGCGCTGATGAAGGCACCTCGAACCAGCGGCGGCGGTGTCTGGGGGCGTCAGGAAGGTCCGGAACTGTGGATCGACTATATCTACATGATCTGCCCGTTCCTCGCCAAATTCGGCATCGTCTCGGGCGACAAGAAGTACATTGACGAGGCCTATGTTCAGTTTCTCGTGCACGCCAAGCACTGCGTCGATGCCGATTCCAATCTCGGCCGTCACTGCTGGTGCGAAAAACCGAACCACTTCCCGCAATCGATGCTGTGGGCGAGAGGCAACGGCTGGCTGGTTGCCGGCGGCGTCGATCTCGTCGATCTCGCTCCGGACCATGCCTCTGCCAAAGCCACTAAAGAGCAGGTCGCGCGCACGCTAAAGGCGATGCGTGACCTCCAGGATGCCTCCGGTTACATGCGCCACATCCTCGACGACCCGAACTCGAAGCTCGAAGCCTCGGCTACATTGATGTACGCCTATGCTGCCATCCGCGCCGTCGACCTCGGCATCGTCGGCAAGGACTTCGAAGAGTCCGCCAAGCGCGCATTCCTCGGCGTCGCCGGAGTCGTCGGTGAAGACGGCGCCGTCATGGGCGTTGCCGTGCCGCCGGGCGGCCCGGGCGTGCAGTTCGGCTGGACCATGTTCGGCCAAGGCTTCTTCCTGCTGACCGCCGCCGCCATGAAGTCGCGTCTCGGTCTCTGATATGCGGCAATACATGTGGCGCCGGTTCATCCGGCGCCACATGCGCTACAAAGAATAACGAGGCACAGGGAGGCCTTCGATGAGCCTGCAGACCGAAGGGATCGTCGTGCGGTTTGGCGGTGTCACCGCCGTCGACAACATCGCTCTCACTGTCGAGCGCGGTCAGATCATTTCGGTGATCGGCCCCAACGGATCGGGCAAGAGCACCCTGTTCAACGCCATTACCGGGCTCGTTCCCACTCAGCAGGGCACCGTCAAGATCGACGGCACCGATATTTCCACCGCCGGCACCACGGCGCGCGTGCGTGCGGGACTCGCCCGCACCTTCCAGACTCCCCGCTTCGACCCGCAGATTACGGTGCGTACCGCAATCACGTGCGGCTTCTATTCGACCATGAATGCCAGACTCCTCCCCTCGATGCTCCGCGCTCCAACGACCCAGCGCGACGAAGCGCGCGCGGAAGCCGCATACGAACGCATTGTCGAAAGCATGGGTCTTACCGACCTCTCCGACACGCTGCTCGGCGAATTGCCAATGGGCCAGGTGCGGTTGGTCGAGGTTGCCCGCGCGATCGCCTCACAGCCTGGCTATCTCCTGCTCGACGAACCTGCGGCCGGCCTGTCAGCTGCGGAACAAAAGATTCTCTCGAAAACCATTCGCGATATGGCTGCCGAGAATATCGGCGTGCTGCTGGTCGAACACAATTTCGAGCTGGTGAAGAATCTGGCCGACAACGTCACAGTTCTCAATCGCGGCCAACTGCTTGCACGCGGCACGTCGTCTGAGATCGCTCAGCATCCCGACGTGATCAACGTCTATCTGGGTGGCGAAGCCAACGCCGCCTGATCTAACGGCCGGCTCCGCCGGTCAATGAACCAAGAGGACGGATATGAAGAGCTTTCGCATCGAGACGTATGGCGGACCCCTGAGAGAGTTCGACACCAATACACCGAAGCCGACCGGTACCGAGGTTCTCCTCAAGGTGCGCGCCGCAGGCGTCTGCCACACCGACCTGCATATCTGGGATGGCGGCTACGACATGGGCGGCGGCAAGATGCTGAAGATGGCCGACCGCGGCCAGACGCTTCCCCATACAATGGGCCACGAGACGGTCGGCGAAGTCGTATCGTTCGGCCCGGAATGCAAGGAGGTCAAGGCCGGCGATGTCCGTCTGATCTATCCATGGATAGGCTGCGGCAAATGCGCCGTATGTCGGGCCGATACGGAGCAGCTTTGCCCCAACCCGCGCTATCTCGGCGTTTTCAGTCATGGCGGCTATGCCGACCACATCGTCGTGCCCCATCCACGTTACCTCATCGACATCGGCTCCATGACCGCCGAACAGGCTGCGCCCTATGCCTGCTCCGGACTGACTGCCTTCTCCGCGCTGAAAAAGATCGGCAAAGAGCGACTCGCCGAACCGATCCTCATTATCGGCGCCGGCGGTCTTGGCTTGATGTGCCTTTCATTGCTCAAGGCGATGGGCGCCAAGGGGGCCGTCGTTGCCGATCTCGATTCGGCAAAACGCGAGGCCGCGATGAAAGCCGGTGCGCTCGCGACGGTCGATCCCGCGAGTCCCGACGCGGCATCGCAGATTTCCAAAGCAATCGGCGGTCCGCTGTGGGCGGTCGTCGACTTCGTCGGCGCCCCGGCCTCCTGGACACTCGCCCTCGGCACGCTGAGCAAGGGTGGCTACTACGTGGTGGTCGGTCTCTATGGCGGCGAAATGATGCTGTCGCTGCCCGCCATTCCGCTGCGAGCATTGTCCGTGTTCGGATCGTTCGTCGGCAGCCGTCCGGAATTGATCGAACTGATCGACCTCGCCAAGAGCGGCAAGATCCCGTCCATTCCGATCACCAAGCGTCCGTTGAGCGAGGTCAATGATGCTCTCATCGACCTGAAGAAAGGCAAGCAAGTCGGCCGCGCCGTGCTGGTGCCTTAACACTGCCGAGCCATGCAAACAGGCGGCGCGAAGCGAAGGCTTCCGCCGCCTTTTTATTTGCAGCTGTCAGATGTAGGACGTGTGATGTTCCGTATCGTCGCTCAGACCGGCGGCCAGCACCCTGAGCGCGGACTCCAGATCTTCAATACGCTCCGGGGCGCCGATCGATACGCGCATGCCGCAGATGAGCGTCTGATCGACGACCGGCGCGGACAGCGGAGTCGTAAGCACGCCGTGGCGGCGCGAATAGTTCGCTAGGCGACTCACTTCATCCGCCGGCATTTCCAGCCAGATGTGGAAGCTGGGCGGCTGCCGCGCCGGCATTGCATCGCCCAGGATCGACTTGGCGAGTCTCGTGCGACGGTCAGCTTCCTCATGCATGCCCCGCACGATCTTGCGCACGGTGCCGTCGCGAATCCAGTCCGCGATGATCATCGATGCGATAGGCGAACCCATCCATGCGGTCGCACGCATTGCGCGATAGACCTGCTGCAGATAGGGCGGTGGCGCCACAAGCAAGCCGACGCGCAAGCCCGGCAATACGCATTTCGAGAAGCTGTTGACATAGAAGGTCCGCTCGGGAGCCATCTGTGCCAGCGGCTCGACGCCATGCGCGATCAGACCGTAAACGTCGTCCTCGACCAGAAGGATGTCGCGTTTGCGCGCAATCTTGACGATCTCGCGCCGGCGCTCATTGCTCATGATGCGGGCGGTCGGGTTTTGCAGCGTCGGTATCGTGAACAGCACCTTAGCCCTGGTGCGGACCACGGTCTGATCGAGCGCCTCGGGGAGGATCCCGTCGGCATCCATCGCAACGCCCGCGATCTTGTAGTGGCTGAACTCGGCCAGGGCCTTCATGCCATGGAATGTGGCGGCCTCCGTGAGCACCGTGTCACCTGGCTTGCAGATGGCGCCGAGCGCGACATTCATCGAATGCTGAGCACCGTTTGTGATCAGCATATTCTCGGCCGACGGCTCGTAGCCTATATCCCGCAGCATCGCCGCAAAAACCTGCCGGTGCTCCTCGATACCCGGATGCGCGATGTAGCCTGCGTAGTTCAGCAGATCGTTACGCCGCCCGATTTTGGAGAAGGCAGCCGACAGCAGCGCTGCCGGCATTCTCGGCCCCGGAATGTTCAGGCTCAGATCGACAACCCGCCGCGCCCGGCCGTTCGATTGTTCGCGGCCGCTGACGAAGGTGCCACGACCGACCTGCCCCTGGACGAGGCCGAGCCGCTCGGCCTCGGCGTAAGCCTTGGTAACGGTGCCGGCGCTGATGCCAAGCGTGCGCGCCAGTTCGCGCTGCGGTGGCATGCGGAATCCGGCCGGCAGACGGCCCGCCGCGACGTCGGCTTCGAGCGCCGAGAGGAGCTGGCTATAAATCGGCTCGCCGTTATTCGGCAGCGCGGGGAGCCAGGTATTGGCCCTTGGTTTCGATTTCATGGCCGACAAAGCGCGTGGAGCCGGACACCCGAGTGTCCGGCCATCTCCACCCCGGCCGGAACACGACATACTTGTATCGCAATGCGCTGGGATACCATCGACTGCGAGCGCCTGGTGGCGACTTTTTCCCCATCCAATATTTCGCAGGACGTCATCATGCTCATTGCATGTAGCAATATGCAATGAGCAAAGTCATCATTGCCATATTGCAATTCCCATAACAATATGAACTAATGATCAAGGCCCCCGTTTATGGGCCGCCGTGGGACACAGCCGAAAAACCGGCCAACGGAGCCAGCAAGGCGCCGCAGATATCGGCCCACGGCATGGGAAGAAACGTGGTTCGGGCGTGACACGACGCGGCCAGAGCGCCGCGACGAGAACCGTCCGGCAGTTAGGCAGAGGACGGCGCGTGCTCGAGTTTACCGAACTTCTCATAGCCGGCCTGTTTCTGGGCGTGACCTACGGTTTGCTGGCTATTCCGATCAGCATCCTTTTCGTCTCGACAGACAAGGTCGACCTCGCCGTCGGCTCTTATGCTGTTCTGGCGGCCGCCGTCGCGGCCAACATCCCCGGCCCATTCGGAATCGTTGTCGCCCTGCTTTCGGCCTGTCTGGCGGCCTCCGTGGTCGGGGGCATCTTCATGCTGCTCGATCGCCGGCCCAACCAGGACCCGCTCGCCGCGGTGCTCGCCAGCTTCGGCTTCGCAATGTTCTTGGAATCGCTGGTGCTGACGCTCTACGGCAAGAACCCGTTCCTGCGGCAGCTCTTCAGTGATTTTCTATCCTTCGCCGGCATTCGCTTCAGCCCGCAGGCCCCGATTAACTCGGCCGTCGCGGTGGCGATGCTGGTTGGTCTCTACGTCCTGCTTTATCGGACCTCCTGGGGCCGAGACATGCGCGCCAGCGCTGCCAATCACCGCGGCGCGTTACTTGCCGGCATCCCGGTGCCGATGATGCAGTGGTCCGCCTATCTCATTGCCGGCTTCCTGGCCGGTGTTGCGGGTCTTCTCATCCTGCATTCGACGGGTATCGATTTCGCTGCTGGCCTTCACCTCACTCTCGCGGGCTTTGGCGCAGCCATCCTGTTCGGCCTGCACAGCCCGTTTCGCGGCTTCCTCGGCGGCCTCACCATCGGTGTCGTCGAAGCTCTGAGCAATGGTTACACAACCGGATTTGTCGCCCACGCAGCACCCTTGGTCGTGGTGCTCCTGGTCCTCTGCTTCGGCCGCACCAGCCTGGAACAGGTTCGTGGGGGCCGGGCATGAAGCTTCTTTACCGACAAATTCCGGTTCTGGCGATTGTCGCTGTCGTCCTTCCGGCTACGCTCCTCATCAAGGACAATTACCTCTGGCTTGATACTTCGGTCATCATCGCGATCTATGCGTTGCTGGCGCTATCGGCTGGTTTGAGCTACGGCCTGGCCGGGATTCTTAGCGTGGCACAGGCCTCGTTCGCGTCGATCGGCGCCTATGCCACTGCAATCCTCACGATCCGGCATGGCATTTCGCCTTATGTCAGCCTGATCCTCTCGCTCGCGTTGCCGGCACTCATCGCCTATCCAGTCGCGCGTGCCGTTAATCGCCTGAGCCCGCTGGCATTGGCGATCGCCACCCTCTTCTTCGGCCAGCTCGTCGACCTCGCGATCCGTCATGGCGGCGAGTTCACTGGCAATTACATCGGCCTCTCCGGCATTCCGTTCCTGCCGGGCTTGTCGACCCCGCTGACTTTTCATCTTGTGAGCTGGGGCATCGTCTGCGTTGTTGCGTTCCTCTACGCGAATCTTATCGACTCGGCCTGGGGCCGCGCCATGGCGACGCTGCGCTATGACAGCCTGCGCGCCGCCGCCGATGGCGTCGACGTCCCGCGCATGCGGACCGTTGCCTTCGCACTCGCCGCTGCCCTGGCCGGACTGTCGGGCTGGCTCTTTGCCCATCACGCTGCCTATCTCAGCCCCGACTCGCTTGGCACCTCCCAGTCGCTTTCGGCCCTGCTGATGGCAGTGATCGGCGGTGCGCAGTTCGTCCTCGGACCGATCCTCGGCGCTGCGGTTCTCACGATTCTGCTCGGCATGCTGCCCGGCCAGGAGCTGATCGGAATGTTCTACGGCGGCTTGCTAATCGTCGTACTGGTCGCCATGCCGCGCGGCCTCATCGGCGCCGTCGCCGATGCCGTCCGCTATATGGAGCGCAAACCCAAGCAGGCGAATGCCTCAGCGCCGGCCGTTGCCATCGCCGCTTCGTCCGCGACCCCGGTCACGGACGCCGCGCTCGATTGCGCCAATCTGCGGGCCCGGTACGGACCGATCGCGGTCTGTCACGACATCACCTTCTCGCTCGGCCGCAGTGAAAGACTTCTGCTCCTTGGTCCCAACGGCGCCGGTAAGAGCAGCCTGCTCGGGGCGATCGCCGGCGTAGTATCCAGTTCCGGCCACCTTGTCGTTGACGGCAAGGACGTACGCCGTGCCAGTGCCGATCGCCGCGCCCATAACGGCGTCGCGTTCGTTCCCGAAATCCGCGGCAATCTTTTCCCCACGCTTTCGGTCGAGGAAAACCTGCGATCGGGTCTGCGCCTCCTGCCTTCTGACGCACAGGACGCCGCATATCGTCACATGGTCGACCTGTTCCCGATACTTGCCGAGCGCTCGACGACACAGGCACGCATGCTAAGCGGCGGCGAACAGCAGATGCTCGCAATCGCCATGGCAGCGGCGCGGCGGCCGGCAGTGCTGCTACTCGACGAGCCATCGCAAGGCCTTGCCCCGTCGGTGTACGGCATTCTGCGCAATGCCTTCGAGAAACTGACACAGGATGGCATCGCGCTGATCATAGCGGAACAGAACATCCCCTTTGCGTCGTCCATCGCCAGCCGCTGCATCGTACTCAAGGGCGGACGCCTGATTGCGCACGCGGGGCCCGAACTGCTCGCCGATCCTGATCGCATCGCGGACCTGTTCCTTAACGATCACGCAGCGCCATCACATGCGAAGGATAGGGAAATTGCATGATGGACACGGAGATCGCCTGCTCCGTCTGCTTTGAAGAGGCTCAAGCTCAACTCGCTGAAAACTCAAGTTCACAAGAGAGGGAGGAATGAAATGAAGTTCCTAAAGACTGCACTCACTACTGCGATGCTAGCCGGCGCGTTGATCGCCACCCCGGCTGTGGCTCAGGACAAAGGCCCGCTCAAGGTCGGCCTGCTGCTCAGCCTCAGCGGTCCGGGCGCCGTCTATGGCATTCCGGAACGCGACGCCGTTCAGGTCTTGGCAGACGACATCAACAAGAAAGGCGGCGTCAATGGCCGCAAGATTGAACTCTTCGTCTATGACGAAGCGACCAACCCGACCGAATCCGCACGCGGCATCGTCGAGCTCATTCAGCGTGACAAGGTTGTTGCGGTTATCGGCTCGTCGATGGGCAGCGGCACCCTCGCAGCTGGTCCGAGCGCTGCGCGGTTCCAAGTGCCGATCGTGGCGCCGAATGGCACGATCTCGATCACCAACAAGTCCCACGCCTTCTATCCGTGGGTTTTCCGAACGATGACCAACGATCTCATCACCACGCGCGAAATGTTCGCGCGCGCAACGGCCAAGGGAGCCAAGAAGGTCGCCGTCATGCATCAGGAGGATGCGTACGGTAAAGAAACCGCCGACTACATTCAGAACCTCGCCAAGGCGAAGGGCATCGAGGTCGTCGCCGTCGCTTCCGCACCGATGAAGGCCATCGACGTCGTCGCTCAGGCCACGCGCCTCCGCAACGCTGCACCGGATGTCGTTCTCATGCAGGTCGCGCCGGTCGGCCTCGCCTCGGGCTTCCTACGTGCAGCCAAGCAGGTCGGCCTCAACGCTCCGATCTGGGGCAGCATGGCGCTCGGCTATCAGACGTTCCTTGACACTGCCAAGGACGCCGCTGAGGGCATGCATCTGGTGCTGATCGGCAATTGGGACGAACCGACCCCGGAACTCACGAAGCTGAGTGACATGATGAAGGCCGCCGGCAAGAAGCCGGAAGGCTTTGCCGAACTTCTGACGACCAACGGCATCATCCCGATCGTCGAAGCCGCCAAGACCATCGATGGCGAACTGACGGGCGCCAAGATGCGCGACGCGCTGGAGAAGCTCTGCGGCGTGAAGACCTTTACTTCCGGAAAGGTTTGCTATTCGAAGGACAATCACGACGGATGGGATGAGGAACTCCTGGTCACCGTCGTCGTGAAGGACGGCAAGTTCAAGACCGTCAAGTAATGAAGCGCGGCGCCCGCGGGTCAACGGCCCCCGGGCGCTTCACTTCCGAAGGAGGGCCGGCCGTGCACAGCTCTGCGCCGCAACAGCAGACGCCCTACCCCCACCTCTTTTCCCCGATCCGCATCGGGACGCACGATCTCAAGAATCGTATCGTCATGGGCTCCATGCACACTCGGCTGGAGCACCTCGACCGGCCGCTGGAGCGCCAGGTCGCATTTTATACGGCACGTGCCAAAGGCGGCGTCGCCCTGATCATCAGCGGTGGTCACGCACCGAACTCTGCCGGACTGATGGAGCCAGGCGCCCCGATTCTGAATGACCGTGCCGAGCTATACACGCATCGCGCCATCACCGAGGCGGTACACGCCAACGGCGCCAAAATGCTGCTGCAGATCATTCACGCCGGGCGCAATGCGCGCCAGAAGGCCCTCGTCGGAGCCTCCGCCATCAAGTCACCGATCTATCCTTTCACGCCGCGCGCGCTGACAAGCGCCGAAGTCGAATCAACCATCGATGACTTCGTGCGCTGCGCCGAACTCGCCAC
Organism: Pseudolabrys sp.; assembly: GCA_026125895.1. Taxonomy (GTDB): domain Bacteria; phylum Pseudomonadota; class Alphaproteobacteria; order Rhizobiales; family Xanthobacteraceae; genus Pseudolabrys. The sequence goes on along the minus strand of JAHCKG010000003.1, from coordinate 91,760 downwards.
TGAAGGCGGTTATGACGGCATCGAGATCATGGGCTCGGAAGGCTATCTCATCAATCAATTTACCGTGCCGCGAACCAACGACCGTACGGATCGCTGGGGAGGCTCGCTGGAGAACCGTCTCCGCTTTCCGACCGAAATCGTGCAACGCATCCGCTGCAGCCGCGGCCGCGACTTCATCATCATGTTCCGTATCTCCGCACTCGACCTCGTCGAGGGCGGGGCCACCGCCGACGAGATCGACGCGCTGGCGCAGGCTGTTGAAGCCGCCGGCGCGGACGTCCTGAACACCGGCATCGGTTGGCATGAATCGGCCGTTCCGACGATCGCCTATCCCGTGCCACGCGCAGCCTGGGGCTTTGCTACGAAACGCCTCAAGAACGTAGTGAAGATTCCGGTCATCGCTTCGAACCGCATCAACACGCCGGAGGTTGCAGAAGACCTGATTGCGACGGGGGACGCGGACCTTGTCTCAATGGCACGGCCAATGTTGGCCGACCCCCAATTTGCCGCAAAGGCACGCGACGGCTGCCGCGACGATATCAATGTCTGCATCGCCTGCAATCAAGCTTGCCTCGACTACATTTTCACAACGCGCGTCGCGACGTGTCTCGTCAATCCCAAGGCCGGACGCGAGATAGAATTCAACAATGACGCACCGAACCGTCTCCTTAGGCTCGCTGTGGTTGGCTCGGGGCCTGCCGGTATGGCCGCCGCTATCAATGCGGCTTGCCGCGGGCATACGGTGACCCTGTTTGAGGCCGATGCGAGTACCGGCGGCCAGCTCAATCTCGCTTCCCGCGTGCCAGGCAAATCGGAATTCAAAGAACTGATACGTTACTTCAATCGCCAGTTGGTCACGTCCGGCGTGACGGTCCGCACAGGCACGCGCGCCTCGGCGCAACAATTAAAGGCCGATGGCTTCGATCACGTCGTCGTCGCAACCGGCGTTAAGCCACGGGTCCCCCTAATTGACGGCATCAATCATCGAAAAGTCGTCATGTACAATGACCTTCTGATGGGACGAGCAAACGCCGGCAGTGCCGTCGCCATCATTGGCGCTGGTGGCATCGGCTACGACATCGCCGAATACCTGACCGCAGGGTCTGAAGAGCAGAATTCCGAGACCTTCCTGGCCGAATGGGGCGTGGACAGTACCATTCGCCTCGCCGGTGGCCTGGGGCACCGTACCGATGCCGATCGTTCGCGATCGGTGACGTTGCTTCAACGCAGCGAAGGCCGAATGGGCGAACGCCTTGGGAGGACGACCGGCTGGATTCTGCGCAGCCAGCTCAAGCGTCGGGGCCTGCGTACCATTGCCGGCTGTCAATATATCTCAATCGGCGACGAGGGGTTGACGATCCTGGCCGACGGCAAAACCCAGACAATAGCGGCCGATACGATCATCATCTGCGCCGGCCAAGATTCGAACCGCGAACTGGCGGATGAACTCGCCGGGACAGGCGTCAGCTTCGATGTCATCGGCGGCGCCGACTACGCCGCTGAACTCGACGCCCTGCGCGCCATTGATCAGGGCACCCGGCTCGCTTATCGGCTTTAACATCAATGAGCATCGGCGCGCCCCTGACGATGATCCGAGACGACGCCGTGGTGCATGTACGACTGTCACGCGCCGAGACGTTGAACGTCATCGACCAGACGATGGCGACGGCTCTGGCGGAAACCTTCGAGCGGCTTGGCGAAGACTCGAACATCCGAGTCGTGACTTTACGTGGCGAAGGCAAGAGCTTCATGGCCGGAGGCGACCTGCGCCTCTTGAGAACGACGCCAAAGGATGAGCGGCTGGCGTTGCTCGATGGCCTGATCACGGATTTTCACCGCGCGGTCCGTGCCATTCGCAAACTGCCTGCACCGGTCATTGCCGGCGTCCAAGGCGCTGCTGCGGGTGCTGGTTTCAGCCTCGCGCTCGCCTGCGACCTTGTCGTTGCCGGCGAAAAAGCCCGGTTCGTACCTGCCTACGGCCGCATCGGCGCGACGCCTGACGGAGGTCTGACTTGGTCGCTCTGCCAAGCGGTCGGGCGGTTGCGCGCCAATGAGATTCTGATGCTTGGCGGAGCCATTGATGCCATGGCCGCTCAGTCGATCGGCCTCATCAACCGCATCGTCCCGGAATGCAAGCTCGACGACGCTATCGATGCACTGGCAAAACAGCTCGCCGCCGCATCCCAAGGGAGTGTGCAGGCGATCAAAAAACTCGTTCGTAACGTCGACTCCCTATCCTTCGAGGAGCAACTCGATCGTGAACACGAAGCCTACCGACAAGCCGTCGTCGGCCAGGATTTCGAGACCGGACTCAAGGCATTTTTCGGCGGACAACCGCCACGCTTTTGAGTCTGAAGAGCCGCTGCAATCTCAAAACTGGCGATCTTCTCGGACGGTCCGCGTTGCTAACGCCTGTCACGAAGAGGAGAAAGGCCGGCCGAAAAGGTCGGCGTCCACCGGTTACAGGCGCGTCAACAACCAGCGAAAAAGGAACCAAGGTAGGGCACATCTTTGCGAGTGCTCGCGCTCGACAGGATCAAGATCAAAAGACGCAAGAATTTCTGACTAAGCGGGACGGCAATCAGATCGCAAGGACAGGATCCGCATCGGAGCAACACGGGGACCATTGGCGGTCCGACTAGGAGATCGTCGCCGAGCACCGGTCGCCGTCGGGCATTGACCAGTACCCCCGCATAGGCAGCAGAAGCCGGCGGCGTTGAAGCGCCCGGCGCTTGGGTCAGTACTCAGACTTTTGAGCGGGAATGAGTACGACCGGAGACCACCCTATGCTTCGCGCCGAATGCTTGCAGCAGCGAAATAACTTAAAGATTTGGCGGTTTCGCGACGCCGACCCGACACCGCGCCATCGCGTAAGATCCATAATGGAGTATTCGGTCCGACTGAGTGTGCTCAACTTCGAACCTCTGAGCCGGCCGTTATGCGCGGTGCGGGTGCCTCGAGAAAATCAATAAAATCCGGTGTTTTTTGTCGCGTCCGACCACGTTTGTCACATTCGTTCACGGGGTTTCTGTGGTCATCCTGTGGTCGACAACGGACTTGAATCATCTTGGGAGATAGTCACGAAATCGACACTCGCTCCACACACTCCGCAATCCCTGTGAACATCATCCGCTTCTATTATCCGGGCATGCACACCTAATCGTGTCTGCCGCAGAATGCCGGTTGACATTTTCCTATGGTATACAGAATGCATCGAAACCGAGTCGCAGCTATGATCCAAGACGACTATGGCTACAGTGATATAAAATGGGAGGATATGAACGAGGCCAATGTGCGGCTAGTCGAGGCGGAGTACCGCCAACGCCTAGAGGGTACAATTAAGGGATCCGACGAGATCGATAAAAAGGCCCAGTATATTCTCACCGGGCTTATCGGGCTTGTCACTGCGCTCATTGGACTATCCTTTACGCAAGCGGAGCGGGTTGAGATTCAGTATCTCGTCGGCCTTTACGCGCTGGCCACGGTATTTATTCTTGGAGCTATTTGTTCTGCGATCAGTCTTCGTCCACGTATGTTCGTGCATCCGGGGTCGACCCCTCAAGACCTAAACGTGGCGAAGTGGCAGGAACTTCTAAGAGGCGACGAAAAAACCGCGATACGGCTCGCTGGAGTACGCATCAAAGAATATGCACGCGGGATCGCTCGCAACGAGCAATCGAACGCGCAGAAATCCTGGTGGCTTCAAGCCGCGATCATACTTACAGCAGCGGCAGCGCCCACCTCTCTACTAACGACGGTCGCTGCCGTCCTCGCTCTTGCGGAATGCGCCTGAACCGCTATCGCGACCCCAATCGCCGTCCCGCTGCGTATGACCGGATCCGCTAGAGTTGCCCCAATCCTGGCCGTTGTTGTTGCCGCCCTGCTGCTGGGAGCCGCCGTTAGAGCCGCCCTGAGAATTATCTCTGTCGTCAATCATGACAAATCTCCTCTTCACGAGGTTACTCCCGCACAAACCGATTCGGTACCAGGTCGGGAATGATTCGGTACCAGGTCGGGAAGCGCGCCAACCGCCTGAACAAGACCGATCAGACGGCGTCGACGATGACACCTCCAGCATAGCGCGTCTTGCTATACGCCGACTCGTATTGAATACTCGTCTCGAATCGGCGCTGTCCACATTTTCCATAGCGCGACGATACCAGCGTGCCAATGCCGCACCAACCGTCTCCTGACTTCCCAGAACGATGTTTATTCCGCTCGACCGTCATTTCGTCGCCATCGAGAAGGATACCGAGGCAGAGCTCGCCGTCGAGAGCGCGTGGGGGCAGCGTTATTACGGTTGGCTCGATTGGGCCGCGCTCCTCGATAAAAGCCGCGTCGTGCTTCTCGCAGAAGCCTCAAGCGGAAAATCCGAAGAGTTCAAGCACACGGCGGCCGCGCTACGCGCCGACGGCAAACCCGCCTTCTACATTTCCGTTGAGCGCCTCGCCGACGGCGGCGACGTGTTCGACGCGGAAGAGCGCAGGCTGATCGACGCCTGGAAAGCGGGCACCGGGCCCGCCTGGTTCCTTGTCGATTCCGTCGACGAGGCGCGGCTCAACCAGAAGAAATTCGACACCGCTCTGCGCCATCTCGCCGCGGTGATCGGCCCCGCCATCAGCCGCGCCCGCATGTTTGTCTCCTGCCGCGTGAGTGACTGGAAGGGCAAATCGGACCGGCAGACCATCCTCGACATCCTGCCGATGCCGGAGGCTCCGCCGCCGCCGGCCAAGCCGAAGAAATCGCCGGAAGAAGAGCTTCTCGACGCCGTTTTCGAGAAAGGCGACCCGTCCGCGGCAGACGACGCTGAAATCGATAAACCAAAGGCAGCCGACGCAGGCATCCTCGTCGTGCGGCTTGTTCCTTTGACCGCTGAGCAGCGCCGCCGCTTGGCCGAAGGCATCGGCGTTCAGAACGTGGACGGTTTCCTTGGCGCCATCCAGAAGATGGGGCTCGATGCTCTTGCCGAGCGCCCCGGCGACATCATCGAGCTGGCCCAATACTGGAAGCAACATGCGGCGCTCGGCACCCTGACCGAAATGACCGAGGTCGCCGTCGCGGCGAAGCTCGAGGAAGCCGACAGGTTCCGGCCGGACAACACGCATCTTTCGACGAGCAAGGCGCGCGAGGGCGCCGAGCGCCTCGCCGCAGCCATGACCCTCGGCAAGACCTTCTCGATCATCGCACCCGGCCAGGAACCCGATCCAGAGCTTTCGGTCGGGGCGCTCGATCCGGCGCTTGTGCTGGACAACTGGACGCCAGCCGAGCGCAACGCCCTCCTGCGAAGGGCCATTTTCGCCCCGTCGACCTACGGCCGCGTCCGCTTCCATCACCGCTCGACACAGGAATATCTCGCGAGCTGCTGGCTAAGGCGATTGCGGGAGGGGGGAGCCCAGCCATCCGAGCTCTTCGCCCTGGTGTTCACGGACATCTACGGCGTGAAGACGATCGCGCTCTCGCTGCGCCCGGCGGCCGCCTGGCTCGCGCTCCGCTATCCCGACATCCGCGAGGAGATCATCCGCCGCGAGCCGCTTATCTTGATTACGCATGGCGATCCCGCCGCCCTGCCCGGCGAGATCAAATCCCGCGTATTGACCACGCTCGCCATGCGCCACGCCAATGGCGAGATCGCGGACGACAGCATCGACCGGCGCGCCATCGCCCTGTTCGCCAGCCCCGACCTTTCGCTAGCCATCCGCGAAGCCTGGGCACTCAACCGCCGCAGTGATTTTCGCGCCGACCTCATGCGGATCGTGCGTGAAGGCGCGATCACGGCCTGCGCCGACCTTGCGCTGCAAGCCGCCATCAATCCCAAGCATGACGCCTATTTCAGGATGACAGCCGTCGAGGCCCTTGTCGCCTGCAAGGCGCGCAAGGAACTTCTTAGCGTCAAGCAGGGCCTCATGCGAAACGCGGCGAAGCTGACGCCCAATCTTGCAAGGCGCCTCCTGCCGCTGCTCTTCCCCGACTATCTATCCGTCAATGAACTGCAGATCCTCATCGAAAAGGCCGAACCCCAGAAACAGTCTTCGACCGAGGGTGTTTCATACGTCATTGAGGATTTGTGGAAGGCCTGCCCCGCCAAGGACAAGACGGCCCTGCTCGCAGGCCTCGCAAAGCTCTGCGCTGCTGCCCCACCGATCAACCGCCATCACCGGGTTTCGAAGCGTCACGCCCAGCTTGCGCGCAACCTCGGCGGCATTGCCCACGATGCCGTGTCGTCACTGGGAGCGGCAGCGCCTTCCGATGCCCTCATTACGCTGCTCTCGGTCGTCGAACGCGCCGAGAGGCCGCGTCGCCGGGACGAGAGGAACCCGCCGCTCAATGCGCTGGTGCGCGCCAATTCCCTGATACATCGCGCGCTTTTCTGGTTCGATGTCGCCGAAGTGCGCCAAAGCTCGTCCCACCCGGTCCAGCATCTGTGGGACATATTCATCGGCGGCTCGCCGTTATGGGAGCTCGCCGAAGCCGACATCCCGTGGCTGCTGGAAGATCTTTCCGCAAGGCCGCTGCCCGATGATCGCATGGTGGCGCTCAGCGCGCTCGCGCGGATCTATGGCGACAATCTCAAGGCCGAGGCGCCCGCACTGCGCAAGCGCATCGGCAAGGATGCGCCGCTCCGGGCGGAGCTAAACAAACATCTTCGGCCGCGCGGTAAGAGCGCCTCCATGCGCCGCTCGGAAGCGCGTCACGCAAAGAACGAGCGCAAGCGCGAGGAACAGAAGGCCAAGGACAAGGAGTCATGGCGCAAATTCCGCGATGAGCTCATCGTGAACCCGACCCGTCTTTCAACGCCCGCCCCCATCTCTGGCAGGGGATTTCTCGGCATTCATAATCTTGTCCTGTGGCTGCAACGCAAAACGCACAAGGAGCCGGATGAAGCCGCGCTGCAATGGCACATGCTGGCGGATGCCTTCTCCAAAGAAGTCGCCGACAGCTTCGCTCTCGGCATGAAGGCGCTCTGGCGCGCGCAGAAGCCTGAGCGTCCCGTGCGGAACAATGGCAATGGCGTCACCGTCAAATGGGTGACGATCTACGCATATGCCGCTATCGGAATCGAGTCCGCGCAGGACCCCGGCTTTGCGGACAAGCTAGCACCGGCCGACGCGGAGCGCGCCGTCGAGCATGCCTGCCAGTCCGAGCAAGGTTATCCTGACTGGCTCGATGCCATCCTCGCGGCCCATCCGGCCATTGCCGTGCCCCTTGTCGTCAAGGAAATCGAGGCGGAATGGGGTGGCGATACCGGGCTCCGCTCGTATTTTCTGCATCGGTATTCGCAGGCTTCGCCGGGAATCCCGGCGGCGCTTCACGCGCCCTTATTCGAGATCATTACCGGCAGCGCCCCCGCAAATGCCGAAATGCTCGAACGCGGCCTCGGCATTCTTCGTCAAATTGCGTTTACGCCTGCGCAGCGAACCACGCTTGCCAGCTTTGCCGCCGGCGGACACGCGGCCCATGCAAAAATCGATATCGGGCTTGCCGCGCGTTATATTGCGATTCTGTTCCTCGCGGACGCCAAGGCGGGAGCAACACTGCTTCTCAAGTGGCTGCGCGGCATCAAATCGCAACGCAATCGGCAATCAGCCGCCATCACCGTGCTTGCGCTGCTGTTCGGGGACCATCATGCGCTGATCCGCGACGCGCTGGCCGCGCTCGACGTTCCAATGCTCGCCGATCTCCTGCTTTTTGCCTATCAGACCGTGCGCCCGGAAGACGACCACGATCATGGCGACGGCGTCTATTCGCCGGATGCCCGCGACGATGCCGAAGGCGCGCGCAATGTCATCCTCAAGGCGCTCATCGAAACCGGCGGAGCCGACGCCTACCACGCGATGATGCGCCTTTCGGGACGGGCGGAGATGCGCGCCCGGCGCGTCCGGTTCCGCGAACTCGCCCGGCGCATGGCCGAACGCGATGCCGACCGCTTCACCTGGAAGCCCGCGGAGATACTCGCGTTCGAGAACAGCAAATTGCTGCCGGTCAAGACGGGTGCGCAGCTATTCGCCCTCGCGCATGCCATTGCCCGCGAGATCGGTTGGGATTTCGACCATGCCGACGCGAGCTCCCGCGCTGTCCTCGAAACCGCCACCGACGAAAACGCCGTCCAGAACTATCTCGCCGAACAGTTGCGCCTGCGCGCAAAAGGCCGCTTCCACGCGACGCGCGAGGGCGAAGTCGCCGAAGGCAACAAGCCCGACATCCTTATCGCCTCGACCGAAGCGCCGGTCGAGGTCGCGCTGGAGGCCAAACACGGCGGCAAGCAATGGAGCACCAAGAGCCTTGAAGAAGCCTTGCGGACGCAGCTTGCCGAGGATTATCTCCGCCCGGCCAGTCGCCGGCACGGGCTTTTTGTCGTCACCAATCACCGCCCCCGGGGATGGACCCACCCTAAGAGCGGCAAACATTTAAACTTCACCGAAATGATTGCGTATTTGGCAACCATCGCAGAGACGCTGACGAAGAATGCTGTCGGCGAAATCCAGGTGTCAGTCGTCGGAATTGACGCGCTACCAAGGGAGCGAAGGCGGACGAAAAGATCACCATCGAGATCAAAGACAAAAGCTCGACGCAAGAAGCAGAGACCAAAAATATCCGGTCGCAAATCGCCGAAATGATACCATCCAACTAGGCATTGGCGTCTTAAAATAACACTCGTGAACTAAATAGCCTTTGTTCACGGGAAACAAAGTATTCACAAAGTATTGCCGCAGCGCCGCGACGCCGGTCCTCCTTACGTGGTCACCCTTAGCTCCGGACCCATTCCTAGCTTCGCAGACCAAGAACAGCTCCGAACTGCTCTTCGATAGTCTCTTGCCCAACGAAGGGAATTTCCGATTAAATCAATTGGGGTGCGACGAAGACGCCGCCGCTCGGCATCCGCAGCAGCGACACGAAAACCCTCATCGTTCCGTCAGTCCGAAGCAGCGGGGTCAGACGCTTTTCCGCGCTTGGGTCGACCAACCTGCCTTGGCTTTCGGGCCATCGCCTCAAAGTCCAACCCCTTGAACCGGTTCCAGTCGATCTCCTTCGGCAAGGCGAACTCGTACAACGTTCGGCACTGCTGGCGGCGGAGCTCTTCGCGTTCGCCATAGTTGGCGTGCACATCATCGACCTCGTGGCCCATTTGCCGGCGCCTCGTCTCGGGGTCGACCTCTTCCTCGATCAGCAGGTCCTTGCCCCCGTGCCGCATGGAATGGCCGACCTCTATATTCATCCCCTTGGCCCCGGCCCGCAGAAGCAACCGGTTCACGCGCTTGGAGGCGGTGTCAGACGCATCGGTTAGCGACTGCAGGCCCGCAAATATGAAGTTGTCGCCCTGCGTCATCGCCCAGTCGACGAAGCCGATGTCTCGAAAAAACTTGTGCAGCACGAAAAACTGAAGGCTGGCGTTCGTCTTGTACGGAACGCGCGCATACTTGCCTCGCATCTTGTCATACACGATGCCGTTCACTCGGACGATGTCGACGCCATGCTTCCTGTCGATGTCGCAACCGCGGATCCACGGAATGATTCCGATCCTCCGCGTCGACAAAAGACAGATCGGCGGGATCATGGCGTCATCGAGATATCCCGATGCGACGCCAAGCTCGAATGCCCTATCGAGCTTTTCATAATCGAGCGCCTCGCGCTTCACTGAAGGCTTAGCTTTCTTCGGCCAGCGGATACGCAGCCCCGCGAAGGGGTTCTTGAAGGGGTGCTCCAGCGCCGCCGTCGCCAGGATAGTCTTGACGACCTGGACGTAGCCATCCTGCATCGTCTTGAGCGCAAGCGTTTCCCAGCAACTGTGTTGCCGATTCCACTCCATCAGCCATTTCGGCGACATATGCTGGAGGGCTTCGTGTTCCTTGCCCTCGCGAGTGTATTCGACCGGGAGGTGCTGCAGCAGATACACGTAATCCTGCAATTGCTTCGGCAGGTACGAATCGAAGGGCTGATCGCCGACGATCTCCTGGAAGATGAATGCGCGCAGCCGGGTCGTGCTGATCGCCCCTCGCGCGGCGCCGGCCTTCTCCTGCATCTCCAGATATTCTTCAGTGATCTGGCTGAACATAGGCGCGTCGGAGAGCACAGGCCTCGGCGGCGGTGGATCGTGGCGGACCGCCGGTGAGTTTTCGCGGGGGATTGCAGGTGACAACGAGGGCGCGTGGATCGTTGAAACTGGGGTCTGACCCGACAACAATGTCAGTTGCCGGTCGGCAACATCGGCAAGCTTGCTGATGGCCTGGGTCAGTGGTGCATCGGGCGATCCACCGTGCTCGCCGGCTCGCCAGCGCGACCAGACATCCTGACGCAGCAGATTGGCACGCTGCACGATGATCGGGTTGGCGTTGGCGCCCTTCTTCAGCTCCAGTTCGATGTCGGCCGCTTCGTGAAAGGCGGCCCGGAAACGCAAATCGGACGGGGTCGGGCGTTCACGTGGCGGACTCGCCTGGAGCTTTGCGGCCGCCTCCTTCAGGAAGGTCATGAGATTGGCGACGAACTCGTCGGGCGACCCGCCGGGCGGAAAACCGGCCTCACCAACGACGTCCGGGTCGTGGTTTTCGGGGAGGTCTGCCTCCAGTTCTTCCATCGTCGTCCTCCAGAGCGCGAAGACCTCTTGCGCAGCAGCGGCAAGAGACAGCGCGATCCACCGGGCCTGCCGGTCTGGCAGCCGCCCGAGCCTGATGCGAACAGGCTGAGCTGAGGGCCAGCAAGGCGCAACAACACTCGCTTCGCCCCCCTGAGTTGCGGGGAAAAGACCAAGGGGCAGTCTGGTCTGGAAGAAGTAAACCTGCCGCCGCTTCACCAGATAGGTCGGACTTCTGGGGCGGGGCGCCCGCTTTGGGCGGACTACATCTGAGGTTACATCGCGGACTACACGCTTCGCCATGGGCTCGCTCTCGCAAGCCGGCATCGTGATTTTTCAACGGGTTAGCTCTACTGCCAAACTGGCGGAGCGGAGAAGAAAACTGGCGGAGAGGGAGGGATATTCGGCCAATTTCTCTATTCGTCTCTGCCTATCGTTAACAGAACATTCCGGTCTTTATAAGTTACTGATATTCGGCCTTTTTCCGCCGCCTTCGATTGCTCATTTCGTCTCTTTACGCCTCTGGCCGTCTCTTGACGGATGCCCGAAACGCTATTCTTTGTAGGGGCAGGTGTAGGGGTAGGACGGCTTTTTCGAGGGTTGTGTATGCGTGAAATGTTCCGCCTGAACGCCCGCGCGGTCGCGGCACTTTGCAAGACCAACCAGCCCGGCCGCTACGCCGATGGCGCTGGCCTGTACCTCCAAATCAAGAACGGCGGCCAATCTTGGGTCTTCCGCTATCGCCGCCGCACCGGGACCAACAGCCAAGGCAAGCGCCACGCACTTCGTGAAATGGGTCTTGGTCCGGTCGGGAGTGTATCACTGTCCGAAGCTCGCCAAAAGGCTGCCGCCGCGTTCGCCAAGCTCACGACCGGCGCAACCGATCCGCTCGCCGAACGCGAGGCCCGCCGCCACAAGGCGGACGGGGAAAAGACATTCGGCGTGTTCGTCGAAAAAGAGTTTCTACAGTCAGCGACCAACAGCTTCAAAAACGACAAGCACAAGGCCCAATGGGGCGCGACGTTGCGGACCTACGCCAAGCCAATTTGGAGCATGGCCCTGCCCGCGATTCAGCCCGTCCACATTCGCCTTTGCCTTGATCCGATATGGGCCGAAAAGCCCGAAACGGCGCGCCGTTTGCGCGGTCGGATCGAGCGCGTTCTAAGCGCGGCTAAGGTCCTTGGCTATCGCGATGGTGAGAATCCCGCGCGCTGGCGCGACAATCTGAAAGAAGTTTACGGCACGCAAGTTCAGTCGAAGAAGCATCACGCCGCCGTACCCTATGCCGACATGCCCGCCTTCATGCGCGACCTTCGCAAGCTCAATTCCGCTTCCGCGTCGGCGCTCGAATTCACGATCTTGACCGCCGCGCGGACGGGCGAAGTTCGCGGCGCACGTTGGGGTGAAATCAACGGCAACGTATGGACGATCCCGCCGGACCGAATGAAGGCCAAGCGTCAACATCGTGTGGTCCTGTCCGATGCCGCCCTTGCCGTGCTGGCGAAGTTGAAGCGCGGCAAGCCGGACGATCTAATTTTCGAGGTTGCCCGCGACCGCCGAACGCGAGGCCAGCCGCTTTCGGATCAAGCCATGCTTCAATGCGTCCGTGGCATCCGCGAGGGCGCGACGACGCACGGCTTCCGATCCAGCTTCAAGGATTGGTGCCGGGAAAAGACCAACTATCCCGATTGGCTTTCCGAAATCGCGATGGCGCACACAATCAGGGACAAGACGGTTGCCGCTTACGCGCGCGGCGACGCGCTCGAAGCCCGTGGTCCCTTGATGACGGATTGGGCGGCTTTCCTCTCCGGTTAACCGTCCTTAGCGCGACGAAGACCGTTAACGACTTGTCTCTTGACGTGTACCGGACGGCGCGCCAATTTAGCCGCGAAGTGGATAGGGACAGTGTGAAACGTCCCGACGCATCGCCCGGAAGCTTGCGGTCCGAAAAGCCCCCGCCTTGAGCGGTAAGCGCGGACAACCCCGACAAGCCCGTAGGACGATCCGTAGCGCCCGGCTTGGCGCGCTGGATCGTCGTTATGTCGAAAGAAATCCAACAGCCTATCGTCGTCAACACCCTTCCGTTGGAAGATCAGGTGTTCACGGTCGCTGAAGCCTGCAAGCTCGCGAAATGCTCCAAAGCATTTTTCTATCGCAAGCTTGTTGCCCAAAAGAAAATCCGCATTTCGAAGTCGGACGGCCAAAGCTTGGTCACTGGCCTTGAAATCAAACGATATATCACGGCGCTGAACGATCAGCTTGACGCGGCCTGAAGCGGGGCCGCGTCATGGAAAAGAAATGCCGCCATTGTGGCGCGCCGATCATTGGTCGTCGCGGAAACGCAAAACTGTGTTCGCATGAATGCCTGAAGGCCGAACGTAGCAGCGTTGAAAAAGGCTCGCGCAAATCGCTTTGGTTTGACCGGCCGTGCGCGCGTTGCGGGACCATCTACCGCGATCATCCGAACGCCCGTTATTGCTCGCCGACTTGTCGCGGGCTTTCGATGGTCGAACGCGAAAAGGTGCGTAAGCGCGGGGTATCCGCGTCATGAGCAAAACCTGTCCGAATTGCTCGCGCGCGTTCACCGGCCATTCTTGGCAGAAATTCTGTTGTGAGCGTTGCCAAGTCGCCGCCGGGAAAAAGCGCCGTGCGCCCGTGCGTCCAATGATCGAATGTCCCAACTGTGCAAATCAATTTTTGCAGAATCGGACGAACAAAAAGTTTTGTTCCGACCGTTGCGCCGTAGCGTTCCACGCCAAAAAGAAGTCGCGTCCGGCCACGCACATTGCCGTCGCCCCGGCGACCCCGACCAAGGCCACGGACGAAATGGCTCGGCTCTTGGCGGATGGTTTTTTTCTCGCCGACTTGCACAACGAAATCGAGCGTATCGGCAAGATTAAGGGAATCGTCGCGGCACTTGAAGGCGCGTTGGACGATGCAATTGCCGATGATGCCCTATGGCCGGTCGGAAAGCTGGCCCGGATCGCGCTCGCGCTGGCGCTTCTGAACAATCCAGCGTTGACGCGGCATCGTTGGCGGCATCCGCACGAACAGCGGCGGCGGCCCGGCGATCCTCGCAAGTCAACAGGGACGGCACTTCGCGCTCGCGGCATCGTCGGGTTGCGGTCATGAGCGACGAAGCCGCAATCCTCGCGACGTTGCGGCCATGTGTCGATGGCCCGCTTACCGGCGTCGCAGTCGATTTGATCGTGACCGGCCGCGCCGCGCAATACGCTAGTTGCCGCGTGGTCGTTCGCGAAATTCTCGAAGCTCGAAAGAAACGGACCGGCCGAACGCCGAAAGCCAACTTCGATGAACGTGCGCGTGTCCACAATCTCATTCGAGATTCGATGGCGCGCGGTCACACTCGCGAATTCGCGATCCGCCAAGCACGAGCACGAACCAAGCTTGATGATGGCGAGTTCGCCGACGCTTCGAACGTGAAGCCCTCTTGGGAAACTCGAAAGCGCGCACAAGAACTTCGGAGGGGTCGCGAACTTCCATACCCCACTTCGAGACTCGATTCCGACGACGACCTAACTTCCGATCACGTTCAACCTGCAACCTAGGAGTCCACCATGCCCGTTGTTAGTCAGCCCGGCGGCGCGCCCGCCATCATCGAACAGCCGCTTCCCAACTTCGGCGACGCGCCCGTGGATAAGGCGCGCCGCGACCGCTTGCTGTACGCCGCGCCCTTCGCCGACGCGCTGAAGCACGTCAAGAAAATGGATGCGCACTACACGTCGCTGCGGCAAGCGCGGGAAAATCAGCGCATCGCGGCGACCAACGCCAAAAGCGAGGCGACCGCCCGGCGCGAACGGATCATTCTCGAATATCAGAAGACGGGCACGAAGCTCACGCCGCGAGCGACTCACGACGAAGACGAAATCATTCGTGAGGCCAACGAAGCACTTGCCGGGCTGAACAAGAAAGTCCCGGTGCTCGACTCCGACGAAATCGCCCGCAAAGCGCCACGTTACCTGAACTCGAAGCGGCACGACAAAACTTATTTCGACGGCGACACACGACATTGGGACGACAAGCGCAAAACCGCGAAGGGCATTCGCATCGAAAAGGAACGCGCGTTCGAAGATATCTTGCACGCGCCACGACATTCCGACGACGCCGCCGAGTCGATGCGTCGTGACCTCCGCTTGTATGCCGAGAATGGCAAGCCTGTGGTCGGAGCGCACCTCTTGGGAGTCACGACGGATCACAAGGGCGACTTCCAACTGAACCGGAATCCGAAAACCGAATTCCCGGAGACTTGGAGCAAGGCGAACTATCTTTCGCAAGATCGGGCGATGGTCGATAACGCCTTGTGCTTCCTTGTTTGGTCGCACTTCGATTCCGTCGCCGCCGCGCTCGAAAAGCAGATTCGCGCGGAAGCGCGCGATGACGATGCGATCCGCGACGCCGACCGACCCGCGATGTTGGCGAAGGCGCGGGCTGAATTGCTCGAAGCGCAGCGCGCCGAAGAATTTGCGAACAAGGCGTGCGAGCGCATGGGCATCGCGGTCTTCCGCCCTTCCGATTGGCCCGTGGAAGTGATCTTGGAAGTCGAACCGCCAACCAAGACCGCGCCGACGATCAAGGTCAAAGCCCCGCCGGTCGTGGTCGATGACGCGGACGATTTCGAGGGCGACGCCGACGAAGGGGACGACGCCTAATCGGTTCGCGACACGCGGGTTGACTACCGCGTGGCGCTGAAGGGTCGGCGGCGTCGGGTTTGCCTTGGCCCGATTGCCGCCGACCACAACAACGGCGGCGCGGTTTGTCCATGAGCCGCGCCGCCACGAATTCGAAAGTTCTTTTGTAGCTGTAACAGGAGTCGACCATGACAAAGCCTAACGGAACCGACCTTGCTCAAATGGAAATGATGACCGCGCTTCTGAAGTTCAAGCGCACGCACGGCGACGCCGCCTATCTTGCCTTGCTCGCCAAATTCAACGCCGACCGATGGTCACAGATTCCGGCGACCGCTCACGGCGAAGTCACCATGCGGTGCAGCGCCGGAATCAAGGGCCTCGAAATCAAGCCCGCGCAGAAGCGCGTCGAAGCCGAAGACGACGACACGGCTTCGATCCAAGATCGCCTTGGCGAGTTGGCGGCCAAGATTTATGGCGGACCGAAGCAAAACGACTTCGCCATCATCGCGGCGAACGCGCCGGACCTGAAGACGGCCTTCGACCGCTTCGCCACGGCGACGCACGCGCGCCATCGGAGCAAGTGAGCAATGGCGCGTCATCGAAGCGTCGATTGGAGCTTGCCTGACAAGCTCACGGAATGGTCGCAAGCCGACACGGCCATTCTTATGGATATCCGCGATGAACTTCGCGCGATCAACACAAAGCTTGGCTGCCATCGCGTACCGCGCGCGTTGGACGACCTGCATAGCCTTGGCGTCATGGCGCGGCGGCGGACGCTGAAGAAGCGTCGCAAAGCCACATAACGCAATCGGCCGGACGCTGGCGACGCCCGGCCGATCAGGAAAGCAACCGTTGGAGTGAGCAATGTCTAACAAGAAACTGGATTCGGATCAAACCGCGTCGGAAATCTTCGCCGCGCGGCGCGCGGAAGCTCGCAAGCGCATCTTTGGCGCGCCGATCAATTGGGCGAAGGTGTTCGCGCGGCCGATCCGCGAAATCGCGGGCTTGTCGTTCGGCTATGCGAGCGAGCTTGTATCGCGCCAGCCGAAGCCGCACGACCCGGCGGACGTGTCGCCGCTGGCGCTCGCGATCCGTATCCGCTGGCCGAACAGCGAACCAACCTATTGGGCAATGGTCGCTCGCCGCTTCCGCGAGCTTTACAAAGACCTGCCCGAACAAGACGCCGTGAAGGCTGTGCGCGCGGGCTATTCGTCCCCGGCCAATGCGATGAAGGCGGGCGTCATTAAACGGCGTCGCTACCTCGGCTTTCCAGAGGATGACGTGTCATGAGCGACCTAGAGCTAGAATGCACGCTCACGATTGAGGGCGATAAAGCGGCCGACGACTTCGAGCGCGAAGGCGGCAAGATCGTGCGCCGAAGCCAAGCCAATGTCGTCCACGCGGTCAAGGCATTGGGCCTTCAGTTCACGGAAAGCGACGACGACAATCCTTTCGGAGAAATTACGGCTTCGCGGCCGGACGGCACGCGGTTTTCGGCGGACGATGACGAAGCCGTGAAAAAACTTTGGCTGGAAATCGAACGGCAATTCGGCTTCCGGCCCGCGTGGACGTTCTTCCGAATGGTCTTCACTGACTACGCCGAACGCATGGCGAAAGCCGGATAAGGGCTTCGTCAATGGACCGCAACATCGACAACGACGAATTCCCTTTCGCGGTGCCCGGCGATGATCGGCCGGACGCGGCGGATTCGGTCGGGCCGAATGTGCGCGCCATACAGGAAGCGGACGACGCCGCATTGGCGAAGCGATTCGATCCGGCGCAATATGAAGCGCCGGGCATGTACGGCGACTTCGAAAACGAATTTCACGGAACGCACCTTCGGCTTACGGATGGCAACCCGGCCGCCGCGATCCACTGGCCGCAGAACGGCCGCAACGCGGGATTGGCCGCGCTGCTATCTCACTATCGAAGTTCAGGCGACGATGCGCCCGCCGAACTTCTTTTCAAGCTGTTGAATAAGCAATTGGCGAAGGACGGTCGGCCACCTTGGACGCCGCGCGGCTTCGCGATGGTGTTGGCTGAAGTTGACGATGAGGCCGAAGAACGGGCCGAACGCGAGGAAGAAAAATTAGTTTCGCGTCCGCTAGGGCGACCCAAGAGCCAAGACACATTCATTGTTCGAACGATCCGCACCACGTTGGGCTGTAATCGGTCGCGCGCCCATGAGATTTTCAAGGAAGGCACCACACGGCTAGAGCAACGGATTAAGCTCGCGCGGGCGTTCCGCAACGATCCAGCCCGGCGACTTCCCCGCCATTGGTTGCCGATCTTCAAGGCGTCGTCGTGGGGCCGATCCTCGCAACGCGGCCTTGATCGGTACGTGTTGGATCGCGTGGACTATTTTGAGGGCGGCGCGGTTGGCGACGTGCTGGCGATACTGACACCACGCTTCGAAGACGGGTGGCTTTTGCCCGATGACCGTTTCGATATTTTATTTTCCGCGATCCGTGACCAAGGATTGCCGATAAGCGCCGACACCGCCTTGACCTTGTGGGATCGGTACAGCGCATGGAAGCGCGGGTACGTCTGAATTCGTCCGGCCTTCAAGTTGAAGACCGGACAAATAGGCAGGCCCGGCGCGGCGGCAATTCGTCCGGTCTTTAAGTTGAAGACCGGACAAACTCGCTATTCGTCCGGTCTTTAGGTTGAAGACCGGACAAATTCCAACGCGCTGATATCAATGATCTTTCGCCTTGGATAAGCGCCCTCGCGCCGGTCCAATCCCAAATAAAAATCCTCTAGGACCATACCAATTAGTTCGTCTAATTCTTCCGGTCTTAAAGACCGGAAGAAGCGGACAAATTCTAGATGACGGTGTAGGGAGATTTTATTTTGGGATGATCGCCTTCGCTTTGGATTATTTGGAACCAAATATTCTTTGGGTCGAAGGGGCGTGTTCGCCTTGGTCATGGTGTCCCGGCATTGAGTACCCTAGGGCCGTCTAGGTTCTCCGTCCTATTTAAATCATGCAGGAAAATTCGGGGCGCGGGGTAAGTGACTGAATGAGGCAAATGCTCGCCTTCGATTTTGTAATACATTTTCGGTCGCTTGCTGAATTTATGGTTCCATTTAATCAGCCGCGCGCATCATGACTTTGTAATACATTTTTGTTCTGGCCTCTCGCGAGAAACGCCAGCCGGGCGCATCGCGATTTTGTATTACATTTTGCCCTCGATCCGAATCTAAAAGTGTAATACATTTTGGGTCATGACAGACAAACCCAAGAAGCCGCGCAAAGCCGCGACGTTGATCCTTCGGACCACGCCGGACGTGCTGAAGCGCCTAGATCGAATTGCCGATGACGCATTCGAGCCGCGATCAGCGACGGCGCGTCGCGCGCTCGAAGCCGGGCTTCGCCAGCTAGAACGGAAGAAGTGACATGGCACAGCGCACAGCAATCACGTTCCGCGTATCCGCCGAAGTGTTGGCGGCCATCGACGCTCGCGCGGCGGCCGAATTCTGCAAGCGGTCGGAAGCCGCGTCGGCGATCTTGGACGCCGCCGTTGCGCGCGACACTGGGGCGAAGCCCTCGCCGTTGGCTGGTATGAAGGAACGATCCACGTCGCTAGATTTGGAATTGAAGGAAACGCGCCTCGCCCAAATCCGGAAAGAACTTTTGACAGTGGACGCCGCTGTTCAGGTCGTCGAAGACGTGTTGGGTGGAATGCGGACCGAAGGCTTGCAGTTGATGGACGATATCGCGGCCGACTTCGGTCTTGACGCGAAAGAGCTTCGGCGGCGATTCCTCGCGTGTATGGCCGGGCCGTTCAGCGTCGAACGCGAGCCGCTTCAGCAATTGGCCGACGACTTCGCCAAGCAATCGTTGCCGACATGACCCGACGCTTCCCGAAAGAAATTCCGCACCCGCAAGTCCGCGTTTTCGGCGTGCCGTTCGGCGAGCTTCTGAATCAGCAATTGGTCGCCGTCCTTGATGACGAAGCGGACGAAGACGTGAAAGACGTTTCGCGGACCCGGAACGGGCAGCGGCTGAAGCGCCCAAGCTAATGCGCCAGTTGGGACAATGCTTGCGTCAATGCCGAAATCCCCGCGAACACGGCCGCCATTGCACTAAGCCGTGATTGAAAGCGCAGCTTGTCGCCAAGCGTTTGCACGCTTCCGCCGACGCCGCCGTATCCGGAATTGATTTCCTTTGGCAGCTTGATCGTCGCCGACCAAAACCAAAACCCGGCCGCGAGCAAAGCAGATATCGTACTTGCCCATTGGAGCATGATTTCGCCTCCCCACTGTTGAACTTTTTTTCGCCCCCGCATCTCTCGAAATTGCCTAGAATACCGATCCGAGTCCAGTCTGGATGAAACACTTCGATGACCCGATTGGCGACCAAGGATCGCGAACGCTTCTATGTCGAGCAAGCCGCGCGCCTGCTAGGCGCGACGTGGGGTATCGGACCGGATCGCGAGAGTCCGGACTTCGTTATCAGCGACGGCGCGAGCACGTTCGGACTCGAAGTCTCGATGCTTTTCACCGGCCAGCAATCGGCCGCCGGGTCCGCCGTCAAAAAGAGCGAGTCCAAGACTCAGAAAGCAATCCAGAACTTGCGCCTTCAATATGAGGCGATTCACAACGTGCCGTTGGCGGTCAAGTTCGTCGGCAGAATGTGCGAAGAAAATTTGGCAAAGGTCGTTCCAAGCTTAATCGCCGAAGACCTTCCGTCGAAGCCTGTTGGTCATCATCTAGTCGTGGATACGAACAACGGACTTCGCGTGCATGTCACGCGGGGATTCCGGCCCGAATGGTACAGCGTGAATGATAGAGTTGGTTGGGTTGATCGCAACCCCGTTCAGAAGATAGCAGATGCAATCGAAGAAAAGGCGACTCGATTGGAGCAATATAAAGCGGCGGTCGGATCGGACATACGTTTGCTTTTAGTTGCGGATCAATTTTTGAACAGTGGTAAAATGCGTTTGGAGCAAAAGCCGGATTTGGACAAGCGCGGCTTCGACGCAATATATTTTTTGGCGTATCCCGAATCCGTCATCGTCTTTGATTAGAGGCCATCCAAACTTCGCCTTGCACCTTACGAAAGGCATGAAGCGGTGGCGTCGGTTTGAGTTCGATCTGCCGCAGTATTTTCTCTAATCGCTTTCGCTTGTTCAATGATCGGTCGAACTAAAATCATAAGTTTTAAAAATTCTTCTGGCGGCTCAAAATCTGGATTCTTTTTAAATTCATCGGCGACAAACTTCATGCACGCGATCAGAACCTTGATGGCTTGCTCAGGGGTTTCGATCTTCCTGTTCTGCTGTTCTTTATATCGCCGATACCAAATCGGAGGCTGCCCGCCTTCATAAAACCAATCGTCGAACTTATCTAAAACAAGTCTTCGATGCCAATAGTTGGGAATTTTCTTTTCTAGCAAAGCTTCGCGCAAAGCAGCTACCCGGCAGTCATAGGCGTAAATATAGTTTTCGTACTCGTGGCTAGAAAGGTAAGACGTAACGTGTTCCAAGCCAAAATAATTTCCACTCTCTTGCCTTTCATAAACCGAAAGGGACGTATTGCATCGGTGACAAACCAAGCCCCTGATATTGCGAATTGTAATTCGATCACCAGCGCCTTCGTCGGGTTCGTGGTCGTGTTCAATTATTAAATGACGATCCCGCGTACAGAGAGCGCACTTGAAATTCTGGCGCTCGGCCAATTCAACAATCAGCCGCTTAACATCGTGATCTATTTTGCAAAATTGCTGAAAGTTCTTTCGCAAAAAACCTTCAGGTAGTTTTTTCCAAAGCTCATAACTCATAGCTATCTCCGGCGTGTGCGCTCGCCATTCCTACAGCTAGGGATAGTATTGAAAAAACGTTCCAATCGAAATAGGGCAGAATCAAAAAAGCCCGGCGCGATGGCCGGGTTTTGAGACTGCCGCTTGTAGTCCTATCTGTCGGCCGCATCCTTGCGCCGATCACGGTTGTCGCGCTGTATCCAGCGGGCCAGGTCTTCGTTGCGAATTTAGTTTTGCGCTGGCAACCGCGAAATGAAGTAGGGCAAGACAACCGCCCTTACGATACCCGCTCTTGCCAATCACCATCGAAATTTACAAAGCCAATAGCAGGTCGGCGAACTTTCTCACGAAAGAAACTTAGTTGTTGATCGGCTTGCTTTCCGTCATTTGTGAATAGAAAAGTTGTTTCGTCGCCCTGATAGGCGTTGACGTACACCTTTCCCTGTTCTTCAGCGTGTATCAAGGCGTCGAAAATGATTTGAACTTCATCTTCAGACACGCCCTGCTGAACCATGTCGAATAGCTTTTGCGGCATCACCTTCATTAAGCATCACCGATTCAAGTGAAGGTCGGCGAATTCATCCCGTTCAAGACGGGCAATGCAGCTTCGGTATAGGAATGGATATTCAGCCAAGTACGTTCGATCTTGTAGGTATCCGGCGTTTCGATCCAATGGAAGATCACAGCGCGTCCGAATTTCGTAAGCCCCGTCTTGATAGGATTGTCTAAGTGTTCGTTCACCCGTCGACGAAGATTGTCGGTTAGGCCGATGTAGAGAATGGTTCCTTCGAAGGTGGTCAGCACGTAGCACCCGGCCACTTCAGGCACGAAGCGTTCTTTGCTTCGGTTGAACGGCTCGCGATGCGTCGGCGCGGGATTAAGTCCGGCGATATTCATATTTGAATCTCGATTCCAGCGGACGTTTTGTGCAACGCTTTCGTCATTTCTTGGCATACGATAGTAAGCGCGCCCGCATTGAGGCGGCCCGCCTGTCCGCCGGTCTTCCACCAGTCAGGATGACCGACTCCCACGTAGTCGCCTTCGACCTTTTCGAAGCACTCGCGCAAGAGTTTTTCCATCGTCGGCACCGTGTAGTTGCCGCGATCCTGGAGCTTCACAAAGAATGGAATAGAGAACTTACAGAACAACTCCACGCCGCCGTACTTGTAGAGCGTTTCGGAATCGCCATCGTCTAAGTTCAGTTGGATTGCTTTCCAGTAGTTCAAAAAGATTTTCTTTTCTTTGTCGAAATCCTTGACGATGCTGATTGGATTGTTAGCGGTCAAAACATATTTCACAATAGCCTTGACGAACGAACGTTGATTGATCGTGCCGTCTTCAGAGTCGGTGTTCGCCATCTTGATCTTGCCGTGCCACGGCGAGTCCGGGGTCTCATTCAGATAATCGACGTAACGGATCGCCCTCTCGACTTCGCCTTTTTCGACAGTGCGCAAAATCCACTTCGGCAGACTCGGGAGGTCTTCGACGCCCATAGCGTCCGAAAGCCGGGCGATGATGCGTTGTTCAACCGACTTGTCCACGCTCTTTTGCGTCGAATTCACGATCAGGAAGTGGCACATTTGATGGATCGTCGGCAGGTTGATCGCTATATTGACCGGCACTTCGAATTCCAATACGCGCGGGTCCTTTTCGGCAGCCATCTTCAAGCCTTCGAGGCGATGCTGCCCGTCCACGACGCTAAAGGGGCCAACGGCCGCCGTGTCGAATTCGATTGTGTGGCTATGTTCGTTGAAGGGGATGGACTTGTCCGTGGCGAGGAAGACAGACGTGGGCAAGAATGCGTCCTGTTCGTCTTGGCCTTTGATGATGTAGTCGGCCAGCTTTCGCGCACGCGCGACATTCAATACACGTTGATAGCCCTTATCGTTGGAATCCGCCGGGTCCAGCTTTTCAACGTTGTAGAAGTGATCGGCGATCAGGTCTTTGACCTTCAGGGCTGTGGTGTAGAGGGTTAATCCGCCTTGCTTCACGCGAGCCGCCGGAATGTGAATCTTCGCCACGGTGCTTGTCCCTTCCCCTAGCTGCTACCGCCGCGAGCATACGCGAAGCGAAAAAGAATTTTCAACCAGCGTTCGCAAATGAAAAAGCCCGGCGCGACGGCCGGGCCTTTGAACTCTCCGATAAGGGCATTTGGCTATGAAAGGTCGGCCGGAACGCGCATCCGCTTCCGCCGCTCCGGAAGCGGCCGGGGACTTCCAAGCGAAGTCGGCCTTGGCGACCGGCAATAGGATCGCCGGGCCAAGGTGCAAACGCCGCGCTCGATAAGCGCGACCGCCTTCGCGCCGAAGTCTGGCCCCATGCGCCAGACAAGGCATGAGTCGATTCCTAGCTGCCAACACTCGGCTTCATGGGCAAACAAGTTTCGCGGATCGCTTCGGCGGATCACGGTCGCGATTTGGTCTTGCGTGAGCGCGGTCATGGCTGCACCGCGTCGGCTATTCGGCGAAGCCGTTCGCGGCGTTCGGCCGGGTCGATTTGCATGGTGCGGGCCATCGCGCGGCGGGCTTGATGGATCGTCGCCAATGCTTCGGCTTGGCGGCGGGCGAGGCAACGGCGCTCGCCGAATTCACTCGCGATAAGGTCCCTTCGAAGTTGGGCAACGAATTCGTCCACAGCGCAACTCCCTTTCGATTGGGTGCCTTGACCCGAATCAGGGTACGATTGCGAAAAGCATTTGTGTAGCGTTTTGCGTGCAGAACGCTACCAAACTGAATCGACGGTTAATCGGGCGATGGCGAAAGAGGAAAAAACGGCCGTCATGAACCTTCGAGTGCGGCCGTCCGTGAAGAAGATCGCGGTCGCCCGCGCGGCGGCCGTGGACCGTTCTTTGGCGAGCTACGTCGAACAATTGATCTTGAAAGACGCCGATCAGGCGAGCGACGATCCGAAGAAGCGCCGGTAGCTGGCCGCGAGCGCGGGCCGCCTGTGCGTTAAAACTGGTCCGGATGATGCGAGGTAGCCGACCGCTACACAAACGCTTCTAGGGCCGCCTTAGCCGCTTTTCCGCACCGGCCGCCTTTGAAGGGGTACTTGTAGGGGTAAGAAAGTCAGCTAGGTGAAATAAATCAGCAAAATCAGTATCTTAAAAGAGTATGTGGCGGAGAGGGAGGGATTCGAACCCCCGATACGGTTGCCCGTATGCCGCATTTCGAGTGCGGTGCTTTCAACCGCTCAGCCACCTCTCCGGAGCCCGATCGGGCCTCAAAAGGCCCCAATTGGACGGCGCTATCTAACCAACAGAAGCGAGACAAACAAGGGCCGCGAAGCGTATATATGCGCGGCCTTAAGAATTCGGCACCAGACCCTCAACCTATGCCAGCCAGTTCCCTGTTTGCCGGCCTGCGCAAGGAAGTTCGTCCGCTACTGCTGACGACAGTCCTCGTTGCCGTCATTTCGCTGGTCATCCTCGGTGTTGTCTGGACCACCGGCCTCACGCGCGGCTCGGTGCTCTATCTCATTCCGGTGATCATCGCGGCGACGCGCTGGGGCATCGTGCCGTCGCTCTATGCGGCCGCCACCGGCGTGCTCTGCTCGGCCTTCTTCTTCTTTCCGCCGCTGTACAGCTTCCGCATCCGCGACCCGCAGGAATTCATCAACCTCATCCTGTTCGTGTTCGTCGCCATCCTCGTCAGCCAGCTCGCGGCGCGCCTCAAGGGGCAGTTGGAGATTGCTCGCCAGCGCGAGATCGACATGCGCGATCTCTACGCTTTCTCGCGCCGGCTCGCCGTCGCTTTCGACGTGCCGGACATCCAGGCTGCCATCGAGGATCATCTCACCGCCGTCATCCAGCGCCGCGTCGTGCTGTTCGCCAGCGCGCGCGATGCCGCCGCGGCCGCGGCGCAACGCACCGGCAATGCCCTGCCCCACCACGTCTTCGCCCAGATCGCGACCATGGATCAGTCCGGCGCGGCAAAGCCGGTCGGCCTCGGCGTCGCCAGCGTCACGGCGGCCAATGGCGACATCTGGATGGTGCGCCAGGTCTCGCCGAAGAGTCCGGAGTTCGGCGTCGTGGCCATCAATCTCGGCCAGCCGTCGAAGAACAATGTCGATGACATGCGGGTGCGCGTCGATCGCGTGCTTGCCGACGCCACCGCGACTTTGGAGCGGCTCGGCATCGCGCAGGCCATCAACGAAGCGCGCATGCGCTCGCAAACCGATCAGTTGCGCGAAGCGCTGATCGGCTCGGTGAGCCACGAACTGCGCACGCCGCTCGCCTCCATTCTCGGCGCCGCCACGGTTCTCAGCAGCGCACCGGCGCTCGCCGGCGAGCCGAAACTGCAGGCGCTGGTGTCGGACGTGCGCACCGAAGCCGAGCGCCTCAACGACGACATCCAGAACCTCATCGACGCCACGCGCATTTCCTCGAACGGCGTCAAACCCAGCCTGGAATGGGCCGACCCGCGCGATATTCTCGACAGCGCGCTGGAACGCTGCCGCAAGCGGCTTGCCGGCCACAAGCTCGTCCTCAACCTGCCGCACGACCTGCCGCTAGTGCACGTCGATCCGGTGCTGGTGAAGCAGGCGCTGGTGCAGATCTTCGACAATGCGGGCAAGTATTCGCCGCGCGGCACCACCATCACGGTCGCCGCCCGCGCCCGCGACGGCCGCATGGTGATGAGCGTCAGCGACGAAGGCGCCGGTCTCACCGCGGCCGAGCAGCCGCAGATCTGGGATCGCTTCGCCCGCGGCGACCGCGTTGCCGCCGTCACCAGCGGTTCGGGGCTCGGCCTCTGGATCGCCAAATCATTCATTGCCGCCAATGGCGGCAAGATGAACGCCGTCAGCGAGGGCCCGGGCAAGGGCACGACGATGGCGATTGAACTCCCGGTGGCGCAGGCCGCCGTTCACCCCATGGAAAGCGACTCCGATGAGTGAGCCCTCCCCGATCGTCCTGATTGTCGACGACGAGATTCAGATTCGTCGATTCCTTCGCACCGGTTTCGAGCTCAACGGCTTCGTCGTGCACGAAGCCGGGACCGGCAACGAGGCCATCCGCGCCGCGACCTTGCGGCCGATCGATATCGTCATTGTCGATCTCGGCCTGCCCGACATGGACGGCTCCGAGGTCGTCGAACGCATCCGCTCCTGGTCCACGGTGCCGATCATCGTGCTGTCGGTGCGCTCCACCGAGGCGCAGAAGGTACGGTTGCTCGAACTCGGCGCCGACGACTACGTGGTCAAGCCGTTCGGCATCGCCGAATTGATGGCGCGGGTGCGCGTCGCGCTGCGCCGCCAGTCGCGCGCCGCCTCGGGCGAACCCTCGGTCACGGTCGGGCCGCTGACCATCGACCTCGCCGCGCGCGCGGTGACGCTCAACGGCCAGCGCCTGACGCTGACGCCGAAGGAGTACCGCCTGCTGCAGGTGCTGGCCCAGCACGCCGGCAACGTCGTCACCCACCAGCACCTGCTCAAGGAGGTGTGGGGGTCAATCCACATGCAGGACACGCATTATCTGCGCATCTTCGTGCGCAAGCTGCGCCAGAAGATCGAGCCGACACCCGACTCGCCGAAGATCCTGGTGACCGAACTGGGCGTCGGCTATCGCCTTGCCCATAACAGCGAGGCCGAGAACGGCTCCCCGGCGCCGGTCCCAGTGTCTTGAGCCGTTAACGACCGGACCATCGCCGCTCGGACGGCGGCGCCGAAATCACTCTGTTTCCTTGACATTTGCTGCCATTTCCCGGCATAAACCCGCCGTCTGCGGGCCTTTTCAGGTCCGCATACTTTGTTCAGGGTGCGTTAAGCCTCTGAATCCAAACGCAAAACCAGACTGACAAGAAGCCGGTCCGGGGCCGCTCGGCCTTGAGGCGCGGGTTTGAACACGAAGGAAAAAAACGATGTTCGCAGTCATCAAGGCCGGCGGTAAGCAGTACCGCGTTGTGGCTGAAGATGTGATCCGGATCGACCGCCAGGCGGGCGAACCGGGCGATGTGATTGAATTTGGTGAGGTTCTCGTCCTTGGCGGCGACAATCCGCAGGTCGGCGTGCCGACCGTGTCGGGAGCCACCGTGGCCGGCGTGATCCTCAACCACGACCGCGGCGACAAGGTCATCGCGTTCAAGAAGCGCCGCCGCAAGAATTCGCGCCGCAAGCGCGGCTTCCGCCACGATTTCTCGGTGATCCGCATCACCGAAATCCTGACCGACGGCAAAAAGCCCTCGAAGACGCCGCCGGAAAAGCCCAAGCGGGCCGCCAAGCCGAAGCCGGAAGCGGCCGAAGGTGAAGCGAAATCGGCGAAAAAGCCCGCCAAGAAGCCGGCGAAGAAGGCCGCTGCCAAGAAATCGGCGGCCTGAGGCGTTAGGTAAGAAATAGTGACGTGATTCCGACACGGAATCGGTGTAGCAAGTAACGGAATTCGAGAGAGCTTTAGTTATGGCGCACAAGAAAGCAGGCGGTTCATCCCGCAACGGTCGCGACTCTGACGGTCGCCGCCTTGGTCTGAAGAAGTCCGGTGGTCAGCTCGCGACCGCCGGCAACATCATTGCGCGTCAGCGCGGCACCGTGTGGCATCCCGGCCGTAATGTGGGCATGGGCAAGGATCACACGCTGTTCGCACTCGTAGATGGAAAAGTTCAGTTCGCTACCAAAGCCAAAGGCCGCACGTACATCTCCGTTGTACCGACGATGGAAGCTGCGGCCGAATAAACGGTAGACCAAATATCGAGGTCTGCCGGTCATCCAGTCAAACCGGCAGGGCTCATAGGGCTCTGAGAGGGGGAGACGGGTGACCGGCTCCCCCTCTCTGCTTTTGGACCTGGGGCTGGCCTGGGTTCGCCAAAGGAGCCCGAGCCATGACCCTGCTGGAAGAAATACCGAGCGGAACCTTCCGCGAAGCGAGTATCCCCGTCCTCGAGACCGAGCGGCTGACGATGCGCGCGCCGCGTCTCGCGGACGCTAAAACGGTATCGATGCTCGCAGCAGACCGTCGCATTGCCGAAAACACCGCGCGTATTCCGCATCCGTACCGTTTGACGGATGCCGAGAATTTCATTGCCGGCGCGAACAAGCCCGGCGGCGAGCAGGTCTATATGATCACGCTGCGCGACAAGGCGGTGATCGGCGCGTGCAGCATCGCGCAGCAGGATGGCGCGCCGGAAATCGGCTACTGGCTCGGCGCCGAGCACTGGGGCAAGGGCTACGCCACCGAGGCGGTGCACGCGCTCATCGACTACGCCTTCACCGATCTCGGCTACGACGCCTTGCATGCCGGTGCGCGGGTGACCAACCCGGCGTCGCGGCGCGTGCTGGAGAAGTGTGGCTTCCAGTGGACCGGCGTCGGCCTGTACCGGATCCACTCGATCAAGTCGTCGGCGCCGATCGATCGCTTCCGGCTCGAGCAGCGCATCTGGTCCGCGCTCAAGGGCTGGGCCGCGTTCAAGCGGGTGTCGTAAGGCGGTGGATGGAGACATGACATGTACCAGCCTCCGCACTTCCGCGAAGAACGGCTCGAGGCCCTGCACGCGCTCATCGAAAGCCATCCGCTCGGCCTGCTGATCACGGCAGGACCGGGCGGGTTGCAGGCGAACAACGTGCCGTTCCTGATCGACGCCACGATGTCCGAACGCGGCACGTTGCGTGCGCATCTTGCCCGCGCCAATCCGCAGGCGCAGGAGCTTGCGGCCGTCAGCGAATGTCTCGTCGTTTTCCAGGGACCGCAGCACTACATCAGTCCGTCGCTCTATGCGACCAAACAGGAGACGGGCAAGGTCGTGCCGACCTGGAATTACATCACCGTGCAGGCTACCGGCGCGCCGCGCGTCATCGACGATGCTGCATGGCTCCGCCAGCAGATCGACGATCTGACGCGACACCAGGAAAGCCCGCGCGCGGCGCCGTGGCACGTTTCCGATGCGCCGGAGACGTTCATCGCCGCGCAGGTCAAAGGCATCGTCGGTCTCGAGATCCCGATCGCGCGGATCGACGGCAAATGGAAGGTCAGCCAGAACCGCCCGGCGGTGGATCAGGCCGGCGTCGCCGCGGGTCTGCGCGGCCTCGGCGGCAACGCCGATGCGATGGCGGCGGAAGTCGCGGCGCGGGGGAAGGCTCCCAATTAAAACTCCCGCTCATGGCAAGGCCAACCTCAATCTAAGGAACCATCCATGCAACGCACGCTCATTTCCTCCGGCGCCATCTTCGAAACGCAAATCGGCTTCTCCCGCGCGGTGCGCGTCGGCCCGCATATCGCCGTGTCCGGCACGGCGCCGATCGCGCCGGGCGGCGGCGTCGCCTGCCCCGGCGATCTCTACGGCCAGACCTTGCGCTGCCTCGAGATCATCGAGACCGCGATCAGACAAGCCGGCGGCACGCGCGAACACGTCATCCGCACCCGCATCTTTCTCAAGGAGATGACGAACTGGCAGGACGCCGGCCGCGCCCATGGCGAATTCTTCCGCGACATCCGCCCGGCCTCGACCATGATCCAGATCGTGCAGGCGATCGATCCCGGCTGGCTGGTCGAGATCGAGGCGGACGCCATCGTCACCTGACGCGGGTCAGGCCGGCGGCGGTTCGTTGAATGACGGCGGCTTGGCCTGCCGCTGCTCGCGGATGAAGATGTAGAAGCCGGCGGCGATGATGATGCCGGCGCCGATCACCACATTGCGCGACGGCACGTCGCCGAAGAAGATGTAGCCGAGCAGCACCGCCCAGACGATGCTGGTGTACTGATAGGGCACGACGACAGACGCCGGCGCCAGGCTGATCGAACGGTTGATGCAGAGAAACGCCGTCATCGCCACGGCGCCGAGCAGCGCCAGGAGGCCGGCGTCGAACCAGCTCACCGCGACCCAGGTGAATGGCGCGGTCACGGCGCCGAACACCAGCGCGGCGACGACCTGCGTGCCGACCAGCACGACGTCCGAGGTGCCGCGCACCAGCCGCGTGCACACCATGAAAATCGAGAACGACAGGCTGCCGGCGATGGCGACCAGCGCATGCGGCGAGAAGGCGCCGCCCGTCGGCCCGAGCGCGATCATGACGCCGACGAAGCCGGCGATGACGGCCATCCAGCGCCGCCAGCCGACATGCTCGCCGAGCAGGAACGGCGACACCGCCGTCACATAGATCGGCCCGGCGAGATAGAACGTCATGGTGTCGGCGAGCGACATGCCCGACAGCGCCCAGTAGAAGCAGGCGACCTCGAAAGTGGCGAAAGCCGCGCGCGTCACCTGCAGCCACGGCCGCGGCGCGCGGAAGAAGGCGCCGATGCCGACTCGCGCGATGAACGGCGACAGGATGATGATCGCGGAAATACTGCGCAGCAGCAGCACCTGGCCGACCGAATAGGTCGAGATCAGCCATTTCCCCATCGTGTCGTTGACGGAGAAGAAGAAGATGCCGACCAGCATCAGGGCGATGCCGGCGAGGGTATGGTCTTTGGCGGGCTGGGCTGAGGAAGGTGGCGCGTCCGACGTCGGGGCGGTCATTTCAAATGGGTCTCCGGCCCGCCCGGTATATACGGGTGCGGCCGGTTTTGCGAAGGGGCCCGCCCGGAATTCCTCGATTTCACCGCACAAACAGGTGCTTTCGGGCCCGTCATGGCCTATATCGAAGCCATGAAATTCCTCGACGAAGCCAAGGTCTATATCGCGTCCGGTGCCGGCGGCAACGGCTGCGTCTCGTTCCGGCGCGAGAAATTCATCGAGTTCGGCGGACCCAATGGCGGCGACGGCGGCAAGGGCGGAGATGTCTACATCCAGGCCGTTGACGGCCTCAACACGCTGATCGACTACCGCTACCAGCAGCACTTCAAGGCGCAGCGCGGCGAGAACGGCATGGGCAAGGACCGCCACGGCGCCGGCGGCAAGGACGTCACGCTCAAGGTGCCGGCCGGCACGCAGGTCTACGAGGAAGACGGCGAGACGCTGCTCGCCGATCTGGTCAATGTCGGCGACCGCGTCATGATCGCCAAGGGCGGCAATGGCGGCTTCGGCAACGCCTATTTCAAGTCCTCGACCAACCAGGCGCCGCGCAACGCCAATCCCGGCCAGCCCGGCGAAGAGCTCACCATCCGGCTGCGGCTCAAGCTCATCGCCGATGCCGGCCTTGTCGGCCTGCCCAATGCCGGCAAATCGACGTTCCTCGCCCGCGTCACCGCGGCCAAGCCGAAGATCGCCGATTATCCGTTCACCACTTTGCACCCGCAGCTCGGCGTCGTTCGCGTCGATGACCGCGAATTCGTGCTCGCCGACCTGCCGGGCCTGATCGAAGGCGCGCATGAAGGCGTCGGCTTGGGCGATCGCTTCCTCGGCCACACCGAGCGCTGCCGCGTGCTGCTGCATCTGGTCGATGGCACGTCGGACGATGTCGTCGCCGCCTACAAAACCGTGCGCGGCGAGCTGGAGGCTTACGGCAACGGCCTCGAGGACAAACCGGAGATCGTGGCGCTGTCCAAGACCGACGCCATGACGGCGGACGAAATCAAGAAACAGGTTGCCAAATTCAAGAAGGCGACGAAGAAGACGCCGCTGGTGCTGTCCTCCGCCTCCGGCGACGGCGTAACGGAAGTCTTGCGCGAACTGTTCAAGATCGTCGGCAAGGACAGCAAGCCGGAAGGCCCCAGGAAGAAGAAAGAACTGCCGGCCTGGCAGCCTTAGAGTTTGCACGCCGACGGTGCGTCATACTCCGCTCATTCCCGCGAAAGCGGGAATCCAGTGAGCCGCAAACTATAGCTTGAGCTTGGCGCTCCTGGATCCCCGCTTTCGCGGGGATGAGCGGTGTTTGAGTCAATGCCACGCGGCTGCTAGAAGGCCTCGTAATCGTTTACGAGGAGCCTCCCATGAAAACCCGCGCTGCCGTGGCCTGGAAAGCAGGCGCCCCGCTCACCATCGAGACCATCGATATCGAAGGGCCGCGCGCCGGCGAAGTGCTGGTCGAGATCAAGGCGACCGGCGTCTGCCACACCGACTACTACACTTTGTCGGGCGCGGATCCGGAGGGCCTGTTCCCCGCCATCCTCGGCCATGAGGGCGCCGGCATCGTGCGCGAGGTCGGCGAAGGCGTCACGTCGCTCAAAGCCGGCGACCACGTCATCCCGCTGTACACGCCGGAATGCCGGCAGTGCAAAACCTGCCTGTCGCAGCGCTCGAACCTCTGCACCGCGATCAGAGCGACGCAAGGCAAGGGCCTGATGCCGGACGGCACGTCGCGCTTCAAGTGCGACGCCGAGCCGGTGTTTCACTACATGGGCTGCTCGACCTTCGCCAACTACACGGTACTGCCGGAGATCGCACTGGCGAAAGTGCGTGAGGACGCGCCCTTCGACAAGATCTGCTACATCGGCTGCGGCGTGACCACCGGCATCGGCGCCGTCATCAACACCGCCAAGGTGTGGCCCGGCGCCAATGTCGCTGTGTTCGGCTTAGGCGGCATCGGCCTCAATGTCGTGCAGGGCGCACGCATGGTCGGCGCCGACAAGATCATCGGCAACGATCTCAATCCCGAGCGCGTCGCCATGGCGAAGAAATTCGGCATGACGCACTTCATCAACCCGGACGAAGTCGGCCGCGACAAGGTCGTGCAGGCCATCGTCGATCTCACCGGCGGCGGCGCCGACTTCTCCTTCGAATGCATCGGCAATGTGAACGTGATGCGCCAGGCGCTGGAATGCTGCCATCGCGGCTGGGGCGAATCGATCATCATCGGCGTCGCCGGCGCCGGCCAGGAAATCGCGACGCGGCCGTTCCAGCTCGTCACCGGCCGGGTCTGGAAAGGCACGGCCTTCGGCGGCGCCCGCGGCCGCACCGACGTACCCAAGATCGTCGACTGGTATATGGACGGTAAAATAAACATCGACGATCTGATCACGCATACGATGCCGCTGGACAAGATCAACGACGCCTTCGAGCTGATGCACGAGGGTAAATCGATACGCAGCGTCGTTGTTTATTGAGGTTTTGGCGGTGTGGCGGCAGGTGTTGCCGCGCCTTAACCGGCATTCGTTACCGGTCATCAACGGTTCCGAAGGAACTGCGGCAAAGGCGCGGCAGCCTTTGCCATATTTCAAACTTGGCCGCATCCAACTATCGTCGCGATCGCCGCGCATTAAGCGCGGCATCGGTGGGTAATTCCCGTTCTTTCAGAATGAAAGCACGCACTGCGACACTTTCGGGCCAAGCGTGGCCCTGTCGCCGTGAGACGATTGGAGAAGAGCCGACATGCGGCAGCTGTTTCTGCCAGCGTGCATTTGCCTCGTAACGTGGTCGGGCGCCACCAGTTCCGACACGGGGCTGACGCTCGAGGAATTCACCAGCAAGCGTCACATCGCCAGCGAGCCGGCGCCGGTCAAACTGGCTTCGCTCGACACCGGCGATGTCGGCATCACGCACGAAGAGACCGCGCAGGCGGTGATCGATATTCCGCGCGCGGATGTCGCGCCGCCGACGGCCGACGAGATCGCGAGCCTGGTGCCAGGCCTCGCCGCCGAATTTCCCGTGCCGTCCGGCAAGGTGATCAATAACGGCATCCCGATCGGCGTGCCGCTGCCGCCGGTGCCGAAACCCGTGGTCGATCGCTCGGAAGAAGAAGTCTGCCAGGCGCTGGCGATGGCCGCCGAGCGCAACGACGTGCCGGCGCCGTTCTTCATTCGCCTGCTGTTCCAGGAAAGCCGTTTCCGTCCGGAAGTGGTCAGCGCCGCCGGCGCGCAAGGCATCGCCCAGTTCATGCCGGGGACCGCCGACGACATGGGCGTCGATAATCCCTACGATCCGCTGCAGGCCATTCCGGCCTCGGCACGGATGCTCGGCAACCTTATTCGCCAGTTCGGCAATCTCGGGCTCGCCGCCGCGGCTTACAACGCCGGGCCCAAGCGCGTCGCCGACTGGCTCGCCGCCAAGGGCAAGAGCAAGCTGCCCGACGAGACGCAGGGCTACGTGAAAACCATCACCGGCAATCCGGTCGAGAAATGGAGCGCCTCGAGCGCCCGCCATCCGGCGCAGAAGGTGCCGCAGGAAGCGCCGTGCCAGCGCGTCGCCGGCCTGCTCGCCGCCAATGGGCCGGATGCGTTGCCGCTGCCGACGCCCTCGCCGCTGCGCGCCAGCGTCAAGGTCGCCGACAAGGGCCAAGACAAAGCTCAAGACAAAGCTCACGACAAGGCGCAAGACAAAGCCCACGACAAGGCTGACGACAAGAAGCCGGCGGCCGAGAAGAAGGCGCTCGACCTCAAGATCGTCGCCGCCGAACCGCAGAGCAAGAAGAACGGCCGCGTCGCGCTCGGCGCCGGCAAGGACCAGGGCAAGGACACGGGCAAGAACAAGGACAAGCCTCATGCGCGCGAGGAAGTGCGCCTGACGGTCAAGCCGGCCGCCAAAGCGGACCTCAAGGCCGAGACGAAATCGGAGCCGAAGCCCGAACCGCGCAAGGACGCGCCGAAGCGCGAGAAGATCGCGCAGCGCTGATCCCTCTCGACAGGCCCGACAATCAAACGGCCCACTCCTCAGGTGGGCCGTTTTCACGTCTGCGCGAGCCACCTCCCGGCCCGCCCGGCGCTGCGCTAGGCTTGCGGTTGCCCGCGCCGGCAGTGCGCGGCGAATGAACAATTCGGGAGGAGACCATGAAGCTCGTGAAAGCCGCGGTGGCGTTCGCCATGACGGCCGCGTTGACGTTTGCGGTCATGCCTGCGTCGGCGGCCGATTATCCCACCCCGCAACAAGGCGAATGGATCGCCAAGGATTTCAAATTTCACACCGGCGAGGTGATGAAGGAGCTGAAGCTGCATTACACCACGGTCGGCGACCCCAAGGGCAAGCCGGTGCTGGTGCTGCACGGCACCGGCGGTTCGGCGCAGAGCATGCTCGGCGCAGGCTTTGCCGGCGCGCTGTTCGGTCCCGGCCAGCCGCTCGACGCCACCAAATATTACATCATCATTCCCGACGCGATCGGCGCCGGCCAATCGACGAAACCGTCCGACGGCCTGCGCGCCAAATTCCCGAAATACAATTACGACGACATGGTCACGGCGCAGCATCTGCTGATTAAGGACGGCCTCGGCATCAAGCATCTGCGTCTGGTCATCGGCAATTCGATGGGCGGCATGCAGACCTGGATGTGGTCATCCAAGTATCCCGATTACATGGACGCCGCCGCGCCGATGGCCTCGCAGCCGACGCCGATGGCCTCGCGCAACTGGATGATGCGGCGCATGCTGCTGGAGACCATCAAGGCCGATCCGGCCTACAAGAACGGCGATTACACCGAGCAGCCGCCGATGCTCAAGATCGCTAACGTGTTCTTCGGCATCGGCACCAATGGCGGCTCGCTGCACTATCAGAAGATCGCGCCGACCAACGCCAAGGCCGATGAATTCGTCGACAAGGCGCTGGCCGCGCCGATGAAGGCCGACGCCAACGACTTCCTCTATCAATGGGGCTCGTCGGCGGATTACGACGCGTCGAAGGATCTGGAGAAGATCGAGGCGCAGGTGCTCGTCATCAACTCATCCGACGACGAGCGCAATCCGCCCGAGACCGGCATTCTCGATGCGGCGATGAAGCGGGTGAAGAATGGCAAGGTCTATCTGATCCCCGCCAGCGCCGACACGCGCGGCCATGGCACCACCGGCAGCATGGCCAAGCTTTACGCCAAACCGCTGGCGGAACTGCTGGACACCGCGCCGGCTCGCGGCATGTAAGCG
This sequence comes from Pseudolabrys sp., assembly GCA_026125895.1. Classification (GTDB taxonomy): domain Bacteria; phylum Pseudomonadota; class Alphaproteobacteria; order Rhizobiales; family Xanthobacteraceae; genus Pseudolabrys. The sequence goes on along the minus strand of JAHCKG010000003.1, from coordinate 56,130 downwards.
GCCTCAGCGCGCTTCGTAGATGTAGCGCGGCCCGTACGGCCGCGCGCCTTCACGCTGGATCACGACGACGCGGCCGCGGTCGTAGAAGCCGTCCTCGTCGTCGTAGTCCGCCCGGTAGTCCGCCTGCGGGCCGGGCAGACGCCGCACCGCGCGCACGACGTCGTCGAGGTCGTCACCGCCCGTGCGGCCGACGCTCACATTGGTGCCGCGCATTGCACCGCGATTGCCGCGAAGTGTATCCTGCGCGCTCGGCGCATTGGACGCCTGCCGCGCGCCATCCGACGTCAGCTCGCACATTTTGCGCGGCCCGCCGTAAGGCTGATAGGTGCAGTCCGAGGCGCGGAACGAGCGATAGGCGCTGGCGCAGGCCTCGATGGCGCAGGCGCCGGCCGGCGTCGGCACCAACGCCTGGGTCGAGACCGGCTGGGCGGGCGGGGTCGTTGCAGATTCATTCGCCGGCGTTTGCGCGACCGGGGCCGCGCTCGCCGTCTGGGTCGCCGCCGGCGGCTTGGTATTGTCGTTCGCTGGCTGCTCGGCCGGCTTTGCGTCAGCCGTCTTGTCGGCAGCCGCATCCGGCGGCGGCAAATTCTTGCCCGGCGCGGCCGGATAGACCGGCGTCAGGCTCTTGTCGTTGTCGTCGTTGGACGCTTGCGCCGTGGTTTCGCGCGATGACTTGCCGAGCGGAATCTGGCGGATCGCATTTTTGCCCGGCGTATTGGCGGCAATCTTCGCGGTGTCCTGCTTGCCCGCCGGGAGCTCGGGCGCGGTGAGATAGTCGAGGCTGACGGCCGCCGTCGCCGCGGTGAGGACGATCACGAAAAAATAGGCGATGAAAGGCATGACGATCTCCTCCGCGGCGGTCGGAGGAAAACGCCGCTTGCGGCGCGCTTGTTCCTCAAATGACGCGTGAAGTTCCGCCGCTATTTCGTGCAGAGACGCCGCGGCCCGTCGGAGGGCTGATAAGTGCAGTCCGACGCGTTGAACGAAATGTAGGCGTCGGAACACGCGGCGATGTTGCACGTCGCCTGGGCGCGCGCTTCCGGGCGCGCCGCGCTCGCCGCGGCCGGCGGCGTGCCCTTGGTGCACAGGCGGCGCGGAACCTCGCCGCTCGGCTGATAGGTGCAATCGGATGCGGTGAAGGTACGATAGGCGCGCTCGCACGCGGCGATATCGCATTTGGGCGGCTCGGCCGCCGCAACCTGCGAGGATTCTTCCGCAACGATCGGCGCGGGCAGTGCCGCAACATCGGGTGCCGCAGGTGCCGGCGTTGCCGCTGTTGCCGCTGTTGCCGCGCCGGCGGTTTCAGCGGGCTTGGCCGCAGGCTTGTTCGCTTCGGCCTGGGTTTCGACCTTCGCTTCACTCTTGGTGTCGGCTTTGGCGACCTGCTGCACGGGCGGCGGCGGTGGCTTGGCCGCATGCAACTCATATTTGCTCGCCGGCATGGGCGACATCGGCGCCTGCATCCAGTCGGCGCCGAAGATCACGCTGCCGACCGTGATCAGCAAGACGATGAAGTAGACAAAAAACGTCATCAGCGCCCGTTACCGGCCCAAGGCCACATTCTCGCTGCCGAATATAAGGCGTTGCACTCATACATGAAATACCCGCATGCGGGGTAGATTGACGCTTTTGCGGCGATTTTTTTTCAGAATGTGGCGGGAACCCGGCATTCGCGCACGGTTCCTGCGCGCGGCATCGTCACGCTTGCAACTGATGGACGATCCATGGGAGCGCCACATGTGAGCGCCACCTGTGAGCGCCGCTCGAGCGCCCCATGCGATGCATGACCCATGCGATACATAACGAGTGCACGACGTTTGAATCGAATCGTCGTGCTGCCGCTAACGCTCACGCCGCTTGATAGCGCAACGTCGGCCGGAGCACATAACATGCGTCGGGCTCGCGACCGCTTCGACACAACACGCTTGAGTCGCCAACGGCGCACAAAGGTTTCCGTTCCACTAAGGCGCAACCGGATGGCTGCGTTGCGAGCTCTCGAATTGACGCAATGCGGCCACGCTCCTATCAGCGGAACACCATCATTTTATAATGCGTGTCATTCAAATGTCCGATTTCGATCGCCCGACGCCGACGCGTCGCCGGTTTCTCACTTCAGCCGCCGCGTTCACCTTCGTCACGGTCGCCTCGCAGACCTACGCGCAATCGATCTCCGGCAAATTGCCTTGGCATCCGTTCGCCGGCGATCCACCGCAACCGTCGCTCGCCGGCTGGTTCTTCTTCAAGCCCGATGAAGCGCGCACCATCGAAGCCATCGTCGATCGTCTGATCCCGGCCGACGAACTGAGCGTCGGCGGCAAGGATGCCGGCTGCGCCGCCTATATCGACCGGCAACTCGCCGGTTCCTATGGCGCGGCAAGCCGGCTGTACATGAAAGCGCCGTTCCTGCACGGCACGGCGACGCAGGGCTATCAGGGCGAGGCGACGCCGGCGATGCGCTATCGCGCGGCGCTCAGCGCCATCGACGAACACCTGCGCAAGACCATGAACAACCGCGGCTTCGCGCAATTGAGCGCCGGTGAGCAGGATCAATTCTTGAAGGACCTCGAAGCCGGCAAGGTCGATCTCGGCGAGATCGACGGCAAGGTGTTCTTCAATCTGATGTTGCAGAACACCATGGAAGGCTTCTTCGCCGATCCGATCTATGGCGGCAATCGCGACATGGTGTCGTGGAAGATGATCGGCTTCCCGGGCGCGCGTTACGACTACCGCGATCACGTCAGCAAGCACAATCAGCCTTATCCGAACGGCCCGGTGTCGATCACCGGCTCCGCGGACTGGTCGCACAAGGGTTAAGACAATGGCGCGCAAACTCCCCCGCAAGGATGTGGTGATCGTCGGCTTCGGCTGGACCGGCGCGATTCTCGCCCATGAACTCACCGAGGCCGGCCTCGACGTTGTCGCCATCGAACGCGGCCCGTGGCGCGACACCGCCACCGATTTCAACATCGGCTACATGCCGGACGAACTGCGCTACGCCGTGCGCCGCGACCTCTTCCTGCAGCCGGTGCAGGAGACCTTGACGATGCGCAACAACGTCTCGGAAACGGCGCTGCCGATGCGTGACTTCGGCTCGTTCCTGCCCGGCACCGGCGTCGGCGGCGCCGGCGTGCACTGGAACGGCCATACCTGGCGCTTCGATCCGGCCGACTTCCAGCTCAAGACCCACCTCACCGAGCGTTACGGCGCCGGGCGCATCGCCGATCTCCAGGTCGAGGACTGGGGCGTCACCTATGACGAGATGGAAAGCGCCTACGACCGGTTCGAGTATCTCTGCGGCATCTCCGGCAAGGCCGGCAACCTCGGCGGCAATATCCAGGACGGCGGCAATCCGTTCGAAGGCGCGCGCAAGCGCGAATACCCGCTGCCGCCGATGAAGATGACCTATGCGCCGACCTTGTTCGCGCAGGCCGCCAAGTCGCTCGGTTTGCACCCGTTCCCGACGCCGTCGGCCAACCTGTCGAAGCCTTACGTCAACCCGCTCGGCATCGGCATGGGCGAGTGCACCTATTGCGGCTTCTGCGAGCGCTTCGGCTGCGCCAATTACTCCAAATCGAGCGCGCAGACGACGATCCTGCCGGTGCTGATGCGCAAATCGAATTTCGAGGCGCGCTGCAACAGCGAAGTCATGCAGGTCAATCTCGATCCCTCCGGCAAGATGGCCAAGAGCGTCACTTACGTGGACTCCTCGGGCGTCGAATGGGAGCAGCCGGCCGAGATGGTGCTGCTCTGCGCTTACGGCCTGCACAATGCGCGGCTGATGATGCTGTCGAACATCGGCAAGATCTACGATCCGCAAACCGGCGAAGGCACGGTCGGCCGCAACTACTGCTACCAGACCAATGCCGGCATGCAGCTGTTCTTCGACGACAAGAACTTCAATCCGTTCATCGCCGCCGGCGCCTGCGGCCAGACGGTCGATGACTTCAACGGCGATCACTTCGATCACGGTTCCGTCGATTTCGTCGGCGGCGCCGGGATCAACTGCATCCCGACCAATGGCCGCCCGATCGGCTTCCGGCCGGTGCCGCCCGGCACGCCGCGCTGGGGCAGCGAGTGGAAGAAAGCGACCAAGGACAATTACCTGAAGTCCTTCGCCTTCTCCTCGCAGGGCTCGAGCTATGCCGCGCGCGGCAACTACCTCGACCTCGACCCGACCTACAAGGATCGTTTCGGCCGCCCGTTGATGCGGATGACATTCGATTTCCCGGACAACGACATCCGCATGTCGCACTGGGTGTCCGACCGCATGGAAGAAATCGCCAAGGCGCTCAACCCGAAAAAATACGTGTCCGGCAAGCGCAACAAGTCGTGGAATTCGGTGCCCTATCAATCGACGCACAACACCGGCGGCGCCACCATGGGCGCCAATCCGAAGACCAGCGCCGTCAACAAATATCTGCAGAGCTGGGACGTGCCGAACGTCTTCGTCATCGGCGCTTCCGCCTTCCAGCAGAACGCCGGCAAGAACCCGACCGGCACCGTCGGCGCGCTCGCCTTCCATGCCGCCGATGCCATCCGTAATCAGTATCTGCGCAATCCCGGCGCGCCTTTGGTGCAGGCATGAGCGCAACCATCTCGCGGACACGTATCGTCGCGGCACTGGCCGCACTCGTCATCAGCACCGGCGTGGGGCGCGCCGTCGAGCAGCCGTTCGATCAGATCCAGGGCGGCCGCTATCAGGCCGTGCTCGGCGATTGCGCCGGCTGCCACACCGCGCCGGACGGCAAGCCCTATGCCGGCGGCGTGGCGTTGCAGACGCCGTTCGGCACATTGGTCGCGCCGAACATCACGCCCGACCGCGAGACCGGTATCGGCGCCTGGTCGGAAGAGGATTTCCGCCGCGCTCTGAAGCAAGGCATCGGTCATGGCGGCGAGCGGCTTTATCCGGCGATGCCCTACACCGCCTATACCAAGATGACCGACAGCGACGTCGCCGCGCTGTGGGCCTACTTCCAGACCGTCGAGCCGGTCAGCAACGAGGTGCATTCCAACCAGTTACCGTTCCCGTTCAATATCCGCCTGCTGATGGCCGGCTGGAACTGGCTGAACTTCACGCCGGGCGAGTTCAAGGCCGATCCGAAGAAGTCCGACCAGTGGAATCGCGGCGCCTATCTCGTCGAGGGCGCCGGCCATTGCAGCGTCTGTCACGCGCCGAAGTCGGCGCTCGGCGCCGACAAGGGCGCCATGACCGGCACCGTGCTGCAAGGCTGGTTCGCGCCGAACATCACCGGCAATCTGCATGACGGCGTCGGCCAGTGGAGCGCCGACGAGATCGTCGCTTATCTCAAGACCGGCATCGGCCGTGGCAGCGTCGGCTCGGGACCGATGCGCGAGGTGATCGAGAACTCGACCTCGAAGATGAACGATGCCGATCTCAAGGCCATCGCCGCCTATCTCAAGGATCTGCCCGGCGGCGAGGGCAAGGGCCCGGCGCCGGTCGCCAAGGACAGCCCGGCGATGCAGACCGGCGCCAAGATTTATGCGGTCAACTGCTCGGCCTGCCACAACGGCGACGGCAGCGGCCAGATCAACCTGTTCCCGAAGCTTGCCGGCAACAGCGTCGTGCAGCAGGGCGACCCCACCAGCCTGATCCATGTCGTGCTGGCCGGCAGCCAGGGCGCCGCCACCGATGCGCAGCCGACCACGCCGGCCATGCCGTCGCTGGCCTGGCGGCTGACCGACCAGCAGGTGGCAGACGTGCTCACTTACATCCGCAACAGCTGGGGCAATGCCGCCCCGCCGGTCGCGCCGGATGCCGTCGGCAAGCTGCGGGACAGCTCCAAAGGCGGCTCGTAACCGCCCGCCGCGGCGCATGACGGGACGCGGGATGGCGTGCTAGAGAGCGCGCCATCGCCACCCCTTTGGCCGCCATGTCACCCGCTCCGTCGCCCACGCCCACCCTCACCTCGTTCCGGCGCATCGTCGTCAAGGTCGGCTCGTCGCTGCTCGTCGATTCCGCCGCGGGGGAATTGAAGCGCGCGTGGCTCGCCTCGCTGGTCGATGACATCGCCAGCCTTCACGAAGGCAAGCGCGACGTGCTTGTGGTGTCGTCCGGCGCCATCGCCTCGGCGCGCGCCTCGCTGAAATTGCCGCGCGGCGCGCTGCGGCTCGAGGAAGCGCAGGCCGCCGCCGCCATCGGCCAGATCGCGCTGGCGCGGTCCTGGGCGGAGACGCTCGGCGCGCACGGCATCACCGCGGGGCAGATCCTGCTGACGCTCACCGACACCGAGGAGCGCCGCCGCTATCTCAACGCGCGCGAGACCATCGACAAGCTGCTCGAATGGCGCGCCGTGCCGGTGATCAACGAGAACGACACCGTCGCGACATCCGAAATCCGCTACGGCGACAACGACCGCCTCGCCGCGCGCGTCGCCACCATGGTCTCGGCCGATCTGCTGGTGCTGCTGTCGGATATCGACGGCCTCTACGACAAGCCGCCGCAGCCGGGCAACGACGCCAGGCTCATTCCCGTCGTGCCGCGCATCACCGCCGAGATCGAAAGCATGGCCGGCGCGTCGGGCTCCGAACTGTCGCGCGGCGGCATGGTCACCAAGATCGAGGCCGGCAAGATCGCGACCACCGCCGGCGTGCACATGGTCATCGCCTCCGGCCGCGTCATGCATCCTCTGAAAGCCATCGCCGATGGCGGGCCGTGCACGTGGTTCCTGACGCCGGCCAATCCGGTGACGTCGCGCAAGAAATGGATCGCCGGCTCGCTCGAGCCGCGCGGCGCGCTGCATATCGACGCCGGCGCGGTGAAGGCGCTGCGCACCGGCAAGAGCCTGCTGCCCGCCGGCGTGAAGAAGATCGAAGGCGATTTCGGCCGCGGCGATGCCGTGATCCTGCGCGGGCCCGACGGCGCCGAAGTCGGCCGCGGCCTCGTCGCCTACGACTTCGCCGACGCCGAGAAGATCATCGGCCGCTCCTCGGCCGACGTGCTGCTGATCCTCGGCTTCACCGGCCGCACCGAGATCGTGCACCGCGACGACCTGGTGATGGGCGGCGGTTTATAACCGTTAAGTCTTCTAACGAACTCGTGAGGAAACTCTCGCGCGCCTCGGCCGTTGTTCCGGCACGACGCGCGACGAGCACGCCATCTGGTTCGAGTCTGGTGCTGATCTGGTGTGAAGGACGACGACGGTCGGGTGACGAGCCTTCGACTCCCTCCTGACCACAAGCGACGACAATCTGACGCGACAAGGCGATTGCACGATCGCCCATTAACCCCGGCCCTGGCGGCCGGGGTTTCTGTTTTGCCGCGCCGACTGCCCGCTAGTGCTTGCGCCCGCGCTTGAGCCGCGCCCTCCGGCCGGCCGGGGCCGACTTCTGCGGCGCGGGCCGCTTCGGCAGCTTGAGCCGCGTGCCGTCCGGGAATTCGATGAACCGGGTAAAGACCTGCGGCTGGCCTTCGCGGCCGGGACGGCCCTCGATCACGAACTTCGTGCCGACGGGAAAACGCGTGGGAAGACGGCTTAGATTGTACGCCATGGAACCCTCCATGCGCGCCCGGCCCCGGAAACCGTCCAAAAAAGCCCTGCGCGGTTGGTTAATGCACCCTGGCGTACCAATATGTAGGCGCCTTGTCGGGTTGCACGACGGCGGCGGTTATCCTCGTTATCCCCAGGTGCAGACCGGCTATTCCGGGGCCCGGGGCCATCTCGCCGTGCCGAACTTGACGTGGTAGGAAAGCTTCCCCGGCCTCCGGACGGGCCGTTGGGGTAGCTGGGTACGGGACAAACATCCGGGTTTTCTGACGATGACGGCGCCTTTGAAAGCGATAGACGGGACCGGCGATGCCGCCGGCCTGATCGAGACCATGGCCGACCTCGGCCGCAACGCGCGGGCTGCGGCGCGGGCGCTGGCGCTCGCCCCGGCCGAGCAGAAGAACCGCGCGCTGACCGCCATGGCCGCCGCCATCCGCGCCGCCAAGGCCGATATCCTGACCGCCAACGCCGCCGACATTGCCGAGGCGCGCGGCGCCGGCATGACCGGGGCGATGCTCGACCGCCTCAAGCTCACCGACAAGAACATCGAGGGCATCGCCGCCGGCATCGAGACGGTGCGCGACCTGCCCGACCCGGTCGGCGCCGTGATCGACTCCTGGACGCGGCCGAACGGCATGCTGATCGAACGCGTGCGCGAGCCGCTCGGCGTCGTCGGCATCATCTACGAGAGCCGCCCCAACGTCACCGCCGACGCCGGCGCGCTCTGCCTCAAGGCCGGCAACGCCGCGATCCTGCGCGGCGGCTCCGACTCGACGGAGTCGAGTAGAGCCATTCACGCCTGCCTGACCAAGGGCCTGCGCGACGCCAATCTGCCGGAAGCCGCGATCCAGCTCGTACCGACGCGCGACCGCGCCGCGGTCGGCCTGATGCTCACCGGCCTCGACAACAACATCGACGTCATCGTGCCGCGCGGCGGCAAGGGCCTCGTCGCCCGCGTCCAGGCGGAGGCGCGCGTGCCGGTGTTCGCGCATCTGGAAGGCGTCAACCACGTCTATGTCGACAAGGCCGCCGATCCGCAGATGGCCAAAGACATCGTGCTCAATGCCAAGATGCGCCGCACCGGCGTCTGCGGCGCCGCCGAGACCTTGCTGGTCGATCGCGCCGCCGCCTCGACTTTGCTCAAGCCGCTGATCGACATGCTGATCGAAGCCGGCTGCGAAGTGCGCGGCGATGCTGCCGTGCAGGCCGCCGACAAGCGCGTCAAAGCCGCGAGCGCCGACGACTGGAAGACCGAATATCTCGACGCCATCATCACCGCCGGCGTCGTCGACGGCGTCGATGCCGCCATCGAACACATCGAGCGCAACGGTTCGCACCACACCGACGCCATCGTCACCGCCGATCAGGCCGCCGCCGACAAATTCTTGGCGCAGGTCGATTCCGCGATCGTGCTGCACAACGCCTCGACGCAGTTCGCCGACGGCGGCGAGTTCGGCTTCGGCGCCGAGATCGGCATCGCCACCGGCCGCATGCATGCGCGCGGGCCCGTCGGCGCCGAGCAGCTGACGACGTTCAAGTACCGCATCCGCGGCACCGGTCAGACGCGGCCGTGACATCGTGACGTCACCGCCGCCTGCGCCAACGCGTCTGCCCTCCATCGAACGGATCATCCCGCCGCATGCTCCCGGCATGCGCATCGGCCTGTTCGGCGGCTCCTTCGATCCGCCGCACCGCGCCCATCTCGATGCCTGCCTGCTGGCGATGAAGCGCCTCAAGCTCGACCGCGTCTGGTGGCTGGTGACGCCCGGCAATCCGCTCAAGAACACCAGCCATCTGGCGCCGCTCGCCGAGCGCATGGCGGCGGCGCGCCGGCTTGCCAATCATCCGCGCATCGACGTCACCGGCCTCGAGGCCGTCATCAACACGCGCTACACTTACGACACCATCGAATGGCTGCACGCGCGCTGCCCCGGCGTGCAATTCGTCTGGATCATGGGCGCCGACAATCTGCGCCACTTCCATCGCTGGCAGAAATGGCGCCCCATCGCCGAGCTCATTCCCATCGTGGTCGTGGACCGTCCGGGGCCGAGCCTTTACGCGTCCAACAGCACCGCCGCGCAGGCGCTGTGGCGGTTCCGCATCCCCGAGGAAGCGGCGGCATCGCTGCCGGGCCGCCGGCCGCCGGTCTGGACTTATCTGCACGGATTGAAATCGGTGCTGTCCTCCACCGCGTTGCGGGCGCTGCGCGAGAAGTCGAAGGCCGCCCCGGCGCAACCGGCTCCGGCGGCTTCGGCCGAGGCGCCCAAACCGGCGGCGAAACCGGCGACGCGCCAGGCCAGCGGCCAGAAGAAGTCGCGCAGCAAGACTGCCACGAAGAAGAAAGCCGCGGCGCGCCGCGGCGCTTCGGTACGCAAGACCGCCGGCAAGGCGAAAGCGCGCAAGGCCGTGCCGGTATCGAAACGCGGCAAGGCTTCCCGCAAAGGCGCGAAATAGCTATCCTGCCGCGACGCCGAGCATGCGGCTTCAAGACCAATCGGGCAAAAGGACCAAGCTCCCCTGGCAAAGACCGTGACATCCCGAACGACATCGCGTTCGTCCGCCGGCAAGCGCGCAGGCGCCGCCAAAGGGGGCAGCAAGAAAGCCGCTTCGTCCAAGAAAGCCAAAGCCGGCGCCTCGTCCGGCAACAAGTCCGGGAGCAAATCCGGCAACAAAGTGAGCCCGCGCGCGCTGGCCAAAGCGAGCGTCAAGGCCAGCACCAAGCCGGTCAACAAGCCGGCCTCTGCGCCGAAGCCGGCAGCCAAAGCCAAACCGCCCGAAAGCAAGTGGCTCAAGATCATCCGCCACAGCCTCGAGGAGATGAAGGCGGAAGACACGGTCGTGATCGATCTGTCCGACAAGTCGTCGATCGGCGACACCATGGTTGTGACCACCGGCCGCTCCAACGTGCATCTGGCCTCGATCGCCGATCGCGTCGTCAAGGATCTCAAGGCCGCCGGCATGACCGGCATCGCGGTCGAAGGTTTGCGCCAAGGCGACTGGGTGGTGATCGATACCGGCAGCGTGCTGGTGCATGTGTTCCGCCCGGAGGTCCGCGCCTTCTACGCCATCGAGAAGATGTGGAGCGCGTGAGGGTACAAGACCCGTCATCCTGAGGTGCGAGGCTGCGCAGCAGCCGAGCCTCGAAGGACGACGGCCCGGACCTCGCCGCAATTTGGCCGTGCATCCTTCGAGGCTCGCCCTGCGGGCTCGCACCTCAGGATGACGGATCGATGCTGACGGCTTAAACTCTTCACCATGCGCATCATCGTCGCCGCCATCGGCCGCATGAAAGGCCCCGAAGCCGAACTCGCCGAGCGCTATCTCAAGCGGGCGAACCAGGCCGGCCGCGCGCTTGGCTGGAAGGCGGTCGAGGTCGTCGAGATCCGCGAGAGCAAAGCCGACGAAGCGATGAAGCGCATGCTCGAGGAATCGATCGCGCTCGCCAACATCATTCCGCCGGGCGCCGCCGTGGCGCTGCTCGACGAGAAGGGCGACGCGCTCGGCAGCGAGGCTTTTGCCACAGAGCTCGCCACCTGGCGCGCCAACAATGCGCCGGCGGCGGTGTTCATGATCGGCGGCGCCGACGGCCTCGCCGCCTCCTTGCGCGACAAGGCGCAGCTTCGCCTGTCGTTCGGCAAGGCGACCTGGCCGCACCAGATGGTGCGCGTCATGCTGCTCGAGCAGCTCTACCGCGCCACGACGATTTTATCGGGACATCCGTATCACCGGGCGTAGCTTGCTTGATCCCTCCCCTTCCAGGGGAGGGATCAAAAGAACCTCCTCGATTTCGTCCCAAACGCCGATCACAAGGACCGCCGAATGAACTTGCCGGCAAGACATCGCGGCGTAACGTTGGGGGAATGATGGCTTCTCGCAGCGCCTCCGATTCGCGCCGCTTCCGGGCGGCGGCTCTCGCTTGCGCGCTGCTCATCGGCGGCCCGGCGCTGGCGCAAACGCAGCCGCCCGCGCCGCCGGCGCCCGTCTCTCCGGAAAAGGCGCAGATCCTCGATCAGCTCAAGGTTCACGACAAGGAACTCGAGGCGACACGCGATCGGCAGCAGCGCTCCAATGAAGCCGAGGCCGCGATCAAGCGCGACCTCGAACAGATCGGCGCCGACCGGCGCAAGCTGGCGCAGGACCTCATCGATACCGCAGCGCGCACCCGCGCCACCGAGGCCAAGATCGAGGCGACGCAGCAGCGCCTCGAGCCGCTCGATGCGCGGGAGACCGCCATCCGCCGTTCGATCGACAGCCGCCGCGCCGAGATCGGCGAGGTGCTGGCGGCGCTGCAACGCATCGGCCGGCGGCCGCCGCCGGCGCTGATCGCCAGCCCCGAGGATGCGCTCATCGCGGTGCGGACCGCGATGGTGCTGGGAGCGGTGCTGCCGGACATGCGGGCCAAGGTGACGGAGCTTGCCGGCGATCTCAGCGAACTGATCAATGTCCGCAAATCCATCGTCGCCGAACGCGACAAGCTCAAAGCGGACATCTCCGCGCTCGATACCGACCGCGCCCGCATGTCGGCCCTGGTCGAGGAGCGGCAGAAACAGCAGGCCGAACGCGAGCAGGCGCTGGCCGCCGAACAGGCCAAGGCCGCCGAGCTCGCCCGCCAGGCCGGCGATCTCAAAGATTTGATAGCCAAGCTCGAGCAGTCACTCGACCCGGCTGTGCGGGACGCCCGCGACGCCGGGCGTACCGACAAACGGCCGGCCTTGTCCGCTTTCCGCGATCCGGGGCGCCTTGCCCCCGCCGCCGCCTTCGCTTCGCTGCGCGGCCGGGTACCGATGCCCGTGAATGGCGTGAAATTGCGCAATTTCGGCGCTCCCGACGGTACCGGAGGAACCGAGAAGGGCCTGACCGTGGCGACCCGGGCCGGTGCCCAGGTGACCGCCCCGGCCGACGGCTGGGTGGTCTATGCCGGCCCCTTCCGGTCCTACGGCCAACTATTGATCCTTAATGTCGGCGGCGGATATCATGTCTTGCTCGCCGGAATGGATCGGATATCAGTTGATTTGGGGCAGTTTGTGCTGGCGGGGGAACCCGTGGCGACCATGGGAACTGGCTCTCATATTGCCGCAATTCTGGCGTCAGGCTCCAGCCAACCGGTGCTTTATATCGAGTTCAGAAAAGACGGGACTCCCGTTGATCCAGGCCCATGGTGGGTAGCTGGCGAAGGCGAAAAGGTTCGCGGATGATGCGCAAGACTTCCCTGATTCTTCTTGGTGCAGCCGCCGGCGCGGCCTTGACGCTGGTCGCCGTGCAGCCGCGGACGATCTTTCTGGGATCGAGCGCCAAGGCGGCGGTCGCCGATACCTACAAGCAGCTCAACCTTTTCGGCGATGTCTTCGAGCGCGTGCGCGCCGACTATGTCGAGAAGCCGGACGACCAGAAGCTGATCGAAACCGCGATCAACGGCATGCTCGCCGGCCTCGATCCGCATTCGAGCTACATGGACGCCAAGAGCTTCCGCGACATGCAGGTGCAGACGCGCGGCGAGTTCGGCGGCCTCGGCATCGAAGTGACGATGGAAGACGGCCTGATCAAGGTCGTGTCGCCGATCGACGACACCCCCGCCTCGAAGGCCGGCGTGCTCGCCAACGATCTCATCACCAAGCTCGACGACGACCAGGTGCAGGGCCTCACGCTCAACCAGGCGGTCGAGAAGATGCGCGGTCCGGTCAACACCAAGATCCGGCTGACGATCATGCGCAAGGGTTCGGCCAAGCCGGTCGAGCTGACGCTGACGCGCGACATCATCCGCGTGCGCGCCGTCAAGTCGAAGGTCGATGGCGACGACATCGGCTACATCCGCATGACGCAGTTCAACGAGCAGACCACCGACGGACTGAAGAAGGCGGTCGCCGACATCAAGGCCAAGGTCGCGGGCGACAAGCTCAAGGGTTACATCCTCGACTTGCGCAACAACCCGGGCGGCCTGCTCGATCAGGCGATCTCGGTGTCGGACGCGTTCCTCGACAAGGGCGAGATCGTCTCGACGCGCGGCCGCAACGCCGAGGAAACCCAGCGCTTCAACGCCCGCGGCGGCGATCTCACCGACCACAAGCCGGTGATCGTGCTGATCAACGGCGGCTCGGCCTCGGCCTCGGAAATCGTCGCCGGCGCGTTGCAGGACCACAAGCGCGTCACCGTTCTCGGCTCGCGCTCGTTCGGCAAGGGCTCGGTGCAGACCATCATCCCGCTCGGCTCGGGCAACGGCGCGCTGCGCCTGACCACGGCACGCTACTACACGCCGTCGGGCCGCTCGATCCAGGCCAAGGGCATCACCCCGGATATCGAGGTGCTGCAGGACGTGCCGGACGACCTCAAGAACCGCGCCGACAGCAAGGGCGAAGCCTCGCTGCGCGGCCACCTCACCGGCGATCCCGGCAAAGAGCAGACCGGTTCGCAGGCCTACGTGCCGCCGGACGAGAAGGACGACAAGGCGCTGCACATGGCGCAGGAGCTGCTGCGCGGCACCGTCAAGAACTCGGCCTTCCCGCCGAGCGCCAAGGCGGCGGTTCCGAACTGAGGACCGACGCTAACGGATACCTTTTGGGGCGGCCTTCGGGCCGCCCCGATGCGTTTTGGGGCCGCCGCGCCCCCGGGGTTAAGAATTGCCCGATTCGCCGCGTGATAGACTCCGCCGATGATTCGCAGGGATTGCCGTGCAACCGGATGACCTGAACGCCCCGCTGGGCCAGAACAAACCGAAGAGCCGGTTCAAGCTGCCCGTCGCCGCGCCCCAGATTTTGGCGGGCCTGCTGGCGCTGAGCGGGCTCGTCGTGGTCGGCTGGGCGATGATCGGCAACAACCCGCTCGGCGGCGAGCCCATGGCGGTGGTCGCGACCAAACCGTCCGGTACTGGTGATGAGGGCGCCCAAGGCGATGGCCGCGAGCACGCCCGCCGCGACGGCCCCGCGGGACAAGCCGCCGCGACCGGCACCGTCGCCAAGATCCCGGACGGCGCGCGCACCGTCAACATCATCGACGGCTCGAGCGGCAAGACCCAGGAAGTCGTCATTCCCGGCACCGGCAGCGACGCCGACAAGGCGATGGCCAGGGCAACGCCGGACGACAAAGCGAGGCCGGCGGCCCGTGAGCCGCTGCCCGCGGCGCCAGCGGGCGCCGACAAGAAGCCGTCGGCGATGAATCTGCCGGTCGAGAACGATGCCTCGAAGCTGCTGGAAAAGACGCGCTACGGCATGATTCCGAAAATCGGCCCGAACGGCGCCAAGCCGCTCGCGGTCTATGCGCAGGTCAAGGCGCTGCCGGTCAATTTGAAGGATCGCCCGCGCATCGCCATCGTCGTCAGCGGTGTCGGCATCAGTGCTTCCGGCACCGCCGATGCCTTCACGCTGCCGCCGTCGGTCACCTTCGCGGTCGCGCCTTACGCCGTCGATGTCGCGCGGCTCGCCGAGCGCGCGCGTGACGAAGGCCACGAACTGCTGCTGCAGACGCCGATGGAGCCGTTCGATTATCCGAACAACGATCCCGGCCCGCAGACGCTGCTCACCTCGCTGACGCCGGAACAGAATATCGACCGCCTGCACTGGCTGATGAGCCGGATACAAGGTTATGTCGGTATTGTCAGTTACATGGGTGCGCGCTTCCTTGCCACCGAACCGGCGATGTCGCCGGTGATCGATGAGGCCGCCAAGCGCGGACTGCTGTTCGTCGATGGCGGCGCCTCGAACCGCAGCGTCGCCGGCTCGCTCGCCGCCGGCAAGAATATGCCCTACGCCAAGGCCGATCTCGTCGTCGATGCGGTGCCGACGCCGGTCGAGATCGACCGCGCGCTGGCCCGGCTCGAGATTGTCGCACGCGAAAGCGGCGCGGCCATCGGGCTCGCGACCGCGCAGCCCGGCACCGTCACCCGCATCGGCGAGTGGATGAAGAAGGTCGAGGACCGCGGCTTCGTGCTGGTGCCGGTGACGCTGGCGATGGCCAAGACAAAACAATCCTGACCTTCGACGGGCGCAGCTTGCGGCCGCGGCTCGCAGGCGTCATATAGCCGGAATGTCCGACACCGTGCTGAATTACGAAGCCCTTCCCTACCGCCCCTGCGCCGGCATTATGGTGCTCAACCGCGCCGGCCTCGTCTTCGTCGGCCGCCGCAAGGGCGGGCCCGAGCATGTGGACGCCACCCATGTCTGGCAGATGCCGCAAGGCGGCATCGACGAGGGCGAGGACCCCTACACCGGCGCGCTCCGCGAACTGTATGAAGAAACAAACATGACGTCGGTCGAGAAGCTCGGCGAGATCGCCGAGTGGATCGCCTACGACATTCCGCGCGACATCGTCGGCGAGGCCTGGCAGGGCCGTTATCGCGGCCAGAAGCAGAAATGGTATGCGCTGCGCTTCACCGGCGACGATCGCGAGATCGACGTCGCGCATCCGGGCGGCGGCCAGCACAAGCCGGAGTTCATCGACTGGCGCTGGGTCGAGATGAAGGCGCTGCCCGATCTGGTGGTGCCGTTCAAACGCGCCAGCTACGAGCAGGTGGTGAAAGCCTTCGCGCACTATGCGTGAAGCGACCGGAATGCCGCAGGACATTCCGCCGCACGGGTTCCACCTTTTGAACGCCATCATCCCTCCCTAACTCGTCTCCTCGAAGCCAACGAGGGATGAGACGATGTTCGATGCCAAAAGCCTGCTTGATCAGTTCATCGGGGGCCAGAATCCGCAGGGCGGCCGCGGCTCGCCGTTCGGCAGCGCCGGCGGCGGCGATCTCTTGCAACAGGCCGGCAATGCGCTCAGCGGCTTCGGCGGCGGCGCGCTGACCGGCGGCCTCGCCGGACTGCTGCTCGGCTCGAAAGGCGGCCGCAAGCTCGCCGGTAACGCGCTCACCTATGGCGGCATGGCGGTCGCCGGCGCGCTCGCTTATCGCGCCTATCAGAACTACCAGGCCGGCAAGCAGGCGACCCCCGCCGCTGCGGCGCAGACGCCGCTGCTGCCGCCGCCCGCCGACACGCCGTTCAATCCCGCGCATGAAGCCGATCAGCAATCGCTCGGCCGCAACCTTTTGCGCGCGATGATCGCGGCGGCAAAGTCCGACGGTCACATCGACGCGACTGAACAGGCGAATATCTTCGCGCAGATGGACAAGCTCAATGTCGGCGCCGAGGACAAGATCTTCGTCATGGACGAACTGCGCAAGCCGCTCGATGTCGATGCGGTGGCGAGCGCCGCGCGCACACCGGAGGAAGCGGCGGAGATCTACACGGTGTCGCTGCTGGCGATCGACGTCGACAACCCGTCGGAGCGCGCTTATCTGGCGCTGCTCGCGGCGCGGCTCAAGCTCGACGACAAGCTCGTCGCGCATCTGCACGCCACCGTCGAGGGCGCGCTGGAGCCGGTGAGGCAGAGCGCGGTTTCAGCTTAAAGCTCCGGCACCCAATCCGTCACCCTGAGGTGCGAGCGTAGCGAGCCTCGAAGGGCGACGGCCCGGGCCGCCATCCTTCGAGGCCCGCGCTACGCGCGGGCACCTCAGGATGACGGATTGGCTTCGTGAGCCTGAAAAACAAAACGCCCGGCACGAGGCCGGGCGTTTTCAATTTTGCTTTTCGCCGACGCCTAATGCATCGCCGTGCCGGTCAGATGCCGATCGACCTGCTTGAAGTGATCGAGCCGGGTGATGAGCTTGTCGAGCGTGCTGCCCTGCTCCATCTTGGCGGCCTGCTGCTCCATCTCGGCGATGCGCGCAGCGATCGCGGCGCGGTCGACGTCCTTCACCGCGTCGGCAGTGTCGGCGAGGATGGTCAGGCCCTTGTCCGAGACTTCCGCGAAGCCGCCGAGCACGACGATCTTCTGCTCGGCGCCGCCGACATGCACCGTGAGGATGCCGGGGCGTAACGTCGTCACCAGCGGCGCGTGCCCTTCGAGCACGCCGAAATCGCCTTCGGCGCCGGGCACGTCCACCTGCGTGACCTCGCCGGAGAAGACGAGCTTTTCAGGGGAAACCAATTCAAAGTGCAAAGCCATTCGCGCAAACCTCAACCCGTCATCCTGAGGTGGCCGCCGAAGGCGGCCCTCGAAGATGGACGGCCGCCAGTGACGCGCCGCCGCCCTTCGAGGCTCGCTGCGCTCGCACCTCAGGGTGACGGCGCAGCAGCAGAGTCAGACTTAGGCGGCTTCCGCCGCGAGCTTCTTGCCCTTCTCGACCGCTTCTTCGATGGTGCCGACCATGTAGAAGGCGGCTTCCGGCAGGTAGTCGTACTTGCCTTCCACCAGGCCCTTGAAGCCCTTGATGGTGTCCTGCAGGTCGACCAGCTTGCCCGGCGCGCCGGTGAACACTTCGGCGACGTGGAACGGCTGCGACAGGAAGCGCTCGATCTTGCGGGCGCGGGCCACCGTCAGCTTGTCCTCTTCCGACAGTTCGTCCATGCCGAGAATGGCGATGATGTCCTGCAACGCCTTGTAACGCTGCAGCACCTGCTGCACCGAACGGGCAACCGCATAGTGCTCTTCACCGACGACGAGCGGCGACAGCATGCGCGAGGTCGAGTCGAGCGGGTCAACCGCCGGGTAGATGCCCTTGGCGGCGATGTCGCGCGACAGCACGGTAGTGGCGTCAAGATGCGCGAACGAGGTCGCCGGCGCCGGGTCGGTCAAGTCGTCGGCCGGCACGTAAATCGCCTGCACCGAAGTGATCGAACCCTTCGTGGTGGTGGTGATGCGCTCCTGCAGCGCGCCCATGTCGGTCGCGAGCGTCGGCTGATAACCCACCGCCGAAGGAATACGGCCGAGCAGCGCCGACACTTCCGAACCCGCCTGGGTGAAGCGGAAGATGTTGTCGACGAAGAACAGCACGTCCTGGCCCTGATCGCGGAAGTATTCCGACAGGGTCAGGCCGGTGAGGCCGACGCGGGCGCGCGCGCCCGGCGGCTCGTTCATCTGGCCGAACACGAGGGCGCACTTGGAGCCTTCGCCGCCGCCCTTCTTGTTGACGCCCGATTCGATGAACTCGTGATAGAGGTCGTTGCCTTCGCGGGTACGTTCGCCGACGCCGGCGAACACCGAGTAACCGCCGTGGGCCTTGGCGACGTTGTTGAT
Organism: Pseudolabrys sp.; assembly: GCA_026125895.1. Lineage (GTDB taxonomy): Bacteria > Pseudomonadota > Alphaproteobacteria > Rhizobiales > Xanthobacteraceae > Pseudolabrys. The sequence goes on along the minus strand of JAHCKG010000003.1, from coordinate 37,573 downwards.
CAGCTCCTGGATGAGCACGGTCTTGCCGACGCCGGCGCCGCCGAACAGGCCGATCTTGCCGCCCTTGGCGTAGGGCGCGAGCAGATCGACGACCTTGATGCCGGTGACGAGGATCTGCGCTTCGGTCGACTGGTCGGTGTACTTCGGCGCTTCGGCGTGAATCGGCATCTTCGTTTCCGACTTCACCGGGCCGGCTTCGTCGATCGGCTCGCCGATGACGTTGATGATGCGGCCGAGCAGGCCCGGGCCGACCGGCACGGCGATCGGCAGGCCGGTGTCGTTGACTTCCTGGCCGCGCACCAGACCTTCGGTGACGTCCATGGCGATGGTGCGCACGGTGGATTCACCGAGATGCTGCGCGACCTCGAGCACCAGGCGGTTGCCGCCGTTGTTGGTTTCGAGCGCGTTCAGAATCGCCGGCAGGTAGCCTTCGAACTGAACGTCGACGACGGCGCCGATCACCTGGGTGATCTTGCCGGACTTGTTGGAGCCCTGTGCTGTGGCCATGCTGTCCTCTTACTCTCGATCTGTGTGCGTCAGAGCGCTTCGGCGCCGGAAATGATCTCGATGAGTTCTTTCGTGATCATCGCTTGACGCGTGCGGTTGTAGGTAATGGTCTGCTTGCGGATCATGTCGCCGGCGTTGCGGGTCGCGTTGTCCATCGCCGACATCTGCGCGCCGTAGAACGAAGCGTTGTTCTCGAGCAGCGCGCGGAAAATCTGGGTCGCCACGTAGCGCGGCAGCAGGTCGCCGAGGATTTCCTCTTCCTCCGGCTCGTATTCATAGGAGGCCGAGGCGGCCGCCGGCTTTTCGCCGTCGAACTTCGGCGGAATGATCTGCTGCGCCGTCGGCACCTGCGCGATCACCGACTTGAACTGCGCGTAGAACAAGGTCGCGACGTCGAACTCGCCGGCCTCGAACATCGCCGTCACCTTCTCGGCAATCCCCGAGGCGTTGCCGTAACCGAGCGTACGCACGCCGCGCAGCTCGATGCGGTCGACGATCAGCTTCTCGTAGTTGCGGCGCAGCTGTTCGTAGCCCTTCTTGCCGACGGTCAGGATCTTGACCTGCTTGCCTTCGGACTGGAGCCGGTTGATGTGCTCGCGCGCCAGGCGGACGATCGACGAGTTGAATGCGCCGGCCAGGCCGCGTTCGCCGGTGGCGACGATCAGCAGGTGAACCTTGTCGGCACCGGTGCCGGCCAGCAGTTTCGGCGCGCCGTCGGCGCCGGCCATGCCGGCGGCGATGTTGCCGAGCACGAAGTCCATGCGTTCGGCGTAGGGGCGCGCGGCTTCCGCCGCGGCCTGCGCGCGGCGCAGCTTCGAGGCCGCGACCATCTGCATGGCCTTGGTGATCTTCTGCGTCGCCTTCGTCGCGGCGATGCGAACGCGCATGTCCTTGAGTGACGCCATTTCTCTTCGGCTCTCTCGGCTTTCTTACTTCGTCATGCCCGGCCTTGTGCCGGGCATCCACGTCTTAGCTTTTTTCCACGCCGCAAGGCGTGGATGGCCGGACCAAGTCCGGCCATGACGGCCAGCGCTTAAGCGAACGAACCCGCGAACTTCTCGACCTGCTCGCGGAGCTTCTTCTCGGTGTCCGAGGAGAGGTCGTTCGACTTGCGGATGTCTTCGAGAATGGTCTTCTCGTTGCGCAGCAGCGCCAGCAGGCCCTGCTCGAACTTGCCGACCTTCGCCACTTCGATCTTGTCGAGATAGCCGTTGGTGCCGGCCCAGATCACGACGACCTGCTCTTCCATCTTCAGCGGCGAGAACTGCGCCTGCTTGAGGAGCTCGGTCAGACGCGAACCGCGAGCCAGCAGGCGCTGCGTGGTGGCGTCGAGATCGGAGCCGAACTGCGCGAAGGCCGCCATTTCGCGGTACTGCGCGAGCTCGCCCTTGATCTTGCCGGCGACCTTCTTCATCGCCTTGGTCTGCGCCGACGAACCGACGCGCGACACCGACAGGCCGACGTTCACCGCCGGGCGGATGCCCTGATAGAACAGGTCGGTCTCGAGGAAGATCTGGCCGTCGGTGATCGAAATCACGTTGGTCGGGATGTAGGCCGACACGTCGTTGGCCTGGGTCTCGATGACCGGCAGCGCGGTCAGCGAGCCGGCGCCCGCGTCGTCGCCCATCTTCGCGGCGCGCTCGAGCAGGCGCGAGTGCAGATAGAACACGTCGCCCGGATAGGCTTCGCGGCCCGGCGGACGGCGCAGCAGCAGCGACATCTGGCGGTAGGCGACGGCCTGCTTCGACAGATCGTCATAGATGATCACGGCGTGCATGCCGTTGTCGCGGAAGAATTCGCCCATGGTGCAGCCGGCGAACGGCGCCAGGAACTGCATCGGCGCCGGATCGGACGCGGTGGCGGCGACGACGATCGAATATTCCAGCGCGCCCTGCTCTTCGAGCACCTTCACGAACTGCGCGACGGTCGAGCGCTTCTGGCCGACCGCGACGTAGACGCAGTACAGCTTGATCTTCTCGTCCGGCTGCGCGTTGAGCGGCTTCTGGTTGAGGATGGTGTCGAGCGCGATCGCGGTCTTGCCGGTCTGACGGTCGCCGATGATCAGCTCGCGCTGGCCGCGGCCGATCGGGATCAGCGCGTCGATGGCCTTGAGGCCGGTCGCCATCGGCTCATGCACCGACTTGCGCGGAATGATGCCGGGCGCCTTGACGTCCACCTGCTTGCGGACGTCGGCCTTGATCGGGCCCTTGCCGTCGATCGGATTGCCGAGCGCGTCGACGACGCGGCCCAGAAGGCCCTTGCCGACCGGCACGTCGACGATGGCGCCGGTGCGCTTGCAGGTCTGGCCTTCCTTGATCTCGCGGTCGGAGCCGAAAATAACGATACCGACGTTGTCGTTTTCGAGGTTCAGCGCCATGCCGCGCGTGCCGTTTTCGAACTCGACCATTTCGCCCGCCTGGACGTTGTCGAGACCGTAGACGCGGGCGATACCGTCACCGACGGACAGCACCTGGCCGACTTCCGAGACCTCGGCTTCCTGGCCGAAGTTCTTGATCTGCTCTTTGAGGATGTTCGAAATTTCTGCGGCGCGGATATCCATCAGCGTGCCTCTTTCATCGCAATTTTGATCGAATTGAGTTTGGTGCGGAGGGACGTGTCGACCATACGGCTGCCGACCTTCACGATCAGCCCGCCGATGATGGCCGGGTCGATCTTGACGTCCATGTCGATGTCCTTGCCGCCCGTGACCGACTTGAGCGCGCCCTTGAGCGCCTCTTTGTTCGCGTCGTTGAGCGGTTCGGCAACGGTGACCTGCGCCACCACCTCGCCCTTGTGCTGGGCGACCAGCGTGCGGTAGGCGCGGATCATGTCGCGCACCGCAAACAGCCGGCGGTTGGTGGTGATGACGCGGAGGAAATTCGCGGTGATGCCGGAGAGGCCGGCCTTGGCGAGAATGGCGTTGAGCGCCTTGAGCTGCTCGTCGGCGCCGAACACCGGGCTGCGCACGAGACGATTGAGGTCGGCGCTTTCGCCGATCAGCTTGTCGAACGCCTCGAGGTCCTGCTTGACCGCGTCGGTCGCCTTTTCTTCGAGCGCCAGCTCGAACAGGGCCCCGGCATAGCGGCCCGCCATTCCTGAAACTAGGTGTTCTTCGCCCGCCACTTTGAACGCTCTTTCTTGTGACTTTTCACAGGCCGGATGCCGTCGCCGAAGCGGCGGCGCAAGCCATTGGAATTCAAGAGAGAATTCCGATCCCCGGTGCGCTCAGCCAAGCCCCGTGGGCGCCCCTCGGAAATCGAGGGGGTAGCTAACACAGCGGCAGGGGCGGTGCAACACACGGCACAGCACCAACCTCGTGCACGCGCTGCGGCATAGCGCGGGAACATCAAGGCGGAACCGGACGTTGGAGATGACCTGCCTATGTCTGCCATCCAACCGGTCTCTCGTCATGTCAGTACCGCCTGCGCCGATGTCCGTGCGTCATCACCTGCGGAAGGCCACCGCCGATCTGCACGCGGCTCTCGACGGCGGCTTCGGTGCGCTCGATCTGAAAAAGCGCAGCGATTACAGGGAATTCCTGGCCGCCCAGGCGGCGGTTTGGGAACCGCTGGAGGACTGGCTGTCGCGTCACGATATCGGCCGCGTCCTGCCGGACTGGCCGCGCCGGCGCCGCGCCAGCGCCTTGGCCGCGGATCTCGCCGCTCTCGGCGGCGCCGCCGACTTCCACGACATTGTCATGGGCACGCCTTCCGTGCCGGCGATGCTCGGCGTCGCCTACGTGCTGGAGGGCTCGCGGCTCGGCGCGCGCTATCTGTCGCGCATGATCGCCGAGAGCGATGACGCCGCGGTTAGCGCCAACACCCGCTTCCTCCATCACGGCGCCGGACTGCCGCTGTGGCCGACCTTTCTCGAAACGCTCGAAGCCCACGTCACCGACGCCGCTGGCGCCGACGAGGCCGTGCGCGGCGCGCGACAGGCCTTCGCGCATTTCCTCACCGCGCAGCAGCGCCACGCCGCCGTCCTGGTCGCCGAGGTCGCCTGAGCATGACGACCGCCACCGTCGATCTCACCAGTTGCGACCGCGAGCCGATCCACATTCCCGGCCGCATCCAGCCGTTCGGCTTCCTGCTCGCCACCAAGGCCGACTTCACGGTGGTGGCGCATTCGGCCAACGCCGGTGAACACCTCAAATGCAAGGACCTGAAGAGCCGGCCGCTCGCGGCGATTCTCGGCCGTGAGGCGACGGCGCAGATCCGCAGCCGGCTGATGCTGGCGCAGGGACCCGACGCCGTCGAGCGCCTGTTCGCCGTCACCATTCGCGACGAACTCGGACCGTTCGATCTCGCGGTGCATCGCTCCGGCGATCACCTCATCGTCGAGGGCGAGCCGAGCGAAGCCGATGTCAGCCTCAATTCCGGCGAGGTGGTGCGCGGCATGCTCTCGCGCCTGCGCAACACGCATAATTTCGACGCCTTCTGCCAGACCGCGGCTCGGCAGATCAAATGGCTGACCGGCTTCGACCGCGTCATGGTCTATCGCTTCGATCCGGACGGCGCCGGCGCCGTCATCGCCGAGGCGGCGGAAGCCAAACTGGAATCGTTCCTCGGCCTGCATTACCCGGCCTCCGACATCCCGAAGCAGGCGCGCATTCTCTATATGCGCAACTGGCTGCGCATCATCGCCGACATCGACGACAAGGCTTCGCCGATCGAGCCGGACATCATCGACGGCGTGCCGCTCGATCTGTCGATGAGCGTGACGCGCGCGGTGTCGCCGATCCATATCGAATACCTGCGCAACATGGGCGTGCGCGCCTCTCTGTCGATCTCGATCCTGCACGAGGGCCGGCTGTGGGGCTTGTTCGCCTGCCACCATTACTCGCCGCGCCGCATCTCGTTCGAGCGCCGCACCGCCGCCGAACTGTTCGGCCAGATGTTTTCCTGGGTGCTGGAAAGCCGCGAACGCGAGCGCGACGTCGCATACGAAAGCCGTGCCCGCCTGCTGCACAATGAGATGATGGCGGGGCTCGCCGCCGGCAAACCGGGTGCCGAGACCTTGCGCAACTTCCTCGGTTCGCTACGTGACATCATCTCCTGCGATGGCGTCGGCGTCTGGCTCGACGGCAAGGCGACGCTCAGCGGTTCGACACCGAGCGTCGCCGATTTCGAACGCCTGGTCCGACATTTCCAGACCATGGGTTTGCAAGACGTGTTCGCCACCAACGAACTCGGCAAGGCGATTCCCAATGCCGGCTCGCTGGTCGACAACGCCGCCGGTGTACTCGCCATTCCGGTGTCCCGCGCAACGCCGGATTATCTCGTCTTCTTCCGCAACGAAGTGGCGCGCTCGGTGCACTGGGCCGGCGATCCGAACAAACCGGTCACCGCCGGTCCGCTGGGCGACCGCCTGACGCCGCGCAAGAGCTTCGAATTGTGGCGCGAGGTGGTGCGCGGACAGTCGGCGCACTGGACCGAGTCCGATCTGCGTATCGCGTCGTCGCTGCGGGTGACATTGCTCGAAGTGATCTTCCGCCTGACCGATGCCGCCGAAAAGGAGCGCAAATCGGCGCAGGAGCGTCAGGAACTGCTGATCGCCGAACTCAACCATCGCGTCCGCAACATTCTCAGCCTGATCCGCGGCCTGATCACGCAAGGCAAGCATTCGACGCTGACCGCCGAAGAATTTGCTTCCGTGGTCGGCGGCCGCATCGAGGCCTTGGCGCGCGCCCACGATCTCATCACCAAGACCAACTGGGGTCCGGGCAGCGTGCGCACGCTGATCGAGGAAGAAACCGCGGCCTATCTCGGCGGCAAGGCGCAGCGCGTCATCGACAAGGGCCCCGATGTCGCGCTCGAGCCCGAAGCGTTCTCGACGCTGGCGCTGGTCGTGCACGAACTCGTCACCAACTCCGCCAAATACGGCGCGCTGTGCGACTCGACCGGCGTCGTCAACATCACCTGGGAGCTCGGCGACGGCGGCCAACTGATCATCGCCTGGCAGGAAAGCGGCGGCCCGCCGGTGCAGCCGCCGTTGCGCCGCGGCTTCGGCACCACCATTATTGAGCGCTCGATCCCTTACGACCTCGCCGGCGAGTCGGAGATCCACTACGAGCTGCTCGGTCTGCGGGCGCGCCTGGTGATCCCTGCCCGTTTCGTCAAGCGGGTGCGGCCGACCGACCGCAAGGCGCAAGCGAAGCCGGCCAAGGAAACGAAGTCGATGTTCTCCGGCAACGTGCTGGTGCTCGAGGACAATCTCGTCATCGCCATGGATGCCGAACAGATCATGTCGCGCCTCGGCGCCAAGCGAATTGAACTCGCCGGCTCCGTCACCGAGGCGATGAACGTCATCGCCAAGCACAAGATCGACTTCGCGCTGCTCGACATCAACCTTGGTGCCGAGAACAGCATTCCGGTGGCGATGCGGCTGCGCGAACTCAACGTGCCCTTCGCCTTTGCCACCGGCTATGGCGAAGGCGCACCGCTGCCGCCCGAATTGAAGGATGCACCGATCGTGCAAAAGCCGTATATGCCGGAGACGATCGTCACGGTCATGCCGGTTACCGAGCGCGAGGTGTAACGCGCCTCTCCGGCCCGCCGCGGATCGCGAGGGAGCGGGGGCAGCGGCATGGGGCAGGATAAAGCCGGCGATACGGTGAGCGGCGCGCGGGCGCTGGTCGTGCTGCTCGGTTTCGTCTGGGGCTTCCTGTGGATCGCCACCGCGATCGCGCTGCACGACATCCAGCCCTGGACGCTGCGCACCGTCGGCATCGCCGGCGGCACGATCACGCTGCTCACCGCCGCCCGGCTCGCCGGCGCCGATCTGCACGTGCCGAAGCGCGAGCGCATCCATGTCATGGTCGGCAGCTTCTTCAACCTCGCCGCCTTTCATATTCTCGGCGCTTACGCGCAACTCAACGGCGCGACCTCGCGCACCGTCGTCATCAGCTATTCGATGCCGATCTGGGCGACCTTGTTCAGCGTCCTGCTGCTGCGCGAGCGCCTCGACCGCGTGCGCATCGTCGCCTTCGCGCTGTGCGTCGCCGGCCTCGCCATTCTGATCCGGCCGCTGTTCAGCAACGGCGTGCCGGTGTTCGTCTTCTACTCGCTGGCCGCCGCCATCGGCTGGGCCTTCGGCACCGTCTACATGAAGTGGATGCGCGTCACGGTGCCGCCGCTCGCCAACGCCTTCTGGCAATTGCTGTTCAGCTTCATCTTCCTCGCCAGCGGCATGCTGATCTTCGAGGGCGTGCCGCATCCCCACCCGGTGAGCGTGAAGTCGGCGCTGGCGCTCGGCTATATCGCCATCTTCGGCGTCGGCCTGGCGCATTTCCTGTGGTGGTCGATCAACGGCAAGGTCTCGACCGTCACCGCTTCGATCGGCGCCCTGCTGGTGCCGGTGATCGGCGTTACCGGTTCGGCCGTGATCCTTGGCGAGCGGCCGACCTCGTCCGACATCATCGGCTTTGCGCTGATCTTCGCCGCGGCCGCCAGCGTGCTGCTGAGGCCGGCTGTGAAGCCGCCGATGACTCCGGATTGACGCGCCAATGAGCCGGCCGACCTAAGGGGTATCACGGAGTTGCGGTGTCAGGGTCCGGGACGCGAAGGTAGCCCTTTCACCTTCCGAGAATGCCATGTCCGGCCAGCCTTCCGCCGTTCCGTCGCCGACCTTCATCGAACTGTTCACGCCCAAACTGGTGACGGTCCTGCGCGAAGGCTACGGTTGGCGCGACCTGCGCGCCGATGCTGTCGCCGGCCTGACGGTCGCCGTGGTGGCGCTGCCGCTATCGATGGCCATCGCCATCGCGTCCGGCGTGTCGCCGGAGCGCGGCCTCTACACCGCCATTGCCGGCGGCTTCATCGTCTCGCTGATCGGCGGCAGCCGCTTCCAGATCGGCGGACCCGCCGGCGCCTTCATCGGCCTCGTCGCTCTGGTGGTGGAGCGCCATGGCTATGACGGCCTGGCGCTGGCCACCATCGTCGCCGGCCTGATCCTGATCGCGGTCGCGCTGCTGCGTCTCGGCACCTACATCAAATACATTCCGATGCCGGTGACGGTCGGCTTCACCGCCGGCATCGCCGTGATCATCGCCGCCAGCCAGGTGCGCGAAGTGCTCGGCCTCGACATCGCCCACGAACCCTCGGCGCTGGTGCCGAAGCTCGAGGCGATCGCCGCCGCCATCTCCACCATCAGCTGGCAGACGCTCGGCATTGCCGCCCTGTCGCTCGCCATCATCCTGGTGCTGCGCCGCTACCGGCCGCGCTGGCCAGGCTTCCTCATCGCCATCATCATCGCCGGCGCGATCTGCTTTGCCTTCTATCTCGACGTCGCCACCGTCGCCTCGCGCTTCGGCGCGGTGCCGCGCTCGCTGCCGGCGCCGTCGCTGCCGCCGTTCAGCATCGAGAAGCTTCAGGCGGTGCTGCCCGACGCCTTCACCATTGCCCTGCTCTGCGCCATCGAATCGCTGCTGTCCGCCGTGGTCGCCGACGGCATGAGCGGCCGCCGCCATCGCTCCAATGCCGAGCTCGGCGCGCAGGGTGTCGCCAGCATCGCGTCAATCGTCTTTGGCGGCATCTGCGTCACCGGCACGGTGGCGCGCACCGCGACCAATGTGCGCTCCGGCGCGCGCGGCCCGATCTCCGGAATCTTCCATTGCGGCTATCTGCTGCTGTTCCTTGCCATCGCCGCGCCCTTGGTCGGCTACATTCCGCTGGCCGCGCTCGGCGCCGTGCTGATGATCGTCGCCTGGAACATGGCGGAGAAGGAAGAGTTCTGGTCGCTGATCCGCACCTCGCGCGGCGACGCCGCCGTGCTGCTCGCGACTTTCCTGCTGACGATCTTCGTCGATCTCACGACCGGCATCGCTGTCGGCGTCGTGATGGGCGCGTTGATGTTCCTGCACCGGATGGCCGAGTCGGTCGACGTGCAGGCCGGCGGCCTGGAGGACATCGCCGACAGCGTCGACCACACCAAATACGACGCCGACGAGGCGGCGAGCCGTGACGTCATGGTCTACCGCATCAGCGGCGCCTTCTTCTTCGGCGCCACCGCGCATGTGCTGACTGCGCTGGAACGCATCGGCCGCACGCCGCGCTTGCTGATCCTCGACTTCTCCAATGTGCCGCTGATCGACACCACGGCGGCGCGTTCGCTCGCCGCTTTCGTCAGGAAGCTCAGCCGCGCTGGCACCGAAATCAGCATTGCCGCCGCCAAGCAGAACGTGCGGCATGAACTCACCGCCTCCGGCCTGAAGCCGCCGCTGGTGAAATATGCCGCCAGCGTCGTGGCAGCGCGGCAGGCGCCATAACGATCAATAAAAACTCATCGGATCGACATCGACGTCCATCTTGATGCCGCCGCGCGTCTTCGGCGCCACGGCCATCCAGTCGCGCAAGTAAGCCGACAGGTTAAACTCGCGCGGCGCCTTGACGAGAAGCCGGTAGCGATGACGGCCGCGCACCACGGCGATCGGCGCCTCGGCGGGCCCGAGCACGCGTACAGCTTCATCGTGAGGCGCGGACCTGGCCAGCGCTTTGGCATAGCCTTCGGCGTCGTGCTTGTTGTCGGCGGAGACGACGATGCCGGCGAGCCGGCCGAAAGGCGGATAGCCGGACGCTTCGCGCAGTGCGATCTCGTTTTCGTAGAAGGCCTCGCGGTCGCCGAGAATCAGCGCTTTCATCACCGGGTGCTCCGGCTGATGTGTCTGCAAAAAGCCGACGCCGCGATTGTCCTCGCGCCCGGCGCGGCCGACCACCTGATGCAGCAACTGGAAGGTGCGCTCCGCGGCGCGCGGATCGCCGTTACCGAGGCCGAGATCCGCATCGACGATGCCGACCAGATTGAGCTTTGGAAAATGATGGCCCTTCGCGACGAGTTGCGTGCCGACGATGATGTCGAACTTGCCGTCGGCGACGTCGTCGAGCTCTTGCCGAAGCCGCTCCATCGATTCGACGAGGTCGCTCGACAGAATGAGGATGCGCTTGTCGGGAAACAGGTCGGCGGCCTCCTGCTCCAGCCGTTCGACACCCGGGCCGACCGCGGCGAAGCTCTCGGCGGCGTGGCAGTTCGGGCAGGCGTCCGGCGCCGGCATGTTGAAACCGCAATGATGGCAGATCAGCCGCTTGCGAAAGCGATGATCGACCAGCCAGGCGTCGCAGTTCGGGCATTGCAGGCGGAAGCCGCAGGCCCGGCATAACGTCAGCGGTGCGTAGCCGCGGCGGTTGAGAAACAGCAGCGCCTGATCGCCGCGCTCCAGCGTGTCCTTCACCGCTTCGGCCAAACGCGGGGCGATGAAGCGGCCGCGCGGCGGCCCTTCGCGCGTCAGGTCGATGGCCTCGACATGCGGCAGCGACGCGCCGCCGAAACGCTCCGGCAGATGCAAGCGGCGATAGCGGCCCTTGCGCGCATTGACTTCGGATTCGACCGAGGGCGTCGCCGAGGCGAGCACGATCGGGATTTTGGCGATCGAGCCACGCACCACCGCCATGTCGCGGGCGTTGTAGCGTGCGCCATCTTCCTGCTTGTAGGCCTGCTCGTGCTCTTCATCGACGATGATCAGGCCGAGATCGGCATAAGGCAGAAACAGCGCCGAGCGCGCGCCAACCACGACCGAGACTTCGCCTTCGGCCACCGCCGCCCAGGTGCGCGCGCGCAGCCGCGGCGACAATTGCGAATGCCATTCCGCCGGCCGGGTGCCGAAGCGCGCCGTGAAGCGGTCGAGCGACTGGCCGGTGAGCGCGATTTCCGGCATCAGGATCAGCGTCTGCCGGCCCTTGCGGATGTTTTCGGCCACCGCCTCGAAATAGACTTCGGTCTTGCCCGAGCCGGTGACGCCATCGACCAGAGTCACGGTGTAGCCGCCCTGATCGACGGTCGTGCGCAGCGCATCGGCGGCGGCAAGTTGGCCGAGCGAGAACTCGGCCTTGCGGAAATCCGGATCGGGTTGCCGCGAGACTTTCTCCGGCGGCAGCACCACCGTCTCCAGCGTGCCCTCATCGACCAGGCCGTCGATGACGCCAGTGGAGACGCCGGCCTCACGCGCGGCGTCGCCCTTGGCGCGCACCATGCCGTCCTCGAGCGCGCGCAGCACGCGTTGCCGCGCCACCGTCATGCGCTGCGGCGGCGGCCCGACGAGCCGCACGCCGACGCGCTCGCGCGCCGGCCCAAGATTGTCGCCCATGCGCAGCGCCATGCGCAGCACCATGCCGCGCGACGACAACGTGTAGCCGGCGACCCAGTCGACGAAGGTGCGCAGTTCATCCTTGAGCGGCGGCACGTCGATCCGGGCCGCCACGTCCTTCATGCGGTTGTGCAGGCCGGGCGCCGGGTTCGGGTTTTCGGCCCAGACCACGCCCATGGTCTCGCCGCGCGCGCCGAGCGGCACGGCGACGACGTCGCCGACCGCCAGCTCCATTCCCGCCGGCACCCGGTAGGAATAGGCCTGGTCGAGCGCCACCGGCACCAGAACATCGACGACACGGGCGTTCATGCGGCAGGCCTGCCCGATTCCGGGGGTTTAAGGAAGCGTAAGGAAGGGCTCCTACTCTGCCCTATATGGGACTGCCGCTCACCATTGCTCCCGACACCGCCACCGAAATCGGCCGCTGGCGCGCCTATCTCGGCGCCGAACGGCGCATGTCGCCGAAGACGCTGGAGGCCTATGAGCGCGATGTCGGCCAGTTCCTGCGGTTTATGGCCGAGCATCTGGGCGGGCCACCGTCGCTCAAAACCCTGGCAAAGATCACCCCGGCCGACGTCCGCGCCTTCATGGCCTCGCGGCGCGCCGATGGCGCCGGCAACCGCACCCTGATGCGCTCGCTCGCCGGCGCCCGCTCCTTCGCCCGGTTCCTCGAGCGCAACGGCAAGGGCAAGGTCGGCGCCCTCTCAGCCATCCGCGCGCCGAAGCTCGCCCGCACGCTGCCTAAGCCGCTGGCCGCTTCGGCCGCCAAACAGATGACCGACATTGACCTGCGCGCCGGCGAGGATCGCGAGACCTGGATCCTGGCGCGCGACGCCGCGGTGTTGGCGCTGCTCTATGGCTGCGGCCTGCGCATTTCCGAAGCGCTCGGTCTCAAGCGCAGCGACGCCAATGGCAAGGACGCGATCACCGTCACCGGCAAGGGCAACAAGAGGCGCATGGTGCCGGTGCTGCCGCAGGTGACGAAAGCGATCGCCGATTACGTCGCGCTGTGCCCCTATGACCTGCCGCCCGACGGGCCTCTTTTCGTCGGCGCGCGCGGCGGGCCGCTGTCACCGCGCATCGTGCAACTGGCGATGGCGACCTTGCGCGGCGCGCTCGGCCTGCCGGACACCGCAACGCCGCATGCGCTGCGCCATTCCTTCGCCACGCACCTGCTCGGCCGCGGCGGCGACCTGCGTTCGATCCAGGAACTGCTCGGCCACGCCTCGCTGTCGACGACGCAGATTTATACCGCCGTCGACACCGCGCGTTTATTGGAAGTTTATGCCAGCGCCCACCCGCGGGCGTCGTCGTAATATCATCGTCGACAACGCCGCCGCGGTCTTGCGCGCCTGCGCAACTCCGCCCATCGTCCGCCCGCCACACAGGGGACGACCATGGCTGGACCGCACGAAAACCTCGAACACGCCGAGCACGCCGAACACGCCTCGCACGGCGGCAACAAAAAGATCGCGTTGCTGATTTCAGTGCTGGCGTTGTTTCTCGCCTTCACCGAAACGCTCGGCAAGGGCGCGCAGACCGAGAGCATCGGGCTGAACATCAAAGCGTCCGACACCTGGAATTTCTTTCAGGCCAAGACGATCCGGCAAACCAACATCCGCACCGCCGCCGATAATCTCGCGGCGCTGGCGCCGTCGATCGAGAAGCCGGAAATCAAGGCGGCGATGGAGAAACAGATCGAAACCTGGCGCGCGACCGCCGCGCGTTACGAATCCGACCCGAAGGAGAAGGACGGCCGCAAGGAATTGCGCGAGCAGGCCGAGAGCTACGAGCACCAGCGCGACAATCAGCTGGCTCGCTATCACCAGTTCGAACTCGGCTCGGCCGCGTTCCAGATCGGCATCGTGCTCGCCTCGGCCGAAGTCATCACCGGAATGGTGGTGCTCGGCTGGCTGTCGGGCCTCGTCGGCCTCGTCGGCCTGATCTTCAGTGCCTTCGGTCTGTGGGCGCCGCACGCGCTCGACTTCCTGCTGCACGCCAGCGGCGCGCACTGACCCTCAGGCGGCGCGGCGATTGGCGCGGCGGCGCAGCCGCTTGAGCCAGCGCAAGATGCCGCCTCGCTCGGATGTAAACCGCGCGGCGATGTCCTTCATCCGCAGGCGCACCGGCTCGGTGATCGCGTGCGCCCAGGCGCGCACGCGCAGCAGCCACTCATAGAGTGCGCGAAACCACGCCATCTGCAACAGCTTGTGGCGCGTCGCGTCGAAGATGAAGGCGGTGACGCCGACGCCGATCAGCTTGGCGGCGATGATCACGGCGATGGCGCCGAGCCATTGCCCGGTGGCGAGAAAATACACCTCGGCAAATTTCAGCGGCAGCAGCACGACGCCGAGCGTGACGACGAAGACGATCAGCGTCGCCCAGGGCGGCAACCGCTCGATCGCCTGCGCCAGCCATCGCTTGAACGTCGCCCAGGGAATAAAGCCGACGATCCGCGCCACCACCGGCGACAGATGGTCCCACAGCCATGCTTCCAGAAGGAACAGCAGGGCGAGGACGACCCAGAGAGGGCGGAGCCAGCGGCGCATGAACTCTCCGTCATGCCCGGCTTTATGCCGGGCATCCACGTCTTCTTCTAAAGCTAAAGACGTGGATGGCCGGGACAAGCCCGGCCATGACGAAATATTGAAAGTCCGCGAGGGCCGGCCACATGGTTCGAGACGCCGGGCTGCGCCCGGCTCCTCGCCATGAGGCCGATCGCCTCACATATGAATCGAGCGCTTGGCGACGGCCATGGCCGCTTCCTTCACCGCCTCGGGCAGCGTCGGGTGCGCGTGGCAGGTGCGGGCGAGATCCTCGGCCGCGCCGCCGAATTCCATCAGCACGGCCGCTTCGGCGATCATGTTGCCGGCATCCGAGCCGACGATATGCACGCCGAGCACGCGATCGGTCTTAGCGTCGGCGATGACCTTGACGAAGCCGTCGGTCTGCTGGTTCGCCTTGGCGCGGCCGTTCGCCGTGAACGGGAACTTGCCGACATTGTAGGCGACGCCGGCGGCCTTGAGCTCTTCCTCGCCTTTGCCGACCGAGGCGATCTCCGGCATCGTGTAAACGACCGCCGGGATGACGTCGTAGTTCACATGGCCGGCCTGGCCGACCAACATCTCGGCAACCGCGACGCCTTCGTCTTCCGCCTTGTGCGCCAGCATCGGTCCGGTGATGACATCGCCGATCGCCCAGATGCCCGGCACGCTGGTGGCGAAGTAATGATCGGTGACGACGCGGCCGCGCTCATCCAGCTTGACGCCGATTTCCTTGAGGCCGAGGCCTTCGGTGTACGGCACGCGGCCGGTGGACACGAGCACGACATCGGCCTCGATGGTCTCGGCCTTGCCCTCGCCTTTCGCCGGCTCGACGGTCGCCTTCAGGGTCTTGCCCGAAGAATCGACCGCGGTGACCTTGGACGACAGCTTGAAGGTGATGCCCTGTTTTTCCAGCAGGCGCTGCGACTGCTTGCGCACTTCGCCATCCATGCCGGGCAGGATGCCGTCGAGGAATTCGACCACCGTGACCTTGGCGCCGAGACGGCGCCAGACCGAGCCGAGTTCGAGCCCGATGACGCCGGCGCCGATCACGAGCAGGTTCTTCGGCACTTCCGGCAGCGACAGCGCGCCGGTCGAGGATACGATGCGCTTCTCGTCGATGTCGATGCCGCGCAGCTTGGCGACGTCGGAGCCGGTGGCGATGACGATCGACTTTGTCTCTAGCGTCGTTACCTTGCCGTCGGCGGCCTTGACCTCGACCTTGCCCGGCACGGCGATGCGGCCGTAGCCGTAATGCGTGTCGATCTTGTTCTTCTTGAAAAGGAAGTCGACGCCCTTGACGTTGCCGTCGATGGCGTCCTGCTTGAACTTGAGCATGGTCTTGAGATCGAGCTTCGGCGCCGGAACGCCGATGCCCATCTTGGCGAAGGAATGCCCGGCTTCCTCGAACAATTCGGAGGCGTGCAGCAGCGCCTTCGACGGGATGCAGCCGACGTTGAGGCAGGTGCCGCCCAGCGTCTTTTCCTTCTCGACGACCGCGGTCTTCAGGCCCAGCTGCGCAGCGCGAATCGCGCAGACATAGCCGCCGGGGCCGGAACCGATGACGATAAGATCGTAATTGCTCATAATGGGTGTCCCTACTCAAATGTAGCCGCGACAGGTTCGCGGCATCGTGTCTGGGTCAAGCGCCCGGCTGCTTGCCGGCATAGCGCTCGAGCGAGTCGAGAATGGCCGACAACGCATGCGGATCGACCGGCGCCTTGTCGCCCCACGGCCAGAAGTAGACGATGGTGGCCAGCACGTTGCGCAACTCGTCCGACGCCATGCTGTCAAGCCGACGCACCTTGTCGTCGATCTCGTCGCCGAACATCGGCAAGCGATGCTTGACGATGTCGGTCAGCGGATGATCGCCGGGTTTGCCGTTAGGCATCGGAACCTCAGAGGTCGAGAACGAGCCGCGCCGGATCCTCGAGGTTGTCCTTGACGCGCACCAGGAACGTCACGGCCTCACGGCCGTCGACGATGCGGTGATCGTAGGACAGCGCCAGATACATCATCGGCCGCACCTCGATCTTGCCGCCGACCACCATCGGCCGCTCCTGGATCTTGTGCATGCCGAGAATGCCGGACTGCGGCGCGTTGAGGATCGGCGTCGACATCAGCGAACCATAGACGCCGCCATTGGTGATGGTGAAGGTGCCGCCTTGCATCTCGTCGATCTTGAGCTGGCCGTCACGGGCGCGCTTGCCGAAGTCGTTGATCTTCTTCTCGACGCCGGCGAGCGACAGCATGTCGGCATCGCGCACCACCGGCACGACGAGGCCCTTGTCGGTGCCGACGGCGATGCCGACGTGATAGTAGTTCTTGTAGACGAGGTCGGTGCCGTCGATCTCGGCGTTGACCGCCGGGATGTCCTTGAGCGCCGCGATGCAGGCCTTCACGAAGAAGCCCATGAAGCCGAGCTTCACGCCGTGCTTCTTCTCGAACATTTCCTTGTACTGATTGCGCAGCGCCATCACCGTGGTCATGTCGACCTCGTTGAAGGTCGTCAGCATGGCGGCGGTGTTCTGCGCGTCCTTGAGGCGGCGCGCGATGGTCTGGCGCAGCTTGGTCATGCGCACGCGCTCTTCGCGCGCGGCATCGTCCGGGGCCGACGGCGCCCGCATCTGCACCGGCGCCGAAACCGGAGTCGGCTGCGCGGCGGCCTTCTCGATCGCCGCCATCATGTCGCCCTTGGTCACCTGGCCGCGCAGGCCGGTGCCGGCGACGGTCGAGGGATCAACGCCGCTCTCGGCGGCCATCTTGCGCACCGACGGCGCCTGCGCGGTGTTGGTCGCGGCGGCGGGAGCAGCCGGCGCAGCAGCGCGCGGCTTCGGCTCTTCGTCCGCAGCGTTGATCGGCGTCGTCGCTGCCGATTTCACATCAGGACGTCCGGTGCCCGAACCGGTCGCGGTGGTCTTGGCGGCGGCGCCGTCCTTGATCGAGCCGAGAATGGCGCCGACGCCGACGGTGTCGCCATCCTTGGCGGCGATGTCGCCGAGCACGCCGGCGGCGGGTGCCGGCACCTCCAGCGTTACCTTGTCGGTTTCGAGTTCGACCAGCGGCTCGTCGACGGCGACGGGATCGCCCGGCTTCTTAAACCATTTGCCGACGGTGGCTTCGGTCACCGATTCGCCCAGGGTAGGCACCTTGATGTCAGTCATATTCTTCGAATCCTCATAATTGGATCGTCATCCTGAGGTGCGAGCGAAGCGAGCCTCGAAGGATGACAGCCGATGCATTGGCCGTCGCCCTTCGAGGGCCGCCTGCGGCGGCCACCTCAGGGTGACGGGTCAAATTATCCCAGCGCCTCGTCGAGGAACTGCTTGAGCTGCGCGAGATGCTTCGACATCTGGCCGACCGCGGTCGAAGCGGATGCCGGGCGTCCGGCGTAGCGGGCGCGGCGGTGCTTGGCGTTGATCTGGTTCAGCACCCACTCGAGGTAGATGTCGACAAAGAACCAGGCGCCCATGTTGCGCGGTTCTTCCTGGCACCAGACGATCTCGGCCTGCTTGAAGCGCGACAGTTCGGCAACCAGCGCCTTGGTCGGGAACGGATAGAGCTGTTCGACGCGCAGCAGATAGATGTCGTCGACGCCGCGCTTCTCGCGCTCATCGTAGAGGTCGTAATAGACCTTGCCCGAACACAGCACGACGCGGCGCATCTTGTCGTCGGCGACGAGCTTGATCTTCTCGCCGGACAAGGTCTGCGCGTCGTCCCACAGCAGACGGTGGAACGAGGTGCCGGCATCGAATTCGGCGAGCTTCGACACCGCGCGCTTGTGGCGCAGCAGCGACTTCGGCGTCATCAGGATCAGCGGCTTGCGGATCTCGCGCTTGAGCTGACGGCGCAGGATGTGGAAGTAGTTCGCCGGCGTCGTGCAGTTCGCCACCTGCATGTTGTCTTCGGCGCACATTTGCAGATAGCGCTCGAGGCGGGCCGACGAGTGCTCCGGTCCCTGGCCTTCGTAGCCATGCGGCAGCAGGCAGACGAGACCCGACATGCGCAGCCACTTGCGCTCGGCCGACGAGATGAACTGGTCGAATACGACCTGGGCGCCATTGGCGAAGTCGCCGAACTGCGCTTCCCACAAGGTCAGCGTGTTCGGTTCGGCGGTCGAATAGCCGTATTCGAAGCCAAGCACGGCTTCTTCCGACAGCATGGAGTTGAGCACTTCATACTTGGCCTGGCCGGTGCCGAGATTGTTGAACGGCACGTAACGCTTCTCGGTGTCCTGATCGAACAACACCGAATGACGCTGCGAGAAGGTGCCACGCTCGGAGTCCTGGCCGGACAGACGCACCGGGTTGCCTTCCTTGACCAACGAGCAGAAG
This sequence comes from Pseudolabrys sp., assembly GCA_026125895.1. GTDB lineage: Bacteria > Pseudomonadota > Alphaproteobacteria > Rhizobiales > Xanthobacteraceae > Pseudolabrys. The sequence goes on along the minus strand of JAHCKG010000003.1, from coordinate 19,052 downwards.
GCCAGCGCCTCGCCGGTCGCCCAGTCGATACCCTCGCCGGTGTCGATCGCCTTGGCGCGGTTGTCGAGGAAGCGCTGCACGGTCTTGTGGACGTTGAAGTCCTTCGGCACGGTCGTGATCGCCTTGCCGATGGCGCGCAGTTCGTCGAGCGGCACGCCGGTGTTGCCCTTGCGCGGGTCTTCGGCATCCTGCGCGGCCTTGAGGCCGGACCAGCGGCCATCGAGCCAGTCGGCCTTGTTCGGCTTGTACGCCGTGCCGGCTTCGAATTCGGCGTCGAGGCGCGTGCGCCAGTCGGCCTTCATCTTGTCGATTTCACCGTCGGTGACGACACCCTCGGCGACCAGCTTCTCCGAATAGATTTCCAGCGTGGACTTGTGGCCGCGGATCTTTTTGTACATCACCGGCTGGGTGAAGGCCGGTTCGTCGCCTTCGTTGTGGCCGAAGCGGCGATAGCACCACATGTCGATGACGACCGGTTGCTGGAACTGCATCCGGTATTCGATCGCCACCTTGGCCGCGAACACCACGGCTTCCGGATCGTCGCCGTTGACGTGCAGGATCAGCGCCTCGATCATCTTGGCGACGTCGGACGGATAAGGCGACGAGCGCGAATAGCGCGGATAGGTCGTGAAGCCGATCTGATTGTTGACGATGAAATGGATCGAGCCGCCGGTGCGATAGCCCTTGAGGCCCGACAGGCCGAAGCATTCGGCCACAACGCCCTGACCGGCGAAAGCCGCGTCGCCATGCATCAGCAGCGGCAGCACAGCGGTGCGATCTTCCGGCGGGCAGCGATGCTGGTCCTGCTTGGCGCGCACCTTGCCGAGCGTCACCGGATCGACGATTTCCAGATGCGACGGGTTCGGCGTCAGCGACAGATGCACCTTGTTGCTGTCGAACTCACGATCGGCCGACGCGCCGAGGTGATACTTCACGTCGCCGGAGCCTTCGATGTCGTCCGGCGTCGCCGAGCCGCCCTTGAATTCGTGGAACAGAACGCGGTGCGGCTTGCCCATCACCTGCGTGAGCACGTTGAGGCGACCGCGATGCGGCATGCCGAGCACGATCTCCTTCACGCCGAGATTGCCGCCGCGCTTGATGATCTGCTCGAGCGCCGGGATCAGCGATTCACCGCCGTCGAGACCGAAGCGCTTGGTGCCCGTGTACTTGACGTCGAGAAACTTCTCGAAGCCCTCGGCTTCGACCAGCTTGTTGAGGATCGCGCGCTTGCCTTCGCGCGTGAACTGGATCTCCTTGTCGCGGCCTTCGATGCGCTCCTGGATCCACGCCTTCTGCGCGGCGTTGGAGATGTGCATGAACTCGATGCCGACCGTCTGGCAGTAGGTGCGGCGCAGGATGGCGACGATCTCGCGCATCGACGCGAATTCGAGGCCGAGCACGTTGTCGAGGAAGATCTTGCGGTCCAGATCCGCTTCGGTGAAGCCGTAGGACGCGGGCTGCAGCTCTTCCTCGTTCGGCTCTTCCTGGATCGCGAGCGGATCGAGCTTGGCGTGGAAGTGGCCGCGCATGCGGTAGGCGCGGATCAGCATCAGCGCGTGAATCGAATCGCGCGTCGCCTGCATCACGTCGGCATTCGACAATTCGACGCCCTTCGCTTGGGCGGTCTTGGCGATCTTGTCGCCGATCTTTTTTTCGGTTTCGGCCCACTGGCCGTCGAGTGCAGCGACGAGATCGCCGTTCGGCCGGGTGGGCCAATTCGGCTTCTTCCACGACGCACCTTCGGCCGACTTAACGACGTCGGCGCTGTTGTCCTTCAGGGCCTCAAAAAAGGTTCGCCACTCGGCATCGACCGACTTCGGATCCTTCTCGAACCGGGCCTGTAGGTCTTCGATGTAGGCGGCGTTGCCGCCATAGAGGAATGAGGTTTGGGCGAAGGCGGCGTTGGCGTCTTGGCGAGACATGGTGACGAGGTCCTAGCGGCTCAATTCCGGCGCGGCGCGGCGGCCGCGCAAATGGCTTTTTGGCGCGTGAGCGTCGAAATTCGCGGCTCCTACCCCAACCGGGCGGGATCCGGCCTTTGCGATGCCTCGACGCGGGCTCTTGGGCACCCCCGCCGATGCGGCTCACTCTTAAACCTATTTATGACGTAGTTAAGTCCAAAAAAGCATAGAACTGAATATCGATTCACTTCATTGCTCACCTGATTGGATCTTAGGACGTCCTGATCTGACATCGCTTCCGCCCCTCCCGATTGCTACGCTCCTGGTTGCATCGAGTCAGAGGCCACAACCCGCAATGCGGCATGTGCCACCTGCCACCCTATCGGCGTCCTGGTCCGTCGCGGCTGCGGTGCCGTTCGCCTTGGTTGCGTTGGTCGCCGTCTCGCCTGCCCACCCGATCTATGACGAGGCTTGGTTCGTCGCCACCGTCCGGCTCTTCCAGCGTGACGGGTTCTCGCTCACATTCCTGCGAGAATTCCCCGGCGCCGCGGGACCGACCTTCACGGTCGTCTTTGCCGGGATCAATGACCTCTTCGGCTTGGCCTTCCCCTGGCTGCGGCTGGTGAACGTCGTGCTGCTCGTCGCCACCGCGCTATCGCTGTGGCGTTGCCTCGCCCTCACGCGGCCGGCGTCGCAAGAGCCGGCCCTCACCGCCGCAACATTGATCGTGCTGCCAACCGTTGGCGTCGCCGCCGGCATGGCGCTCACCGAAATGACGGCCGCCTTTTTCGCAATCGCGGGCCTCGCGCTGCTGACGCAGGCATTCACCGCCCCACGATCGGTCGCGATCGCGTGGTGCGCGGCAAGCGGCCTGACGCTCGCCGCCGCCATCCTCGGCCGGCAGAACTATCTCGTTCTGCTGCCGTGTCTCGCGCTGGCGGTTCGCTGGCACGACGGCGCGCCCGATCGCGATCAGACGTGGCGCGTCGCGCTGGTCGCAATCATCGCTGTCGTCATGGTTACGCCGGTGTTCGCCGTGTGGGGCGGCCTGGTGCCGCCGCGCACTGCGTGGAGCAGCTCGGGCTTGGCGCCGGATAATGTCGTCCGCGGCGCCGGCTATGCCGGTATCATCGTTCTGCTGCTGACGCCGGCGATCTACGCACCGTTGCTGCGCCGGTCATGGCTGCCCGTCGTCGCCGCGGCCACCGCTTTCCCGATCGCCGTCGCGCTCGGCCGCGGCCTTGTGCCCCTGCGGACAACCATGAGTGCGCTGTTCGGCGAGCGGAGCCTGACCTTTATCGCCTGGGCCACAGCCTATTTGCTGTCGTTCGCAGCGCTGGCTTTCATCGGCTGCTTCGCGCTGCATCTATGGCGTCACCGCGACGAATGGCTCACGCGCATGACCGGCGCCGCCGCGCTGCTCGGCCTGCTGTCGAACGCCAAGATCACGCACCAGTTCTCGTCGCGCTACGTCTTCGTCATCGTGCCGCTGTTGTTGATCGCGGCCGCGCCGGCCATGCGTCTGACGCGTTGGACCCCGCTACAAATGACAAGCGCCGCCGGCATCAGCCTGGCGGCGCTTGCTTCGTACTACTGGGCCGGCTGAAAGCGGCCTGCTGAACGACTATTTGCTCTTCAGCAATTCCACCAGCGTCTTGCCGATGCGGGCCGGCGACGGCGACACGCGAATTCCGGCGGCTTCCATAGCCGCGGTCTTCGACTTGGCATCGCCCTTGCCGCCCGAGATGATCGCGCCGGCGTGGCCCATGCGGCGGCCCGGAGGCGCGGTAACGCCGGCGATGAACCCGACCATCGGCTTCTTGCGGCCGCGCTTGGCTTCGTCGATGAGGAATTGCGCCGCATCTTCTTCCGCCGAGCCGCCGATCTCGCCGATCATGACGATCGAGGTGGTCTTGGGGTCGGCGAGGAACATCTCGAGCATGTCGATGAACTCGGTGCCCTTGACCGGATCGCCGCCAATGCCGACGGCGCTGGTCTGGCCGAGGCCTTCGCGCGAGGTCTGGAACACCGCTTCATAGGTCAGCGTGCCGGAGCGCGACACGATGCCGACCGAGCCCGGCTTGAAGATGTTGCCCGGCATGATGCCGATCTTGCACTCGCCCGCGGTCATGACGCCCGGGCAGTTCGGCCCGATCAATCGCGACTTCGAGCCCGACAGCGCGCGCTTGACCTTGACCATGTCCATCACCGGAATGCCTTCGGTGATGCAGACGATCAGCGGGATCTCGGCCTGGATGGCTTCGCAGATCGCGTCGCCGGCGCCCGGCGGCGGCACGTAGATCACGGAGGCGTCGGCCCCGGTCTTGTCACGCGCTTCGGCGACGGTGTCGAACACCGGCAGGTCGAGATGCGTCGAGCCACCCTTGCCCGGCGAGGTACCGCCGACCATCTTGGTGCCGTACTTGATGGCCTGTTCCGAGTGGAACGTGCCGTTCTTGCCGGTGAAGCCCTGGCAAATGACCTTGGTGTTCTTGTCGATGAGGATGGACATTACGCAGCCTCCTTCACCGCTTTGACAATCTTCTGGGCGGCATCGTCGAGGTCGTCACCGGAGGTCACGTTCAATCCCGACTCCTTGATGATCTTCTTGCCGAGGTCGACATTGGTGCCTTCGAGGCGAACGACCAGCGGTACTTTCAGGCCGACCTCCTTGACGGCGGCAACGACACCTTCGGCGATGACGTCGCACTTCATGATGCCGCCGAAGATGTTGACCAGGATGCCCTTCACGTTCGGATCGGAGGTGATGATCTTGAACGCCGCGGTCACCTTGTCCTTGGTGGCCGAGCCGCCGACGTCGAGGAAGTTCGCCGGCTCCATGCCGTAGAGCTTGATGATGTCCATCGACGCCATGGCGAGGCCGGCGCCGTTGACCATGCAGCCGATCTGGCCGTCGAGCGCGATATAGTTGAGGTCGTATTTCGACGCCTCGACTTCCTTCTCGTCCTCTTCGGTGATGTCGCGCAGCGCGATCACGTCCGGGTGGCGATACAGCGCGTTGTCGTCGAAGCCGACCTTGGCGTCGAGGCAGATGATCTTGGCGTCCTTGGTGACGACCAGCGGGTTGATCTCGAGCAGCGCCATGTCCTTGTTGGTGAAGGCGGCGTAGAGCTTCGGCAGGATGTCGCCGAGCTGTTTGGCGAGATCGCCGGAGAGACCCAGCGCCTGCGCCGCGAGGCGGGCGTGGTGGGGCATGAAGCCGGTCGCCGGATCGACCGAAAAGCTGACGATCTTCTCCGGCGTATCGTGCGCGACGGCCTCGATGTCCATGCCGCCTTCGGTCGAGACGACGAAGGCGACGCGCGAGGTTTCGCGGTCGACCAGCGCCGACAGGTAGAATTCCTTGTCGATCGCCGAGCCTTCCTCGATGTAGAGGCGGTTGACGACCTTGCCCTTCGGCCCGGTCTGATGCGTGACCAGCGTCGAGCCGAGGATGCGGGTCGCCTCCTTCTTCACGTCATCGACGGATTTGACGACCTTGACGCCGCCGGCCTTGCCGCGGCCGCCGGCGTGGATCTGGGCCTTCACCACCCAGACCGGGCCGCCGAGATCGTTGGCGGCCTTGACCGCCTCATCGACGGTGAAGGCGGGGACGCCGCGGGGCACCGGAACGCCGAACTCCTTCAGAACTGCTTTGGCTTGGTATTCGTGGATGTTCATGCCCGGCCCTCGGTTCTCTTCCTTGTCCCGGGCGCAGCGCGAGACATCGTCACGCGCTACAAAACCGGGACCGTTGCACATTCGGTCCAGTCGCGGTCCCGGCTCTGCGGTGCAACGCTTCACGCGCCGCACCGCGTCCGGGACGAGTGTTACGCCAGAGTTGGCGCGATCTTCTTGCAGGCTTCGACCAGGCCCTGAACGGCGCCGACCGACTTCTCGAAAGCGCCGCGTTCAGCGCCGCTGAATTCGACTTCGACGATACGTTCGACGCCCTTGGCTCCGATCACGACCGGCACGCCGACATAGAGGTCCTTCACGCCGTATTCGCCATTGAGCCAGGCGGCGCAAGGCAGGACGCGCTTCTTGTCGAGCAGGTAGCTCTCCGCCATCGCGATCGCCGAGGCAGCGGGCGCGTAGAAGGCCGAGCCGGTCTTAAGCAGGTTGACGATTTCGGCGCCGCCATTGGCGGTGCGCTTGACGATCTCGTCGACGCGGGCCTGCGTGGTCCAGCCCATCTTGACCAGATCCGGCACCGGAATGCCGGCGACGGTCGAGTAGCGTACCAGCGGCACCATGGTGTCGCCGTGGCCGCCAAGCACGAAAGCAGTGACGTCTTCGACCGAGACATTGAACTCGTCGGCGAGGAAGTAGCGGAAGCGCGCCGAGTCGAGCACGCCGGCCATGCCGACGACCTTCTGCTGCGGCAGACCGGCCGACTTCTGCAGCGCCCAGACCATCGCATCGAGCGGGTTGGTGATGCAGATCACGAATGCGTTCGGCGCATACTTGGCGATGCCGGCGCCGACCTGGCCCATCACCTTCAAATTGATGTCGAGCAGGTCGTCGCGGCTCATACCCGGCTTGCGCGGGACGCCAGCGGTGACGATGCAGACGTCGGCGCCTTCGATGGCCTCATAAGAATTGGCGCCGGTGAACTGGGCGTCGAATTTATTGACGGGTGACGACTGGGCAATGTCCAGGGCCTTGCCCTGCGGGGTGCCTTCCATGACGTCGAATAAAACGACGTCGCCCAATTGCTTGAGGCCGACCAGATGGGCCAGCGTGCCGCCGATCTGGCCAGCGCCGATCAATGCGATTTTATTACGCGCCATGATGGGAAAACTCTTTGCTGCTGCCGCGGAGCGCGGCCGCCGCTGGCTTAGCGATTTTGCTGTGATGCAGCAACATTTCCCGCCCTGAATTCTTATCGTGTATACATTATACCAGCATCGGTTACGACGAAAGTCCAGCCCCTTTTTGCGCGCGTTGCGACTAGGTGTGCGGTGCGAAACAAACTGCGCGGGCGGCGACGCGCCTAGCGCTTCCGCGCCGGCGGCTCCTGCATCATCTCGAGCTGGATCTGCTGGATCTCCGCCAGCCGTTCCCATTGCCGCGTGAGAATGTGGTCGATCTTCTCGTGCAGATGCCGGATCTCGAGTTCGGCTTTCAGGTTCACGCGATAATCGTTCTCAGAGCGCAGCCGGTCTTTGGCTTCCTGGCGATTCTGGCTCATCATGATGATCGGCGCCTGGATAGCGGCGAGACACGACAGCACCAGATTGAGCAGGATGAACGGATAAGGATCGAACACGTCGCGCTGCAGCGCCAGCACGTTGAACGCCATCCAGACCACCAGAACGCCGAAGAAGATCACGATGAAGGTCCAGCTGCCGCCGAAGGCCGCAAGCTGATCGGACAATCTTTCGCCGAAGGTGCGCTTAACCGCGTATTCGGCTTCGATGTTCTCGGCGAGCGTCTCGTGATCGGCGAGACTCTGCACCACGTCCTGTTCCAGCTTGGTGAGTTCGCCGCGCTCCTCGCCGAGCAGTTCGGTGACGTAGCGCGAGCGGTAGCGGCCGAGGTCCTCGTTGCAGATGTACCCTTCCGCCGGCAGATCCGGATATTCGGCCTTTATGCGGTCGATCAGACTCGGCCGCACCACGGCGATCTGGGTGACATCACGCGCGAGCTTGTCCTTGTTGCAGATAGCGCAGGAAAACCGCAGCGGCCGGGCCCGCCTCGCGCGCGCAGGTTCGGTCGTGTCGGTGACCTGATTGTTGGCAGCAAACGGCGGGACCGGACCCTGGTCCGGCTCGTGAGTTGGATCGGACATGCCGACGCCCTCGGTTGCGGATCGCCCTGCTCATTATGTTGCGCTTCGCCCGCGGCTTGGCAACGGGTCAGGCGGCGTCAGGTATCGATGATCCGCGCCATGTCCACGTTCTCGGCGGTGCGCGGGCCGTGCGGCAGGCCGAGATAGGACTGCGAGCGCATTTCGAACAGCCGCGACGCCGTGCGCTTGAATTCGTTGGCCTCGTAGCCTTCGGTGCCGGTGTAGAGCTGCTCGGGCGAGGCCTCGGCCGAGGCCAGCAGCTTCACCGCATGGTCGTACAGCGTATCGACGAGGATGATGAAGCGCTTGGCCTCGTTGCGGTGCGCCTGATCCATCACCGGAATTCGGTCGATGATCAGCGTATGGAATTCCAGCGCGATCTTGAGGAAATCGGAAGCGCCGAGCGGCTGCGCGCACAGATCGTCGAAGTCGAAACGCGCGACGCCCATGGCCGCCTTCGGCACCTTGACGACGCGGCCCTTGACCACGAGTTCGTGCGGCGCGCCTTCCGCGTGGCCGACCAGATTGTGCCAGGCCTTGTCGAGCGCGGCTTGCGCCTTGTCGTCCGGCGGCACGTACCAGGCATTGACGCCGGTAAGCTTTTCCAGCCGGAAATCGGTGCGCGCCTCGAGCCGCACCACCTCGCACTGGCTCTCCAGCAGCTTGAGAAACGGCACGAACAGCGCGCGGTTGAGCCCGTCCTTGTAGAGGTCCCGCGGCGCCAGGTTCGATGTCGCCACCATGACGATGCCGCGCTCGAACAATTTGGTGAACAGCCGGCCGAGGATCATCGCGTCGGCGATGTCGGTGACGTGGAATTCGTCGAAGCAGAGAAGCTGCGTCGTGTCGGCGATCTCGTTGGCGGCATGCAGGATCGGATCCATGTCCGGCACCGCGCCATCCTTGATGGCCTGGCGGAAGTGATGAACGCGCTCGTGCACGTCCGCCATGAATTCGTGGAAATGCGCGCGCGTCTTCTTCTCGACCGCGCTCGACTCGTAGAACAGGTCCATCAGCATGGTCTTGCCGCGGCCGACCTCGCCGTGGACGTAGAGCCCCTTCACAGTCCCGACCTTGGCCTTCTTGCCGAACAGCCAGCCGAGCGAGGACGACTTGCGCGCCAGCAGCCGCTCTTCCAGACGCTCCTCGAGCGCGGCGAAATGCCGGGCGAGCGCCGCCTGCGCCGGGTCGGCCTCGATCTTTCCGGAGGCGACCAGCGCCGCGTAACGGCGGGAAAAGGTCTCAGGCATGGATGTGCGGGATAAGAGCGAGATGCGGGCGTAAGGGCGATACCGCATCCTGCTAAGGCCAACGGGCGCCCCTGTAAATGGCCGCCCAGAGGACATTGATACCGGCGCATGCAGAGCGCGAGACGCTTTTCGGTGCCTTGGTATGCTGCACCGCAGCTATTTCATCAAATCATTGTTAGTTATGCATTTTTGACAATCGTGGGCACCGATTACAGGGCCCTGAATCATAGTTTTGCTGCAGTGCATTAATATATGTGTGCCAACAAAAGCGTCGGGAGAGCGCGGCAGGGCCAACTGACGATTTTGACTGAGGATGACGGCAATGAACGAACCCCTGCCTGGCGGCGGCCTGCTGCGCAAATTGTGGCCGACCGAAACCGAAACCTACCGTGACCACCTGCTGCGGCTCGACGCCGAAAGCCGTGCCACCCGCTTCTCCGGCGCGGTCTCCGAGGAATTCATCGTGCGGCATGCCGAGAGCATCCGCGACTTCGGCGTCATCGTGTATGGATTCGTCGTCGATGGCGTGTTGCGCGGCGCCGCCGAGCTGCGACCGCTCGGGCCGCTGTTCAGCCATGAGGCCGAGGCCGCCTTCTCGATCGAAAAGGACTGGCAGAGCCACGGCGTCGGCACCGCACTCCTGGAGCGTATCCTGCTGTCGGCGCGCAATCGCGGCATCCGCTTGCTGCGCATGGACTGCCTCGCCGCCAACCGGCGCATGCAGCAACTGGCGCGCAAGTTCGAGGCGGATTTCAAATTCGATTTCGGCTGCGTCGTCGGCGAGGTGAAAGCGCCGCGCTACACGCCGCTGTCGATTGCCCGCGAAGTGATGGCCGACGCCCAGGACATGACCAGCGCCATTTTCGACGCGCAATTGCGGCTGTTCCACGCGGCGTGATCGGCGCCTAGGCGCCGATCAGCGGGTAATCTTCTTCCACCACATAGGGCCCGCCGCCAGTCGAGGCGCGCGAGGAGTACAGCACGAAGCGCGTCACCGGAAACGGCGCGGTGCGGAAATAGCCGCGCGCGGCGAGATAATCCGCGACATCGAGGCTCGATGTGCCGCGCAGCCGCGCCAGCGTCACATGCGGCGTGAACTTGCGCGTCTCCGGCGCGAGACCGATGCGCCGCATCAGCCGCTCGTGCTCATCCTGTAACTCGGCGAGCGCCGCATCAGCCGCCACCGACGCAAACACCGCGCGCGGCTTGCGGCCGCCGAAGGCATCGAGGCCATCGAAATGCAGGTCAAATACGGGCTTCCGCACGTCGGCGAGGATCGACGCCGCGTCATGGGCCTGCCGGTCGTCGATGTCGCCGAGAAAGCGCAGCGTGATGTGATAGTTCTCGGCATCGACCCAGCGCGCGCCGTGCAGGCCGCCGCGCAACATCGACAGCGCCTGCGCGATGCCGGGGGGAATTTCGATGCCGGTAAAGAGACGGGGCATGGTTTCTCTCTCCGTCATGCCCGGCCTTGTGCCGGGCATCCACGCCTTTCTTCAACAAGACGTGGATGGCCGGGACAAGCCCGGCCATGACGAGTGTGTGTCAACCGGCCTTGGCCGTGGCCTTCGCCTTGGCAATCAACTCTTCCACCTGCGGCAGAATATTCTTCACGATGACATCGACCCCTTGCGGATTGGGATGCATGCCGTCGCGCTGGTTGAGCTGGCCGTTGGCGGCAACGCCATCGAGAAAGAACGGATAGAAGATCGCGCCGTGCTTCTTCGCCAGTTCGGGATACATGGCGTCGAACTTCGCCACATAGTCCGGCCCCATGTTGGGCGGCGACTTCATGCCGGCGAGCAGAACCGGCAGCTTGCGCGCATCGATCTTGGTGAGGATCTGCTCGAGCGCCGCGCGGGTGACATCGGGGCTGACGCCGCGCAGCGCGTCGTTGGCGCCGAGTTCGAGGATGACCGCGTCGGCATCGGGCGGCACCGACCAGTCGAAGCGCTCGAGCCCGCCGGTCGCGGTATCGCCGGACACGCCGGCATTGATCATTTCCGTGGCGTAGCCCTTGGCCTTGAGCGCCGCCTGCAGCTTGCTCGGAAAAGCATCCTGCACATTGAGGCCGTAGCCGGCGCTCAGGGAATCGCCGAGAACGACGATCTTCACCGGTTTGTCAGCGGCCAGAGCCGCAATCGGGCCTAAAATGCCGGCAAATATGAGTAATAGCGCCGCAGCCTGCTGGACTGGCCGGAGAAATTCCCCATATGACGGCGATCGTTTCGGAAAGAAATTCATGAAAGCACCTTCTGAGCCGGCACCGGCGATTGCCCTCTCCGGCCTCAATCTCTCGCTCGGCAGCGACGCTGCCCGCGTTCATATCCTCAAGGACATCGGCCTGAATATAGGCAGGGGCGAGGCCATTGGCCTCATCGGCCCGTCCGGGTCCGGCAAATCGACGTTGCTCATGGTCATGGCCGGCCTCGAGCGCGCCGACACCGGAACGGTCACGGTGGCCGGCGAAGAGCTCGGCGGTCTCAGCGAGGACGAATTGGCGCGCTTCCGCGGCCGCAACATCGGCATCGTCTTCCAGTCGTTCCACCTGATCCCGACGATGACGGCGCTGGAGAACGTCGCCGTGCCGCTCGAACTCGCCGGCATCGACGATGCCCAGGACCGCGCCCGCGCCGAACTCGAGCTCGTCGGCCTCGGCCACCGCCTGCATCATTATCCGGCGCAGATGTCCGGCGGCGAGCAGCAGCGCGTCGCGGTCGCCCGCGCGCTGGCGCCGAACCCGTCGATCCTGGTCGCCGATGAGCCGACCGGCAATCTCGACGAGGACACCGGCAAGCAGATCGTCGATCTCCTGTTCGCCGGCTACGAAAAGCACGGCGCGACTTTGGTACTCGTCACCCACGATCCGGCGCTGGCGCAGAAATGCGGCCGCGTCGTGCGGCTGCGCTCGGGGCATATCGAGGCAGGAGCATGATGCAGTCGCATCGGATCGGCTGGGTGGCCGCACACTCGACCTGCTCCCTCCCTCCTTGTGGGGGAGGGTTGGGGTGGGGGGTCGGTGTTGTTGTCCGTACCCGACTCCTACCCCCTTCCCTGTCCCTCCCCCACAAGGGGGGAGGGGACGATAATCGCGAGGCTTCGCGATGAGGCGCGGCTTCATGAACTGGCTCCCCTTGCGCTACGCTTTGCGCGAAATGCGCGGCGGGCTGGCCGGCTTCTACGTCTTCATCGCCTGCATCGCGCTCGGCGCCATGTCGATTGCCGGCGTCGGTTCGCTCGCCGCCAGCCTCAATGACGGCCTGGCGCGCGAAGGCCGCGTCATCCTCGGCGGCGATCTGTCCTTCGTGCTCATTCAGCGCGAGGCCAAGCCCGACGAACTCGCCTACCTCAGAAGCAAAGGCGAGGTCTCGCAGGCCGCCAGCCTGCGCGCCATGTCGCGCACCGACAGCGGCGATGCGACGCTGGTTGAGCTCAAGGCCGTCGATAGCGCCTATCCGCTGTTCGGCAAGACGACGCTCGATCCCGCCGGCCCGCTCGATGAAGCGCTCGCCAAGCGCGACGGTGTCTACGGCGCGGTCGCCGATCCGACGCTGCTGGCGCGGCTCGACATCAAGCCCGGCGCGCGCCTCACCGTCGGCAACACCGCCTTCGTCATCCGCGCCTCGCTGACCGACGAACCGGACAAGCTCGCGGTCGGCCTCGGCTTCGGCCCGCGCCTCATGATCAGCGAGGCAGCGCTACGCGACACCGGCCTGTTGCAGCCCGGCAGCCTGGTGCGCTGGCGCTATCAGGTTAAACTGCCGGGCGAAGGCAGCGAACAGGCCGTCAAGGCCGTCACCGCGGAGGCCCGCGCCAAGCTGCCGGAAGCCGGCTGGGAAATCCGCAACCGCACCAACGCCTCGCCGCAGCTCGAGCGCAATGTCGAGCGCTTTACGCAGTTCCTCACCATCGTCGGCCTCACCGCGCTGCTGGTCGGCGGCGTCGGCGTCGGCAATGCGGTGAAGAGCCATCTCGACCGCCGCCGCGCCACCATCGCCACGCTCAAGGCGCTGGGCGCCAGCGGCCGCCGCGTCTTCGCGATCTACCTGACGCAGGTCGTCATCCTGGCGCTGATCGGCGGCGTCATCGGCGCCGTCCTCGGCGCCATCCTGCCTTTCGCCGTGGTGTGGACCTTCGGCTCGATCATTCCGCTGCCGATCGTGCCGGCCGTGCATGTGCCCGAACTCGTTCTGTCGCTGGTCTATGGCCTGCTGACGGCGCTGGCCTTCGCGCTGTGGCCGCTCGGCCGCGCCCATGACGTGCCGGTCGGCGCGTTGTTTCGCGACGTCGTCGCGGCGCAGCCGACATGGCCCCGGCGCAGCTACATCGCGCTCACCGCACTCGCAGTGGCCGCGCTCGGCACGCTCGCCGTGCTGCTCGCCTATGACCGCCGTGTCGCGCTGATCTATGTCGGCGTCGCCGCCGCGGTGTTCGTGCTGCTGCGCCTGGTCGGCTCGCTGGTCATGGCCATCGCCCGCCGCATGCCACGCGTGCGCTCGACCGGATTGCGCATGGCGATCGCCAACATTCATCGCCCCGGCGCGCTGACGCCGACCATCGTGCTGTCGCTCGGTCTCGGCATCGCGCTGCTCGTCACCGTCATCGAGATCGACGGCAATTTGCGCAACCAGTTCGCCAATGAACTGCCCGCCAAGGCGCCGGCCTTCTATTTCCTCGATATCCCGTCGGACAAGGCGCCGGCCTTCGACGCCTTCGTCGCCAAACAGGCGCCGGACGCCAAGCTCGACGAAGTGCCGATGCTGCGCGGCCGCATCGTCTCGGCACGCAAGGTGTCGGCGCAGGACCTGAAACCGGCGGAAGAAGCCGCCTGGGTGCTGCAAAGCGACCGCGGCATCACCTATTCGAGCGTGGTGCCGAACGGATCGCGCCTCGCGGAAGGCAAATGGTGGGATCCGGACTATCGCGGCCCGCCGCTGGTGTCGTTCGAAAAGAAGATCGCCGACGGCCTCGGCCTCAAGATCGGCGACAGCATCACCGTCAACGTGCTCGGCCGCGACATCACCGCGACCATCGCCAATCTGCGCACCGTCGATTGGCAGAGCCTGAGCATCAACTTCGTGCTCGTCTATTCGCCGCATGTGTTCGACGGCGCACCGCATACGCGGCTGGCGACTTTGACCTTCCCCGACGGCAAGTCATCCACGGCGCAGGAGAACGCCATCATCCGCTCGCTGGCCCAGGATTTCCCGATGATCACCACTGTGCGCGTCAAGGACGCGCTCGACGCCATCGGTGAACTGGTCGGCAATCTGGTGCTGGCGATCCGCGGCGCCTCCGGCCTGACGCTGCTGGTCGCGGCTTTGGTGCTCGGCGGCGCGCTCGCCGCCGGCCATCACACCAGAGTCTACGACGCCGTCATCCTCAAGACGCTGGGGGCAACAAGGCTGCGACTCGTCGGCGCCTACACCATCGAGTACCTCCTGATCGCGGCGGCGACCGCCGTGTTCGGCGTGCTCAGCGGCACGGCCGCCGGCTGGCTGATCGTCACCGAGCTGATGCACCTGCCTTTCGTCTGGCAGCCGGCATCGGCGCTGGCGGCGACGCTCGCCGCGGTGCTGGTGACGGTCGTGCTCGGGCTCGCCGGCACCTTCTCGGCGCTGGGCCAGAAGCCGGCGCCGGTGCTGCGCAATCTCTAGGCTAACACCCCCTAGGCTAACGCCTTGGTCTGCCAGCGACATTCGGCCGCGCCGGTTGCCGCCGGCGGCCGAATCCTTGTTTTTGCGTGAGAATCCGGCCTCTCCCGATAGGTTAATATTCGGCAATGTCGGGGCGTCTTGGTGCGGCCATATCTGGCGTGAAACCTCCGCAGCGATTACATTCGGGGCACGAGCGCAGCGGCCACAGCCAAAGCGCCAGACGTGAGCCGGCACCGTCACCTGACCATCGCCGGCACATAGAGAGGGATACTTCGATGTCGGATTTCGACCGTAACGTAGCGGCCCGCGGCGGCTTCGCCACGCGCACCGCGGAGATCGATGCGGGCCTGCGCGCCTACATGCTCCGCGTTTACAACTACATGGCGGCCGGCGTCGCTCTGACCGGCGTCGTCAGCTGGTTGACCTTCAACGCCGCGGTGCAGACCACCGGCGCCGGCCAGCTCGCGCTGACCTCGTTCGGCCAGACGATCTACGGCGGCCCCGTCATGATCGTACTGTTCCTCGCGACGCTGGGCATCGTGTTCTTCCTGAGCTTCAGGGTGCACGCGATGCAGCCGGCAACGGCGCTCGGCCTGTTCATGGTCTACGCGGCGCTGCTCGGCGTCATGCTGTCGTCGGTGTTCCTGACCTACACCCACGCTTCGATCGCCCGCACCTTCTTCATCTCGGCGGCGTCGTTCGGCGCGTTGAGCCTGTACGGCTACACCACGCAGCGTGACCTGTCGCCGATCGGCTCGTTCCTGATCATGGGCCTGTTCGGCCTGATCCTGGCGATGATCGTCAACATCTTCCTCAAGAGTTCGGGCCTCGACTTCGCCATCTCGGCGATCGGCGTCCTGATCTTCGCCGGCCTCACCGCCTGGGATACCCAGAAGATCAAGGAGATGTACGACGTCAACGATGACGGCACCATCGCCGGCCGCAAGTCGGTCATGGGCGCGCTGACGCTCTACCTCGACTTCATCAACCTGTTCCTGTTCATGCTGCGCTTCTTAGGCGATCGGCGCTAACGCGCCGCCACTAACGAACGGAACCAGGTACTCAAATCGAACGCCCCGGCCCAAAGCCGGGGCGTTTTTTTCATGCCGACTTTTCTGCCTTGAGCGCGAACTCTTCCGCGATCGCGGCCGCCACGTTGGGCCGCGCCGCCATGCGGGCGCGGTGCGCCACGACCTTGGGATAGCGCGCCGGATCGACGCCGTCGCCTTCGAGCCATTGCGCCACCGTGAACAGGTAGGCATCGGCAATCGTGTATTCGCCGCCCATCACCCACAGACCGACGATCTGGCTCTCGACGTAGTCGTAGCAGGCGCTCACCGACTGCGGCACCTTGCGCTTCATCGCCTCGATCGCCGCTTCGTCGTCGGCCCAGCGATAGCCGCGCATGCGGTGGGCGTGCGCGACGTGCAGCGTCGAGCACAGATAGGAGTTGAACTCCTGCACCTTGGCGAAGCGGAACGGATCCGCCGGCGCCAGGCCGGCCTGCGGATAGGCCTGCGCGATATAGGCGAGGATGGCCGGCGTCTCGGTGAGGATGCCCTCGGGCGTCGCCAAGGCCGGCACGCGGCCCTTCGGATTGAGCGCCAGATAGTCGTCGGAGCGCTGCTGCGCCCTGGCGAAATCGATGCGGTGCAGGCGATAGCCGGCGCCGGCATCCTTGAGCGCGATATGCGAAGCCAGCGCGCAGGTGTCGGTGGCGTAGTAGAGCGTGAGCATGCATTTTCTCCCGGGGGCACCCTATTGGACGCGACTGGACGCCGTTCGATCCAGCGATATTCTTTGATGACTGATATCGCTTCCCATGATCCATCCGGCCACGTTGTTCCCAAGAAGCCAGTCCCATGACCCTGTCGATCCGCCCGACCACGCCCGCCGATATCCCGGCGATCGCCCGCATCTACGCGCACGCGGTCGAAACAGGCACCGCGACCTTCGAGCTCGAGCCACCGGGCGAAGCGGAAATGCTGCGCCGCTACGAGAAACTGCGCAGCGGACCGTTCCCCTACATCGTCGCCGAGATCGACGGCAAAGTCGCCGGCTACGCCTATGCCGGACCGTTCCGCGAGCGCCCGGCCTATCGTTTCACCGTCGAGGATTCGATCTACATCGACCCGGCGATGCACAAGCGCGGCATCGGCAAGGCGCTGATGCAGGAGCTGATTCGCCTCGCCGCACAGGCCGGCTTCCGGCAGATGATGGCGGTGATCGGCGATTCGGCGCAGGCCGGCTCGATCGGGCTGCACAGATCCTGCGGCTTCCGCGACGCCGGCGTGTTCAAGGCGGTGGGCTACAAGTTCGGCCGCTGGCTCGACACCGTGCAGATGCAGTTGCCGCTCGGCAAGGGCGACACGGCGGCGCCATAGGCACTTGTCCCGGGCGCGTCGCGGCATGAAATGACGCGACGCAGAACCGGGACGCCAAGAACTCCGAATGTGCGAAGGCGATGATCAGCCCGCCGCGAAAGCGAGTTGCGGCTTGTCGAGCACGCGCAGCACACGGTCGAGTTCGGGACCGCGGCGCAGGATGAGGCCGGTCGCGGAGATGACGCTGTAGGCGCCCTGCTTCTGCGCCAGCTTCGGGTTCTTCTCGATGCGGTACAACGGCACTTCCGAGGCGCGGCGGAAGACCGAGAACACGGCACGATCCTTGAGGAAGTCGATGGCGTAGTCGCGCCATTCGCCGGCGGCGACCATGCGGCCGTAGAGGTCGAGAATGCGATTGAGTTCGCGGCGGTTGAACGTGACCTGGTTGAGGTAATTGGCGGGAGCGGCCGGGCCGCGCCCGAAGGCGCCGCTCCCTGTCGGCTGGTCGCTATCGCCGGAACCGAACGTCATGCGGCCTCCTGTCCTGTGCGGCAATGATTGCGCCGCAGCGCGGCGACGGCAAGTCCCTGATTTGCCCCTGAATTCACGAGGCTGATCCCAGCAACATGGCGCCGATAACCGCGGGAAACAGGCCGTTCGCCTTCACGAACTCGTCAATTCCTCCCACAATAACGCCCAATTTCGGTCAAGTGCCGGTCATGAGCCCTTGGGATAAATCGAGCGTTGCCTCAAGGCCCGGTCCGGTTCGATCTCCGGATCCTCAGCCCCCCAGCCCCCCGGGGATCTTCGGACCGGGCCGACTGAGTTCAAGTTGAGTAGCGTTCGATTCAATCCCCTA
Source organism: Pseudolabrys sp. (assembly GCA_026125895.1). Lineage (GTDB taxonomy): Bacteria > Pseudomonadota > Alphaproteobacteria > Rhizobiales > Xanthobacteraceae > Pseudolabrys. The sequence goes on along the minus strand of JAHCKG010000003.1, from coordinate 1,267 downwards.
TGCCTTCGGGCCGGCTCAACGCCGGCCCGATTTTTTTGTGCGGGGAATGACAGTGCGGATCGAGAAAGCTCCGCTTCCGCGGAGCATGACGGGAGACGTCAGAGCGCCGGGCCGTCCTTCAACGCCACGGTCGCGGCGCCGACCATGAGGCCGGGCTTGTCCTTGCTGCCGTCCTGAACGATCACGACCAACCGGTCGATGTCTTGGAGCGGAAGGTTGGCGTTCGGCAACTCGTTGAGCGCTACGCTGAAGCTCTCGGCCTTGCCGGTCCAGGTGCCGAGTTTCACCCAGCGCCGCACAACGTTGTAGTAGGTCAGCGCCTTGCCGCTGTTCTCGCCGCGGCCGACCGTGACCTGCACCTTGCCGGTGACCGGGCACAACCAGACCTCGGCGCCGGCGCCATCGACCGTGCCGGCCGGCACATCGACGACGACCTTGTCGCCCTGCACCTTGATCGACACCGGCACCGTCAGCGGCTTGGCGCTCGCACGGCTGTCGGCGATGGCCTTCTCGATCGCGCTCTTGTCGCTGCCGAGCGCGTGCACCACGCCGTTGACCACGGCCTGCGGCGTGTAGACGGCGCGGTCGCCGCGCGCCACCGAATAGGCGCGCTGACGCTTGGCGTGACCGTGCAGCGCCAGCGTATCCTTCCAGCCGAGATAGTCCCAGTAATCGACGGGCAGGCTCAGCGCGATCACGGACGGATCATGCACCAGCGAGCCGAGCAGCTTGTCGGCCGGCGGACAGGACGAACACCCCTGGCTGGTGAACAGCTCGACCACGGCCTTCGGTTCGCCGGCCGCCAGCGGACCGGTGACGGCCAGCGACGCGCAGACAACGGCGAGGGACAGGCTGAGGCGGCGGAGATTCATAGCACAAAATCCACGATCCGGGCGTTCCACCCCCCGGTCGGACCCGAGGCCATTATATGGGTGAAAAGTAAATCACCCGCCACTCACTTCGCGGTGAGGGGCGGGTGACGTTTAGCCGATGCGGGTTAAGGATTTTACGCCGCCAGATGGCGCAGCACGTATTGCAGAATGCCGCCCGAGCGGAAGTATTCGAGCTCATCCAGCGTGTCGATGCGGCAGATCAGCGGCACCTTCTTGACGCTGCCGTCGCCCATCGTGATCTCGGCGGTCAGCTTCTGGCGCGGCTTGAGGTCGCCCTCGAGGCCGCGGATCGTGACCTTCTCGTCGCCCTTGAGGCCGAGCGACTGCCACGACGTGCCTTCCTCGAAGTTCAGCGGCATCACGCCCATGCCGAC
>JAHCKG010000029.1 GCA_026125895.1 Pseudolabrys sp. | reverse complement strand
AGTTCAGACGACAGCACGCAATCAAAGCCCGGCAGCGATGCCGGGCTTTTTCTTGCGCACTGTCGTCGCCGTCAGCCCGTCGCTCTCGCCAACCTCGCCTGCGAACCATGCTGGGATGCGGTGGCGACGTAGTGCTCGGCGATGTCGTCGCTCGTCGTCAGCCAGACCCCGTCATGCGACGCGATATAGCCGAGCGCTTCATCCAGATAGCGTGCGCGGAATGCCTGGCCCATGACGAAGGGATGCAGCGCCAGCGCCATGACGCGGCCGGAGTCGGCGCTGTCGGCGTAGAGTTGATCGAACTGATCGACGACCGTGCGATAGAACTCCTCGCCGGTCATCCCCTTGACGCCGAACAGGCTGAGATCATTGAGTTCGACCGAGTAGGGCACCGATATCAGGCCCGGCAGATTGAGCGCGAAGGGCTGGTCATCGGCCGTCCAGTCGAGAACGTAGCTGTAGCCGAGCTCCTTCAGGATCTGCGGCGTCGCAAATGTTTCGGTGAGGCCGGGGCCCATCCACCCCTTCGGCCGCCGGCCCGTCGCCTTGGCGATGGTTTCGGTGACGTCGGCAAGAAAGCGCCGCTCGTCGTCCGGCGCCATGTCGGTGTGCAGCATCGAGTTGGTCTTGCCGTGCGCAAGCCAGGCCCAGTCGCGCTGGCGCCCGGCGGCGATGATTTGCGGATAGTGCTTCACCGCATCGGAGTTCAGAAGCACGGACGGGCGGATGCCGTGCCTGTCGAAGGACTCGACCATCCGCCAGATGCCGACGCGCGGACCGTAATCGCGCCAGCCGTGATTAAGCGGGTCGGGACGCAGATGGGCGGTGCCTTCCCAAAGACTCGTTGACGGTTTGCCGAGTTCGAAGTGCTCGACATTGAGGCCGACATAGAAGGCGACCCGCGCGCCGTTCGGCCACGCGATGGCGGGCCGGTCGTTGATGGGCGAGTAATCGTAGAGGGGGTTGTCCATTTCCAGTTCCTGCTGCGGTGGAGTTGCGGCGGCCATGCGGTGCGCCGCGGCCGGGAGCCAAGATGGGCGACTGGAAGATTGGCGACAATTCCGCTACAGTTCCTATTAATTCGGAATTTAATTCCATAATGGCTCGACGGTGATGGATAATCTCGGTGCGCTGAACGTATTTGTGCTGGCGGCCGACGCGCGCAGCTTCACCACGGCCGGCCATCAACTCGGCCTGTCGTCGTCGGCGGTGGGCAAGGCAATCACGCGCCTCGAGGAGCGGCTCGGCGTTCGCCTGTTTCATCGTTCGACGCGCAGCATCACGCTGACGGCGGAAGGTGCGATGTTCCTCGAGCGCTGCCGCCATATCCTTTGCGAGCTCGAGGTCGCGGAGATGGAGCTGGCGCAGACCCGCGAGGCGCCGCGCGGCAAGTTGCGCATCAGCCTGCCGATCATCAATGCGCTGACGGTGCCGCCGCTGAACGACTTCATGCGGGCCTACCCGGAAGTCCAACTCGATCTCGAGTTCGGCGACCACCTGGTCGATATCATCGAGGAAGGCTTTGACGCGGTGATCCGGGCCGGCGACGTCGCGGATTCGCGGCTCATGAGCCGGGTGCTTGGCGAATTCCATCTCGAGCTGGTTGCCTCGCCCGCCTATCTCGCCCGCGCAGGCGTGCCGCGGGTGCCCGAAGATCTCGCCGGCCATGCCTGCCTGCTGCACCGGTTTGCCACCAGCCGGAAGTTCGAACGCTGGCCGCTCGTGCGCGACGGACAAGATCTGGAAATCGCCATCAAGCCGGCGGCGGTCGCCAACACGATCGAACCGTTGCTGCTGATGGCCACCGAAGGGCTCGGAATTACCTGCCTGCCGGATGTTCTTGTTCGCGAACACATCGAGGGCGGTCGGCTCGTCACCGTGCTCGACGATTTCGTCGCCCATGCCGGAACAATGCGCATACTCTGGCCGTCGAGCCGCTATCTGTCGCCGAAGCTCAGGGCGTTTGTCGACTTCATGTGCGAACGCTCCTTTCTCGGTCCAAGCCGAAGGCCTTGAACAATGCGTAAGTTCCTGATGCTGGCTGTACTTCTCATCGCCGGCGGCAGCGCCGATGCCGCCGAGACCAAGCCGCCGCCGCCGATCGATCTCAATGACAACTACGTGGCGCAGGCGGTCGTGACCGGCAAGGATGAGCGCAATCGGCCGCTCGGCTTCAAGCTCTGCTTCGAGGACGTGCTGGTGCGGGCATCAGGCGACGTGACCATCCTTGACAGCAAGCGCGTGCCGGCGCTGGCCGCGCGCGCCGCCGACTTCATCGATTCTTTTTCTTATTTCGACCGGCTGTCCGGCCGGGCGATCCATGACGAGCAGGGCACTTATGACCGGCCGCACTTTCTTACCTGTCACTTCAATCCGGCGAAGATCGACAATGTGCTGGCATCGCTTGGCCGTCGTATCTGGAAGGGCAAGCGCCCGACTTTGGCGATGATCGTCACGGTGCGCGGCCGCAACCGCGACGGCGTGCTGGCCAAGGACGGCGAGTTCGATCCCGACATGCGCGAATCGCTCGGCAATGCCGTGCGGCGCTACGGGCTGAACGTCGTGCTGCCGGCAGCGGAGCCGCTGCGCGCCAACGGCATCACGGCGCAAGCCGGGCCTAAACTGGTGCGCGACAAAGCCAATGCGTCGGCCGAGGCGTTGGCCAAGGTCGCCGGCGGCGATCAGCCGCTAATCGGCGATCTCGCCTGGAGCGACAAGGCGCATGGCTGGATCGCGACGTGGCGCATATCCGCCCGCGGCCGGCAGTTTGTATGGTCGGCCAGCGGCATCAACTACGACGAGGCGTTCCGTGTGGCGTTACGCGGCGCCATGCGCGCCCTTTCCGGCAACGGCGCGCCGGTCAGCCGCCGAACAGATTGAAGAGGAAGAAGCCCGAGCGCTCGGGCCGATCCGGCAGTTCCGCCACCGCGGCCGCCCGTTCACGGCGTGCGGGTTGCTGCGCGACCTCGTGGCGGGCGGGCTTGCTCTTACCGTTCATCTTGGCGTTGAGCTCGGCGACTAGCTTGGGATCGACCAATTCGGGATGCTTGAGCAACGCCAGTGGAACCGGGGTCGATACGCGCTTGCCGACGATCGGCCCGTTCAGCAGCGGGTCGAGCGGCTCCGGGGGCGGGTTCTCATAGACCTGCGGCGAAACGGCGTAATACACCGGCACGGCGAGGGCTCCGAGCGTGCCCATCATGGCGGCCATATAGATCGCCACCGCCCAGCCCAGACCATCGCGACCCGACAATTCCATCAGACGATAAGTCCGGTGGGCGGGTTCGCGTTCCACGCGCAGGTTGCAGCCGTTCCGGGTGGGCGTCGATGGGCAAATGCCAGAGGCCTGCGGAGCCCGAGGAACCGTTTGCGCGCCTCGGAGGCGGGGTTATGATGCGCCGCGAGAAGCAACAAAGGTCTAGGGAGCCACAAAATGACTGCCATCGGCGGCTATGTCGCGCCGAAAGCCAGCTCGGATGAGTTCGGCATCCATTCGCTCGACCAGTTCGTCCTCGCCGTTCCAGACGTGAACGCGGCTGACGACTTCTACACCAACTTCGGTCTCAACATGGTGCGCAAGGGCAATACCTTGCAACTCAAGACCTTCGGTCATGAACACGCCTGGGGCTCGGTGATCGAGGGCAAGACCAAGGCGCTGCACCACCTGTCGTTCGGCTGCTACGCCGAAGACATCGACCGCCTGAAGAAGCGCATCGAGGGGCAGGGCATCAAGCTGATCGATCCGCCGCCGGGCTTCGAATCGAACGGCTTCTGGTTCCGCAACCACGAAGGCATCCTGATGGAAGTGAAGGTGGCGCCGAAGGTGTCGCCCGACCAGAAGGCCGTCAGCGAATGGGTCACCGTCGGCCCCGGACAGGCGGCGGCGACGACGCGCGCCGCGGCGCCGCTGGTGCGGCCGCGCCGGCTGTCGCATGTGCTGATCTTCACCGCCGACGTCCTGAAGTCGATCGAGTTCTATGAGCGCACGCTCGGCCTGCGGCTGTCGGACCGCGCCTCCGACCTCGTCGCCTTCATGCACGGCATTCACGGCAGCGATCATCACCTGCTGGCGCTGGTGAAGTCGTCGGCGCCGGGCTTCCACCATTGCTCGTGGGACGTGACGTCGATCAACGACATCGGTCTCGGCGCGGCGCGCATGCACGACAAGGGTTATCAGAAGGGCTGGGGCCTCGGCCGCCACGTGCTCGGCTCGAACTACTTCCACTACATCATGGATCCGTGGGGCTCGTTCGCCGAGTATTCCTGCGACATCGACTACATCCCGAAGGAAGACCGCTGGCCGGCCGCCGACCACAAGCCGGAAGACTCGTTCTACCTGTGGGGTCCGGACGTGCCGCGTGAATTCACGCTCAACGCCGAGGCAGGCGAGCAGTAAGCACTGCTGCCGTGTTACAAATGAAACGGCCGGGGAAACCCGGCCGTTTTTGCTTTTCCTCGTGTCATCCCCGCGAAAGCGGGGATCCAGCGTTTTTTCGAAAAAGCAAGCGCTGGGTCCTCCGCCTTCGCGGAGGACGACGGAGCTCATCACTCCATCACCAGCTTTACCTTCTGCCCAGGCTTGAGCTTGTCGTGGCTCTGGAAGCCGTTGAGCAGCAGGAAGCGTTCGACCTTGTGATCGGTCGCCATACGCTGCGCCAGCGAATCGATCGTGTCGCCGGCCCTTACGGTGGCGACGCGAATATGCAGCGGCTTGATGCCGGCACTTTCCTTCAAGCTCATGCGGCGGAACGTCATCACCGACTCGCGGAACGACTTGTCGTTCGCAGCCGTGAGATCGCGCGCCGCGAATATGAAGCGATAGACATCGCTGCCGAAGCGCACGGCGAACAGACGGAACGACCAGCGCTCGCCCTTGGCCGAAGCGGTCGCGGCAGGGAAGCCATTGATCGAGAAGTCTTCCGCGCTCGCAGCGTCGACATTGTCGATCCAGCCGGACTTCAGGTAATCGCTTAGCCGCTGCTCGGCCGGCACGCTGACCACGTCGAGCCGCATCGCTTCGCCGCCGCCTTCCTTGAGGCCGAGCACCGCCTGCGCGGTGTTGTCGAGCGAGAAGCCGGGCGGCGCCGTGAAGGTGAAGCCGAGTTTGGGATGCAGGAAGCGCCGGCCGCGGGCGAAGCCTTCGCTCGGGTCTTCGCCATAGACCATGCCCTCGATGTCGCCGAGATAGGAATCGCGGTCGCGCTCGCCATTGCCCGGTCCCGAAAACTGCCGCGCATTGGCGACAGCGTTCTTCACGCGCTCCGGCGTCGCCGGATGGCTGGAGAGAAAGTCGGCGACATGCGGATCGACGCCGGCATTGTTGCTGGCGCCCTTGACATCGGCATTGCGCTGCATCGCCGTGAGGAAGCGCGCCGCGCCGAAGCTGTCGAAACCGGCGCGGGCGGAAATGCCGATGCCGATGCCGTCGGCTTCGAATTCCTGCGCGCGCGAGAACGCCGCCAGCGTCAGCTTCGATTTGGCAAGCGCCAGCGCGCCCATGTTCGGATCGCTCAGGACTTCGCTGACCACCTGACCGATCAGCGCCGTCTGCTTGGCCTGCTCGGCGCGGATGGCGGCGTGGCGGGCGATGACGTGGCCCATCTCGTGCGCCAGCACCGAAGCAAGCTCGGCCTTGTCGGCGGCGAGCGCGATGAGACCACGCGAAATATAGAGGTTTCCGTTGGGCAGCGCGAAGGCGTTGACCGCCGGCGAGTTCAGCATCGTCACCTGATACTTCAGGTCCGGCCGTTCCGAAGCGGCAACCAACCGGGCGACGATCTTCTCGATCTCGGCCTGCATCCGCGGGTTGTCGTAAAGCCCGCCATAGGAGGCGAGGATGCGCGCGTTCTCCCGAACCGCTGCGGGCGAGCCCTGGTCGCGATCGATCGTCTTCGGGATCGGCAGCGACACCTGACGCGGCGCGTCGGGCAACTGGCTGCAGGCGGTCAGCGCCGCCAGCAGCACCGGCACGGCGAGCCAGGCGCGGCCGATGCGCGCCATCCGTCCCATCAATGTACTCGCCGCACTACGCATTGCCCTCAGTCGATCAGTTCGATTTGCTCGGGCGCGATCGCCTGGACGATCGGGCCGCTACGCCGCTCGATCACGCCGCGCACCCGGATGCGCCGGCGTTCGAGCGCCTTGATGTCGATGCCGGCGGCGGCAAAATTGCCCCGCGCGCGCTTCGGGATAATGACGGAAAAGTCCCGCGTCCAGCGCCGCCCGAAATTCACGTAGATTGTGGCCCCGCTCTCCCGAACCGACAAGACTCGGCCTTCAATGAGGGCAAAATGCCCCTGTGACGCCGAAATCATGGTTAAATTTTCTGAACTTAAAGGGGCGGAATTGGGGTCGGCCCACAGGCCGCGGCGGGCCGTCCGGGCGGCGTTTTCGGCCGAAAGAAGCGCCTCGGCGCAGGTTTTGCCGCCAATTCTGGCCGAAACCCGGGCTTCGCCGGCCGCCAGCAGCGCGAGCTGCACGGGTTCCGCTTCCGCGCCTCGATAAACATAGGCCACGAGGCGGCCATATCGGTCTTCACCGGTTCCCTCGAGGCGCAGGTGCTGCCCTGCCACGCGGTCCCGGAGCGCCGTGCCATCGGACGCTGATTCGATGCCGGCGAGCCTGACCTCGCGGCCGTCGGTAAGCGTGAACGTGCGTCCATCCTGAACCGCGGCGACCGTGCCCGGCTTCACAGCCGTGCCGGTGCAGGGCGCCTCGGCAAGCGCCGGGGTGGCGGCAGCAATAGCCGCGATCAGCGACGCGATCAGCCGCCCGATGCCCATGCGGCGATTGTCCAAAGACGTCAACGCCGCCGTCAAGACGGCGGGCGCGTGCGCTCAGCGCTTCGCCGTGTCCGGCCGCGCCAGGAAATCGAAGTCGCAGCCTTCGTCGGCCTGCTGGACGTGCTCGCGGTAGAGCTTGGCGTAGCCGCGCTGTGCGACCTCGGGCGTCGGCGGCGCCTGCCAGGCGTCGCGACGCTTCTTCATTTCGGCGTCGTCGATCAGCACGTCGATGCGCCGCGCCTTGACGTCGAGCCGGATGCGATCGCCGGTCTTCACCAGCGCCAGCGGGCCGCCGACGGCGGCTTCGGGACTGATGTGCAGTACTATTGTCCCGAAGGCAGTGCCGCTCATGCGCGCGTCGGAGATGCGCACCATGTCCTTGACGCCAAGTTGCGCCAGTTTCTTCGGAATCGGGATATAGCCGGCTTCCGGCATGCCCGGCGCGCCGACCGGGCCGGCATTGCGCATGACCAGGACGTCGTCGGCGGTGACGTCGAGTCCTGGATCGTCGATGCGCGCCGTCATGTCGGCGACCGAGTCGAACACCACGGCGCGGCCTTCATGCTGCATCAGCCTGGCGTCCGCCGCCCCCTGCTTGAGCACGGCGCCGCGCGGCGCCAGACTGCCGCGCAGCACAACGAGGCCGCCTTCGCTCTTTAGCGGTGCCTTGCGCGAGCGGATGACGGTCTGGCCCGGCACGTCCTCGAAAGCCTTGATAGCGTCGCCGAGCGTGCCGCCGGCGACATGTTTCGCATCGAGCGCCAGAAGATCCTTGAGCTCCTGCATCAGCCGCGGCACGCCGCCGGCCTGATGGAAGTGCTCCATGTAGTGCTGGCCGGTCGGCTTGAGATCGACCAGCACCGGCGTATTGCGGCCGACCTCGTCATAGGTCTCGAGCGTGATCGGATGCGGCGTGCGGCCGGCAATGGCCGAAAGGTGCACCACGCCGTTGGTCGAACCACCAATCGCCTGCAGCATGACAATGGCGTTGCGGAACGCTTCCTTGGTCAGGATTTCCGACGGCTTCGGTCCGCCCTTGGTCATCTCGGCGGCGCGCTTGCCGGTGAGTTCGGCCATGCGGATGCGATCGGCGTGCACCGCCGGAATTGAGGCGCTGCCGGGCAGCGACATGCCGAGCGCTTCCATCATGCAGGCGATGGTCGAGGCGGTGCCCATGACGCCGCAGGTGCCGACGGACGGCACCAGCCGGCCATTGGCGACATCGATATCCTCGCCGCTCATGCGCTCACCGCGGAATTCGCCCCACAGCCGGCGGCAGTCGGTGCAGGCGCCGAGTTGTTCGCCCTTGAAGTGACCGACCAGCATCGGCCCGGTTGGCAGCACGATGGCGGGCTTGTCGGCGCTGGCCGCGCCCATCACCTGTGCGGGGATGGTCTTGTCGCAGCCGCCGATCAGCACGACGGAGTCCACCGGCAGCGCGCGGATCATCTCCTCGGTGTCCATCGCCATCAGGTTGCGCAGGAACATCGAGGTGGGGAAGGCGAAGCTCTCATGGATCGAAATGGTGGGGAACACCATCGGCATGGCGCCGGCCAGCATGACGCCGCGCTTCACCGCCTCGATGAGCTGCGGCACGTTGCCGTGACACGGATTGAAGTCGGAATAGGTGTCGGTGATGCCGACGATCGGCCGGTCGAGGGCGTCGTCGGAATACCCCATGCCCTTGATGAAGGCCTTGCGCAGGAACAGCGAGAACGCGGTGTCGCCGTAGCTGGTCAGGCCTTGCCGTAGTCCATTACTCATTCACATCGTCCGTCAGGTGGCGCTTCAGGGGCAAATCCAGCCGGCGCCGCTGGGGTTGCGGAAGCAACCGACCGATTGCGGCAAAAGCTGCTTCGGCAGCCATAGCACGATTTCCGGGAAGTAAATCGCGAAAGCGATGGCGGCAAAGAAGACCACGTAAATCGGGAACGAGGCGCGCATGGCGCTCGAGAATTTCACATTGACGAACTTGGACGCCATCAGCAGGCAGAGGCCGTAGGGCGGGGTGATCAGGCCGAAAGCCAACGTGGTGATGATGACGACGCCCATGTGCACGGCATTGATGTCGGTGTTCTTGGTGAGCTCGAGGATCAGCGGCATGAAGATGATGATGGCCGGCACCGCGTCGATGAAGTCGCCGACGACGATGAACAGCGCGGTCAGCATCAGCATGATCAGATGCGGATCGCCGCCGGCGTAGTAGCTGATCCAGTCCGACACCACGGCCGGGCCGCGCAGATAAGCCAGCATCCAGCCGAAAGCCGAGGCGGCGCCGATCGTGATCAGCGGGATCGAATACAAAAGGCCCGTCAGCGCGAAATCGCGCGGCAGATGCGGCAGGTGCTTCGGGTTGAGCAGCGGGATGACGACGATGAGGATATAGGCGACGGCAATGATGCCGGCTTCGCTCGGCGTGAACCAGCCGGTGAGGATGCCGCCCATGATGATGACCGGGATCATCAGCGGCACGGCGGAGCGCTTGGTCGCCTCGGTGAACTGCGCGAAGGTGGCGCGTTTGTGCTTGAGGCCGATCGGGCCGAAGAAATGGCTGTAGATCATCAGGCCGATGCCGATGAACACGCCGGGCGCGACGCCGCCGAGAAACAGGCCGCCGATCGAGACGTTGCCGGTGGCGCCATAGACGACCGCCATGATGCTGGGCGGGATCAGGTTGGCCATGGTGGCGGCGGATGCGATCAGCGCCGCGGTGAAGGCACGGTCGTAGCCTTCGCGCGCCATTTCCGGCGCGATGGAGCGGGTCAGCACCGCGACGTCGGCCGCCGACGAGCCGGAAATGCCGGCAAAGAACATGCTGAACAAGGTGACGACCTGTGCGAGGCCGCCGCGCATGTGGCCGACCAGCGTCTGCGACAGCGAGATCATGCGCTGGGTGACGTTGGCCGACGTCATCAGGTCGCCGACCAGCAGGAAGAATGGAATCGCCATCAGTGCTTCGACGTCCATGCCGTTGAAGACCTGCGCGATCATCGAGGCGTGGCTGACCGGCGTGAACGAGGTGACGATCAGCACCGCGCCGATCAGCGCGAATGCGACCGGCACGCCCATGTAGCCGAGAAACAGGAAGAGGAAGCCCATCGTCAGAATGAGGAAGCCGTTGGTGGTCACAGCGACTGCCTCTTTTCTTCCGCGGCGCCGTCCGGATTGGCAAAGCCGTTCTTAAAGCCGTTGACCATCTGCTCGATGGTGAACAGCGCGACGAAGAAGCCGCTGATCGGGATGGCGGCATAGAAGGTCGCCATCGGCATCATCGACGGCATGCGCAGGCTCTTGAAGCCGTCGAGGAAATTCAGGTAGCCGTAATAGATCATGGCGAGCGCGACGCCGAGCACGACGAGGCGGTTGAACGTCTCGAAGAACAGCCGCGCGCCGCCCGACATCGATTCGGCGAGCACCGCGAGATAGAGATGATCGTTGCGGCGCGTCGCCGCGGCGACGCCGATGAAGATGCCGTAAAGGAAGAACGTCATCGTCGCTTCCTGCACCCAGAGCCACGGCCGGCCGATGGCGCGGGTGATGACGTCGCAGAACACGAGAACGCTGAAGGCGGCGATGCAGACCCCGCACAGGATCATCAGGCCCTGTTCGATCGGATCGAGCGCGCGCCATTTGAGGTGGCGCTGGTCCTGGATGACGAGGCTGTCAAAGCGCGGCATGGCAGTTTCCCACGAGAAAAAGCGGCGGGAGCCGAGGGGTAGCTCCCGCCGTGGCGCTCACTGGATGCTGCGGACCAGTTCGAGCACCTTGACGGCGTTCGGGCCGAGGTCCTTCGCCAGCTTGTCCTGGATCGGCTTGCTGATCTGCGAGAAGCCGCTCTTGTCGACGGTCTTGACGATCTTGACGCCCATCTTCTGCAGCTTGGCGAGCGCTTCATGCTCGAGCTTGAAGGCCGCCTCCGGCTCCTTCTGCGAGATCTCGTCGGCCGCGGTCTGCACCCACTTCTTCTGCTCGTCGGTCAGGCTCGACCACGCCTTGTCGCTGATGAACAAGGCCGAGTGGTTGGCTTCATGTTCGGTGAGCGACAGCACCGGCGCCGGCTCGTAGTGCTTGTTGACGAGGTAGTTGTTGATGCCGTTCTCGGCCATGTCGACGACGCCGGTCTGCAGTGCGGTGTAGACCTCGCCGAACGGCATGTGCACGACCTGCGCGCCATAGGCCGGGAACAGGGTGTCCTCGGTCACGGTCGCCTGCACGCGCATCTTGACGCCCTTGATGTCGGCGATCTTTTCGATCGGCTTCTTGCCGTACATGTGGCGCAGGCCCTGCGAGCCGAGCGCGATCATGTGCGCGCCCTTGATCTTGGCGGCATAGAGCTCGCGCATCGCCGCGATCACCTTGGCGTCGCCGAGCACCTTGATGGCGTGCGCCTCGTCACGGAAGATGAAGTGCAGCGAGAACACGCCGGACTCCGGCTGCGCCGTCGAGGCGTTGGCCGTCGACAGGATGACGAAGTCGATGTCGCCGGTCTGCACCTTCTGCATGGTCTGGGCTTCGGTGCCGAGCTGCGCGCTCGGATACTGGTTGATCGACATCGTGCCCTTGCTGAGCTCCTGGAGCTTCTTGTCGAACATCGCGGCGCCGATGCCGTAGCCGCTCTGCTTGGGCTGGTCGTAGGCAAAGGAAAATTCACGCTTCTGCGCCGCGGCCGGGGAAGCCAGCGCGGCCGCTGCGGCGAGCAAAACGGCAAGTGTCAACGATTTGCGGATGAGCATCGGACTTTCCTCCCTGAGAGTGTTTGGTGACGCCGTGGGGCAGAGGGCTTTTTTCTTTGAAGTGTCCGTCGCGGCCGCTGGATTGTCAACAATAAGGCGGAAAAAGCCGCGCTGCACCGCAAGAAGGCCCATGCCGGAGTCGTTATTGTCGACAATCAGGGTGGCGGGCCTATTCCGCCGCCGGCTTGCGGTCCTGCGCCGCGGCCGCCTCGCGCAGCCGGCCGAGATACTTCTCCTTGTTCGGCCGCAGATGCTGCACGCACAATTCGGCCAGCGCCCAGCTGTCGCGGCCCTTGAGCTGATCGAGCATAGCCTCGTGCTGTTTGCGCGAGGCCTCGAGCGCCCTCGGATCGGAGAAGGTGACGGTGCGGATGACGTAGGTCAGGTCCATGTACTGCTTGACCAGCGCCAGCAGGTGGCTGTTGTTGCACAGCGCGAAGATGGCGAGATGGAAGCGGTCGTTGCAGGCATGGATGCCGCGCAGATCGCCGGCTTTGACGCAGGCGACGTAGTCGCGCTGGATTACGGCGATGTTGGCGATGTCCTGCGGGTCCGCCGGCAGCGGAATACGCAAGGCGGCCTGACGCTGGATCATCTCGCGAACGTCGTAGACTTCCTCCACTTCAGGAATGGTGAAGGCACGCACCGCGGCGCCGACATTGCGCGTGTGAACGAGGATGCCTTTCTTCTCCAGCCGCGCGAAAGCGAGGCGGATGAAGTGCCGCGAATGGCCGAAGCGTTCGAGCAGCGCTTCCTCGCGCAGGCGCTCGCCCGGCTTGAGGCGGCCGAAAATGATGTCGCTTTCCAGCGCCTCGGCGATCTCCTCGTCGGGCGTTCGTTTCTGCTGCTGGCCTGGCGCGTCGCCCATGGTTGCCTTTGTGGCCCGGCGGCTCGACCGGCCGGGCGTCCGCCGAAATCATAGATGCAGAAATCGGAATGCGGCAACTGCCGTCGCGCGGCGATCAGCCGATGGTGCGCTTCAGCAAATTGAGCCAGTTGCCGGTGCCGATCTTGTTCATCAGCGCTTCGGAATAGCCCTTGGCGCGCAAAGCCTCGAACAGAACCGGCAAGCCGGCGGCCGAGCCGATCGCCTGCGACACCATGGCCCCGTCGAAATCGGAGCCGAGGCCGACATGATCCTCGCCGAGCTTCTCCAGCAGATAGTCGAGCTGCTGCACCATCAAGCCGATCTCGGTGTCGCCGCGCATCAGGCCGTCGGGCCGCAGGAAGCCGGTGGCGAAGTTCAGCCCGACCATGCCGCCGGTATCGCGGATGGCGGCGAGCTGCTTGTCGGTGAGATTGCGGGGGCTCGGGCACAGCGCATGCGCGTTGGAATGCGTCGCCACCAGCGGCGCCTTCGACAGCCGCGCCACATCCCAGAAGCCTTTCTCGGTGATGTGCGACAGGTCGACCAGGATCCTCATCTCGTCGCAGACGCGGACGAGATTTTCGCCCGCCGCGGTGAGCCCGTCGCCGGTGTCCGGGCTCGAGGGAAAACGAAACGGCACGCCGTGGCCGAAGATATTGGGCCGGCTCCACACCGGTCCGAGCGAACGCAGGCCGGCGGCATAAAGCACGTCGAGGAAGTCGAGCTTCTCGTCGATCGCTTCGGCGCCTTCGATGTGCGGCACGGCGGCGAGCGCGCCGCGCGCCATGGCAGCCTCGATCTCGGCGACGCAGCGGCAGATCGCGACCGCGCCTTGCGACGCGCGTTCGATCCTCACCAGCATCGCCAGTTCGCCGGCGACCGAAACGCGGGCCTCGTCCATCGGCAACGGCGGCGGCAGCGAGCGCGACAGCCCGCCGCTTGCCGCCTGATCGCCTGAGTTGGCCGGCCGCGGCGACGGCGAATACAACGCGAAAAGACCGCCGGCAAACGCGCCGGCACGCGCCTTCGGCAGGTCGATGTGGCCGGCCTCCTCGCCCTTGAGGAAATCGCCGACCGGGTCTGAGGAACTGGACTTGTAGAGCCGCAGCAGGACGTCGTTGTGGCCGTCAAAAACCGGGATCGGAGAGGTCATCCATCGCGCCTGTCGTTACGTACTGTGTTGGCGGCCACCATAGCATGGGCGCGGCGCAACGGCTGCGGAACAGGGCGCCGCCCCGGCTCGCTCAGCCTCCGCCTCCAACGAAAGGGACGTCATGCCGATCGGCCGCAGGATCCTGGAACTTCGCCGGCCTCGTCGGCGCCTCGCCGCGATGGTCGCGGCGGTCGCCATGGTTCTGGGCACTGCCGCGGATGCGCAAATCGTCCAGGCCCGGGAGTCGGTGCGCTATGCCGCGGGCGCGCGTCATACGCTGGACATCTACCGTCCCGCGAAACGCGGCGCGCCGGTGATCGTGTTCATTTACGGCGGTAGCTGGCAGAACGGCGACAAGTCGACCTATTCGTTTCTCGGCCGGGCGCTGGCGCAGCGCGGCTACCTCACGATTATCCCGAACTACCGCGTCTATCCGCAGGTGCGCTACCCGGCGTTTCTCGAAGATGCCGCGAAGGCGGTGCGCTGGGCGCGCGACAACGCCGCGCGGCTCGGTGGCGATGCCAATAACATCTATCTCGCCGGTCATTCGGCCGGCGCCTACAACGCGGCCATGCTGGCTTACGATCCGCGCTGGCTCCGCGCCGTCGGCCTGTCGCAGCGGCAGATCGCCGGCTTCATCGGACTGGCCGGGCCCTACGACTTCCTGCCGTTGCGGGACGAGACGCTGGCCGCGATCTTCGGCGGCGCCAACCGGCCGGAGACGCAACCCATCACTTACGCGTCGCGGCGCGCGCCGCCGTCGCTGCTGCTGGCCGGTGCGCTCGATACGACCGTCGAGCCGAGCAATTCGACCCGTCTCGCGGCCGCCCTGCGCGCCGCCGGCAATCAGGTGACGCTGCGGCGCTACGCGGCCGTCGGCCATGTCACGATCCTGGGCGGCTTCGGCACCCCGGTCGAGCTGCTGGCGCCGGTGCGCGACGACATCGACGCTTTCATCGCGGCGACGCGGCGCTGATCGGCCCCGGTTTTTGTTGGACGGGCGGGCTTCGCGATTCCGCGGAAAGTTGCTACACCTGCGCCGCACGGTCCCGTAGCTCAGCAGGATAGAGCAGCGGTTTCCTAAACCGAAGGTCGGAGGTTCGACTCCTCTCGGGACCGCCACTCCTAAAACACCGACCTGATATATCTAGATTTTTTCAGGTCATTTGTCCCACTAGCATTCAAGGTGGGGCAATATCGTTCCCGCGGTGTTCTACTCGTGACCGTGATACCCGACAGGATCACGTTCATCGGGATCAAGCAGAGGAAGTCGATCAGGTGAAAGATAGCGATCGGCCAAGATCAGGCCGGCGAACAGCAAGATTGTCGTAATGGCGCCGACGACAAATTCGATACGCTTTACCGTCTTACGCGTCATTTCAACTTAGCCATCGCTGCGTCAGCTAACTGAGCCTGCCGGGCAGCACGGGTGTATCTCTCGGCCTCCTGTAGCGTCTTGTGACCGGTCACTGCCATGATCTGATGCGCAGTTGCGCCTCGCTCGGCAAGTCGCGTTGCTGTCGCCTTTCGCAGCCCATGCGCGGTACAATGAGGCAAGCCCGCCTCATTGCACCTGTCACGAAACCAATTCCCAAAGCCGGCAACGGTGAAAGGTCGGCCGTACTCCGTCGCGAGAAACGTCAGATGACCAGACGGCGCCGCCTCGATCGAGGCGACAAGATCAGGATGCGCCGGGATATCGAGCGTAACGGGGTTGCGATTTTCATTCTTCGCTTGGGTGTACTTGATGCGGCCATCGCGTAGATGCTGCGGTCCTAATCGAACGGCATCCTCGCGGCGGCACGCGGTGTAAAGCAGGATAGATAGCGCCAGATGCGCCTTGGTCCCAATCGGGTGGCGCTTTTCAAATGCTGCGACCTCGTCGATAGACCATGTATGGAAGCCGCGAGTAACGTAGCGAATAAGCTGGACATCACGCGCTGGATCGGAAGTTGCTTCGTCGGCTTCAACCGCCCACCTAAACAATGCCCTCAGTGCCTTGACCCGAATGTTGGCCGCACCGTCGCCGTCCACGCGCTTTTCATCTCGCAGCTTCCTGATGTGACGCGCCTGCAACGTTGATACGCGTTTGTCGCCATGCCTCTCGACCAGTTCATTCAGGGCGCGGCGGCGCCAACTCTGAGTGCTTTTGTCGAGGGACCTGAATGCCTGGCTCGCAAAGTAGGCATTGCAAAGATAACCGAAGGTCCCGCGCGCCAACGTCCTGACGGTGACAGACTCGGCCGCCAGCGAGAACGCGGCCCGATATTCGTCCATGAAATTCGGCGAGCCGGGTTGCGATCGCAATCGCACCTTAGGCTTTCCAGGCACACGGACATAGCAACGGACGTTGCCGTGCCGGTCCACATCCTCGCTTAGGTATTTGAGCCGGACTTTCATCGCCCTTAGTCCCATTCGGACACAACGCCATCGTCCAAGGCCTCAAACGCTTCGTCAAGCCGGCGGCGGTCCCAAACCGTCCGGCCGTTGATTCGCTTGGCGGGTGGCATCCGCCCATCTTTCACAAGCTGGTCGAACAACGTCGCGCCCACGCCGATATATTCCGCCGCCTGGGCACGCGACAAGCCGCGCGGCGGCAACGAAGGTGGCAGCACGCTTTTTGGCGCGCGCGCCTGCGCGTTTTGGGTCGGTGTGGACATCGGATGATCGCGATTAAATTAGTGCGGCCGGTGCTCACCTTGACCCCCCAATGAAAATCCCCCTGCAGACCGTTCCATATGCAGGGCACCGGCGAGGTAGGGGAGGTGAGCTTGTGCTTTTTGGACGTGGCCGCGACGCCCTCAGGATCACCACGCCGGTGAGTAAATCGAGGCGCTCGCGGCAACCATCGGCCGCAAGCGCCATCGGCAGATGATGCTATTCCGCCGGCGCCTCGCCGGTTGCCATCACCGAACCGCGCCAATCTTCAAGGCCGCAGCCGAAGTCGAGAACGCAACGGAATTCCATACCGAGCGTTGTCCAGCCTTCCTTTGTCGCCAACTGAGGGCCAGCCTGCCCGTTCAGGTACCCGTACACGATCACAGGCAGGTCGCTCGGATCGGCAAAGATTCGCCAGGTGGCGTCCTGAAAGCGGGGCTCGACGTGAACGTCCAGCTTGCCGGCGAAAGTGTTCACATCGTTGATGGCAGTCGGAGTGATCGTCGCTGCGAGTTGCAACGCTGTCTCCTCAAGCGAAGGGCCGACCACAAGATGACGGGGCTTGAGGTTGATGAACGTCTTGCCGTCAGGGTCCTTCATCGAACGCATCGATTGCCGAGCGCTGCTGAGCGAGCCACTGGCGAGCGCCGATCCGACGGTCAGTTTGTTGCCGCGCGCGGTCGTATAGAGCGCGTTATTGTCCGACAGAGTCGCGCCGGCGCCGCCGTTTGCCGAGAACAGGGAATACAGGCGATCGGCTTCATAAAGGGCCGCCGTGCGCCCCCACGCCCGCGCGGAGGATGAGAACGCACCGAGGTCGTCATTGATGAGCGCTTCGCGCGTGATGGCGAAGATTCGGCCCGCCGGCTTGAGGGCGAAGGACTCAACGGTCTCCGATCGAGAGCCATAAGTCAGTTCGCCACCCTCGGGCTTTTCCAGCAATGCCGGAGCTTCGCTCAAGCGAATGGACATCAGGGGCCGGAAATCCGCCGCGTCTCGACGCTTGCCGAGGCCCTTGAGCGGGCTTTCGGCAAGCTTGTAGGCATCGAGAAAGACGCGGTTGCCGGCGCCGAGGAGCAGTTGCGAGAAATCGCTCGTGCTGTGGCCACCGGCCGTCATCATGATGTTGTCGACAACTTCACCGCGGCTGCTCCACGAAATGCGCTGGCCGTTCACCTCAGCGAGGCGGCTCCCGAGTTCGAGGATCGAACAACCCATCAATTCACGAGCGGCCCCTTCTGGCGCCGCGCCGCTCATTCGTGCGTGCAGGACATCGCCGATCGTTTTGGCCAGGAAGTTCGGATTACCAAACGTGTTGCCCGCGCCCAGCCCATACGGAGAGCGGCTTTGCGGGCTCGGTTTGTTCGCATTGGTCGACGCCGCCATAGCGGCGACGAGCTCGTCCCTGGCATCGTCATACGTCGCAGACATCTCGACGATGTCATTGAGAACACCGATCGAAAGGTCGGACGTGCCGGCGCTGCGATAGAAACGTCCGGCCCAAGGTTTCGCGTTCAAAAAGTCATTGGCGATGTCGCCATCAGTTGTATTGGGCATTGCAGTCGGTCCTTTCTTCATTTGCATAAGAAATTTGGGAGCGTTGCCGTATTGGCTGTAGTCGAAGTCAGCGAAGATGCGCGCAGATTTGGTTTCGGCCTTGCGGGTCGCAAAGCCACTTGCGATGGCCTTATCGGCGTCACACCAGGTTTCGGCGGCCATCATTTCCGCGATCGCTTGCGGTGTCTGGCCGGTGCGCTCGGCGTAGATTTCGCCGAACTGTCGCGCCATCAATTCGAGATCGTCTGCGACTTTGCGATGGGCGGCAGAAGTCCCGACCGTGACGCTGCGCGGATCATGAATCATGATCATGGCGCCGCTGAGCATGACGATCTCATCGCCCGCCATCGCGATCAGCGATGCCGCCGAAGCGGCGACGCCATCGATGTTAATCGTCACCTTTCCATGGTGGCTCTTCAGCGCGTTGTAGATAGCAAGCCCTTCAAAGGCGTTGCCGCCAGGCGAGTTGAGGCAGACAATGATGTCGCCGGCGCCGTGGTTATCGAGGGCGGTGCGTACATCGCGAGCGGAGAACCCCGACAAATCGTCAAGGTCATCGGTTCTGACGGCGCCATAAAGCGTCATCGTCGAGTCGCGCATGATCGACATGCGAAGAGTCCTTTATGTTCGGACAAAAGAAAACGGCGCCCTGATAGGCGCCGGCGGGCAGGCTCAATTAGATGAAGTTGAGCGGCTAAGTCGCGGTGAATTCGTCCGCGTCGACTTCGATCAGATCGCCGGCACGCTGACGCAAGCGGCGGTCAGCAGCGGAAATGTTCGTGAGGAATATCGCCGCGGGGTCCGATTCTGGATACATCTGCTCGTCGTGCCGCTGCCATTCCTGCGTCGTCGTGAGGACCTCCGCCAGCGCGCCGGCGTAATGATTGCCCGACCAAAATTCGCCGGGCCCAAAACTGGTGACCGGATACGAGCCGCGAGGCTCCTTGGCCTGGTCCCAGGTATTCCGAGCGCGGGTCACGCCGATCCAGAAGTCCGAGTCGGTCTTGCCACTGTCGGAACACCGATATTCGAAATAGCGGCCGATATTCGAGATCACGATGCGCATCGCACTCTCCATCGACAAACCGCCATCGTCAGTCAGCTGGCGCGCCGCCTCGATCGCCAGGGCCTCTCGGTAGCTATAGCGAACGCCGGCGCCAGACAGCCGAGCCATTGCAACCGAGGTCTGTGAAGCAAGGGACGGCATGCTGTTCATCAAGGAGCGAACCTCGTCAACGCTCATCTGCATGAGCGCGGCAAACTGGTTTTGCCGCAAGCCGTGTTTGGCGAAAGGGGTGTTCATGACTGAAAATTCTCCAATTGGGGGATGGCGAAAACAAAAACCCGGCGCGAGATGAGGCTCGGCCGGGCGGAATTCCGTGTGTAGCCATGAAGCCACAAACTCGGGTACCCGGCAACAGAAAAGCTTTCTAGGTACCTGGTAAGCGGAGGAGGGCGGTCAGGCTGTGCAGGGATGCCCGCAGGCGCTCGCGTGTGCAGACCACACTCAGCTTGTCGTCCTTCCCATAGAGACGCTTAGCGGCAAGATCGATTTCTAGATCGTCGCGCGCGACCGCATCGAGAACCTCAGCGGCATATTGACCGATGGCCTGCCGAAGGTGCTCGGCATATTTGCGTTGCTGCCTGTTCTTCGCGTCCGCGTCGAGAATAAGCGCCATGCGGCGATCGATCGCGTCCTGAGATATGGACGTGTCGACCCGCTCGACAAGGGCCGAAGCTGACGCCCCGACTGTTGGGGCTTCCGAAGTCATCAGGCGGCGCCAAATTTCACCGGCGATGAGTAATAGACGAGAGGTCTTAGGATCGTCACAGAGTGCCTTTCGATTGTGAAGCTGCAGCAACACGCTCTTTTTGCGGTCGCGAAACGATGGCGAGGCGGCGGCGGCTTTCGCCGCGGCGGTTTTCTTCGCCTTTGCCGGCATATGTCACCTCAAGAGTGAATTGCAGCGGACTAGATGCGCGATGGTAGGCTGACAAGGGGAGGCGCCACTCTCGGCCCGCAAACTGCGGCCAACTTTTTGAGCGACCGACAGAATAAATTTGTCGGCGGGCGCAGGGTTGACCCCTGCATCGCCCGGCCGCGAAGCCGCCGGGCGATGATTTCGGAAAGCCGATTCGGGCTTAGGCGATACCGGCAGCGCGGCGGGCCGCCGGCGCGGCCGGCGACGGCGGCGTGCCGATGGCGATCGCGTCACGATAAAGCGATCGCATCAGGCGATCATCGATCTCCTCATCGTCCGTATCCTCCACCGGATCGAATCGCTCCTTGAGAAAAGCGGCAGCCCTTGCCTTCGCCGCTAAGCCCTCGGGGGAAAGCGCCCTTGCCGAAGCGATGCCTTCAATGATCGTAAACAGTTTGTCGTCGGCCGCCGATAAGGCGCGATAGGTTTCGGCGTAGCCCGTGTTTTCCCGAACTGAAATACAATCCGCCCGCCATTGCTGGTGTGCGGCGCAGATTTCATCAAGGCGCCTCTGCGCGCGTGGCCATGGCAATGCTTTGTGCGATCGAGGCGATCCGATCGCAGGCCTAAAGATGAACAAGTGCACCTTCCATTCCGTCATGCGGTTTATCTCGGCGTAGGTGTAAGGCCGCCCGGTCGTGAAGTCGGCGCTACTGAAACGCCCCCGCAGCAACACTCGATCACCAGGGCGAACACATGCCGCGGTCGGCCAAGATGGCATTTGCGCCTCGGAAATATCGTCCAGTCTCTCGGATTCTTCACTCAGCCTGCGAACGATCAGCAACTGCTTATCGAATTGGCGGCCGAGTTCGATAAGGCTTGCTTCGCCATGGGAGCCTTGTGCAGGCGCGGCGGCGCGGGGGGTGAACGCATGAACTGACGCTGACATGATATCTCGACACTCCTGTGTTTGCGCGCGCGGATGCGCGGGCGAAGCATTGTCGCACCGGTCCTCGGTTGTGGTCATGGGATAGCTCTCAGGTTCGGCTTTCGACAGCCTTGCCGATCGGCGGGACCGGCAGCCGGGGGGTCGAAACCTGCCTGAGAGACAGGTCGGCGGCTTTTAAGCTTTCGCTCTGGACATGACGCACCGCCCCCGGCCAATATGGCCAGGACGGCTCGCCCGCCAAGGCGATGCCAGCGCACCGTAGAGCCCGCCAAGGCTCTGGTGCATCGGCAGCTTACCGACGCCAATCGGAAGCCTGCCTATCTCAGGTCCGGGTTTCGACACCCAACTCAAAACTTACACCGAGAATCAACCGCCGCCAATGGCGGCAAATTTGCGATTTTCGCAAGTTTGCCGGGGACGTGTTCGGCCATCGTGTTCGGTATGTTCGGCGTGTTCGGGCCGCCTTAGCGCCGCAGGCCGTGGGGGTTGGGGAAAGACCCGCGGCGCACCTCACGCTCAATCGCCTCAGTCACCTCCGGTGAAAGCGGCTGATGCTGACGGCAAAAGGCTTCCAACTCCTCGGTCATCCGAGCCAGGTCATCGTTCGACGGAAGCCGATGTGGCGTGTTCTGCATGAACCATCCCTCCGCTGGTTAGCTCGGCATTCTGGCCTCAAGGAATTAATAGTTTCTACCGGGGTCGGCCTCTGGCATCGATCCTCCCGTCGAACCAGTGGTCCCATCACGAACAGATAGGCCGGGAATCGCGCTACGGACGGACTGGATCACGCGGGTGATGAAATCCGGCGACGGCTCCACGACGATCTTGTTTGTGATCTCAGCGGACCCCCGCAGCTGCGGCTCGGCTATAGGCGGCAGGTCTGGCAGCTTGGGTAGAGCGCGTGCCTCAGTAGGCTGCGGCGGCAGGTCTGGCGGCTTGGGTAGAGCGCGTGCCTCAGTAGGCTGCGGCGGCAGGTCTGGCAGCTTGGGTAGAGCGCGTGCCTCAGTAGGCTGCGGCGGCAGGTCTGGCGGCTTGGGTAGAGCGCGTGCCTCAATAGGCTGCGGCGGCAGGTCAAGACCGTTGACGAAGATTGGCGTCGAAGGTTGCCGCCGCGGATCGGGGCGGGGCATAGGCCGCACAACCGGATGAAGCACGTCCCCGGCCGAAATCAACTCCTTTTTGATCGAGTCGGCCTCGCCGGGCCGCAACTTGCGGCTGGAAGGCTCGACAACGTGGCCTCCCTTCTTTTCGGCGAATTGCTTTAGGTCGATCGGCAGCGGATAGGGAATTTTAAGCGCTTCGATTTGCAGACGCACAGATTCCCGCTCGATGCGAAGCCGTTCCAGATTACGCCGCGCGTCGCCGGGATCACGGCCAAGGCCCCTGCGTAACTTCGCCGTCGCCTCTGCCGCGGCGACATCGTGTTCGGCTACCGCGACTTTAGAATCGAGGTCGGCCAGTTGCTCGCGCTTCTTTTGCTGCAACAGCCGATCATGTAGTTCCGAAGCTGTCTGCGGTTGACCGCGCTCGCGCCGAAATTCTTCACTTTTCTTGGGATCGCCAAGGCGGTCGATGGAATCAATTGTACTTTCGACGGTTTTAGCGATGCCATTGAGGAATTTTGAGCCGCCGAGACGATCGATAAGGCGACCAATCGACTCAGTCGCGCGATCCCAGCTTTCGGACAGGCGGTTGATCGAAACTTGGCTCTTGGTCATCACCCGATCGAAATCGCGACCAGCCGAACCTCGGGCGCTGTTGAGCTTGCCCATCACTTCGGTCAGAAGATCCCCAAAAGACATTAGCGCCCGCATACCGCGCGCGAATTCCATGTCGGAGAAGAGTTGCGGAAGCTTCGAAAGATCGCCGTTCACGGCCTTCTTGGACAAGCCAGTAAAGACCTCAAGGAGGTCCTTACCTTCTTTGCGCGCTTGCGCCATTTCCTTACGAAGATCGATACCGAATTTCGAAAATCTCTTGGCGGTTTCCTCGCTTTCCATCTTGGCGAAAATATTTGCCACTGATGACGCGGCTTCTTCGGTTGTGCCGGTGCCAGCGCGCACAGCCTGCAGTAATGCGACGATGCGCTTGAGGCCATCCTCACCCTTCATGCCCACAGCGACGGCCTGCGGCATGATCGATGGGAGGTAGCGGGCCATATCTTTAAGTTCGAATTTCCCGGCCTTGCCACCGGCGACCAGGATGTCGAAAGCGTCCT
Source organism: Pseudolabrys sp. (assembly GCA_026125895.1). Lineage (GTDB taxonomy): Bacteria > Pseudomonadota > Alphaproteobacteria > Rhizobiales > Xanthobacteraceae > Pseudolabrys. The sequence goes on along the minus strand of JAHCKG010000029.1, from coordinate 33,559 downwards.
GCATCTTGGCGCCGGCGATGCCCATGTTCTGAATCAACGCGAGCGACGTGTTCGCCATGTCACGCACCTCGGCGCCTGCGGCCTGGGCGGTTTTAACGATGGCCGGCATCGCCGGCATGGCCTGCGGCAGGTCGAGACCGCCGGCGACAAGCTGCTCAAGACCGCCTGTCACTTCATCAAACGGCTTGCCTGCTTCGAACGCCAGGCCGCGCAGCGTCTTATGCAGGTGACCGACCTCGGCGTCGGTGGCGTCGGCCGTGATGCCGATGCGCGTGATGGCCATCTCGGTTTCGCCGAACCGCTTGACGCCTTGCGAAATACCGTAGCCGGCAGCGAGCGGCGCCAACATGCGGGTGGACGCCGCAACGATCGCGCCGGTTGATCGCGACACCGCGGCGCTCGCGCGCTCAATAGTCCCCATTTGCCGGTTCGCGGCATTCGCCGCCCCGTTCACGCGCCTGATTTTGTTGGCGATGCCATCGAACACGCCTCCGGTTCGATCGCGCGCGGTGATCCGAGCCTCTGCATCGAGAATAGTTCGAGCCATGTCAGGAACCTCGTTTTCGCCTTATGTAGTCGACGCTTCGGGCGGTTAGCCGCACGATTTCGTCGATCGTCATGGCGTTGATCTCGCTCGGCGCGAGACGTACCTCAAAAATCAGAAAGTCGGCGTAGCGGTCTAGTTGCTTGCCGACGCCTGAGTAAAAAAACTTTTGACCGCCTTAGTCAGCGCCTCCGCATCGCGCAGCGTGCCGACTGTATCGAGGCGCGCGGTGTCGCCGCCGCCGAGCCTGGAGATGTACTTGCCGATCGTCACAAGATCGTCTTGCGGCACCATTCCATTGGCGACAACGACCAGCACAGTCGGGTCACCCAGTTCCATAAAATCCTTGTAGGTCGGAGGCCTGAGCCTGATCTCGCTGATCATGCCGTGATGACCCTCGAAAGGCTTTTCCAGCTTCACGACACGCACGCCGTCGCTCTCGATCGTGAAATGATCGCTCATCGTATTCTCCCGTTTTCGTGAGGATGTGGCTGTCAACATTGACAGCGGTCGGCTTTCGCCGATGTTCCAACAGATGATCGAAACCTAGTGAAAACAGAGGGTTGCGTGACAACCGACTGTCAATGGCTGACAACTCTGACAACCAAAGTTTTCGAGTAGCCCAACTGGAAGGAATCGGGGGCCGCTTACGTCCGCACCCCTCGGGGGGCGGGGAAGGACCCGTCGGGTCGGCGAGGTCAAAGCTCGCCGGCTGCCACCTGCTTCGATATCGCCTTGCCGGCATCGGTCGCCGCCCACATGAATGGCCCGCTACCATCCGGCGTCGTGCTGTGGCCTGCCGCAAGGCCATGCTTGATCAGTGCTTTGAACTCGGCGTCGATCTGTTCCGACACGCTCATGTAAGCCGGATGATCGGCCAAGTTCCAGAGCGCCAGCCTCTGCCGCCGGCTCATCGTCCGCGCAAAGGAGAGTTGATCGGTAGTCGGTTTGCTCACAGCAGACTCCTGTCGTGGTCCAAGGCGGTCCAAGGGCTACATTTTTGCCTGGACCGCAAAAGACCTTGAAAAATAAGGGCTGGTCCTAGTGGTCCTAGTGGTCCAAGCAAAAAAGAGAATTAGGAGGAGACGTGTTGATGCGACGCGGGTTTTAGATTTTCCCACACGCACGCGCGACCTGGACCACTAGGACCACTAGGACCAAGCCTTATTTTTAGGGGGTTTTCGGCGGTCCTAGCGAATTGTGACGCTAGGACCACTAGGACCAAGCTAGAGGGGGACTACCTCATCGCTTGCCGAAATCTCTTTCTCGCTCGCCGGAAGGGGCGGCCACTCGATCGGCTGGCCGACCATCCCCTCGAAATCCCCACGGCAATCGGCCAGGGGAGGCAGCAGATAGCACCAAGGGCGCCGGCCCTCTCCCTCAGCCCTTGGCCTCGTTTTTTTGATGCCAGGGACCAATTTTGACAGGCGGTGACCGAACGTCGCCCGGTCACGCTTGCGGCCGACGCCGATCTCCTCGGCCGCGCGAAGATAGTCGGCATAAAGTGCATCAATCGTTACCGTCGCCGGCCAGTCAGCGCTTCGGCTGGTCGCGGTGCCGTCCATGAGACGCGCGAGCCACCACCCATCGAGCGGATCGAGCGACCGAACCTTCTGCTCCAAGAGCGCCTCGGTACGCGGGATTTGCCGGAGATTGACCTTGCTCAGATCGAAGGCCAGCAGATCGCGCAGCAACCTCGCTCGCCCGCCGGCGGCAAGCTGTTCGTCCATTTCACGGAAGTAATCGTGGTTTTGCGCGCATCGCGGATGCACGTCGAGCACGCAAAACCGGCGCTCGTCCATACCAGCCGGTACGACCCAATCCTCGTTTGAGGTCATCATCAGCCGTACAAAATTCCGGATGCGGATCGGATCGACGCCCTTCGATTCGATCATCTGCGATTCTGACGTGATCAAGCCCTTAAGGCGACCTTCGGCATGTTTATCGCCAGCCCACACGGCTTCCTCAGCCTGCAGCAAAAGGCACGACGCCATGTGAGCGTTGAATTGACCGGTGATGTATCGAGGATCGTCCACCTGAAAGTAATGCGCAGGCAGCAGCGATCCGATCACCTCGCCGACCTTGGTTTTCCCGGTGCCCATGCGTCCGCGCAGCACCAGCGCGGTGCCGATGCGCTCGCGCGGCCGTTGGACGATGTGCGCGAACCACCCGAACACCCAATCGAAAATGGCCTGATCACCCTGACACACCTGATTGAGAAGATGGTCGCGGAAGATCGAATAGTCGCCAGCTGCGGTAGGTTCGATCGCCAGGCCGCGCCACAAATTCAGATAGTCCCTTGTGCCTTCGGCCCCATCCGGATTCGGGAAAAACTCGATTCCAGCATATTGCCGACGCCGGCGATCGGTACGCCAGGCGCGGCCCCAACTGATCGCACGCACCTTGCCATCGGCGGTCGTGATCTCGGTGAACCGGTTCGCGAACCATTGGTCGAACGCCTCGACCGATAGCACGCGCACGCGATCCTCGATGGGCCCGTCCGGCCGCTCTCGCACGACAACGGCTTTACCGCCCCACAGGACCAAGGCGTAATCGCGGTTGATGGCATCGACATCGTAGCCCCAAGTTCGCGGCCCGGAATCGGCCTCGGCGGCCTGGCCATCGGCCGGCCGCGCCACCGTGTCGTCAGCCTCCGGCGCAAGCGGCGTCTGCTCGCCGTCCGCAAGAGCGGCGATTTCCTCGATCAGATTGTCAGACATCGCGCTCTAACGTATTCCGGAGTGGGACAGAGCCGGCAAAAAGCTCTGTAAAACAGCGGGACAATTCACTGTCCCACCGATGCCTAAGTTATTGTTCTATCTTGAAACGGCGACCCCTCTCGGGACCGCCAGACTTTCCGGCCATAAGACCCTGAGCCCCTCCATGCCCGCTTTGCCGCCTGCCGAGATCGGCGCGCCGTTTTCCGAGATCGACACGCCGGCGCTGGTCATCGACCTCGACGCCATGGAGCGCAACATGACGCTCCTGGCCGAGCGGGTGAGGGCGCTCGGCGTTCGGCTGCGCCCGCACGCCAAGACGCACAAATCGGCGATCATCGCCGCCAAGCAGATCGCGCTCGGCGCGGTCGGCATCTGCTGCCAGAAGGTGGCCGAGGCGGAAGCGCTGGCCGCCGGCGGCGTGCGCGACATTCTCGTCAGCAACGAGGTGGTCGGCGCCCGCAAGCTCGCACGCCTCGCCGCGCTGGCACGGCAGGTCAAGGTCGGCGTCTGCGTCGACCGGTTCGAGCAGATCGCGCTGCTCGACGAAGCCGCGCGTCAGGCCGGCTCAAAGATCGACGTGCTGGTCGAGATCGATGTCGGCGGCCGCCGCTGCGGTGTGGCGCCGGGGCCGGAGGCGGCGCGCTTCGCCGCGGCGATCGCACGCTGTGCGCATCTGCGCTTCGGCGGTTTGCAGGCCTATCACGGCCGCGCGCAGCATCTGCGCACGCCGGCGGAACGTCGCGCGGCGATCGAGGCCGCGCAACAGGACGTCATCGACACCGCCGCGCATCTCAAGGCGGCCGGCTTTACCTGTGACACCATCGGCGGCGCCGGCACCGGCACCTTCATGCTCGAAGGCGCGTCGGGCGTGTGGAACGAGTTGCAGGCCGGCTCCTACATTTTCATGGACGCTGACTACGCGCGCAACGTCTCCGAGGAGGGCGGCAACGCGCCGCGCTTCGAACATGCGCTGTTCGTGCTGGCGACGGTGATGAGCGCGAATGCGCCCGATCAGGTCGTCGTCGATGCCGGCCACAAGGCCCTGTCGAACGACAGCGGCTTTCCCGATGTGTGGCAGCGGCCCGGTCTCGCCTATCAGCGGCCCTCGGACGAGCACGGCGTCATCACGGTGGCGCCGGGCGCGGCGCCGCCGGCCTGGGGCGACAAGCTGCTGCTGGTGCCCGGCCACTGCGATCCGACCGTCAATCTCCACGATTGGTATGTTGGCGTGCGCGATTTCGGTACGCCGCGCGCACGTGTGGAAACGCTGTGGCCGATCGACGCGCGCGGCGCGCTCGGCTGAACGCCGCGATCAAGCGCGTTCGCGATTCCGGAACGATGCGGCGAATCTGCAGGCCGCGCGCCGTGCCGGTGCTATGTCGGCGCAAGCGCAGATCGTCTAAAACGCGCGCACAGGATCATCTGACGGAGAAATTGAATGGCCCGCCTCGATGTCACGGTCGGCAGGACCGCCTTGAAGAATCCGCTGATCGCCGGCGCGGCCGAGCATGTGATCGAGGCGGGGGGTGTGCTGGGCGCGCTCAGGGCCGGCGTCGGCGCCGTCGTCGTCAAATCCATCAATGAAATGGAGCGCGGCAAGGACCAGTTGCAGCGCGCCGAATACATGCTGCTCGACGACCAGTGGCGCGAAATCCCATGGACGCCGCAGGCCCCCGCGACCGCCTTCATGGCGACGCGCTCCGGCCTGACGCCCCAGGCCTTCGACGCCTGGCTGGAACAGACGGCCCAACTCGACCGTGAGGCCAAGACGATGGACTCCTACGCCATCGCCAGCCTCATCGTGGCCGATCTCGACAAGACGGTCGCGATGGCCAGACAGATCGAACAGGCGGGCCTGCGCATCCTCGAGCTCAATATCGGCACGCCCTATGCGAGCCAGGCCAAGGGCGTCGTCGCCACCGAGCTCGATCCAGCGCGCGTCACCATGATCGTTTCCGCGGTGCGCCAGGCCATCAAGATCCCGCTGTGGGTCAAGATCACCGGCCAGAGCGAACGCGTGCCGGATCTCGCCGCCGCAGCCTTTGCCGCCGGCGCGGAAGCGGTGGTGATGGCGGGGCGGCTGCTCGGCTTCATTCCCGATGTCGAAACCATGCAGCCCTTCCTCGGCACCACTTTGGGCGTCGGCGGCTACTGGAACCTGCCGCTCACCTGTCACTGGCTCAGCGTGTCGCGGCAGCAACTCGGGCCCGACAAGCCGCTGATCGCGACCAACGGTGCGCGCAACGGCCTCGACGTCGCGCGCATGATGCTGGCCGGCGCGCATGCGGTGGAGATGGCATCGAACGTCATGCTGCGCGGCACGCCGGCCCTGTCGGCCACCTTGGAGGAACTGAATGCCTATCTGGACCGCAAGAACATGACCGCCGCCGACTTGGTCGGCCGCGCCGCCGATCAGCGCAAGACCTTCGCCGACATGCCCTTGCGCACCGATAACTGGAAGAAATACGTCGCCGGCTAGAGCGGCGGCAGGGCGCGTCTACAACGCGTTCTGCGGCAGCAGCGACGCCGTCGGCTGCACCGGCGTCACGCTCACCGACACGGTAATGCGCTGGCCGCCGGCGGCGACGATGACGCCGTCCATCGGCGCGACGTCGGAGTAATCGCGGCCCACGGCGAGCACGACGTGATCGTCGGAAGCGACCATGTCGTTGGTCGGATCGAAGCCAAGCCAGCCGAGCGCTTCGCCGCACCAGACCATGACCCAGGCATGCATGGCGTCGGCGCCCTGCAACTGCGCCTGCTCGGCATTGCGCGTCGTGCGCAGGTAGCCGCTGACATAGGCCGCCGGCAGGCCAAGGCCACGCAGGCCTGAAATCATGATATGCGCGAAGTCCTGGCAAACGCCGCGCCGCAGCGCGAACGACATCGGCGCGGTGGTCGTGACCGTGGTGGCGCCGATCTCGTAGGTCATGTCGGTCTTGATGCGGTGGTTGAGCTCGAGCGCCGCCTCGACGATCGAGCGGCCGGGCGTGAAGCTCTGGCGCGCGTAGTCGCGGATCTCCGGATCGAGCGACACCATGCGGCTGGTGAACAGGAAATGCACCGGCGACTGCGGGCCGATATCGGTGGCCGCGAACACCTCATCGCGCACCGTCTCCCAGGCCGGCGCCGCGGCCGCGTCGGGCATGACGGCGGGCTCGACGGCGATGCGCGCGGACACCTTCACGGCCAGCGTCGAGTGCGCCTCGTTGATGGTGATCGAGGTCAGCCGGTTGCCGAAGAAGTCCGCGCCCTCGCGCGCCTTCACCGGCGGCGGCTCGATGCGCAGCGCGCTCAGATGCACGCGCTGGCCGGGGCGGTTGACGGGCGTCAGCCGCAGCACGTGATGCGCATGCGCGACCGGCGAAGCGTAGGCACAGGAGGTGACCTGACGGATGTCGTAGATCATGACACCGTGTCCCCGTCCGCCGTGGCGCGGTCGCTATGCGTCAGATAGGTCGAGCCAATCATCTCGGACAGCCGCATCAGGTCGTTCTCGGTCTCGACGATCGCGGCGGCGGCAATGTTGGCGGCGTCGGCGGTGCGCAGCCGCGTCGCCAGCGACACCGCGATCTGCCGCACCGGCGACAGCCGGCCGTCGATCTCGCGCTTGGGCAAAGCCGCGAGATGCGCCTCGATGCGGTCGAGCTGGAACGCCACCGAGCGCGGATTGGACGGATCGAGCATGACGAGGTCGATCACCGGCGCCAGCGCCGCTATCATGACGTAACGCTGCCGGTAGGTGAGCTGGCTGTCGGCGAGTTCGAGCAGCACGTCGAGGCCACCGTCGGGCGTGTCCTTGCCGCCAAATGTGCGGACGAAACGACAAGTCTGCACCGACCGTTCGATGCGGCGGCCGAGTTCGAGGAAACGCCAGCCGGCAAGCTGCGTCATGTTCTCCTGCGCGAGCCCGGAGAACGAGGCGATGATGCGCAGGGCCGCCTCGACGCGATCGATCATCGCGCTTTCCGAAGGGCCGTACGGCAGCGGCGCGGCGATCAGCGCGACGAGGTCGTCGATGGCGCGCCAAGCGTCGGGCGAGAAGCGCTCGCGGATCACGGACGCCGCGCTGCGCGCCGCCCGCGTCAGCCGCGGCAAAGCCCCGTTGAAATCCGGATTGAGCAGCACCGAGCGCGCCACCAAGGTCGGCGGTGAGAATGCCGGATCGAGCGGCGCCGCGCTCCAGTTCTGCAGCAGCCCCGAGATGGCCGCGACCAGCGGCGCGGCGACATCGGAAGCATCAGCGAGACGGCCCAGCATGGCGCGCGTCAGCCGCAACGTCGCTTCGGCGCGCTCGATGTAGCGGCCGACCCAGAACAGGTTGTCGGCGGCGCGGCTTTGCAGCATGCCGGTCATGCGCTGGATCGGCACATGCTCCGGCGCGGGAAGCAGCGTGGTCGCCGCCACCGGGCCTTCGGCCAGCACCCATGCATCGGCGGTGAGGTCGCCCTGTTGCAAACTGATGGCGCGCGCATCGGCATTCTCGGCGATGCGCACGAAGCCGCCGGGCATCACCTTCCAGCCATCGCCGACGCGGGCGAGGAACAGCCGCAGCGAGAACGGCCGCGGCTGCAAGCGGCCGTCGCGCCACACCGGCGTGGTCGAGAGCGTCACCGCTTCCTGCGCGATGTAATCGATCGGGCGATCTTCCAGCGCCTGCATCAGCACCGCGCGCTGGCCGTCCGACAATTCGGCGCCGAGCACGCCGCCGCCGAGCCGCAAACCGGCCATCTGCGTTCCGAAGGCCGGCGCGATGACGACATCGTCGAGGCGGGGCAGCACATCCTCGCGCACATCCTTGCGGCCGAGCCACCAGGTGGCGATGTTCGGCAACGACAGCTCTTCGCCGAGCACCTGCGGCGCCAGCGCCGGCAGGAAGGCGAGCATGGCGCGCGCTTCGACGAGACCCGCGCCGAGCGCATTGGCGATCACCACCTTGCCGTCGCGCACCGCCTGCACCAGGCCGGCGACACCGAGACGCGAGGCGGCGTTGAGTTCGAGCGGATCGGCGAAGTCGGCGTCGATGCGGCGGAGCAGCACGTCGGTGCGGCGCAGCCCGGAGATGGTGCGGATGAAGACGCCGTCATCGCGCGCGATCAGGTCTTCGCCTTCGACCAGCAGCAGGCCGAGATAGCGGGCCAGAAACGTGTGCTCGAAATAGGTTTCGTTGAGCGGCCCTGGCGTCAGCAGGCAGACGCGCGCGTCGTCCTGCCGGTTGTGGCTGAACAGTTCGGCCTGGAAAGCCTGGAAGAACGGCGCGACGCGCTCGACGCGCGTCCGTGCATAGATGTCGGGCATGGCGCGCGACAGCGCCAGGCGGCTTTCGACGGCATAGCCGGCGCCGGACGGCGCCTGCGCGCGATCGCCGAGCACCCACCAGCGCCCGTCCGGACCGCGGCCTACATCGACCGCGTAGAAGCGCAGATGCGCGCCGCCCGGCGGCTCGACGCCGACCAGCGGCCGCAGGAATTCCGGATTGCCGGCGACCAACGCCGCGGGCAGACGGCCGTCGCGCATCATCTCGCCGTCGCCGTAAGCGTCGGACAGCACGGCTTCGAGCAGATGCGCGCGCTGGACGAGGCCGGCTTCGAGCGCCTTCCATTCGCCGGGCTCGATGATCAGCGGTACATGGCTGAGCGGCCACGGCCGCTCGGCGCCGGCCGGGTCTTCATAGACGCGATAGAACACACCGGAGTCGTGCAGGTAACGATCGGCGGCGGCAAAGCGCCGGCCGATTTCTTCAGCGCCGAGGGCGGCGAACTGCGACAGCAGCGTGCGCCAGTGCGGACGCACCGCGCCGCTGTCGTCCATCATCTCATCGACAATGCCCGGCAGCGGCCGATAGCCGGCGACGAAGGCGTCGAGGCTTGCTTCCGAGTCCAGGGTCTTGTCGCGAGGCACGGCCATCGGATCGGGTTAGAGCCAGCCCGGCCTTCTCAGGTCAAGCGTGTGCGGGAATTCGAGCGACGGCGCCTCCGGCGACGGCGCGTAGCGCCCGCCAGTATGACCGATATCCTCGAAGCGCGCCCGCCGGCGGGCCTCCGCCTCGTAGGAGTTCACAGGAAATGTCTCGTAATTGCGGCCGCCGGGGTGCGCCACATGATAGACGCAGCCGCCGAGCGAGCGCCGGCTCCACAGATCGACGATGTCGAAGGTGAGCGGCGCGTTGACGGGCAAGGTCGGCTGCAGCGCGGCCGACAGATTCCACGCCTTGAAACGCACGCCGGCAACGGCTTCGCCGCTGCGGCCGGTGGAGCGCAGCGGCAGACGGCGGCCGTTGCAGGCAACGGCGTGGCGGCCCTCGACGAAGCCCTCGACCTTGATCTGCAAACGTTCGACCGATGAATCGACGAAGCGCGTGGTGCCGCCGCCGGCGGCTTCCTCGCCGAGCACGTGCCACGGCTCGAGCGCGTGACGTAGTTCGAGCGACACGCCGCCATGTTCGACGAGACCGTAGCGCGGGAAGCGGAATTGCCGCTGCGCGTCGAACCATACCGGATCGAATGGATATCCGGCGCGCTTCAGGTCCTCGAGCACATCGAGGAAATCGCTCCAGACGTAATGCTCGAGCATGAACTTGTCGTGCAGCGCGGTGCCCCAGCGCGCCAGTTTGCCGTCCTGCGGCTCGCGCCAGAACCAGGCGACCAGCGCGCGCAGCAGCAACTGCTGCGCCAGCGACATGCGCGCATCCGGCGGCATTTCGAAACAGCGGAATTCGACGAGGCCTAACCGACCGGTCGGGCCGTCCGGCGAGAACAGTTTGTCGATGCAGATTTCGGTGCGGTGCGTGTTGCCGGTGACATCGACGAGGATGTTGCGGAACAGGCGATCGACCAGCCACGGCGGCGGCGTCATGCCGTTGCCCGGCGCCGGCACGTTCGACATGGCGATTTCGAGTTCGTAGAGAATGTCCTGGCGCGCTTCGTCGATGCGCGGCGCCTGGCTGGTCGGGCCGATGAACAGGCCGGAGAACAGATAAGACAGCGACGGATGGCGCTGCCAGTACAGCACGAGACTCTTCAACAGATCGGGCCGGCGCAGGAATGGCGAGTCCGACGCGAACTGTCCGCCGAGCACGACATGGTTGCCGCCACCGGTGCCGGTGTGGCGGCCGTCGATCATGAACTTGTCGGTGCCGAGGCGTGAGTGCCGCGCGTCTTCATAGAGGCCACGGGTGATATCGACGGCTTCGCGCCAGTTCGCGGCGGGATGCACGTTGACTTCGATGACGCCGGGGTCGGGCGTCACCTTGATGACGCTGACGCGCGGATCGTGCGGCGGCGGATAACCTTCGATATGCACCGGCAGATTCTGCGACGCCGCGGTGGCCTCGACTGCGGCGAGCAACTCGAGATAATCCTCCAGCCGTTCGGCCGGCGGCATGAACACGGCGAAGCGGCCGTCGCGGATTTCCATGGTCAGCGCGGTGCGCACCGGGAAGTTCTGCGACTGCAACTGCGACAGCGCGCCGGGCCTCGTCTGCGCCACCAGCGTTTCCGGCTGCAAGGGCGGGGCCTTGCCGGGTTCGGCGGCCGCCGCCACCGCTGCCAGCGCCGGATGTTCGCCGAACGGGTCGGCGGGGATCGGATGCGGATAATCGGCCGGCGCGATGTAGGGCAACTGGCCGAGCGGCAGGCGCAAGCCCGCCGGTGAATCGCCGGGAATGAGGAACAGGCGGCCGCGCCGCGTCTGCCAGATTTCCGACAGCCAGCCGCCGCTCGCCTGCGCGGCCCAGTGCTGCACCGGAATGACGAAGCCGGCCGGATGCGTCAGCTTTTTCTCGAAGGAGCGCATGATGCGGTTGCGCTCCGCGGCGTCGTCGATCTTCGGATTGGCCGGATCGATATTGTCCGGCAGCGCGCTTTCCTTGAGCAGCCGTTCGGCCGGGTCCTCATACACCGGCTGCACGTAGTCACGGCGCAGGCCGATGCGCGCGGCGACGGCTTCGGCGAAACTCTGCAGATCGAGCGAGGTTGGCGGCGGCGTGGTCTTGTCGCGCGCAATGAGGTCGAGGTTCTGCCACATCGGCTCGCCGTCGCGCCGCCAGTACAGCGAATAGGCCCAGCGCGGCAGCTCTTCGCCCGGATACCATTTGCCCTGGCCGTAATGCAGCAGGGCGCTGGGCGCGAAGCGCTGGCGCAGGCGCTCGATGAGGTCGCCGGCGCGCTTGAGCTTCTGCGGACCGAGCGCCGCGGTGTTCCACTCGGCGGACTGATAGTCGTCGATCGAGACAAAGGTCGGCTCGCCGCCCATCGTCAGGCGCACGTCCCAGGTGGTGAGATCGGCATCCACCTTGTCGCCGAGTTGATCGAGCGCATGCCATGCCTCATCCGAGAATGGCGCGGTGACGCGCGGCCGCTCGGCGATGCGCGCGACCTTCATCTCGAAATCGAACGTGACCTCGGCCGGCTCGACCAGGCCGGTGATCGGCGCCGCCGAGCGATAATGCGGCGTCGCCGCCACCGGGATGTGGCCTTCGCCGCAGAGCAGACCGGAGGTCGGATCGAGACCGATCCAGCCGGCGCCGGGAAGATAGACTTCGGTCCAGGCGTGCAGGTCGGTGAAATCGACGTCGGTACCGCTCGGCCCGTCGAGCGATTTGAGATCGGGGCGGAGCTGGATCAGATAACCGGAGACGAAACGCGCGGCGAGACCGATATGGCGCAGCAACTGCACCATGAGCCAAGCCGAGTCGCGGCACGAGCCGAGGCCGCAGGACAAGGTCTCATCCGGCGTCTGCACGCCGGGCTCCATGCGCACGACGTACTTCACCACCTTGTTGATGCGCTGGTTGATATCGACGACGAAGTCCACGGTGTTGCGTTTCTCGCGCGGGATCGAATCGATCAGCGCCTGCAACAAGGGTTCGACCGGCTCGGCCTTGAGATAGGGCGCCAGATCGTCCTTGAGTTCGTCGGCATAGGTGAAGGGCCACTGATCGGCATAGGGCTCGACGAAGAAATCGAACGGATTGATGACTTCGAGATCGGCGGTGAAATCGACCGTCACCGAGAACTCGGTGGTCTTCTCCGGGAAGACGAAGCGGGCCAGCCAGTTGCCGTGCGGGTCCTGCTGCCAGTTCACGAAGTGCTCGGCTGGCGTCACCTTGAGCGAATAACTCGGGATTTTGGTGCGGCTGTGCGGCGCGGGGCGCAGGCGGACGATCTGCGGGCCGAGCGCAATGGGCCGGTCGTATTTGTAGCTGGTGAAATGATGAAGGCCGGCGAGGATGGACATGGATACTCGTACCCTGTGGCGCCCGGCCACTCTATGCGCTTCGACGGCCGGGCGTTTGCTCTTTGAGAAAGCAAGTTCCGGGCCGGTTGCTTGTCCATTGGGCGCCAGAAAGGGACCAAATGCCAGTGGTTTAGCCGGGTTTGGTTACGAAGCCGTCCTGTCAGAACCGGCGGAGGCTGTGATGCCCGCATGAACCCGGTCCGGCCGCAGCGGCAGGCGGTAGAACCGCACCCCGGTGGCGGCGCGGATGGCATTGGCCAGCGCCGCCGCCACAGGGTTGTACGGGCTCTCGCTCATCGACTTGGCGCCGAAGGGCCCGAGTTCGTCCGAGGTCTCGGCGAACAGCACCTCGGTGTGCGGCACGTCGGCGAAAGCCGGGATGCGGTAGTGCCGCAGCGCCGGGTTGGTGACGCGGCCGGCCTCGTCGATGACGACCTCCTCGAGCATCGCCGCCCCTAGCGCCTGCGCCACGCCGCCTTCGATCTGGGCGCGGCACTGCATCGGGTTGATGACGAAGCCGGCGTCGGCGGCCTGCACGCTCTTCAATATCTTCACCTCGCCGGTCGCCTTGTTCACCGCGACGCGGAAGCCGTGCACGTTGAAGGCGACCGAGCGCGGGATGCCGTTCGACGTGCCATGCGCCGACAGATCGACGACGAACGACTCGGCAATGCGGAACAGTTCGCTCAGCGCCATGGTCTTGCCGCCGCAATCGACGGCGTCGTGCATGAGTTTGCAGCGTGCGCGATCCGCGCCGGACTGCTCGGCGGCAAAATCCAATATCTTGTCGCGCAAGGCTTCTGCCGCGCGCTGCGTGGCCCGGCCGGCCACCACGGTGCCAGTGGAGCCATAAGCGCCGGTGTCGTGGCCGCCGTGATCCGTGTCGGACTGCGTGAAGGCGATCGCCGCCGGGCTGGCGTTGAGCACGCTCGCGGCGATCTGCCGGTGCACCGTCGAGGTGCCGTTGCCGAATTCGGCGGTGCCGATCGTCATGTTGTACGTGCCGTCGGCTTCCAGCCAGATATAGGTGTCGGAGAAATGCCCGCCCGGCGGCACCGTGTCGATCATGGTGAGCGCGGTGCCTTCGCCGACCGCCCAGCCTTCGGGCGCTTCATCGCCGTCATGGCGCAGCAGCGCCGCCTGCACGAGATCGAGGCACTGGTCGAGGCCGTAGCTGCCGTAGATCACGTCGTCGGGCGAGCCGTGCAGGCCGATCATCGGCTCGCCCTTGCGCACGACGTTGCGGCGGCGGAATTCAAGTGCGTCCATGCCGATCATGCGCGCCACTTCGTCGATCGCCGACTCCACGGCAAAGCCGGTCTGCGGCAGGCCGTAGCCGCGAAACGCGCCGGCCGGCACCGTGTTGGTGTAGGCGGCAGTGCCGTCGATCTTCTTGTTGGCGCAGCGATAGACGCTCACCGATTCCGAGCAGGCATGCTCGAGCACCGGCATGCCGTGATTGCCGTAGGCGCCGGTGTTGGAGACGACATGCATCTCCATCGCAGTGAGGGTCCCGTCGCGTTTGGCGCCGACCTTGATGCGCACCTTCATCGGATGCCGCGTGGTGGCGCCGGTGAACTGCTCCTCGCGCGTGAATTCAAGCTGTACCGGCTTGCCGGTCTTCAGCGCGGCGAGCGCGGCGATATCTTCGGTGAGCATTTCCTGCTTGGCGCCGAAGCCGCCGCCGACGCGTTCGCAGAACACGCGCACCTTGTCGCGGTCGAGTCCGAAGACATGCGCCAGTTCGAGCCGTGTCAGGAACGGCACTTGCGTCGAGGAACGGACATTGAGGCGGCCGCTCTCGTCGATCCAGGCGATGGCGCACAAGGTCTCGAGATGCGCGTGCTGCACGCGCGGCACATAATAGGTGCCTTCGTGGATGGCGTCGGCCTCGGTGAAGCCCTGCGCGACGTCGCCGGTGGCGCCGTGCATTTCGGCGACCAGATTGCGCGAGGCATCGTGGATGCGCGCCCCCGGGCCCTTATCGTGCAGGCGCGGCGCGCTCGCCTGCATCGCTTCCTCGGGATCGAACACCGCGGGCAGGATGTCGTAATCGACTTTGAGCCGGCGGCAGCCTTCCTCGGCCGCTCGCTCGCTCGTCGCCACCACGGCGGCAACGCGCTGGCCGATGAAGCGCACGACATCGTCGAGCACGCGGGTATCGTCGGGATCGGTCTCGCGCGTCTCGTGCCGCGCGCTGGAATAGAGCGTCTTCGGCGCGTCCTCATGCGTCAGCACCGCGATGACACCCGGCACCGCCAGCGCCGCGCGCTTGTCGATGCCGCGGATGCGCGCATGGGCGTGCGGCGAGCGCAGCAGCTTGATGTGATGCAAACCGTCGATGGCGACATCGAGCGTGAAGCGCGCCTTGCCGGTGACGACATCGGGTCCGGCCGGCGCCGGCACGTTATGACCGACGCCGCATCCCGCCTTCGGCTCTGCCGTGTCATGCCGCCCGGCAATGGCATCCTCGATCGACCGGTAGCCGGTGCAGCGGCACAAATTGCCCTTGAGCGCGCGGCCGAGATCGGCCTTCTGTTCCTGGTTGAGCGCCGCCGCGGTCATGATCATGCCGGCGGTGCAGAAGCCGCACTGATAGCCCTGCGCGTCGAGGAAGGCCTGCTGCATCGGATGCAGTTCGGTGCCGCTCGCCAGACCTTCGATGGTCGTCACCTCGCGGCCGTCGGCGCGGAACGCCGGCACCAGACAGGAATGCACGGGCTCGCCGTCGAGATAAACGGTGCAGGCGCCGCAATCGCCGGCGTCGCAGCCTTTCTTGACGCCGAAGTGACCGAGGTCGCGCAGGAACGTGCGCAGGCACTGGCCCGGCGCCGGCTGCTCGGCAAAGTCGCGGCCGTTGATGCGGAATGTCATCGCGCGTCTCCACCGAGTTCGGCGAGAATCTCGCGGGCGAAGTGCAGCGTCATGGCGCGCCGCCACGCCGGCAGGCCGTGGATGTCGTCGAACCAATCGCCGTTGATCGTGCTGTCGATGTGTGCGGTGAGCTCGTCGGCCGAGAGCAGGGCGGCGAAGCGAAATTGGTACGGCTTCGGCGTCCCCGCCGTCACCGTCAGCGCGAAGCCGCCGCCTTGATCGCGCGTGCCTATGACCAGCGCGCCGGAGCGGCCGTGGGTTTGCAGCGAAATCTGGCGGAAGGCGGTGCGCCGCATCAGCGCCGCCTGCGGCAGATGAATGGCGCGGACGATCTCGCCGGCCTTCAAAGCGTTGCGGTGGTCGCCGGTGACGAAATCGGCAACGCGCATGCGGCGTTCGCCGCCGTCCGGCGCCCAGATCTCGAGTTCGCCATCGAGCGCGCTGGCGAGCGAGATCATCGGCCCGGCCGGCAGCGACATGACGATGTTGCCGCCGACAGTGGCGACATTCCAGATCTTGAACGAGGCGAGAAAGGCGCGGCAGCACTGGCCGATCAGCGGCGCCGCGGTCCAGCTCGGCGGCGCGGCAAAGCCGTCGAGCTGGGCGATGGTGCAAGTGGCGGCGATCTCCAGGCCGGCGTCGGTCGCGCGCAGCGGCGTCCAGCCCAATGTCGCGAGATCGATCAGGCGCGTGAGTTTGTCCTGCGGTTCGGAAAACAGCCAGGTGCCGCCGGCGAGGAACGCATCGCCGTCGCGCCAAGCGGGCAGCGCGGCGCGCGAGGTTGGGCGTTCGACGGCGGTGATGGTGTTCAGGTCCATGCGCGGCGCCTGCCACTTTCTCCGCTCATCCCCGCGAAAGCGGGGATCCAGAATCGCAAACACCGAGATTGCCGTCTCTGGACCCCCGCTTTCGCGGGGGTGAGCGGAGTCTGTTGTTCGACTCCAAAGTCCCCGTATGATGGCATCAAAGGAATCCACTTATGACCGACGCCCTCTGGATCAAAGACCCGCTCGCCATTCTCGCTGACGGCGCGGAGCGTGGCGTCGTGGTGAAGGACGGCGCCATCGTCGAACTGGTCGGCAAGGGCCGCGAGCCGGCGACGCCGAACGTCAAGGCGTTCGAGGCGCGCGACCATGTCGTCATTCCGGGGCTGATCAATACGCATCATCATTTCTACCAGACGCTGACGCGCGCCGTCCCGGCCGCGCTCGATCGCGAACTGTTCCCGTGGCTCAAGGCGCTCTATCCGATCTGGGCGAGGATGACGCCGGAGGCGCTCGACGCCGCGGTCACGGTGGCGATGGCCGAGCTGATGCTGTCCGGCTGCACCACCACCACCGACCATCATTACGTGTTCCCGAAGGGCCTCCAGGACGGCGTCGATATCGAGATCGCTGCCGCGCAGAAGCTCGGCATCCGCGTGCTGCTGACGCGCGGCTCGATGAACCTGTCGGAGCGCGACGGCGGCCTGCCGCCGGACTCGGTTGTGCAGGACGAGGACACCATCCTCGCCGACAGTGAGCGCGTCGTGTCGCGCTATCACCAGCGCGGGCCAGGCGCGATGACTCAAGTGGCGCTGGCGCCGTGCTCGCCGTTCTCGGTGACGACCTCGCTGATGCAGAAGACGGCCGCGCTCGCCGGCAAGCTCGACGTGCGCCTGCACACGCATCTCGCCGAGACCGAGGACGAGAACGCTTTCTGCCTCGAGCTCTACAAATGCCGGCCGCTCGATTATCTGGAGGATTGCGGCTGGCTCAATCACCGCACCTGGCTGGCGCACGGCGTGCACTTCGACAAGGCGGAAATGCCGCGCCTCGCCAAAGGCAAGGTGTCGATCAGCCATTGCGCCTGTTCGAACCAGACGCTGGCCTCCGGGCATTGCCCGGTCTGCGACCTGGAGGCGGCGGGTGTGTCGGTCGGCCTCGGCGTCGATGGCTCGGCGTCGAACGATGAATCGAATCTGATGCAGGAAGTGCGCGCCGCGTTCCTGTTGCAGCGCGGGCGCTACGGCGTCACCAAAGTCAGCCACAAGGATGCGCTGCGCTGGGCCACGCAAGGTTCGGCGGCCTGCGTCGGCCGGCCGGAGCTCGGCGCGATCGCCGCCGGTCAGCGCGCCGATCTGGCGCTCTACAAACTCGATGAACTGCGCTTCTCGGGCCACGGCGATCCGCTCGCGGCGCTGGTGCTGTGCGGTGCGTATCGCGCCGACCGCGTCATGATCGAGGGCAAATGGACCGTGATCGACGGCGCCATTCCCGGCCTCGACATCGCCGGCCTGATGCGCCGCCATCAGGCTGCGGCGAGGATGGTGCAGGGGTGAAAGGTTCACAATCGCACTCGCGACTTGCTCCCTCTTATCCCTCCCCTGAAAGGGGAGGGTGGCTCCGCGCGAAGCGCGGAGTCGGGTGGGGTCATCGTTTGCGTCACCCCACCCGGCTCGCTGCGCTCGCCACCCTCCCCGAAGACGGGGAGGGACAAGCAAGCCTCACTTCCCCGGGAACTTGTCGTCCACGCCCTTCACGTAGAAGTTCATGCCGAGGATCTGGCCGGCGTCGAGATGCGTGCCGCCCTTGCATTCCACCGGCTTGCCGTCCTGGCCCATCACCGGGCACTTGAACGGGTTGAGCGTGCCGGCGACGATGTCGGCCTCGGTCTTCTCGGCGAGCTTCTTCACGTCGTCGGGCATGTTGGTGTAGGGCGCCATCACCACCATCTTTTCCTTCAGGCCATCCCAGGTGTCTTCCGACTTCCAGGTGCCGGCGAGCGCGGCCTTGGTCTGCTTGATGTAGTAGGGGCCCCAATTGTTGACGATCGCGGTAAGCTGCGATTTCGGGCCGAACTTGATCATGTCGCTGTCCTGGCCGAACGCGTAGATGCCGCGCTGCTGTGCGACCTGCATCGCCGCCGGCGAGTCAGTGTGCTGCATCAGCACGTCGGCACCCTGATCGGCCAGCGCCTTGGCGGCGTCGGCTTCCTTGCCGGGATCGAACCAGGTGTTCACCCAGATGATCTTGACCTTGATGTTGGGGTTGACCGACTGCGCGCCCAGCATCGTGGCGTTGATGCCGGAGATCACTTCCGGAATCGGGAACGAGCCGATGTAGCCGATAGTGCCGGACTTCGACATCTTGGCGGCGATCACGCCCTGGATGTAACGGCCTTCGTAGAAGCGGCCGGAATAAGTGCCGAGATTGGCCGCGCGCTTGTAGCCGGTGGCGTGCTCGAAGTTAACCTTCGGGAACTGCTTGGCGACCTTCACCGTCGGGTCCATGTAGCCGAACGACGTGGTGAAGATGAGTTGGTGGCCGGTGCGCGCGAGCTGCACGATCGAGCGCTCGCTGTCCGGACCTTCGTTGACGTTCTCGAGATAGGTGGTCTCGATCTTGTCTCCGAGCTCCTTGACCAGCGCCTGGCGCGCCACTTCGTGCATGTAGGTCCAGCCGAGATCGCCGACCGGGCCGAGATAGATGAAGCCGACCTTCAGCTTGTCGGCGGCGGAAGCGTTCATCGCAGTTGCGGCGAGTGCCAAAGCCGCCGCCGCGGCGGTCATCAGAAGTTTCTTCATGTTGCGCTCCATGTGAAAGTGACGTCAGAAATCGTGTGTTAGCGATCGGGCACGAACACCGTGCCGAGCGAAGCCGGCGCCACCGAACCTGCGCCGCCGCGGGCGCGGGAAATGATGACGAGAACGATCACGGTCGCGAGGTAAGGCAGCGCCGTCATCAGTTGCGAGGGAATGCCAAGGCCCAGCGCCTGCGCATGCAGCTGCAGGATGCTGACGGCGCCGAACAGATAGGCGCCGGCGACGAGGCGGCCGGGCAGCCACGACGAGAACACCACCAAGGCCAGCGCGATCCAGCCGCGGCCGGCGGTCATGCCGGGGATGAAGAACGGCGTATAGGCGAGCGGCAGGAAGGCGCCGGCAAGCCCGGCGCAGCCGCCGCCGAACAGCACGGCGAGCAGGCGGATTTTCAGCACCGGATAACCGAGCGCATGCGCCGAGGTGTGGCTGTCGCCGACGGCGCGCAGGATCAGCCCGCCGCGCGTGCGATAGAGGAACCACCAGATGCCGACGATGAGCAGCACCGAGAAATAGACGAAGCCGTCCTGCGCGAACAGGATCTTGCCGATCACGGGGATGTCGGAGACGACGGGAATGGATAGATGCGGTGCCGGCACGATCTTCTGGCCGACGAAGCCGGCGCCGATCAGGCCGGACAGGCCGATGCCGAGAATGGTGAGCGCGAGTCCCGCCGCCACCTGGTTGACCGCGAGCCCGAGCGTCAGCACCGCGAAGACGAGCGACAGCGCCATGCCGGCGGCGATGCCGGTGAGCGCGCCGATAAAGGTCGAGCCGGTGAGGAAGGCGCCGGCAAAGCCGCAGGCCGCGCCCATGATCATCATGCCCTCGACGCCGAGATTGAGCACGCCGGAGCGCTCGACGACGAGTTCGCCCGCCGACGCCAGCAGCAGCGGCGTCGAGGCGGCGATCACGGACAGGATGATGGCTTCAACAATCAGCATGCAAATGTCTCATGCGGTCTTCTGTTGCGAGCCGATCAGGCGGATGCGGTAGAGAATGAGGCTGTCGCAGGCGAGCACATAGAACAGCAGCACGCCCTGGAACACCTTGGTAAGATCGAGCGGGATTTTCATCGAGATCTGCGCGCCTTCGCCGCCGATGAAGGTCAGCGCGAGGAACAGGCCGGCGATCAGAATGCCGAGCGGATTGAGGCGGCCGAGGAAGGCGACGATGATCGCGGTGAAGCCGTAGCCCGGCGAGATGCCGGGCTGGAGGACGCCGACGGGGCCGGCAACCTCGATAATGCCGGCAAGACCGGCAAGCGCGCCGGAAATCAGGAAGGTGAAGATCACCAGCCGATCCGACTTGAAGCCGGCAAAGCGCGCCGCGCGCGGCGCCGCGCCGACGACGCGGATCTCGAAGCCCTTGATGGTGCGCCCCAGCATCACCGCCGCCGTCACCACGACGGCGAGCGTGATGATGACGCCGGCATGCAGCCGGCCGCCGTCGAGCAGCACCGGCACGGTCGCCGACGGATCGAACGACGCGGTCGTCGGAAAATTCGGACCCTTGGGGTCGCGCCACGGGCCGCGCACCAGATAGTCCATGATCAGGTCGGCGACATAGACCAGCATCAGCGAGGTCAGAATCTCGTTGGCGCCGAAGCGCACGCGGCAGATCGCCGGAATCAGCGCCCACAGCGCGCCGCCGAGCGCGCCCATGATCAGCATGACGATGACCAGCCAGTGGCCGACGTCGCTGCCATTGGTGACGACGGCGAGATAGCTGCCGGTCACCGCGCCCATCAGGAACTGGCCCTCGGCGCCGATATTCCAGACATTGGCGAGGTAGCAGAGCGACAGGCCGATCGCGATCATGACGATGGGCGAAGCCTTCACCGCGATTTCCATCAGCGTATAGGAATCGGTGAGCGGCTCGACGAAATAGACATAGAGCGCCGCCAGCGGGTTCTTGCCGAGCGCCATCAGCAGGATCGACATCGTCACCAGCGTCAGCGCGATGGCGAGCAGCGGCGAGGCGAGCGCGATGAAGGTCGAGCGCTCGGCGCGTTTCTCAAGCACCAGCTGCATGAGAAACCTCCTCAACGGTCGCGGTCTCGGGCGAGGCGCCGCCCATCAGCAGGCCGAGCTTCTCGCGCGTGGCGTCGGCGCGCGCCACCGGCTCCGACAAGGTGCCGTGGAACATCACGGCGATGCGGTCGGAAATCTCCAGCAGTTCGTCGAGGTCCTGGCTGATCACCAGCACCGCCGAGCCGCGGCCCGACAGATCGAGCAGCGCTTGGCGGATCACCGCGGCGGCGCCGGCATCGACGCCCCAGGTCGGCTGGCTGACGACGAGGACGCCGGGTTCGCGCAGGATTTCGCGGCCGACGATGAACTTCTGCAAGTTGCCGCCGGACAGGCTGGCGGCTTCCGGGTCACGCTTGGCCTTGCGCACGTCGAAGGTCGCGGTGGTGGCATCGACCGCCTTCAGCGTCGCCGGGCGATCGACGAAGCCGTGCCTGACCATGCTGCTCGCCGCATGCCCGGTGAGCAGCGCATTCTCCGACAGCTTCATGCGCGGCGCCGTGCCGTGGCCGAGCCGCTCTTCCGGCACGAAAGCGGCGCCCAGCTTGCGCCGCTGCGTCACCGAGAGATGGCCCGCGGCGTGCCCGTCGACGATGACGTCGTCCTCGTCCGGGCACAGCCGCTCGCCGGACAAGGCCGCGAACAATTCGTCCTGGCCGTTGCCGGCGACGCCGGCGAGGCCGAGGATTTCGCCGCCGAACACTTCGACGCCGACATTGCGCAAGTAAGTGCCGTGCGGATCGTCCGGCTCCATCGACAGATCGCGGATCAGCAGCCGCGGCACGGTGACCGCGCGCGCCGTCGTCGCTTTCACTTCGCCGATATCGGCGCCGACCATCATGCGCGCCATCGAGGCCGCGGTCTCGGCGCGCGGATTGCAGGTCGCGACCTTCTTGCCGCCGCGCAGGATGGTGGCGGTGTCGCACAGCCGCTTCACCTCGTCGAGCTTGTGCGAGATGTAAAGCAGCGCGCGGCCTTCGCTCTTCAACCGTTCGAGCACGATGAAGAGCTGGTCGGCCTCCTGCGGCGTCAGTACCGCGGTCGGCTCGTCGAGGATCAGCAGCTTCGGGTTCTGCATCAGCGCGCGCACGATCTCGATACGCTGGCGCTCGCCGACCGACAGCCGCCACACCTCGCGCCTGGGATCGAGCGGCAGACCGTAGTCGCGTGACACCTGCGCGAGGCGCGCCGACATGGCGGCAAAGCTCTCCGAGCCGTCGAGGCCGAGCGCGACGTTCTCGGCCACCGTCAGATTGTCGAACAGCGAGAAATGCTGGAACACCATGGCGATGCCGCGGGCGCGGGCATCGGCCGGGCCGGCGAGCTCGATCGTCTCGCCCCGCCAGCGCAGTTCGCCGGCGCTCGGCTGGATGAGGCCGTACATCGCCTTGACCAGAGTCGATTTGCCGGCGCCGTTCTCGCCGAGCAAAGCGTGGATTTCGCCGGGAAAGAGGTCGATCGAGACGTCGTCATTGGCGAGGAAGGCACCGTAACGCTTGGTAATGCCAATGGCCTGGAGCAGCGGCGCGCGCGCGGAATGACTGGCCGACCCCTGATCCGACATATGGAAGGCTGTCCTGTTACTCAGACGACGACGCCGCCATGTCCCCCGGGCGGCGTCTACAAAAGCGACAAGCCAATATTGTGCCAAATCCAGCGGCAGTTGAAGGCACCAATTGTCGCCAGCCCCTGCCTATCCACGCGCCAATTGCGGCAGCGCGGCCTGCCGTTTGGGCAAATGGGGGTCAGCTACCGCGGTAGGTTCCGTAGGCCCAGGGCGAGGCCGAGAGCGGCACATGGTAGTGGCCCTCCGGCTCGGCGACGCCGAAGCGGATCGGCACGATATCGAGAAACGGCGGCTCGGGCAGCGCCACGCCACGGTTCCGGAAATAGCCGCCGATGGCGAAGCGCAGTTCGTAGCTGCCGCGCGGCACCGGCCGGCCGCCGATCAGCGGCGCGTCGGTGCGGCCGTCCTTGTTGGTCGCCGTCCTGACGACGAGGCGTTCGGCGCCGTCGCGCGCCAATTCCCAGAGTTCGACGGCCACGCCCTCGGCCGGCCGGCCGCTGTGGGTGTCGAGCACATGGGTGGACAGCCGCCCGGCGACCGGCAGCTTGTCCGGCGCGCTGACCTGGCTGTCGAGGCGCAGCGCGCCGATGCGGAAGATTTCCTCGAGCGCGGTGTCGGCCTCGGCGGTGTCGCCAATACCATTACCATGAGCGAGGCGGCGCTCGAACTCGGCGAGGATCGAGTCCTTGGTGTGCCGGCGCACGCAGACGATGAAGGGAATGCCGAACCTGGCCTTGTAGGCGTCGTTGAGCTGGTGAAAGCGCGCGTAGTCGGCTTCGCTCAGGCGGTCGAGCCCGGCGCTCAGTTGTTCGCTGGTCGAATCCTTGGTCAGCGTGCCGGCGCGCGCCGCCTTACCGGCGAGATCGGGGTGCGCCGCGATCAGCTTCATGCGCGCGTCTTGCGGCGCGGCCCTGACCGCCGCCACCATCGCCTCATGCAGTGCGGCGAGCGATGCAAACGGCCGCTGCTTGGATGCCGCTTCCGCCACCCACGGCGAATGCTCGTAGATGTCCGCCAGCGCCGCGGTGAAATCGGCGGGGGGGAGGGTGTTGAGTTGGTCGAGGGTTAGTGGGCTCATTGGCGTTGCATCACACTCCGCTCATTCCCGCGCAAGCGGGAATCCAGATCAGCTTTTCAATGCCGCACTGGGTCCCCGCTTTCGCGGGGACGAGCGGAGGACGTGGCCCCGCTCGTGCGTTGCGATCACTCCCCCAACGCCCCCGCCGCATACCACGCCGCCAGCACCTGGCGCTCCTGCGGCGTGATCTCGGTGACATTGCCGGGCGGCATGGCGCTCGAGTGACCGGCCTGCAAGGCAATCAATTTGGCATGCAGGCGGATGGCGTCGGGAGTGTCGAGGCGGATGTCCTTCGGCGCCGCGCCGATGCCGGCCCAGACCGGCTCGGCGGTATGGCACATGCTGCAGCGGGACGACACGATCTCGCTCACCTGCGCGAAAGTCGGCTTGCCCTCCAGCGCGCCGGTCTTGGGCGCATCCTTCGGTCCCGTGGTGGTCAGCCACAGCACCAGCATCATGGCGAAAGCGGCGACGAACCAGGTCCACCACGGCGAGGCCTTGCCCTCGTGCCGCGCATTGAAGAAGTGCCGGATCACCGGGCCGATGATCAGCACGATGGCGACGATCACCCAGTTGTACTTCGTGGCGAAGAACAGCGGGTAATGGTTGGACAGCATCAGGAACACGACCGGCAGCGTCAGGTAGTTGTTGTGCACCGAGCGCTGCTTGCCGAGTTCGCCCCACACCGGGTTGGGTTTCTCGCCGGCCATCAGCGCCGCCACGGTCTTGCGCTGGTTCGGCATGATCACGGCGAACACATTGGCGACCATGATGGTGCCGATCAGCGCGCCGATCTGGGTGAAGGCGCCGCGGCCGCTGAAAATGTGGGTGAAGCCGTAGGTCAGCGCCACGAGATAGACGAAGCCGACCAGCGCCAGTGCCACCTCGTGCTTGCCGAGCGGCGAGCGGCACAGCGCCTCATAGACCAGCCAGCTCACCACCAGCGTGGCGAAGGCGATGCCCGCCGCCATCGGCGCGCTCATGGCGAGCACCGAGCGGTCGATCAGGAACAGGTCGGCCTGCATGTAATAGACGACGACCAGCAGCGCGAAGCCGGACAGCCAGGTCGTGTAGGCTTCCCATTTGAACCAGGTCAGCTCGTCCGGCATGTTCTTCGGCGCCACCAGAAACTTGATCATCTGGTAGAAGCCGCCGCCGTGGATCTGCCAGGCGTCGCCCTTTACGCCGTCGGGCAGGCCGGCGCGCTTCCTCAGGCTGAGGTCGAGGTGGATGAAGTAGAAGGACGAGCCGATCCAGGCGATGCCGGCGACGACATGCAGCCAGCGCAGCGTGGCGCTTACGAGTTCGTAGATGACCAGATAAAGGTCCAAGCGGACGGCCCCCAGCAACACCGGCGCCGCCACCATGACAGATGGCGCGCCGGTAGTTCAAGGGAGCGGGTGCCGGTCCTATTCCGCCGCGCGGTAGAACGCGGCGGCGTCGGCGTTGAAGGCTTTGCGCGAATCCTGGGCGATGTAGAACATGTGGCCGCCGCGATAGAGCTTGAGCTGCACGCGGCCGGCGCCGCCGATCGGCGGCAGATGGTCGAGCACGTAGCGCGTCATGCCGTAGGGCGTCACCATGTCGGCGTAGCCGTGGGCGACGAGAATGCGGAACGACGGCGAGAAGGCGAGCAGCGTGCGGATGTCCTCTTCGCTCGAGGCCGCGAAACGGCCGCCGCGGCCCCAATCCCATTGACCGCTGATGTCGCCCGCGAGCAGCGTGTAGGTCATCTCGGTCTTGAAGCCGAGTTCGTTGCGCGCGTAGTCGGCGAAGGCGCCGCCATAGGCGCGCGCCACGCCGTCGAGGATCGGATCGGGCCCGCGCGCCGCGGCGCGCTCGGGGTTGGGATCGTCCACGGCAAAATCGGCGTCGTAGCGGCTGACGATCTTGCCCATGCGCACCGTCTTGACGAAATCATTGATGAAGCCGCGGGCATTGGCGATCGTCGTCTGCGGCACGCCGGTCATGTCGGCGACGCGGCCGTAGAATTTCTGCGCGGCCTCGCCCTGCGGCGCGCGGCCGGCCAGCATCGTGAGATAATCGGTCATGGCGAAGTTCTCCGCCGCGACCTGCGATTCCAGAGTGAAGGCGTGTTTGCGCTCGAGTTCGGCGGCGGCGAGCGAGGGCAATTGCAGCGCCGCGCGCAATGCCGAGGTGTCGTCGCCGAAAGTCAGCCAGCCTTCGAGCAACGGCGACAGCATGACGATGCCGCTCACCGCGAGGCCCTGGTCGCGCAGCAGCGCGCGCGCCGTCTTGAGCGCGCGGAAGCCGCCATAGCTTTCGCCGAGTAGATATTTCGGCGAGGAGCCGCGATTGTTGTGCGCGACATAGAGCGCGATCGCCTTGGCCATCGATTCGGCGTCGCTGCGCACGCCCCAGAAATTCTTGGCGTCGTCGCTCTTGGCGGCGCGGCTCCAGCCGGTGCCGACCGGATCGATCAGCACCAGATCGGTGAAGGCGAGCCAGGTTTCCGGATTGTCGCGCAGCTCGGCGCGCGTCGCGTCATGGCCGTTGCCGCCGATGGCGAGAATGCGCGGGCCGACGACGCCGAGATGCAGGAAGGCGGAGGCCGCGCCCGGTCCGCCGTTGAAGGCGAAGGTCAAAGGCCGGTTGGCGCCGCGGTTCTTGGCCACGTAAGCCGTATAGAACACCGAGGCGCTCTGGCTGCCGGACTGGTCGTAGAAGGCGAGCGTGCCGGCGGTCGCGGTGTAGTCGATGCGGCCTTGCGGCGTATCGATTGAATGCTGGGTGACGGCGTCGGCCGGCAGCAGCTTGAGAATGCCGGGGCCTTGCGCCTGCGCCTTCTGCTCTTGTTTCGGCTCTTGCGGTTTGGCCGCGGGCTCGGGGCTTTGCGCCACCGCGGTGGTGGCGGCGAGCAGGACCGCGAACAGGAAGGCGAGGGGGGAGGTTTTCATCATCGCGTCCGGCGCTCCGATCGTGCGCCCGACTGGCGCGGATACTGCCCCCGGAAACGACAAGTCCCGGCTTTTGAGGGCCGGGACATTGGAGAAGCTAACGGCGGCGGAAATTCGGCCTTCGCTGCGCCGGCGCCGATGTCGGCGCATCGCCCTTGTGGCGGAAACTGATGCGTCCGCGCTGCAGATCGTAGGGCGACATTTCGACGATGACGCGGTCGCCGACGCCGGTGCGGATGCGGAATTTGCGCATCTTGCCGGCGGTGTAGGCCAGCACCTCGTGCTCGTTGTCGAGCTTCACCCGGAAATTGCCGTCCGGCAAAACCTCGGTGACCGTCCCGTCAAACTCCAGCAGTTCTTCCTTCGCCATCCAGGCTCCTCCGGTAACTTCAGATCGGTGCGCGACGGCCGGCGCCGCGGCGCGGGCCCGTCTGCCGTTGCATGAATGTAACATTTTCGATGCCGTTTGGCTGCGCCTCGTTATGCGGGGCAGCCGTGTCCCGGCCCCGGTGACCGCGGTCGCCGTTCTGCGGCGCGGCAAATTTCACCGGATGCTGGTCGCTCCGCCCGCCGTGGCCGGACTTGCCATTGGCGCGGTGGGCGTTCTGCTGGCCGTTGTGGCTGCCATGACGCTCGCCGTTCTGGCGCTCACCGTTCTGACGCTCGCCGTTCGGGCGGCCGTCCCGGTCATGACGGTCGTTGCGGCGATGCTGGCCGCCGCGGTGACCCTCGCCGTTGCCGTGTCCGTGGCTCTGGCCCCGGCGTCCTTCGCCGTTGCGGCCGTGACCATGAGCGCGGTGTCCGTTGCCGCCACCGTTGCGATGGCCATGCGCCGGCTCGCCCTGCGCGGCGGGCCGTTCGCCGGCCTGCTGCGGCGCGGCCGCCGGCCGCTGACCGCCCGCCGGGCGGCGGTCGGTCGCCGGGATCTTCATGCGGATGATCCGCTCGATGTCGCGCAGGAAGGCGGCCTCCTCGCGGTCGCAGAACGAGATCGCGGCGCCCTCGGCGCCGGCCCGCGCGGTGCGGCCGATGCGGTGGACGTAGGATTCCGGCACGTTCGGCAGGTCGTAATTGATGACGTGGCTGACGCCGTCGACGTCGATGCCGCGCGCGGCGATGTCGGTCGCGACCAGCACGCGCACGCTGCCCTCGCGGAACGCGGCGAGCGTGCGCTCGCGGTTGTTCTGCGACTTGTTGCCGTGGATGGCGTGGGCGTCGATGCCGGACTTGGCGAGGCCGCGCACCACCTTGTCGGCGCCGTGCTTGGTGCGGGTGAAGACGATGGCGCGGTCAACCGGCTCGGCGTTCAGCACCTCGGCGAGCAGCGCCTGCTTGCCGGCCTTGTCGGTGTGGATGACGCGCTGGTTGACGCGCTCGGCGGTGGTCGCCTGCGGCGTCACCGCGACGCGCGACGGATTGCGCAGCATCTCGCCGGCGAGCTTCTCGATCTCCTGCGGCATGGTGGCCGAGAAGAACAGCGTCTGCCGCTCCTTCGGCAGCATCGCGACGATCTTGCGGATGTCGCGGATGAAGCCCATGTCGAGCATGCGGTCGGCTTCGTCGAGCACCAGCACCTCGATCTTGTCGAGCCGCACGGCACGCTGCTGGGCGAGGTCGAGCAGGCGGCCCGGCGTCGCCACCAGCACCTCGACGCCGTTCTGCACGGCGCGGATGTGGCGCTTGATCGGCACGCCGCCGATCGCCAGCGCGATGTCGAGCGGGCGGATGTTCTTGCCGTAAGTGGCGAAGCTGTCGGCGATCTGGCCGGACAGTTCGCGGGTCGGCGACAGCACCAGCACGCGGCAGCTCTTGCGCTCGGGGCGGAAGCGTTTCGCGTTCAGATGGTTGAGGATCGGCAGCGCGAAGGCAGCGGTCTTGCCGGTGCCGGTCTGGGCGATGCCGACCACGTCGCGTCCTTCGAGGACGAGCGGAATGGTCTGCGACTGGATCGGAGTGGGGGTGATGTAGTTCTCATCCGCGAGGGCGCGGGCGATCGGCTCTGCGAGGCCGAAATCGTGAAACGAAGTCAAACAGTCTCTTTCTTCATAAGGCGAAGCGGCCGGGGCGCATCTGCGCCCGGCGGAATCGCGGGGTTGTCAGACATCCCGCGTTGCCAGGGTTGTCGGCATATTCTTGGAAAACGGAGGCGGGGCGAAAATCGATTGAATGAGTTTCGTGCACGCTGCCCGCGGAAGCCCGAATCCGGGCCGTTCCGTTGGCGCTGATATGACAGGTGATGGCGGTGATTTCAAGGCGCAATCGGCGCATGGGGCCAAAAAACCCGCCGATCATGAATAAATCGTTGGTTTCAGCCCCGCAATCGCGGCAGCAGCAGACGCGACGGCGCGGCCGCGGAATGGTGAATGGTGTCGGTTCCGGCCCGGTCGGGCGTGTAGACGTGCCACCACTGCGCGTCGGTCAGGGGGGAGTCCGTGCCGGCGATCTCGAGCCTGATGCGCGACCCCGCCCGGAACCGGTAGGCGGCCGGCATCAGCGGGATGCGCAACTCGTAAACCTCGCCCGGCTGCAGCGGCGCGGGATCGGCATGCGTCAGCACCGGCGCGCCCGGCCGGCTCGCCTCGGCGTCCACCGCCCGGTGCGAGGCGCGCAGCCAGCCCTTGGTGACAAGGGTGCTCGCCGGCTGGGCCTGCGCCGCCTTGGTATCCGCCGTCTTGGAATCCTGCGCGGCCTGCTCGGACAGTCTGACGATGACGTCGGTGTCGCCGCGATCGGCGGAAAGATAGAGCACCAGTTCGGCCGGGCCGGCGATGATGACGTCCTCCGGCAACGGCGCGGACGTGAATGTCAGCACCCGCGCGACCGGATCGGGCCCCTGCGGGGTCATGGCGACATGACCGATCGTCCATGACGCGTCGGGCTGGCGATACGATGTTGCGCCATCCGCCGAACCGGCTGTCGGCGACAGCGAGCCGTCGTTGAGGGAGCGAACGCTGCCCGAGCGTTCCGCGCCGAGATACCACGCCTCATAGCGCATGTGCTGCGGCGGCCACTCGGCGGCGGTGGCGAGCGCGTCGTCGCCGCGCACGGCATATTCGACGGCCGGCCGTTTCAGGTAAGGCGTGTCGAGGCCTTTGAGATAGTGATCGTAAAACGGCAGCAGCACGGTCTCGTGAAACTGCTGCGAGGCGAACTCCTTGTGCGCGGCGCCCGGCGAGGGCGCGCCGGACAGCCGGAGTTTTTTCGGCCCGCGGACTTTCTGGTAGCCGATGATGTTGCCGTTGAGATGCAGATCGCGTTTGGCCCAGACGCCGATCGAATAGACCGGGATGTCGACCCGGGTCAGCGCGTCCTCGATCTCGCGCTCGCGCCAGAAGTCGTCGAATGACGGATGCTGGCTGATGATCCACGGCAGGTCGCAGGCGATGGCGCGCGGCGGCGCGCCGTTGGCCGGATTCTGGTTGATCGGCCGCACGATCGAATTCCACCAGGTCGACATGAAGGCCGACGGGATGCCGCCCTGATAGCACCAGCCTCCGAACAGGTCGGTGTGGCCGTCATAGGGTGCGATGCAGGTGAGATGCGGCGGCCGCTCGGCGGCCATGCACCACTGCGCGCGCGCGTAATACGACTGGCCGAAGCCGCCGACCCGGCCGTTCGACCAGGACTGCGCCGCGATCCATTCGATCACCTCGTGGAGATCGCGCCGCTCCCGGCGGTCGTAGAAATTATAGTCGCCACCGGAGCGGCCGGTGCCGCGGATATCGAGCCGGACATAGGCGTAGCCCTGCTCGACGTACCAGCGCAGCGGCCCGATCTCGTGCCAGAGAAATGCGCCGGTTTCGGGCACGTCGTCGTTGTCGTATCGATAGGGCGAGGCGGCGAACAGCGCCGGATAGCGGCCCGGCGCGTCGGGCCGATAGACCCGAAGCGCCACCCGCACCCCATCGCTCATCGTGACGAACAGGTCACTGTCGACTTTCATCTCAGGAACGCGCCTGCGGCTGGTAGGTGTAGGCGCCGAGTTGCGCGACCAGCAGCAGCGCGATGACGGCGCAGGCATCGGCGATCCAGAGGCCGTAAGCGTAGGAGCCGAACGCCGTGCGGCTGATGCCGAGCGCGGCGACGCCGATGCCGCCGCCCAGACTGAAGATCGCGTAGATCGACCCGTACAATTTGCCATAGGCGCGCGTGCCGAAGTAGCGGCGCAGCGCGTAACCGAGGAAATCGAACTCGGCGCCGACGATCGTTCCGATCAGCAGCGCGCACAGGAAGGCGATATTGTCGCGCAACCCCGCCGCGTAGATCGTGAGCGCGACGATGGCGGCGACGATGCACGCGATCAGAACGTAAGGCGCAAAGAAGCGGTCGAGCGTCAATCCGACCACCAGCCGCGCGCAGATCATCGCAATGCCGAAGACCGAGGCGACCAGCGCCGCGCGCTGCGGGGTCCAGCCGGAATCGATCAGCATCGGGATCTGATGGACGAGGATGGCGCTGCTGACGAAGCCGAGCAGCAGGAACGCGACCGCCATCAGGATGTATGCCTTGCGGCGGACCGCTTCGCGGAAGGTGTCGCCGAACACCGGATTGGACGATCCCGCGCTGCCGGGAATGGTCAGCCCCTTGTCGGACGGCTTGTCGTAGATCAGTCCCAGGCAGATCGGATAGACCACGATCAGCGCGACCACGGCGAGGCCGACATAGGCGCCGCGCCAGCCGAACTGCGCGATCAGCGTCTGCGCCAGGATCGGCAGCACCACGCCGGCGATGCCGATGCCCGCGGCGGTGATGCCGACGGCGATGCCGAGATTGCGGTCGAACCACGCGGCGTCGAGCTTGGCGTGCGTGGTGGCGAAATTGCCGGGGCCGCAGAAGATGGCCACCACCCACAGAAGATAGAACAGCGGCAGGTTGGCCGGCAGAAAGTAGAACGAGGCGATGACGAGCGAGAACAGGGGAACCGTCGTCAGCAGCAGGCGGCGCGGTCCGAACCGGTCGAGCAGAAATCCCTGGATGAAGTTGGCGAAGATCAGCGCGTAGGAAATGATGGCCGCCGCGAACGACACCTGGGCGCGCGTCCAGTGAAATTCCTGTTCGAGCGGTGCGATGAAGGCGCCGAAGCTGAACAAGGAGACGGCGGAGGTCGAGAAGATCTGGCAGATCATCGTCCCGACGACGAGCCACCAGCCGAAATAGACGCGCTCGCGCGCGACAGACGCCGATGCATTTGCCATGGTGAGTTTCTCCCCCTATGAAATTATTGTAGTTTGATCAAAATAGAACATGTTCGGTTTTATCAGTCAATGACGGGCCGCCCGGGGTCAGGGGGCGGTCGCGATACCGGGCGGTTTGGAATGGAAAGGGCGCGGACATGACGGCGGCAGCGAGCGACGGCGCCACCATGGGGCTGCGCGAGCGCAACAAGCTCGACAAGCTGCGGCGCATCAAAACGGCCGCGCGGACGCTGTTCGTGACCCAGGGCTTCGAGGACGCCACGGTGCGCCAGGTGGCCGATCTGGCGCAGGTCGGCCTCGGCACCGTGTTCGCCTATGCCGCCAACAAGCGGGATCTGCTGTTTCTGTGCATCAACGACGAGCTGGAGACGATGCTGGCGGCATCCGCCGCCAGGGTCGATCCGGCGGCGCCTTTTCTCGACAATTTCTGCGCCGTCCTGCGCGCCCACTATGCCTATTTCGGTGAGGAGCGGACGCTGTCGATGATCGTGCTGCGTGAGCTGCAATTTTTCGACGACGGCGCGCAGGCCCGGCGCTGCCGCGCGCTGCTGGACTCGGTCGTTGAAACGATCGGCCGGATGATCGCGCTGGGGCAGGACCGCGGCGAACTCAGGACGGACATCGAGCCGAAGGCGGCGGCCGCCGTGGTGTTCGCCATCGTCCGCGCCGAACTGCGCCGCTGGCTGGCGGACGGCGCTCTGCCGATCGACCGTGGCGTGGCCGATCTGCGCCGGTCCGTCGCGCTGCTGTTGAGCGGACTGGCCAAGGCGTGAGACGGGCTCGGATGGACAAGCCCCGGCTAATCGGGGAATGTCTCGCATAAATTGCGAGAAAAGCCGCCCTCGAGCCGTTTCCGGGCTGGTTTGGAGCCGTCGGTCATGCCGTACCCCAGAGCATCCACCGCGCTGTCGCGCTTCACCGTCCTCGACCTGACGCGGGTGCGCTCGGGTCCGACCGCGTGCGCCAGTTCGCCGACTGGGGCGCCAACGTCATCAAGATCGAGACGCCGGCGCATCTGGAAAAGGGCGAGGGGCCGGGCGGCCCGCGCCAGGGGCCGGACTTCCAGAACCTCCACCGCAACAAGCGCAGCGTCACGCTCGACCTGAAGTCACCGCAGGGCAAGGCGGCGTTCCTGCGCATGGTCGAGAAGGCCGACGTCGTGGTCGAGAACTTCCGGCCCGACGTCAAGGATCGCCTCGGCATCGACTACGAGTCGCTGAAGAGCGTGAACAAGCGCATCGTGCTCGCCAGCATCTCCGGCTTCGGCCAGGACGGCCCCTATCGCGACCGGCCGGGCTTCGACCAGATCGCGCAAGGCATGGGCGGGCTGATGTCGATCACCGGTCTGCCGGGCCAGGGTCCGGTGCGCGCCGGCATCCCGGTCGCGGACCTGTCCGCCGGCCTGTTCTGCGCGCTCGGCGTCATGACCGCGCTGTTGGAGCGCGAAGTCTCCGGCGAAGGCCAGTGGGTGTCGACCTCGCTGCTGCAGGCGCAGATCTTCATGCTCGACTTCCAGGCCGCGCGCTGGCTGCAGGCGCACGAGGTGCCCAAGCAGGCCGGCAACAACCACCCGACCGCGATCCCGACCGGCGTGTTCAGGACCAAGGACGGCCACATCAACATCGCCTCGACCGGCCAGGTGATGTGGGAGCGCTGCTGCAATGCCATCGGCGCGCCGGAATTGCTGGACAATCCCGATTACAAGACGAGCGCGCTGCGCTCGAAGAACCGCGATCCGCTCAACGCCGCGATCGAGGCGCGCACCAAGACCAAAACCAGCGCCGAATGGATCGACCTGTTCAACGAGGTCGGCGTG
>JAHCKG010000028.1 GCA_026125895.1 Pseudolabrys sp. | reverse complement strand
CACCGTCTTGACGAAATCATTGATGAAGCCGCGGGCATTGGCGATCGTCGCCTGCGGCACGCCGGTGAGATCGGCGACGCGGCCGTAGAATTTCTGCGCGGCCTCGCCCTGCGGCGGCCGGCCGGCGAGCATGGTGAGGTAATCGGTCATGGCGAAGTTTTCCGCCGCGACCTGCGATTCCAGGCTGAAGGCGTGCTTGCGCTCGAGCTCCGCGGCGGCAAGCGAGGGCAGTTGCAGCGCCGCGCGCAAGGCCGAGGTGTCGTCACCGAAAGTCAGCCAGCCCTCGAGCAGCGGCGACAGCATGACGATGCCGCTCACCGCGAGGCCCTGGTCGCGCAGCAGCGCGCGCGCCGTCTTCAGCGCGCGGAAGCCGCCATAGCTTTCGCCGAGCAGATATTTCGGCGAGGAGCCGCGGTTGTTGTGCGTGACATAGAGCGCGATCGCCTTGGCCATCGCCTCGGCGTCGCTGCGCACGCCCCAGAAGTTCTTGGCGTCGTCGCTCTTGGCGGCGCGGCTCCAGCCGGTGCCGACCGGATCGATCAGCACCAGATCGGTGAAGGCGAGCCAGGTCCCCGGATTGTCGCGAAGCTCGGCGCGCGTCGCGTCATGGCCGTTGCCGCCGATGGCGAGAATGCGCGGACCAACGACGCCGAGATTGAGGAAGGCGGAAGCCGCGCCCGGGCCGCCATTGAAGGCGAAGGTCAATGGCCGGTTGGCGCCGCGGTTTTTGGCGACATAGGCGGTGTAGAACACCGAGGCGCTCTGCGTGCCGGACTGGTCGTAGAAGGCGAGCGTGCCGGCGGTCGCGGTATAGTCGATGCGGCCTTGCGGCGTGTCGATCGCGTGCTGGGTGACGGCGTCGGCCGGCAGCAGCTTGAGAATGCCGGGGCCTTGCTCCTGCGCCTTCTGAGCTTGTGGCTTGGCCGCCGGCTCGGGGGTCTGCGCCAGCGCCGTGGTGGCGGCGAGCAGGATTGCGAACAGGAAGGCGAGGGGGGAGGTTTTCATCATCGCGTCCGGCGCTCCGCTATGCGCCCGACCGGCGCTGATACTGCCCCCGGAAACGACAAGTCCCGGCTTTTGAGGGCCGGGACATTGGAGAAGCTAACGGCGGCGGAAATTCGGCCTTCGCTGCGCCGGCGCCGATGTCGGAGCGTCGCCCTTGTGGCGGAAACTGATGCGGCCGCGCTGCAGGTCGTAGGGCGACATTTCCACGATGACGCGGTCGCCGACGCCGGTACGGATGCGGAATTTGCGCATCTTGCCGGCGGTGTAAGCCAGCACCTCGTGTTCGTTATCGAGCTTCACCCGGAAATTGCCGTCCGGCAACACTTCGGTCACCGTGCCGTCGAATTCCAGCATTTCTTCTTTGGGCATCCAAATCCTCTCCCGGTCAGCCGCCGTGGGGCGGGCTACCTTTATCCGAAAAAGTGATCCCGCCCCAAGACCGAATTTGGCTGAATTGGTCTCGGGACGGGGATTTATTGCGGTCGGTCTTAGCGCGGCGCGTGGCTGCGGGGCCGGTTCGGCCCCCGCTGCATGAATTTCATGCCGCCGATGTCCTTGCCCTGGCCGGTCCCGGCCGCAGCAGCGGCCGGCCGTTGGCCGCCGTTCTGGTGGCCGCCCGTGTGCTGACCGCCCTTGTGCTGACCGCCATTGTGCTGACCTTGGGCGCGCTGGGGCTGCTCCGCGCGACCTTGGCCGCCGTGACTATGGCCGTGGCCGTTGCGCTGGCCGCCGTTCTGGTGACCCCGGCTCTGGCCGTTGCCGCCGCGACCGCGATGGCGGTTTTCGCCGTTGCGGCCGTTGGCGTGATGATGGCCGGCCGGCTCGCCGGCCGGGCGAATGCCGCCGCCGGTGCGCTTGTTGGTCGACGGGATCTTGATGCGGATGGTGCGCTCGATGTCGCGCAGGAAGGCGTTCTCTTCGTGATCGCAGAACGAGATGGCGACGCCGTCGCGGCCGGCGCGCGCGGTGCGGCCGATGCGGTGGACGTAGGATTCCGGAATGTTCGGCAGATCGTAATTGACCACATGGCTGATGCCGTCGACGTCGATGCCGCGGGCGGCGATGTCGGTGGCGATCAGGATGCGCAGCGAGCCGTCACGGAACTGGCCGAGCACGCGCTCGCGCTGGTTCTGCGACTTGTTGCCGTGGATGGCGGCGGCGGCGAAGCCGTTCTTCTCGAGCTGGTTCACCACCTTGTCGGCGCCGTGCTTGGTGCGCGTGAACACCAGGACGCGGTCGATGGTCTCGGTCTTGAGCACATCCACCAAAAGGCCCGGTTTCGAGGCGCGATCGGTGAGGATCACGCTCTGCGTGATGCGCTCGACCGTGGTCGATTCCGGCGTCACCGAAACGCTGGCCGGATCGTTGAGCATTTCGCCGGCCAGCTTGGCGATTTCGCCCGGCATGGTCGCGGAGAAGAACAAGGTCTGGCGCTGCTTCGGCAGCATGGCCACGACTTTGCGGATGTCGCGGATGAAGCCCATGTCGAGCATGCGGTCGGCTTCGTCGAGCACCAGGATCTCGACGTGCTGCAAATTCACCGAACGCTGGTTGACGAGATCGAGCAGACGGCCCGGCGTCGCCACCAGCACTTCAGCGCCGCGCGCCATGCCGCGCGACTGGCGGTTGATCGGCACGCCGCCGATCGCGAGTTCGACCGCGAGCGGACGGATGTGACGGCCATAAGCGCGGAACGAGTCGGCGATCTGGCCGGACAGTTCGCGGGTCGGCGACAGCACGAGCACGCGCGCCGACTTCTGCGCCGGGCGCATGCGCATCTTGGTGATGTGGTTGAGGATCGGCAGCGCGAAGGACGCGGTCTTGCCGGTGCCGGTTTGCGCGATGCCGATGATGTCGCGGCCCTGCATCGCGAAGGGAATGGTCTGGGCCTGGATCGGGGTGGGGGTCGTGTAGTTTTCCTCGGTGAGGGCACGGAGGATCGGCTCAGCGAGGCCGAAATCGTTGAAGTTCGTCAAAACGTCTCTTTTCTAATACGGCGACACGACCGGGCGCGCCTCGCGCGCACGGCGGATCGGGGTTTCAAGACATCCCGCGTTGCCAGGGTTGCCGTGTCGGTTCAGGTGAGGCGGAAAAGGCGGGGCGAAAATCGGTGTGAATGAAATTCGTGCACGCAGCCCGCAAAGAGGCTCGAATCGAGCCTTCATCCGCAGGGCTGATATGACAGCCCGGCGTGTTCATTTCAAGGCGGGTTTCGGCCATATCGTCGGGATCGTGAACGGAACCCTGCCGGACGCCGCCATTCCTTGCGAATAGACATCCGGGTCCGGATCGGGGATGGTCTCGGGCCTTGTTTTCGTGACGTTTTTGACCGCCGGAGCTTGAAATATGCCGTTTCCCCGGGCCTCTACGGCTCTATCCCGCTTCACCATCCTCGACCTTACCCGGGTACGCTCAGGTCCGACCTGCGTCCGCCAGCTCGCCGACTGGGGCGCCAACGTCATCAAGATCGAGACGCCGCCGCATCTGGAGAAGGGCGAAGGTCCGGGCGGGCCGCGTGACAATGCCGACTTCCAGAACCTGCATCGCAACAAGCGCTCGGTCACGCTCGATCTCAAATCGCCGCAGGGCCTCGCCGCCTTCAAGCGTCTGGTCGAGAAAGCCGATGTCGTCGTCGAGAACTTCCGTCCCGACGTAAAGGACCGTCTCGGCATCGACTACGAGTCACTGAAGAAGGTCAACAAGCGCATCGTCCTCGCCAGCATTTCCGGCTTCGGCCAGGACGGCCCGTATCGCGACCGCCCCGGCTTCGATCAGATCGCGCAAGGCATGGGCGGGCTGATGTCGATCACCGGCGAGCCGGGCCGCGGCCCGATGCGCGTCGGCATCCCGGTCGCCGATCTGTGCGCCGGTTTGTTCTGCGCGCTCGGCATTCAGACCGCGTTGCTCGAGCGCGAAGTCTCGGGCGAGGGCCAGTGGGTCAACACCTCGCTGTTGCAGGCGCAGATCTTCATGCTCGACTTCCAGGCGGCGCGCTGGCTGCAACAGCAGGAAGTCGCCGGGCAGGCCGGCAACGATCATCCGACCACGATCCCGACCGGCGTGTTCAAAACCGCCGACGGCTACATCAATATCGCCGCCGCCGGCCAGGTGATCTGGGAGCGCCTGTGCAACGCCATCGGTGCGCCGGAATTGATCGCCAATCCGGATTTCAAGACCAACAGCCTGCGCTCGAAGAACCGTGCGGCCTGCAACGCGGTGATCGCCGAGAAGACCGCGCACAAGACCAGCGCCGAATGGATCGCGCTGTTCGAAAAGGCCGGCGTGCCGTCCGGCCCGATCTATTCGATCGATCAGGTGTTCGCCGACGAGCAGGTCAAGCATCTCAAGATGGCGTGGGACGCCAAGAAGCCGAACGGCGAGACGCAAGTCTTCGTCGGCCAGCCCTTCGCGTTGTCGCGCACGCCGAGCAAGATCGCCGCCACGCCGCCCAAGCAGGGCGAGCATACCGACGAGGTGCTCAAGGAGTTCGGTTTCGCCGATGCCGAGATTGCCGCGCTTCACGACGCGAAGGCGGTGTAGCTAATCCGTCATCCTGAGGTGGCCGCGCGATGGCGCGGCCCTCGAAGGATGACGGTCTGATGCAGAGAAGGACTTGCAGAATGAACGCCCCCGTGAAGACCGACAAGATGCTGTCCCGCAAGGAAGGTCAGGTCGGCTATCTCACCTTCAACAATCCCGAACGGCACAACGCCGTGTCGCTCGACATGTGGGAAGCGGCCGAGGGCTATCTCGACGAGTTCAAGAACGACGCCAACATCCGTGTCGTCGTGGTCACCGGCGCCGGCGGCAAGGCTTTCGTGTCGGGCGCGGACATCTCCAAGTTCGCGGACGAGCGCGCCAGCAAGGCGGCGTCGGACCGCTACAACGAGGCGGTCGATCGCGCTTACGGCGCCTTTTACAATTTCCCCAAGCCGACCATCGCCATGATCCGCGGCTATTGCATCGGCGGCGGCGTCGGGCTGGCGCTCGCCTGCGACATGCGCATCTGCACCGAAGCCTCGAAGTTCGCGGTGCCGGCGGCCAAGCTGTCGCTTGGCTATCGCTATTCCGGCGTCAAGAAGCTGGTCGATGTCGTCGGCCCGTCCTATGCCAAGGAGATCTTCTACACGGCGCGGCAATTCACCGCGCAGGAGGCCAAGGAGATGGGCCTCGTCAACCGCGTCGTGCGGGACGGCGAACTCGAGAGCTACGTCGGCGACTATGCCGACACCATCGCCGGCAACGCGCCGCTGACCGTCGACTCCATCAAGTTCATCGTCAACGACATCCTCAAGGACGCCGCCGACCGCGACATGGAAAAGTCCGAGGCCATGGTGCAGGCCTGCTTTGCGTCCAGGGACTACATCGAGGGCCGTCAGGCCTTCATGGAAAAGCGCAAGCCGAAATTCACCGGTACCTGAAGCCGCAGGCTTCGGCACGCTCGCGAAATATCATTCGTGGCGTCATTGCTGCGTTGCATCAAGGGCGGGTGCGGCGGACCGGCGCGGTGGCCGGTTGCGGTTGAAAGTGCTAAGGCACGCCCCGAGATTTTCCTTCGATCACCGGAAACGACGAGGTTCGCATGTATACCGATCTCAAGCTTTATATCGATGGGCAGTGGCACGGCGCCGAGAACCGCAAGAGCGAAGACGTCATCAATCCGGCGACCGGCAAGGTGCTGGCCAAGCTGCCGCACGCCTCCAAGGCCGATCTCGACAACGCGCTGGCCGCTGCCGACAAGGCGTTCAAGACCTGGAGCAAGACCTCGGCCTATGACCGCTCGGCGATCCTGCGCAAGGCCGCCAACCTGATGCGCGAGCGCGCCGATCACATCGCGCGCGTGCAGACGCAGGAGCAGGGCAAGCCGTTTCCGGAATCGCGCATCGAGGTGATGACCTCCGCCGACATCACTGACTGGTACGCCGAGGAAGGCCGCCGGGCTTACGGCCGCATCGTGCCGGGCCGCATGAAAGGCATCCGCCAGATCGTCACGCAGGAGCCGGTCGGCGTCGCCGCCGCCTTCACGCCGTGGAATTTCCCGACGCTGACGCCGATCCGCAAGATCGCCGGCGCGCTGGCGGCGGGCTGCACGCTCATCATCAAGGCCTCGGAAGAAGTGCCGGGCGGCTGCGTCGAGCTGGTCAAGTGCTTCGCCGATGCCGGTCTGCCGGCGGGCGTGCTCAATCTCGTGTTCGGCGTGCCGGCCGAAGTGTCGGAGCACATCATTCCCTCCGACATTATCAAGAAGGTGTCGTTCACCGGCTCGGTGCCGGTCGGCAAGCATCTGGCGGCGCTCGCCGCGCGCGGCATGAAGCGCGCCACCATGGAGCTCGGCGGTCATTCGCCGGTGCTGGTGTTTGACGATGCCGATCCGATCAAGGCGGCCGACACCATCGCCGCCTTCAAGTATCGCAACGCCGGCCAGGTCTGTATCTCGCCGACGCGCTTCTACGTGCAGGAGAAGAGCTACAACAAGTTCGTCGAACGTTTCGTCGAATACGCCAAGGGCCTGACGCTCGGCGACGGCCTCGACAAGGACACCAAGATGGGCCCGCTCGCCAATCCGCGCCGGCTCGACGCGATGGAGTCCTTCGTCAACGACGCCAAGGCGCGTGGCGGCAAGATCGCCGCCGGCGGCAACCGTCACGGCAACCAGGGCTTCTTCTTCGAGCCGACGGTGATCACCGACATTCCGGACGACTCCAAGATCATGACCGAAGAGCCGTTCGGGCCGCTGGCGCCGATCGTGCCGTTCAAGACCTTCGACGAAGTGGTCGAGCGCGCCAACTCGCTGCCGTTCGGTCTTGCCTCCTATGCCTTCACCAACTCGTCGGCGACCGCCAACGCCGTCGGCGACGCCATCCAGGCCGGCATGGTTGGCATCAACTCGGTGATGATCTCGACGCCGGAAACGCCGTTCGGCGGCATCAAGGATTCCGGCTACGGCTCGGAAGGCGGCATCGAAGGCCTGCAGGCGTATCTGAACACGAAGTTCATCAGCCAGGCTTAAGTCATCGTCCGCGCAGGCGGACGATCCAGCGCTTCACATGACAACGGCCGGGCTCATCGCCCGGCCGTTTTGTTTGTTATCTGTCGTCCGCGCGCAGGCGGGGACCCATACGCCGCAGCAGAAGCCGTCAGTGATGACGTCGTTGCCTTCTTTCGCTGCGGTCACCAACGAGCGCAGGCGGGGACCCATCCGCCGCAGCAGAAGTCGTCAGTGATGCGGGCGTTTCTTCTTCGCCTGTGCTCACCAACGAGCGCAGGGGATATGGGTCCCCGCCTGCGCGGGGACGACAGTAAGGCTGCGCGGGGACGACAGTGAGGTTACTTCCCCATCCCTCGCTGACACGCCGCCCAGACCTTGGCCGGCGTCGCCGGCATGTCCATGGCATCGGCGGCGCCGTTCGGCACGGCGTTGGAGATCGCGTTCATCACCGCGGCGATCGCCGCCGTGGTGCCGGCTTCGCCGGTGCCCTTGACGCCGAGCGGGTTGGTGGTGGACGGCACCGGATGCGTCGCCTCGCGCAGTTCGACCGGCATGTCGTGGGCGCGCGGCATGCCGTAATCCATGAACGAGCCGGTGACGAGCTGGCCGCTGCCGGTGTCGTACACCGCGTTCTCGGTCAGCGCCTGGCCAAGGCCGTTGGCGATCGAGCCCTGCACCTGGCCTTCGACGACGATCTGGTCGAGCACGTTGCCGCAGTCGTCGACCGCCGTGTAGGTGACGATGTCGAAATGCCCGGTGTCGGGATCGATCTCGACCTCGGCGATGTGACAGCCATTGGGAAACGTCAGCGGCGCCTCGGCCTTGCCCTTGGTGTCGAGGGACTCGCCCGCCGCCTGCGCGCGCTGCGCCACCTCGAACAAGCCGATGCGGCGGTCGGTGCCGACCACTTCGAACAGGCCGTCGCGATACTGGATGTCGCTCTCCGATGCTTCGAGCGCGGCGGCGGCCGTCTTCTTCGCCTTCTCCAGCATCAGGTCGGCGGTGACGACGATGGCCGAGCCGGCGCACATTGCCGAGCGCGAACCGACCGACGGAAAGCCGGAGACACCGAGATCAGTGTCGCCGTGACGATGCTCGATGGTCTTGGCGTCGATACCGAGCTTGGCCGCCAGCAGGCGGCCGAACACGGTGGCGTGGCTCTGTCCGGTCGATTGCACGTTGCAGCCGAGGATCAACTTGTCGCCGCCGGGAAAGCTCACCGACGCCATCTCGCCCGGCATCGAGCCGGCGTGTTCGAGCATGCAGGAGATGCCGATGCCGCGCAGCTTCCTGCGCTTGGCGGCTTCGCGCTTGCGTTTGGCAAAGCCGTCATAGTCGGCGAGCTTGAGCGCCCGATCGACAATGGCGGGGAAGTCGCCGGAATCGTAGGTCTGGATCGGCGTTTTGAACGGCATGGCCTTGGCCGGAATCAGGTTCTTCTTGCGCAGCCGCGCCGGGTCCATTTTCAGGAGCCGCGCGGCTTCCTCGACCGCCCGCTCCAGCGCGAAGTTCGCTTCCGGCCGCCCGGCGCCGCGATACGGCCCGATCGGAATCGTGTTGGAGAAATAGCAGGCGACCGACACGTCCATCTTCGGGATGTCGTACATCGCCGGCAGGCAGCGCCAGAAATTGACGGTGTTGATCTGCACGCCGGCATTGGAGACATAGGCGCCCTGGTTGCACAGATGGCGCACGCGCAGCGCGGTGAACTTGCCCTTGTCGTCGCAGGCGAGTTCGACATGGGTCACGGTGTCGCGCGCCTGCGTATCGGTGACGAAGGCCTCCGAGCGCGTCGACATCCAGTGCACCGGGCGGCCGAGTTTCTTTGCCGCCACCAGCACCGCGATATATTCCGGATAGACCGGCGTCTTCATGCCGAAGGCGCCGCCGATGTCCGGCGTGACGACGCGCAGCTTGTTGTCGGCAAGGCCCATGATCGAGGCGGCCATGCCGCGCATCGTGTCGGCACCCTGCGAGCTGGCATGGAGCGTGTAGTGGTCGGCAGCCTTGTCGTAAACGCCGGTCGCGCCGCGCGTCTCCATCGAGGCGACGACCATGCGCTGGTTGGTGACGGTGACCTTGGCGACATGCGCGGCCTTGGCGATCAGGTCGGCGACGGCCTGCTCGTTGTCCTTGTCTTCCTTCATGCCCGGCCAATCGACGGCGACGTTGCCGGGCGCTTCGTCGTAGAGCACCGTGTCGGCCTTCATCGCCTGGTCGAGATCGACGACCGGCGTGAGTTCTTCGTAATCGACCTCGACGAGATCGGCGGCGTCGAGCGCCAGCGCCAAGGTGTCCGCCACCACCATCGCCACCGGATCGCCGCCGTGCATCGCCTTGTCGCCGGCCAGCGCCGGGCGGAACGGCATCGCCAGCTTGACGCCGCCGCGGCCGGTGAGCGGATTGTGCCGCGACAGCGAGCCGACGCCGGCGGCCTTCATATCGGCGGCAGTGAGCACGCCGATCACGCCCTTGGCTTTTTCCGCCGCGTCGGTGCGCACCGCAAGGATGCGGGCATGGGCGTGCGGCGAGCGCACGAAGGCGGCGTAGGCCTGACCGGGCGGCCGCGGGTCGTCCATGAAGCGGCCGGCGCCTCGCACCAGCGCGTCATCCTCGACGCGCGGCTCGGACTTGCTGCGGGCGGGGATGGTCACGGTCATGGGGTATTCCTCTAAGTCTTGCGGCTAAGTCTTGCGGCGCGAAACGTGCGGGTGGGCACGCACGCGCTTTATAGCAGCCCGACGCCCGGCGCGGCAGCATTGCTGCCCACCACTGGCGTATCGCCGTCGGAAACGCTAAAGCCGATGGCGAGATAAACGATAATGGCCGCGGCGAACGCGGCATCGAAGCCAAGGGAGCGAACGGGAATGGCGAAGAATACGCAGAAGATCGGCTGGATCGGCCTTGGCCGCATGGGCGCGCCGATGGCGGAGCGTCTGCTCAAGGCCGGCCACGACGTCACCGTGTGGAATCGCACGCGCGCCAAGGCCGAGCCGCTCGCCAAGAGCGGCGCCAGGATCGCCGACAAGCTGTCCGATCTCGCCGGGCTCGACGTCGTGTTCTCGATCGTCTCCACCGGCAAGGATCTCGACGAGGTTTATTTCGGACCGAACGGCGTGCTCGCATCCGGCGGCAAGGCGCCGAAGGTCGTGGTCGATTGCTCGACCATCTCGATCGACGATTCCGTCGAGGTGCGCCGCAAGCTGATGGCGGCCGGCGCCGATTACGTCTGCGCGCCGGTGTCCGGCAACGCCAAGGTGATCAAGGCCGGCAAGCTGTCCACGGTGGTGTCGGGCGATGAGGGCGCCGCCAACGCGGTCAAGCCGCTGCTCGAGGTCGTGGCGCCGCAGGGCGTCGCCTATGTCGGCGACGGCGATCTCGCCCGCGTCTGCAAGATCGCGCACAACGTCATGCTCGGCGTCGTCATCGAGAACCTGATCGAGATCACGCTGCTCGCCAACAAGATGGGTGTGCCGCGCCACGCCTTCCTCGCCTTCATGAACAACGGCGTCATGGGCTCGATGTTCACGAAGTACAAATCGCCGGCTCTGGTCAATCTCGACTGGACCACGACCTTCACGCCGGAGCTGCTGCGCAAGGATCTCGACCTCGGCCTCGAGCTCGGCCGCGAATTCGACGTGCCGATGCCGGTGACGGCGGCGACGCGCGAAGTGCTGCAAAGCCATTTCGGCGCCGCCACCTTGCAGAAGGATCCGGAAGCCTATTTGCAGAAGGACTTCGCCGCGCTGATGGAGACCATGGCGCTCGCCGCCGGCATGAAGCTCGAGCCGGAGAACGTCAAGGTGGGCACCGGCCTCGAATAGTCGCGTTCGCGAGGGCGCGACACGCAATAAAAAAAGGGCTCCCTCGCGGGAGCCCTTGTTGCACAGGTGTGGAGGATTCGGCCGCCTGTCCTTTCCCGCGCGACGGGAGAACGACGGCTTTGCGCACAACACGATAAATCAACGGCTTTGTTGCCGCCGGCTCAAGTAAATAAGCCGTAACAAAATCTGTTATTTAGGTTCCGGCCGCGTCCCCGGGGCAACCGCGCACCGCGATTGTGACAAAGCCGGCGCGGGCCATGACGACGGTTGCGTGACTCTCCCATTAAGCAATCGGGAACACTCGGCGGCTAGAACCCGCGCGTTCCCGCTTTGCCTCTCCCGCCGCCAGGACTTTCGA
Source organism: Pseudolabrys sp. (assembly GCA_026125895.1). Classification (GTDB taxonomy): domain Bacteria; phylum Pseudomonadota; class Alphaproteobacteria; order Rhizobiales; family Xanthobacteraceae; genus Pseudolabrys. Next base: position 45,508 of record JAHCKG010000028.1, on the reverse strand, counting down.
TGCTCCGCGCATCTTCGCTTCGTTTGCCGATCGCCGCCAAGGCGATGCTGCTCATCGGCGCCCTCGGCATCCTGTCCGCGACCGCCAATTGGTACAGCCTGCGCAGCCTGCATGAGATCGACCGCATCAACGACGTGATCACCCGCGAGATCGCGCCCGTCCGGCTGATCCTCACCGAATCCAAGATCGCCGCGGAGTCGCTCGGCCTCGCCACCTACAAGATGGCCTCGACCGGCGATCCCGACACCATGCGCGAGGCGATCGACGAGCGCGCCGGTCAATATGCCTCGGCCCAGCACTGGCTCGACGAAGTCGTCACGGCGCTGCCGGCCCGCGCCGACGACGTGCGCGGCATGATCCGCCGTCTCGATCTCGTCAACGACGTCGCCAACCAGGTGCAGATCGCCATCAAGATCGGCGACCAGGAGACCGCGCGTCACCTGCTCGAGTTCAGGTTCGATCCGGCTCTGGTCGATGCCACCACCAGCATGAACCGGCTGATCGATATTCTCGGCGGCCAGGTGCGCACCGCGGTCGAGGCGGCGAGCGCGCAGAAGGCGCACACCTACCGGTTGCTCACCTTCATGCTGGTCGGCGGCACGCTGACCACCATCCTGCTGGCGATGATCCTGGCGCACCGCGCCGTGGCGCGGCCGCTGCGCCGGCTCGCCCGTGTCATGCACGAGATCGCGCAAGGTCGGCTCGATGCGCCGATCGAGGGCCTCAGGCGCGGCGACGAAGTAGGTACCATGGCGCGCGCCGTGCTGGTGTTTCGCGACAACGCCGCGGCGCTCAATGAGGCGCAGATGCAGCGTCACCGGGCCCGCGAACAAGCCGCCGCCGACAAGCGCCAGGCGCTCGAACAGTTCGCCCGCAACTTCGAAACCAAGATCCTCAAGGTCGCCGCCGCGCTCGCCCGCTCCGCGTCCGAACTCGACCGGTCGGCGCAGGCGATGGGCGACGTCGCCGACGAATCCGGCCGCCATGCCGGCACGGCGTCGGTGGTGGCGCAGGAAACGACCGAGGTCGCCGGCACCGTGTCGGCGGCGGTCGATGAGTTGTCGGCCTCGATGCACGATATCGATCTGCAACTGACCAGCGCGGGCGGCGCCGTCACCGAGGCTTCGCGTCGCGCCGAGGTGGCGGTGTCGAACGTCGATGAGCTGACGCAGACCGTCGGCGACATCGACAAGGTCATCGGCATGATCCACGCCATCGCCAGCCAGACCAACCTCCTGGCGCTCAACGCCACCATCGAGGCGGCGCGCGCCGGCGAGGCCGGGCGCGGCTTTGCCGTGGTGGCGCAGGAGGTCAAGTCGCTGGCGACGCAGACGACGCAGGCGCTCGCCAGCATCCGCAGCAAGACTGAAACGGTCGGCGGCGTCATCGACGGCGTGCGCGACACGACCCAATCGATCTCCCAGGCGATCGCCCGTATCCACACGGTCGCGCGTGCCATCACCGAGGCGGTCAGCGTGCAGAGCGAGGCGACGCAGCGCATCGCACAGACCGTCGAGGGCGCCGCGGTGCGCACGCGCCAAGTGTCGCAGACCATCGAGGGCGTTACTGAATTCGCCAGCCGCACGCGCAACGGAGCCGTCGAGATCCAGAACGCCGCCGCTGATCTCAATCGCCAGGCCGCGGCGTTGCAGGCCGAGGCGCAGGACTTCATCGCGCGGGTGCGGGCGGCGTAGCGCTCAACGCGTCATCGCCCGTGCTCTCAGACGTCATCACCCGCGCAAGCGGGTGATCCAGCCATTCCCTTAAAGTGCTGGATGGTCCGCCTTCGCGGACCATGACGGTCAACGTCGCTCACATGGAAACGCCGGCCGATCCTCGCGGGCCGGCCGGCGCTTAAGCAAGAAGCCTGAAACTATTTGGCGGTCCCGGTGGTGCCGACCTTCGGCAGTTCGACCTTCACCGTCTTGCTGCCGCCGTTGCCCAGATTGCCGGTGGCGTAGAGCACGCCGGCGCCCACCATCACCACGATCAGCGCGCCGACGAGAACGCCCAGCACGCCATTCCCACTGCTGCCCTCAGCCATTTTGATCTCCTCGATGCAGGACTTTGGCTTTCAAGCGTCGAGGCGGCGCTTTGGTTCCATGAGGAGTAGGCCCGGAACCGCAAGTTCGGGGCGCTCAGGTCGCCATGGCGCGGATCAGGGCGAGGATCGGGAAGCCGAAGGTGCCATCGATCTGGAGCGCGAGTTTGCGCAGCCACGGCGGCGCCTGGTCGGTATAGGCGAACAGCATCGCCGCCACCGAAATCGCCAGCGCCGCGCCGCCCCACAGCGCCACGGAGATGAGGCGCGCGCGGTTTTCCGCGCGCTCCTTCGGCGAGACGTAACGCGGGTAGTTGGGCGGCGGCATGGTGCGTTCCCGCGAGCGATATCAATACCGGTTGGCGATCGGCAGTTCTTCCGCCGGGAACAGCGAGATGACGCGGCAGCCCTTGTCGGTGACCACGACCTCTTCCTCGATGCGCGCGCCGGAGTAGCCGTCGGTCGCCGGGCAGTAGGTCTCGATGGCGAACACCATGCCTTCCTTGATTTCGGTCGGGTGGTCCATCGACACCACGCGCGAGATCACCGGCCGCTCGTGCAGCGCCAGGCCAAGGCCGTGCGCGAACTGCAGGCCGAAGGCCGAGGTCTCGTCCGGGAAGCCGAATTCCTGCGCCGTCGGGAAGGCCTCGGCGATATGGGCCGTGGTGGCGCCGGGCTTGATGCGCTCCATGGCGTTGTCCAGCCACTCGCGCGCCTTCTTGTAGGCGTCGTGCTGCGCCGGCGTGGCGCGGCCGACATTGAAGGTGCGGTAGTAGCAGGTGCGATAGCCCATGAACGACTGCAGGATGTCGAAGAACGCCTGATCGCCGGGGCGGATCATGCGGTCGGTGAAGTTGTGCGGATGCGGGTTGCAGCGCTCGCCGGAGATGGCGTTCACCGCTTCGACGTCGTCGGAGCCGTGGCGATAGAGAAACTCGTTGACCATGGCGACGATGTCGTTCTCGCGCACGCCGGGGCGCAGCTTCTCGTTGATGAGGTCATAGGCGCCGTCCACCATTGCCGCGGCGCGATTCAAAAGATGGATCTCGTCCTGCGACTTGATCTCGCGCGCTTCCAGCATCACCTGCTGGCCGTCCACGACATTGATGCCGGCCTTCTGCAATTCAAACATCATCGGCGGTTCGATGAGATCGACGCCGACCGGCATGTCGCCGACGCCGGCTTCCTTGAGCAGCGAGGCGATCTCGCCGGCGTGCTTCTTCATCAGGCCGAATTTGGGATCGACCATGCCGCGCATGCCGATCAGGCCGGCCTTGCAGTTCTCCGGCGCCAGCCACGGCGTGTACAGCTTGTGATGCACGGCGGCCGAGCCGAAGTCCCACAGGATCGGCTCGCCGGTGCGCGTCAGCAGCGCCCAGCGGCAAAGCTTGTCGCGCTCCCACTCGCCGATCTTGGTCGAGGTGATGTAACGGATGTTGTTGACGTCGAAGACGAGGAGGGCACCGAGTTCGGACTTGTCGAGCGCCTGCTTGACGCGGCCGAGCCGGTAGCGGTGCAGGCGCTGGTAGTTGACGCGCTCCTCGAAATCGACGCCGTTGGTGCCGAGCGAGGGCAAAGCGCGGCCCCAGTTGTGACGGGGGTTCACGTCTTCGGCGCTGATCTTACGGACGGTCTGGTCCATCGGGGCTTCCTCGTTCGGTCGGTATTTGTTGTGCCGGCGCAGGTGGTGGCCGGTTGCTCGGGCGGCATTATAGCGAGCCGGCGGCGGCGCGACAGGGTCGGGCAGAAATGTCTTTCCGCCCGACATTCCGCGTCGTCCCGGCAGCAATACCTCGGCGTCATGGCCCGCGAAGGCGGGCCATCCAGCTCTTCGCGGCGCTCCATTCCCTCGGCATTCCGAGGGCAAGGACAGGAAGGCAGGCCGTCCCGGGCCTTTAACAACAGGGGCGATCAATCGCGTCTGCTATTTGACAATTGAATCGGCCTTTGTCGTCCCCGCGCAGGCGGGGACCCATAACCACCGCCATCGCAATTCTGGTCGCGCGGTGGCTATGGGTCCCGGGCCTCGCTTTCGCTCGCCCGGGACGACAGCAGAGCCTCACGCCACCTTCTTGCCCCACAGCCGGGTCGAGGCAATGTCGGCGCCGTCACGCAGCGCCTTCAGCTTCAGCCACACCGCCGGCTCGATCACCCATTCGCGGTTGGTGAAGGTGCCGAAGCCACAATCGGTCGAGGCGATGACGCGCTCGCGGTCGCCCACGGCGGCCACCGCATCCTCGATGCGGCGGGCGACGACTTCCGGATGCTCGACGAAATTCGACGTCGTTTCGATCACGCCCGGCAGCAGCAGCATGTGCTGGGGCAGCGGATGCTTGCGGAACGCCGCGTACTCATGGCCGTGGCGCGGATTGGCGAACTCGATGGTCAGCGCGCCGACTTTCGCCTGGTACAAAGCCGGCAGGATCTTTTCGAGCGGCACGTCGTAGATATGCGGGCCTTCCCAGTTGCCGTAGCAGACATGCAGCCGCACGCGATCGGCCGGGATGCCCTCGATGCCGGCATTGATCGCCGCGACATGCGCCTCGACGCGCTTGACGAATTGAGCGTCGTCGAGATCGCGGTACAGCATGGTGCGGTCCATGGCGAGATCGGGCGCGTCGATCTGCAGCACCAGCCCGGCGTTATGGATGGCGAGATATTCGTGGCGCATCTCGCGCGCCAGCGCCGCAAGATAGGCGTCGTGCGTGTCGTAATGCGCGTTCAGCATGGTCGAGGAGATGATGCCGGGCGACGGCGCCGTCATGAAGGTCTCGGCGAACTTGCCGGACGCGATGCGCTTGAAGCGCGCCAGTTCGTCATTGATCGGTTTGACGTCGAGATACTTCAGCTCGCTTTGGCACTCCGGCGCGTTCTGCTGTTTCGAGGTGTGCGGGAAGCGCCGCACCAGACTCGCGACCAGCTCCGGAAAATCCTCGAACTCCTTGCCGCGCCGCCGGTTCGACACGCCGGCAAAGCCCGACATGCGCTGCGGCACATAGGTCTGGAAACCGACGCGCTGCTGCTCGCCGTCATTGCCGATATCGATGCCGGCCTCGGCCTGCTTGCCGACGACATGGGTTACGGCCTTGTCGAGCTCGGCCGCCATTTCGGCCGCGTCGAAGGGCTGGCCCTGTTCCTGGCGCACCAGCAGGTCGGACAATTTGTCGTTGCGCGGCAGCGAGCCGACATGCGTGGTGAGGATGCGGTCGCGGCTCGAAATCATATGGTCTCTCTCCCCGAAGGCGCCCATTCTGGAATTATGCTGCGCTAGGCAGTTTGCGCCAATTTCTGCATAATACCCGAATACTTCGGGAGGAAAACAAGATGCAGGTCGCGGAGAAAATCGCGGCGGAAACGGCTGCGGATCCGGCGGTGGGCTTCAGCCCACAGAGCTACAATTTCGCCGCCGACGTGCTGCGGCTCAATCTCGACGCAGGCCGCGCCAACAAACCCGCCTTCATCGATCCTCGCGGCGCCTGCACCTACGGCGAGCTGGCCGACCGCGTGAACCGCTTCGGCGCGGCGCTGCGTGGCCTCGGCATCCGCCGCGAGGAGCGGGTGCTGCTGGCGCTCACCGATACCGTCGACTGGCCGACCGCGTTTCTCGGCTGCCTCAAGGCTGGCATCATCGCCGTGCCGGTCAACACGCTGCTGACCGAGGACGATTATCTGTTCATGCTCACCAACAGCCGGGCCAGGGCGCTGGTGGTGTCGGAGGCGCTGTTTCCGCGCTTCGAAAAGCTGATCGCGCAATGCCCCGATCTCGAGCACGTCATCGTCTCGGGCACGAACCCGCACGGTTACCGGCTGTTCGAGGACCTGATCGGTGCTGAAGATGTCGAGGACTATACCGCGCCGACTGTCGCCGACGACATGGCGTTCTGGCTCTACACCTCGGGTTCGACCGGCAAGCCGAAAGGTGCCGTGCATGTGCACGGCTCGCTCAAGCTCACCGCCGATCTCTACGGCACGCCGGTCGCCGGCTTGCAGGAGAGCGACGTCGTGCATTCGGTGGCGAAACTGTTCTTCGCCTACGGTCTCGGCAACGCCATGACCTTTCCGCTCAGCGTCGGCGCCACCGTTGTGCTCAATCCGGAACGGCCGACGCCGGATGGCGTCGCAGCGCTGCTGCGCCAGCACCCGATCACCATGTTTTTTGCGGTGCCGACCTTCTACGCCGCGTTTCTCAACAATCCGAAGGCGCCGCAGAAGTCCGAGGTGAAATTGCGGCGCTGCATCTCGGCCGGCGAAGCGCTGCCGGAGGAGATCGCGCGCAAATGGGACGAGCGCTACGGCGTGCCGATCTATGACGGCCTCGGCACCACCGAGATGCTGCACATCTTCCTCACCAACCGACCCGGTGCGACGAAGTACGGCACGACCGGCAAGCCGGTGCCGGGCTACGAGATCAAGCTGGTCGGCGAGAACGGCCAGCCGGTGAAGAAGGGCGAGATCGGCGAGATGTATTCGCGCGGGCCGACATCGGCCGTGATGTACTGGGCCAACCGCGAGAAGTCGCGCGCCACCTTTCAGGGCGACTGGACCAAGTCCGGCGACAAATACATCGAGGACGAGGACGGCTATTTCATCTGCTGCGGCCGCGCCGACGACATGCTCAAAGTGTCGGGCATCTATGTCTCGCCCTTCGAGGTCGAGGCGGCGTTGTCGTCGCACCCGGACGTGCTGGAGGCGGCGGTGGTCGGCTGGCATGACGAGCAGAAGCTGATCAAGCCGCGCGCCTTCGTCGTGCTCAAGGACGCCGGCAAGGCCAGCGACGCCCTGGTCGTGGCGCTGCAGGAGCACGTCAAGCAGAAGCTGGCGCCGTACAAATATCCGCGCTGGATCGAGTTCCGCGCCGATCTGCCGAAAACGGCGACGGGGAAGATTCAGAGGTTCAAGTTGAGGGCGGAGGAGCAATCCGCCTGAGGCGGCGCAAGGCCTAACTCCGTCATCCTGAGGTGCCCGCGCGGAGCGCGGGCCTCGAAGGATCGACGGGCAATGAATCGCGGGCCGTCGCCCTTCGAGGCGCGCCTGAAGGCGCGCACCTCAGGGTGACGGATCAAGGTTGATACCCATGGCAAGATTATCCGACTCCGGCTTCCTCTCCATCGCCGGCCATTCGCTCGAATACCGCATGATCGGCCCGCGGCCGGATCAGGCACCGACTATTGTCATGCTGCACGAGGGGCTCGGCTGCGTCGGCCTGTGGGGCGATTTTCCGGACAAGGTGCAACAGGCGACCGGCTGCGGCGTGTTCGTTTATTCGCGCGCCGGCTATGGTCAGTCCTCGCCCGTCACGCGGCCGCGGCCGCTGACCTATATGCACATTGAGGCGCGCGACGTGCTGCCGAAGCTGCTCGAGACAATCGGCGTCAAGCATCACATCCTGTTCGGCCACTCGGATGGCGCCTCGATCGCGGCGATCTATGCCGGCTCGCACCAGGACCATCGGCTCGGCGGCCTCATCCTGATGGCGCCGCATTTTTTCGTCGAGGATGTCAGCATCGCTTCGATAGCCGAGGCGAAGCAGGCTTACGAGACCACCGACCTCAAGCAGAAGCTGGCGCGCTGGCACAAGGATCCGGACAACGCCTTCCGCGGCTGGAACGATGCCTGGCTCGATCCGGATTTCCGCAAGTGGGACATCACCGAGCAACTCGCCTACATCCGCGTGCCGATCCTGATCGTGCAGGGCGAGGACGATCAGTACGGCACCGTGCAGCAGATCGAAGTCGCCGAGCGTGAGTGCTATTGCCCGGTCGAAGTGGCGCTGCTGCGAGGGACCAAGCATTCACCGCAGCGCGAAGCGCCGGAGGCGACGCTCGCCGCGGTCGCCGACTTCACGGCGCACGTGCTGGCGAATAATGGGTGGGCTTCTTCTTCACCTCTCCCCGCATAGCGGGGAGAGGTCGGCTTTCGAGTGAAATGAGAAAGCCGGGTGAGGGGCTTTCGCCGCCCCTCACCCGGCTCACTTCGTTCGCCACCCTCTCCCCGTAAGAACGGGGAGAGGGAAGCAAGAACCTTACTCCGCCGCCTGCTTCGTCTTGCCGCCATGCGCGGTGACGAGGTAATCCATCGCCGCCTGCACGCCGCCGGTCTTGATCGGCACGCCGAACATCTGCAGCGCCACTTCGGTAACGCCGAGGCAGCCCAGCATCATGGCGTCGTTGACGTCCCCGAGATGGCCGATGCGGAAGTAGCGGCCGGCGAAGGGACCGAAGCTGGCGCCATAGGAGATGTTGAAGGTCTCCAGCGCCATGGCGCGGAACTGGTCGGCGTTGAAGCCTTCCGGCAGCAGCACGGCGGTGACGGTCGGCGAGTAGTACTTGGAGTCCTTCACCAGGATCTCGAGGCCCCAGTGCTTGACGGCGCGGCGCGTCGCCTCGGCGAGGCGGTCGTGGCGCGCGAACACGTTGTCGAGGCCTTCCTCGTGCAGCATCTCGATGCCGACATCGAGGCCGAACAGCATGAGCGTCGCCGGCGTGTAGGGGAAGTAGCCGGACTTGTTCATGTTGAGCATGTCCTGCCAGTCGAGGAACGACTTCGGCAGTTTCGACGTCTTGTTGGCTTCCAGCGCCTTGTTGCTGACGGCGTTGAACGACATGCCGGGCGGCAGCATCAGGCCCTTCTGCGCGCCGCCAACGGTGACGTCGACGCCCCATTCGTCATGGCGATAGTCGGCCGAGGCCAGCGACGAGATGGTGTCGACCATCAGCAGCGCTGGATGCTTGGCCGCGTCGATGGCCTTGCGGATCTCGGCGATCGGCGACAGCGCGCCGGTCGAGGTTTCGTTGTGCAGCACGCAGACCGCCTTGATCTCGTGCGCCTTGTCTTCGCCGAGGCGCTTCTCGATCGCCTTCGGATCGACGCCGGTGCGCCAGTCGGTGGCGAGAAGTTCGCTCTTGAGGCCGAGCTTGTCGGCCATCTTCTTCCAGAGCGTGCCGAACTGGCCGGTCTCGACCATCAGCACCTTGTCGCCGGCCGACAGCGTGTTGGTCAGCGCGCCCTCCCAGGCGCCGGTGCCGGTCGCGGTGTAGATGATGACCGGATTGGTGGTCTTGAAAATGGTCTTGATGCCGTCGAGGCACCGCTTCGCCAGCTTGGCGAATTCGGGACCGCGGTGGTCGATGATCGGCGTGTCCATCGCCCGCAAGATGCGGTCCGGAACCGGCGTCGGGCCGGGGATGTGAAGGAAATGACGCCCGACCTGACGCGAGGAATTCTGAGCCATAGGAAATCCGCTCCTGGAACGGCTAATAAGGTTCGTGTTGTGGGTTTGGACCACGGCGCCGCGACCCGGTAAAGGGAGCGGCGCTTGTGGCCTTGAACACCGGATGTCACATTCCGGTCAAGCGGATTCCCGCAATCGGCTCATGCAATAATCGACGTAAACCTAGACGGATGGGCAATTTGGCGGCGATCCACCCCGGCCTCGAAAGGCGTTTGAAGGCAGAACTGAAGGGCGACGTTCGTTTCGACGCCTTTACCCGCGGCCGTTACGCGACCGACGCCTCGCATTATCAGATCACCCCGGTCGGCGTGGTCGTCCCGCGCACGATAGAGGAAGCCGAACGCGCGATAGGCATTTCCCGGTCGGAAGGCGTTACCGTTCTGGCGCGCGGCGGCGGCACCTCGCAGTGCGGGCAGACGGTGGGCCCATCGCTGGTCGTCGATTGCTCGAAATATCTTAACCGTATCGTCGATCTCGACGTGGCGCGGCAGCGCTGCGCCGTCGAGCCGGGCATCGTGCTCGACGATCTCAACCGGCAGCTCAAGCCGCATGGCCTGTGGTTTCCGGTCGATATCTCGACGGCCTCGCGCGCCACCATCGGCGGCATGGCCGGCAACAACTCCTGCGGCGGCCGCTCGCTCAAATACGGCACGATGCGCGACAATGTCATCACCATCGACGCCATACTCGCCGATGGCTCGCGCGCGCATTTCGGGCCGATCGGCGGCAACGCTGATGACGTGCCGCCGGCGCTGCGGCCGCTGGCGCAGGACCTCATCGCCATCGGCGCGCGCGAGGCAAGCGAGATTGCCGCGCGCTTTCCGAAAGTTCAGCGCCGCGTCGGCGGCTACAATCTCGATGCGCTGGTGCCGGGCTCCTATAAGGGCGGCAACGACGTCAACCTCGCCCATATTCTGGTCGGCTCCGAGGGCACGCTCGGCTTCTCGACGCGCATTGAACTCAAGCTGTCGCCGCTGCTCGGCCGGAGAGCCGTCGGCGCCGTGCATTTCGGCTCGTTCTACGAGGCGATGAATTGCGCGCAGCACATCGTCAAGCTCAAACCGATCGCGGTCGAGCTGGTCGATCGCACCATGCTGGAGCTCGCCGGCGCCATTCCGATCTTCAAGCCGACGCTCGATGCGTTCGTGCGCGGCCTGCCGGAAGCGATCCTGCTGGTCGAGTTCGGCGAGACCGATCAGGACGCCAATTTGCGTCTCTTGCGTCAGCTTCAGGAATTGATCGGCGATCTCGGCTTCGACTGGTCGAAGAGCGGCGCCAAGTGGGGCGGCGTCGTCGAGGTGCTCGATCCGGCGCTGCAGGCGGCGATCACCGAGGTGCGCACGTCCGGCCTCAACATCATGATGTCGATGAAGGAGCAGGGCAAACCGGTGTCCTTCGTCGAGGATTGCGCGGTGCCGCTCGAGCATCTCGCCGACTACACGTCGCGGCTCACGACGATCTTCGAGAAGCACGGCACGCGCGACACCTGGTACGCGCATGCCGGCTCCGGCTGCCTGCATGTGCGGCCGGTGCTCAATCTCCGGCTGGAGAAGGATGTCCATGCCATGCGCGCGATCGCCGAAGAGGCGTTCGCCATGGTCCGTGAATACAAGGGCTCGCATTCCGGCGAGCATGGCGACGGCCTGGTGCGTTCAGAATTCAACGAGCCGATGTTCGGTTCGAAGCTGGCGCGCGCCTTCGAGGAGGTGAAGGACCGCTTCGATCCGGACGGCCTGTACAATCCGGGCAAGGTGGTGCGGCCGTCGAAGTTCGATGATCGCTCGCTGTTCCGGTACAAGCCGGGTTATCGCGGCATTGAGGTGAAGACCGAACTCGACTGGTCGGCCTATCCGGGATCGGGCGGCGGTTTCCAGGGCGCCATCGAGATGTGCAACAACAACGGCGCCTGCCGCAAGCTCGCCGGCGGCGCCATGTGCCCGTCCTATCGCGTCACCCGCGACGAACGCGACGTGACGCGCGGGCGCGCCAATACGCTGCGGCTGGCGATGTCCGGCCAGTTGGGACCCGATGCGCTGACTTCGGACGAGATGGCCGAGACCTTGTCGCTGTGCGTGTCGTGCAAGGCGTGCCGCCGCGAATGCCCGACCGGCGTCGATATGGCGCGCATGAAGATCGAGGTGCAGGCCGCGCGGGCCAAGAAGCACGGCCTGTCGCTGCACGATCGGCTGGTCGGTTATCTGCCGCGCTATGCGCCCTTCGCCGCGCGCTTCCCGGCACTGTTCAATCTGCGCGACAAGAGTTCATTGCTGAAACGGCTGTCGGAAATGGTCGCCGGCTTTTCGACGCGGCGCAGCTTGCCGGCATGGCGGCGCGACATCTACCGCGATCACAGCGGCGGCGTCGCGGCAACGGCCGAGCGACCGGCGGCGCATCGCGAGGTCGTGCTGTTCGCCGACACCTTCAACCGCTATTTCGAACGCGAGAATCTCGAGGCCGCCGTCGCCGTGCTCAAGGCCGGCGGCTATCACGTCCACGCGGCGCGGCCGGTCGACGACGATTCGCGGCCGTTGTGCTGCGGCCGCACGTTCCTGTCGGTCGGCAAGGTCGAGGAGGCGCGCCGCGAGATGCAGCGCACGCTCGACGCCATTGCGCCGTTGGCGCGGCGTGGCGTGCCGGTCATCGGGCTGGAGCCGAGTTGCCTTTACACGTTCCGCGACGAGATGCCGGCGCTGTTGAAAGGCGAGGGCGTCGCCGAGGTCGCAGGCCAGGCCATGCTGTTCGAGGAATTCCTGGCGCGCGAGATCAAGGCCGGCGTCAAATTCCCGTTCAGGGCGATGCCGCAGCAGGCCCTGTTGCACGGTCATTGCCACCAGAAAGCCTTTGCCGCGATGGGCGCGGTAGAAAGCGTGCTGCGCGCGGTGCCGGAGCTGAAGGTCGAGACCATCGAGTCGAGCTGCTGCGGCATGGCGGGGTCGTTCGGCTACAAGGCCGACACCATCGATGTGTCGCTCGCGATGGGCGAACTGTCGCTGCTGCCGGCGGTGCGCAAGGCGGCGGACGACGCCATTATCGTCGCCGACGGCACGTCCTGCCGTCATCAGATTCACGACGGCGCGAGGCGCGAGGCTCTGCACGTTGCCCGCGTGCTGGCGATGAGTCTGGACGCGGTGGAGCGGACGGCCGATACTTCCCGCTAAGATCATGAGCGTGTCGAGAAGGCGCGCCGGTTCAGGGAGGATCTGATGGCGTTGCCCTTGCTGCCGACCAGCCTTGTCGGTTCCTACGCGCAGCCGGATTGGCTGATCGACCGCGCCAAGCTCGCCGGCCGCTTTCCGCCGCGCGTGCGCGCCAAGGAACTGTGGCGCGTCGCCCCGGAATATCTCGACCAGGCCCAGGACGACGCCACCTTGATCGCGATCCGCGATCAGGAACGGGCCGGGCTCGACATCATTACCGACGGCGAAATGCGGCGCGAGAGCTACTCCAACCGTTTCGCCACGGCGCTCGAAGGCGTCGATATCGACAACCCTGGCACGGCGCTCGACCGTTCCGGTCATCCCAATCCCGTGCCGCGCGTCACCGGCAAGATCCGCCGCAAGCATCCGGTCGAAGTGCGCGACGTTCAATTCCTGCGCGCCAACACCGACCGCACCATCAAGATCACCGTGCCCGGTCCCTTCACCATGGCGCAGCAGGCGCAGAACGACTTCTACAAAGACGAGCAGGAGATGGTGCTCGACTATGCGGCGGCGGTGAATGCCGAGATCAAGGATCTGTTCGCCGCCGGCGCCGACATCGTGCAGATCGACGAGCCCTATATGCAGGCGCGGCCGGAGAAGGCGCGGCAGTTCGGCCTTGCCGGGCTCAATGCCGCGCTCGACGGCGTCAAGGGCACGACGGCGGTGCACATCTGCTTCGGCTATGCCGCCATCATCCATGCGCGGCCGGAGGGCTATTCGTTCCTGCCGGAGCTGGCGAACACCGCGATCAATCAGGTGTCGATCGAAACCGCGCAGTCCAAGCTCGACTGCAAGGTGCTGGAGACGTTACCCGGCAAGACAATCATTCTCGGCGTGCTCGACCTGTCGGACATGACCATCGAGGCGCCGGAGACGGTCGCCGCCCGCATCCGCCGCGCATTGCCGCATGTGCCGGCCGAGCGCATCGTCATCGCGCCCGATTGCGGTCTGAAGTATCTGCCGCGGCAGGTCGCCTTCGCCAAGATGCAGGCCATGGTCGAGGGCACGAAGATCGTGCGGCGGGAGCTTGGGCGCTGACCGGCAGCCGCTGGACTTCGCCGCGCGAGTGACTATTTTTCCGGCATGGCCAGGGCAGGAAACAAGTCGAAGAAGGTGGCGCTGACGGAGCGCCAGTTCGAACGGATCGCCCGGGCGCTGGCCGAGCCCAAGCGGTTCGCCATCCTCAGGAGCATCGGCGCGCAGGACGCGCCGCTGCCCTGCGCCGGCCTCCATGAGAGCCAGAACATCAGCCCTGCCACCGTCTCCCACCACATCAAGGAACTGGAGACGGCCGGCCTGATCGAAATCGTGCGCGACGGCAAATTCGCCAATCTCGTGCTGCATCGCGACGTCTTGCGCGCTTATCTCGACCGCCTGGCCGAGATCTAGCGCCGGATCATCCGTCACCCGGTTCGCCCGCTCGACCTCCCGAACTTTTTTCGCCGCCTCCCTTGCACGCCATCGGCGCCGCCCTACCTTTCATTTCGATGATTATCTAATTATCGAATCGAACGCAAGAGCAGCAGAGGAGAGATTCATGAGCGATCTGAAGGGTAAAGTCGCGGTGGTGACCGGGGCGTCGAAGGGGATCGGCGCGGGCGTCGCCCGCGCGTTCGGCGCCGTCGGCGCCGCCGTCGTCGTCAATTACGCATCCGACCGCGCCGGCGCCGACAAGGTCGTCGCCGACATCAAGGCCAAGGGCGGCAAGGCGATCGCCGTGCAGGGCGACGTCGCCAAGGCGGCCGACGTCGAGAAGCTGTTCGCCACCGCCAAGGAGACGTTCGGCGGCGTCGACGTGCTGGTGAACAATGCCGGCGTCTACAAATTCCATTCGCTCGAAGACGTTACGGAAGACGAATTCCATCGCCTGTTCAACATCAACGTCCTCGGCACCGTGCTGGCGACGCGTGAGGCGGTGAAGCATTTCGGCGACAATGGCGGCAGCGTCATCAATGTCGGCTCGAACGCCAGTGTCGAAGCGACCGTGCCGACGGCGTCGGTCTATTCGGCGACCAAGGGCGCCGTCGATACCTTGACGCGCGTGCTGGCGGCCGAGCTCGGCCCGCGCAAGATCCGCGTCAACATCATCGCGCCGGGCGGCACCGAAACCGAAGGGCTGGTGACGGCCGGCGTCAAAGGCAGCGATCTCGAAAAGGCGCTGGTCGATCGCACCGCGCTCGGCCGGCTCGGCCAGCCGGACGACATCGCGCGCGTCGCGGTGTTCCTCGCCTCCGACGATTCGTCCTGGCTGACCGGCGAGCGTCTCGCCGCCACCGGCGGCTATCGCTAGGCCATAAGAAAGGCCCATCCGGATCGCGCCGGATGGGCCTTTCAATGCCGTCACGTGCTTCGATCAGCTCGCGTAGAACATCTTGATCAGCACCAGCGACAGCCACGGCACGTAGGTGCACAGCAGCAGCACGAAGGTCAGCACGCCGATGAAGCCGAGATTGGCCTTGGTCGTCGCCCAGATATCGGACTTGGCGATAGAGCAAGAGGCGATCAGCACGCTCGCCACCGGCGGCGTCTGCTGGCCGATGGCGAGGTTCAGCGTCAGCACCAGCCCGAAATGGATCGGATCGATGCCGACCTGATGGATCAGCGGCAGCACGATCGGCACCGTCAGAATAATCGCCGCGGCCGAATGCAGGAACATGCCGATGATCAGGAAGAACACGTTGAGGATCAGCAGCACCAGATAGGGATTGGTGGTGATGCTGATGATCGAGCCGGCGAGCTTCTGCGGCAGCTGGCTCTCGGTCAGGAACACGCCGACCAGCGCCGAGGCGGCGACCAGCAGCATGACCACCGCGGTCTGGATCGCCGAGTCGACGCAGGCCTGGTAGAACGACTTGAAATCGAGGTCGCGGTAGATCACGACGCCGATCAGCAACGCCACCAGCACGGCGAGCGCGGCGCCTTCCGTCGCGGTGACGAACCCGCCGAAGATGCCGCCGAGAATGACGATCGGCATCACCAGCGCCCACAGGCCCTCGCGGAAAGCCTTGCCGAGCGTCGACAGCGCGAAGCGCTGCTCGACCGGGAAGTTGTACTTCCAGGCGTAGTAGTAGCAGAGCGCCATCAGGCCGAGGCCGCCGACAACGCCGGGAATGATGCCGGCGACGAAGATCTTCACCGCGGATTCCTGCGCCATGGCGGCATACAGAATCATCGGGATCGACGGCGGGATGATGATGGCAAGACTGGCCGAGGACGACGTCACCGCGGCGGCGAATTCCTTGGAATAGCCGCGCGACTTCATCGCCGGGATGAGCAAGGTGCCGAGCGCCGCGACGTCGGCCACCGCCGAGCCGGAAATCTCGGCAAAGAACATCGACGAGCCGACCGTGACCATGGCAAGGCCGCCGCGCACGAAGCCGAGGATGGCGGTGGCGAGGTTGATCAGGCGCCGCGCGATCGACGAGGCGTTCATGATGCCGCCGGCCAGGATGAACAGCGGCACGGCGAGCAGCGGGAAGTCGCTGGCGCCCTGGAACATCACCAGCGCCGTATTGGGCAGCATGTGGCTGCCCTGCATGATCCAGATCGCGAGCATGGCGACGACGCCGAGCGAGACCGCGATCGGCACGTTGAGCATGACCAGCGCGGCCATGCCGACGAGCATCAGGGAGATGGCGCCGTTCATGGTCGGATCTCCTTGCCGGCCTGGCCGTGGGCGAGCGCTTCCTGCAATTCGTGATCGATCAGCGGGCCGCGCCGCGCCTCACGCAACAGGTCCGGCAGCCGCAGCAGCTCGGCGATGACGAACAGAACGGAGGCGATCGGAATGACGGACTGCGTCACCTGCAGCGACAGCCAGGGCAGCGACACCAGCGTGTCGCCCTGGAGAATCTGCACGACCTTGGTGCCCATGATGGCCAGGACGGCGAAGAAGAAGATGGTCACGATCGAGGAGAAGGCGGTCGCCGCGACCCGCAAATTCGCCGGTAGCGAATTGACGAAGCCGGCAAAGCCGATATGGGCGCCGCGCAGCGCGGCCAGCGCGCCGGCGTAGTAGGTCAGCCAGCACAGCGAGATCGACGCGACCTCGTCGTACCAGACCAGCGATGCGCCGGCCCAGCGGTAGACGAAACCGAGGGTGATGATCGCGGTGACCGCCAGCATCAGAAGGACGGCAATGAGTTCGAGGATGCGATCGTAGATTTGTCGGATGGCGTTCATGGATTCTTGGTTCCGGAGCGTCGGCAGGTGCGCGTGTGGCCGGCACGAGGCCGGCCACGACGGCTGAGGTGCGGCAGAGCCGCTGATGGGCCCGATCTACGAGCCCAGTTCTACGAGCCCAGTTTTAGGAGCCTTTGGCAAGGCTGAGCGACTTGTCGATCAGTTCCTTGCCCTTCGGCACTTCCTTGGCGAACTCCTCGTAAACGCCCTTCGAGGCGGCGACGAAAGCCGGCTTGTCGGCCTCGTTTACCTGGATGCCCGAGGTCTTCATCTTGTCGATCAGTTCGCCATCGAGCTTGGCGGCGAGCTTGAGGATCTCCGGCTCGACCGCGACCGCGGTGTCGGCAAGGATCTTCTGCACGTCCGCCGGGAAGCGCGACCACGAAGCGCCCGCGGTCAGGTAGGCCGGCGTGTAGACATGGCCGGTCAGTGACAGATACTTCTGCACTTCCTGGAATTTCTGCGAGTAGATCTGCGTCAGCGGGTTTTCCTGGCCGTCCATCACGCCGGTCTGCAGTGCGACGAACACTTCCTTGAGTTCCATCGGCGAGGGGCTGGCGCCATAGGCTTTGAACATCTTGACGCGCCAGACGCCGCCCGGCACGCGCAGCTTGATGCCGTCGAGATCGGCCGGCTTGACGATCGGCCGCTTGTTGTTGGTGATCTCGCGATAGCCATTTTCCCAGACGCCGAGGATGCGATAGCCGGCCTTCTCGGCGATCGGTCCGAGGATCGGGTGCGTCACATCCTTGGCGATGCGCGCGGCGTGGTCGCGGTTCTGCACCAGATACGGCATCTCGAACACGCCGAATTCCGGCGCCACCGAGGTCATCACCGTGGAGGGCATGGCAAGATCGACGGTGCCGAGCTTGAGCTTCTTCATCAATTCGCCGTCGCCGCCGAGCTGGCTCGAGCCATAAACGACGACTTTGGCCTTGTCGCCGAGCTGGGCATTGACCTTGGCGGCATAGAGGTCCGCCGACTGGGCGAACAGAGAGCCCGGCGCGCCGACGTGCCCGAGCTTGATTTCCATCTGCGCCGAGGCCGTGCCTGCGGACACGGCGAGTGCCGCAGCGGCGGCGAGCGCGGTCGAAATGAATGCGCGCGAGAACAGAGACATGGGGCTCCTCCATCGATGGTCCGGGGCCTCCGCCCATGTTCGGGCTTGGGACCACGGCGTTTTTTGTTGGCGCTATCAATGCAAATTGAGCCGGGTAACACAAGCGCCACTGCGGCAAAGCGTCGATGCGTCGGTCCCTTGGGGTTGTTCAGAGCGCCACGGCGGGCCTTACCTTCAATGTTGCGCCGCGCTATGTTCCGCGCGCGGACAACACCTGAGAGAGCCCCATCATGCGCCGTGCCTTCACATTTCTTTCGGCCGTTATTGCATTGGCTGCCCTGCCGCTGATGGCGGCCTGCCTGCCGGCCGCGGCGCAACACGGCGGCGCTCCGGCGGCCAAAAAGGACGGACCAGAACTGCGCAAGGTGCGCTTCGGCACCAACTGGGTCGCCGAGGCCGAGCATGGCGGTTTCTACCAGGCGGTCGCCGACGGCACCTACAAGAAGTACGGCCTCGACGTGGAGATCGTGCCCGGCGGGCCGAACATCAACAATCGCATCCTGCTCCCGGTCGGCAAGATCGATTTTTTCATGAGCGCGAACTCGCTGCAAAGCTTTGACGCCGTCGAGCAGAAAATCCCGACCATCGCGGTCGCAGCCTCGTTTCAGAAGGACCCGCAGGTTTTCATCGCCCATCCCGGCACGGCGAACACGCTCGACGACCTCAAGAACCTGACCTTGTTCGTCTCCAAGGAAGGCATGGCGAGCTACTATCAATGGCTCAAGGCCGACTACGGCTTCACCGAACGCAGCGTGAAGCCCTACACCTTCAATGCGCAGCCGTTCCTCGCCGACCAGAAGAGCGCGATGCAGGGCTACGTCACCTCCGAACCCTTCGCGGTCGAGACCCAGGGCAAGTTCAAGCCGAAGGTCTTCCTGCTCGCCGATTACGGCTTCAACAGCTACTCGACGCTGATCGAAACGCGCCAGGACCTTGTCGATAAGGATCCCGATCTGGTGCAGAAGTTCGTCGATGCCTCGGCCATCGGCTGGTACAATTACATTTATCACGACAGCAAGCCGGGCAACGACCTGATCAAGAAATTCAACCCGGAGATGACCGACGCGCTGCTGGCCTATTCGATCGCCAAGATGAAGGAATACGGCATCGTCGATTCGGGCGACACGCTCAAGCTCGGCATCGGCGCCATGACCGACGCGCGCATGCACAGCTTCTACGACAAGATGGTACGCACCGGCGTGGTCAAGGCCGGCCTCGACTACAAGAAGGCCTACACGCTGCAATTCGTGAACAAGGGCGTCGGCGTCAACCTGCGGCCGAAGTGATTTTGCGGCCATGACGGAGAACATGGCCAACCTGTCGGCAAGCCTCAACTCCATCGTCTCCCTCCGCGACGTCGGCAAGACGTTCGACAACGGCGTCGTCGCGCTCAACGGGCTGTCGCTCGACGTTCATGCCGGCGAGTTCGTGTCGCTGCTGGGTCCGTCGGGCTGCGGCAAGTCCACGGCATTGCGCATCGTCGCCGGCCTCAGCGCGCCGACGCGCGGCACGGTGGAATGGCCGCAGGGACGCGCGGCGGAGGCGGCCGAAGGAGAGATAGGCTTCGTCTTTCAGGAGCCGACGCTCATGCCGTGGGCGAGCGTCGCCCGCAACGTCGAACTGCCGCTGTCGCTGGCCGGCGCGGCGCCGGGGCAGGCACGCGCGGCGGTCGACATCGCGCTGGCCCATGTCGGCCTCGGGGATTTCGCGGACGCCTATCCGCGCGAACTGTCGGGCGGCATGAAGATGCGGGTTTCCATCGCCCGGGCGCTGGTCACCGAACCGCGGCTGCTGCTGATGGACGAGCCCTTCGCCGCGCTCGATGAGATCACGCGCTTCAAGCTCAACAACGACCTGTTGTCTCTGTGGCAGGCGTTGCGCCGCACCGTGATCTTCGTCACCCATTCGGTGTTCGAGTCGGTCTACCTGTCGCAGCGCATCGTGGTGATGACGCCGCGCCCCGGCCGCGTCTTCGCCGAGATCGCCATTCCGGCGCCCTATCCACGTGACGAGCGATTCCGCACCTCGGCCGACTATGCCGGCTATTGCCGGCAGGTCGCCGAGACCCTGGCGGCGGCGATGGAGCAGGGCGCATGAGGCAAGCGGTCAGCGAGCGCATCCTGAGGATCTTGCTGCCGGTCGTGATGCTCGCCATCGTGGTCGTGGCCTGGGATGCCGTCGTCCGGATCTTCGCCATCCCCGCTTACGTGCTGCCGAGCCCGGGCCTGGTGTTCGGCGCGCTGATCGACGACCGCGCGCTGCTGTTCAACTCGCTGCTGGTGACGCTCGGCCTGACCTTCGAAGGGTTCGCGCTGGCGGCGGTCGGCGGCATCGTGCTGGCGGTGGCCTTCAACCAGTGGCGGCTCATCGAATACTCGTTCTATCCCTACGCCGTCATTCTGCAGGTGACGCCGGTGGTGGCCATCGCGCCGCTGCTGCTGATCTACCTGCCGCAACATCTCGCCGTCCTGGCCTGCGCCTGGATCGTCGCGTTCTTTCCGGTGCTCGCCAACACCACGCTCGGCCTCAACTCGGTCGATCACAACCTCATCGCGCTGTTCGGTCTCTACAAGGCGTCACGCTGGCAGGTGCTGACGCGGCTGAAGCTGCCGGCGGCGCTGCCGCAGATTCTCGCCGGATTGCGCATCGCCGGCGGGTTGTCGCTGATCGGCGCCGTGGTCGCCGAGATCGCCGCCGGCTCGGCCGGCGCCGGATCGGGGCTTGCCTATCGCATTGCCGAATCCGGCTACCGGCTCAACATTCCGCGCATGTTCGCGGCGCTGCTGCTGTTGTCGCTCGCCGGCGTCGCCATCTTCCTCGTGTTGTCGGCGCTGTCGCATCTGATGCTGCGGCGCTGGCACGAAAGCGAACTGCGGGCCGACACCTAGAATGAATATTGGGTGACGATGCCGAGCAGCGCCATCACGACGATCACCTCGATCAGGCTGCGATGGAAGCGGAAGGCGAGCATCCCGGCGACCACGGCGAGGATCGCGGCATGGCGATCGAGCGCGGCGGGATCGAAGCCGAACCAGCGCAGCGGTCCGGCACGATGCTCGGTCACGGTGCCGAACAGCACATGCAGCGCGAACCAGACCGACAGGTTGAGAATGACGCCGACCACGGCCGCAGTGATCGCCGCGAGCGCGCCGGCGAGCCGCTTGTTGGCGCGTAGCGCTTCGAGGAACGGCGCGCCGGCGAAGATCCAGAGGATTGCCGGCACGAAGGTGACCCAGGTCGTCAGCGCGGCGCCGATCAGGCCCGCCGCCAAAGGCGAGAACGGCGCCGGGGCGCGGAAGGCGGCGAGGAAGCCGACGAATTGCGTCACCAGGATCAGCGGGCCGGGCGTCGTCTCGGCGAGGCCGAGGCCATCGACCATTTCCGGCGCCGTCATCCAGTGATGCGTCTGCACCACCTGCTGCGCCATGTAGGCGAGCACGGCATAGGCGCCGCCGAAGGTGACGACCGCGAGCTTGGAGAAGAACAGGCCGATGGCCACCATGACATGGCCGGTGCCGAGCGTCAGTGCGGCGATCGCGACCGGCGCCCACCATAAAGTCAGGCCGACGATGAGGGCGAGGATGGCGTGGCGCCAGCGATTGGTGCCGTGATCGAGCACGGTGTCGGAGACGCCATTGATGCCGATCAGGTCGGGACGCGACTTCGCCACCACGAAGCCGGCGAGGCCGGCGGCGACGACGATCAGCGGGAAGGGCAGGTTGAGGAAGAAGATGCTGACGAAAGCCAGGGCCGCGAGTGTCACCATCAGCCACGACTTCAGCGCCCGCTTGCCGATGCGGATCAGCGCCTCGATCACGATCACCAGCACCGCGGCCTTGATGCCGAACAGCGCGCCGTCGATGGCGCTGACGCCGCGCCCGTAGGCGTAGAGCAGGCTCAGGCCCAGCATGACGAAGGCGCCGGGCAGCACGAACAGGATGCCGGCGGCGAGCCCGCCGCGCACGCCGTGCAGCAGCCAGCCGACATAGGTCGCGAGCTGCGTCGCCTCCGGCCCGGGCAGCAGCATCGAGAAATTGAGCGCGTGCAGGAAGCGCGGCTCGTCGATCCACTTTTTCTCATCGACCAGGATGCGATGCATCATCGCGATCTGTCCGGCCGGGCCGCCGAAATTGATGCAGCCGATCTTCAGCCAGACCATGAAGGCCTCGCCGAAGGTCGGGTGAGCGGAGCGCACGTCGCTTGTCATTGTTTCGCTTGTCATGTCCGGTCACGCCGCCTTCATGGGCCAGTTGTGCTTTTCGTCGGCGGCAAAGCGGGCCCACGCGAACAGCCCATCATAGACGGCAAAGCCCTGACGCAGGAGTCCATGGTCATCGTCACCGGCCAGCGCCGAAAGGCCGAGAGATATCGCATGCAGGCCACTGGCCTCCGGTGCGAGATCGTGCCGCGCGGTGTCGGCGCCACGAACGATGAGCGCGAGGCGCGCCAGCGACGGTTCGTCCGCCAGCCCGAACATCGTCAGCAGCGTGTCGAACGAGCAGGTGTCGCCGACATGGGAGATTTCGACACCGGCGATGTCGAACGGGATGGCGCCGAAATTGGTGGCGGCATCGGTCACGTAAGGCGGATCGACGAAGACGAAGCGGGCTTCCGGATCGATGAAGCGGCGGATCAGCCACGGGCAGGCGATGCGATCGATCTTGGGATGCCGCCGCGTCACCCATAGCGACGGCCTCCGCGGCATCAGACGGTTGGCCGCGGCGCGGTCGGTCAGCGGCAATCCGGCGTCGGTCCAGGCGCCCTGACCGCCAGCCAGTTGTGCGGCGTCGTAGCCCTGATCGCGGAGTTCGCTGACGATGACCTGGCTCAGCTCTTTGCCGAGCTTGCAGGTGACGACGATCGGCCGGCCGCGATCCAGCGCGGCGACCCAGTCCGCGAACGCTGTCGGCTCGCGCCAGACCGAGCCGGGAATGAGGCCCGGCACCGCTTCATAAATGTCGCGCCGGCGCACGTCGACGATCTGCGGCGCGCGCGGCGTCGCCATCAGGCGCCAGAGCTCTTGGGGTGAAATCGAAAACGCAAGCATGGGCTTCCTCCGTCAGCGAAGGAAGCGGTGCTTGGGCAAATTGTGCCTGAAGCGCGGGGCGACCGCTGCTGGCCCCACGGAACAGAGATTAGCGGGGCGGCGGCGCGGCAGCAAGCGCCGTTCAGCCGAACAGCAACACCAGGCCGGACAGCATCAGCAGCACCAGGACGACCCGGCGGAAGGTGTGCTCGTTGAGGTGGCCGTAGAGCTTCAGCCCGACCCACAGGCCGGCGCCGAGCGCCGGCAGGCCGTACAGGTAGATGCGCACCAAGTCCTTTGTCACGGTGCCGTTGACGGTGAGCGAGACGGCGGTCAGCGCGAAAGCGGCCAGGATCACCGGCTGGAAAATCGCGCGCTGCTCGTCCCGGCGGAAGCCGCGTAGCTGGCACCAGATGGTGATGATGGGCCCGGCGAGACCGGTCATGCCGCCGAGAACGCCGTTGACGAAGCCGATGCCGATATCCGCCGGCAGCGGCGCCTGGATGTTGTGGACGTGCGGCCGCAGCAGAAAATAGCCCGAATAGGCGATCAGCAGCACGCCGACGCCGTCGCGCACCAGTACCGGACTGATGTGCGACAGCAACGCCGCGCCGATCGGCACGCCGATGACACCGCCGCCGACAAACGGCGCTACCTTCCGCAGGCTGAGCGCGTGGCGCAGCTTCCAGATGCTGTAGCTTTGGACGAGCAGCCCGTAGCCGACGATCAGCGCGGCAGTTTGTCCCGGCGTCAGGATATGCAGCCAGACGCCCGAAACGACCAGCCCCATGGCGAAGCCGGCCAGCCCGCTGACGATGCCTCCAACGAAAGTCGACAGGACGAAAAGCGCGAGAATCGGGCCATCCATATTCTTGCCCCGGGCCCCTTCAACCAGCACTTGGATGCAGGTCCCGGACGGATGGCTGCCATCTTCGGGGGAGGCTGCATTTTCCCCGGCAAACCGACTATACCATCCGTTAAATCGATACAATCAACCGTGGGGGAACCGCAGCTATGTCCAATAACATCGATCTCAAAGGCCGCTTCGCCGTCGTCACCGGCGGCGCCCAAGGCATCGGCCGCGCCATCGTCGAGCGTTTCCTCGCCTCCGGCGCCGCGGTTGCGATCTGGGACCGCGACGAGGCGCTGGCGAAGAAGACCGCCGGCGAGGTCAAAGGCCAAGGTGCTGGAAAGGTCGAGGTCGTGCCGGTGGACGTCACCGACTTCGCCAGTGTCGAGCGCGCGCGCGACGCCACGGTCAAGGCCTTCGGCCGCATCGACATCCTCGTCAACAATGCCGGCATCGCCGGCAAGAACACCACGACCTGGGACTATCCGCTCGACGAGTGGAAGCGCGTCCTCACCGTCAACCTCGACAGCCAGTTCTACTGCTGCAAGGCGGTAACGCCCGGCATGATCGCGCAGGACTACGGCCGCATCGTCAACATCGCCTCGATCGCCGGCAAGGAAGGCAACCCGAATGCGGTCGCCTATTCGGCATCGAAAGCCGGCGTCATCTCGCTGACCAAGTCGCTGGCCAAGGAAACGGCGGGCAAGAACATCTCGGTCAACTGCATCACGCCGGCTGCGGCGCGCACCGCGATCTTCGACCAGATGACGCAGCAGCACATTGATTTCATGCTGTCGAAAATCCCGCGCGCGCGTTTCGTTAACGTCGAGGAAGTCGCGGCGCTCGCCGCGTTCTGCGCTTCGGAAGACTGTTCCTTCACGACCGGCGCGGTGTTCGACATTTCGGGTGGGCGGGCAACCTATTGAGCGACGACGCGTCGCAACTTCGCCGCCAGCGTCTCACCGGCATCGCACTGATGTGCGCGGCGGTGGCGGGATTCTCCTGCATCGATGCAACGGGCAAATACCTGTTGCATTCGATGCATCCGTTGCAGGTCGTCTGGGTCCGCTACACCGGCGCCTTCGTGCTGGCGCTGCTGTTCATGAACCCTCTGACCAAGCCGGGCATGATGGTGACGCGCCGGCCGTGGCTGCAAATCGGCCGCGCCGCCCTGCTGTTCGGATCGACCGGCCTCAATTTTTTCGCGCTGCAGTTCCTGCAGCTCGATGAAGCGCTGTCGATCCTGTTCGCGACGCCATTCCTGGTCGCGGTGCTGTGCGGGCCCATCCTCGGCGAATGGGTGGGCTGGCGGCGCTGGATCGCCATTGGCGTCGGCTTTATTGGCGTGCTGCTGGTGGCGCGACCTGGCTTCGGCGGGCTGCATCCGGCGGCGCTGCTCTCGTTTGGCGGCGCAATCTGCTACGCGCTGTACTCGATCTCGACGCGCGTCCTGTCGCGCAGCGATTCCAGCGAGACGACGTTGTTCTATTCCAACCTGCTCGGCACTGTGGCGATGCTGCCGATTGTGCCGTTCGTCTGGACAGCGCCGACGGACTGGCTCACCGTCCTGCTGATGGTGGCCATCGGCGCCTTCGGCAGCATTGGCCACTATCTGCTCATCCGCGCCCACCGGCTGGCGCCGGCCTCGACGCTGGCGCCGTTCATCTACACGCAGCTCGTGTGGACCACGACCTGGGGTTTCCTCATCTTCGGCGACGTGCCGCACCACTGGACCATCGTCGGCGGGCTGATCGTGGTCGGCTCGGGACTTTATCTCCTGTACCGCGAGCGCAAGGTGGGCAGGACCGCGGCGGACGGCCGTCCCACCGGCGATTGAGGCGGCGCGCCTGCCGCGTCCTGGGGCAGTTGCAGCGCCGCGACCATCGAGGCTAAGTTTCGGCCCCGATAACAAAAACAAGCCGGCTTCCGGCGACGAGGAAATCCCTTATGGCGACGGCGCAAGACCGCGCGAACGACCGGGCCCAGGCTCCCGGCTCGGGGCTGAATGACGATATCGGCGAGGCCAAGCGGCTGGCGATCTATCGCTCGCAGCTCCGTATTCGCGAGGCCGAGCAGCGTGCCTACGATCTGTTTCTGCAAAATCTGGTGAAGGGCACCAGCCACCTGTCGCTCGGGCAGGAGGCGGTGGCGTCGGGCTTTGCCGAGGCGATGCAGAAGGGCGATCTGTCGTTCTGCACCTATCGCGGCCATGCCCACACTTTGGCGCGCGGCGTGTCGGTCGAGAAAGTGCTCGGCGAGCTGATGCAGCGCGACAACGGGCTGATGCGCGGCAAGGGCGGCTCGATGCACCTGACGTCGGAAGAACACGGCGTCATGGGCTCCTACGCCATCATCGGCGCGCATCTTCCCATCGCGTGTGGCGCCGCCTGGCGCGCGCAATACAAGGGCGACAAGGATGTGTCGGTCTGTTTCTTCGGCGACGGCACCACCAATATCGGCGCGTTCCACGAAGCGCTGAACTTCGCGGCGATCTGGAAGCTGCCGGTGGTCTTCGTCTGCGAGAACAATCTCTACATGGAGTATACGCCGATCGGCGACGTCACGGCAGTGCCGCATCCGGCGGCCGACCGCGCCGCGTCATACGGTCTCGAGCGCATCATCATCGACGGCAACGATGCCGACGTCGTCTATCGCACGGCGCAGAAGGCTTTCGCCAAGGCGCGGGCCGGGGAGGGCCCGTCGCTGATCGAGGCTTTGACCTATCGGCACTCCGGCCATTCGCGCGCCGACCCGGCCAAGTATCGCCCGGAAGGCGAACTGGAGAAATGGAAGGAGCGCGATCCGATCAAGATCTATCGCGAGCGGCTGCAGCAGTTCGGCGTCGCCGACAAGGTGATCGCCGAGATCGACGCCTCGGTTCGCAAGGAAGTCGATGACGCGACCGAAACCTGCAAGGCGGCGCCGATGCCGCCGGCCGATATCCTCACCACCGACGTCTATGCCGACGGCGGCTGGGCATGGCGCAATTGAGAATGAGAAACTGACCATGGCGGAAATCACCTATCGCGACGCGGTGATCCGCGGCATCGCGCAGGAAATGAAGCGCGACAACGACGTCGTCTTCCTTGGCGAAGACGTCGCCAAGGCCGGCGGTGTCTTCAAGGCGACCGTCGGGCTCTATGAGCAGTTCGGACCCTTGCGCGTGCGCGACACGCCGATCTCCGAGCAGGCCATTCTCGGCGCCGCCATGGGCGCGGCGATGACCGGCTTGAAACCGATCGCGGAGATCATGTTCTCGGACTTCTTTGCGGTGTGCTTCGACTACATCGCCAACGAGTTTCCGAAAAGCCGCTACATGTCGAACGGTCAGACCAAGTGTCCGCTGGTCGTGCGCACCGGCAACGGCGCCGGCTCGCGCTTCGGCGCGCAGCATTCGCAGAGCGTCGAGAACTGGTGCATGATGATCCCCGGCCTCAAGGTCGTGGCGCCGTCCAATCCGCGCGATGTCATCGGGCTGCTCGCCGCCGCGGTGCGCGACCCCGATCCGGTCATCTTCCTCGAGCACAAGTCGCTGTATCCGACCAAGGGCGAAGTGCCCGATGGCGAGATCGTCGACACGCTCGGCACCGCCAAGATCGTGCGGCCGGGCAAGGATGCGACCATTCTGGCGCTGGCGCTGATGGTCCCGCGCGCGCTCGCCGCCGCCGAGACGTTGAAATCGGAACATGGCATCGACTGCGAGGTTGTCGATGTGCGTTCGCTGGTGCCGCTCGACACGCAGACCATTCTCGGCTCGGTGGCGAAAACGCACCGGCTGTTCACCGTGGAAGAGAATCCGCGGCTGTGCGGCTGGGGCGCCGAGATCGTCTCCATCGTCGCCGACGAGGCTTTCTACGACCTGGACGGTCCGCCGGTCCGCATCACCACGCCGCATATTCCGCTGCCGGCGGCGGATGTTCTGGAAGACATGGTGCTGCCGACGCCCGAACGCATCGTCGATACCGTGCGGCGCAGTTTGCAAGGCTGAGTGGCAATATCGCAGGGTGAAAATCTGCTATCTCGTGCGGCGACTGGCAGCCGGACTTTGGCACGATAAAATCGACGTTCGCGGCTCGCGAACAACGATGCAGATGTAAAGGAAAGCGCATGTACGACAACCTTCTCGCCAACGTTCCGACCGATCTGTGGATCGGCGGCAAATGGAAAAAGGCTTCCGACGGCGGCCGTTTCGACGTTGTCGATCCGGCGACGGAAAAGACCATCGCCTCGGTCGCCAGCGCCACCGTCGATGACGCCATCGCCGCGATCGACGCCGCCGACGCCGCGTTCCCGGCCTGGGCCGCAAGGAAGCCGCGCGAGCGCGCCGAGATCCTGCGCAAGGCTTTCGAAATCATCATGCGCGATGCCGAGCGCTTCGCGAAGCTGATCACGCTGGAGAACGGCAAGGCGCTGTCCGACTCGCGCGGCGAGGTCGCCTATTCGGCCGAGTTCTTCCGCTGGTACGCAGAGGAAGCGGTGCGCAATCTTGGGCAGATGTCCATGGCGCCGGCCTCGGGCGCCCGCATTCTCGCCCAGCACAAGCCGGCCGGCATCGCCGTGCTGGTGACGCCGTGGAATTTCCCGGCGGCGATGGCGACCCGCAAGATCGGCCCGGCGCTCGCCGCCGGCTGCCCGGTGGTGCTCAAGCCCGCCTCCGATACGCCGCTCACCATGCTGGCGCTGATGCCGGCGCTGGAAGAAGCCGGCGTGCCGCCCGGCGTCGTCAACGTCATCCCGTCGCGCTCATCCGGCAAGGTCGTCTCGGCGATGCTGCACGATCCGCGCGTGCGCGTCGTGTCCTTCACCGGCTCGACCGAGGTCGGCCGCAAGCTGCTGCACGAGGCCGCCGATCAGATCCTGAAGCCGGCGATGGAACTGGGCGGCAACGCGCCGTTCCTGGTCTTCGAGGACGCCGACATCGATGCCGCGATCGAAGGCGCGATGATCGCCAAGATGCGCAACATGGGCGAGGCCTGCACCGCGGCGAACCGCTTCTATGTGCACGAGAAGGTGCACGACGAATTCGCCAAGAAGCTGTCGGCCAAGATGGCCGGGCTGAAGATGGGCAACGGCCTCGATGACGGCGTCGCCGTCGGTCCGCTGGTCAACAAGGAAGGCCGCGACAAGGTGATCGAGCTGGTCGATGACGCGGTGTCGAAGGGCGCCAAGGTGCTCACCGGCGGCAAGGTGCCGGATGGCCCCGGCTTCTTCTATCCGGCGACCGTGGTCACCAACGTCCCGGACGGCGCCATGATGCTGAACGAGGAAATCTTCGGACCGGTGGCCTCGATCCAGACTTTCAAGACCGAGGACGAAGCGATCAAACGCGCCAACGACACCGAATATGGTCTGGTCGCTTATCTGTACACCAAGGACATGTCGCGCGGCCTGCGCGTCTCCGAGAAGCTCGAGTTTGGCATGATCGGCCTCAACCGCGGCCTCGTCTCCGATCCGGCGGCGCCGTTCGGCGGCGTCAAGCAGTCCGGCCTCGGCCGCGAAGGCGCGCAGGAGGGCATGAAGGAGTTCCTCGAGACACAGTACATCTCGGTGACCTGGTGATCGCCGTGACTCGTGACGAACTGAGCGCCAGGCTGACGGGAGCCTGGCGCTACATCGGCACCAACGTCAAAGGCCAACGCCGCGACAACGGGCCGGACCCCAAGGGCATGATCTATTACGGGCCGCACGGCGAGATGATGGTGCAGATCGCGCCGGACGTCGCGCGCAAGCGCGCCGGTGCGGTGGCGACGCCGGAGGAGGCGAAGCATGCGCTGTCGGGCTACATCGGTTATCTCGGCACTTACAGCATCGATGCCGCCGCCGGCACCGTGACGCATCATCGAACCGCGAGCCTGCAGCCGGGCGACGAGGGCGATCTCGTGCGCCGCTGCGAGTTCAAGGGCGACCGGCTGTCGCTGTGGTCGGTCGATAATGCGATGGAAGTCATCTGGGAACGGATCAAGTGACGCGGGAGCGCGAATGGACGTCCTGATGCCGCAGCTCGGCGAGACCGTCGCCGAAGGCAAGATCGTGAAGTGGTTCAAGTCGGCCGGCGACGCCGTGAAGCCGGGCGAGAACCTGTTCGAGATCGAGACCGACAAAACGTCCATGGAAGTGCCGGCGATCGCCGCCGGCACACTCTCCGACATCCGCTTTCAGGTCGGCGAGGTGGCCAAGGTCGGCGCCGTGGTGGCGGTGATTGCGGGGGCGGGTGGTGAGCAAGTGTCAGCGCCGTCGCAGCCTGTAATTCCCGTGAAGCCAACTCCATCTCCGCTCACCCCCGCGAAAGCGGGGGTCCAGAGCGGATCAAAAAAAGAGCTGGATCCCCGCTTTCGCGGGGATGACCGGAGTATGCTTCGCGGGAATGAGCGGAGTGGGGGGCAGGCAACCGGGCAAGCCAGCATCGCTGCACGCGATCTCGCCTATCCCGACATGTCGCCCTGGCGCGAGGTGCGCACGCCGGAGCGCAATTACGGTCCGGCGAAAATCGGCGGCCGGCAGATTACGCCGCTGGCGCGGCGTCTCGCCTCCGAGCGCGGCATCGATCTCACCCGTGTCGCGGGCTCCGGCCCGCATGGCCGCATCGTCGCCGCCGACATCTCGGCCGCACCACGGACCGGCGAAGCCGCTCCGGCGGCATCGCAGTTTCATGTTATCGCCGATATCGAGATCGGCCGGCTCCTCGCCATGCGCGAGGAGGCCAAGACCGCCGGCGTCGAATTCTCCATCGGCGACTTCGCCGTCAAGGCCTGGGCGGCGGCGCAGCGGCGCGTTGCGCCCGAGGCCGGCGCCGACGTCGCTTTGGTTCATATCGCCGATGGCGGACGTGTCACCAAGGTCATCCGCGACGCCGCCGGCAAATCGTTGAGCACGATCGCGCGGGAAGCGCCGGGCGACAGCGGCAACGGCGCGCCGGATGCCTCCGTCACCAGCGCCGTCCATGTGCTCGAGACGCCGGGCATTCGCGAATTCAGTTCCGCCGTTACACCGCCCTTCACCTCGGTGCTGGCTATCGGCCAGCCGCGCCGCGTCCCGGTCGAAGCCGAGGGCGGCGGCGTGCGCTTTGTCAGCGAGATGACGGCGACCTTGTCCTGCGATGCCCGTGCCATCGATGACGCCCAGGCCGCCGGGCTACTGGCGGTTTTCAAGGCTTTCGTGGAAAATCCGGTTACCGCTCTGATCTGAAGCGGGATAAGAACGGCCTCTGAATTTTTGTGAACTTATGAAATTGGGGATTTGTGATGGCGAGTGAAAAACGCGATGTCCTTCTGATCGGTGCGCGCAAGCCGGTGCTGGTCGGCGGCCTGGAGGGCAAGGTCAATCTGCACTACTACCTCGACGCCAAGGACAAGGCCGCATTCGTCAAGGAAGTCGGCGCGAAGATCGGCGCCATCGCGCTCGCCTACACCCATGACAAGGTGGACGGCGCGTTCCTGTCGCAGTTCCCCAATCTCCGGCAGGTCTCAAGCTTCGGCGTCGGCTACGATCATGTCGATGCCAAGTGGGCCGGCGAGCACGGCATCATCGTCACCAACACGCCGGATGTGCTCAACGAGGAAGTCGCCGACACCGCGCTCGGCCTGCTGCTGTGCACCTTGCGCGAATTCCCGCAGGCCGATCGTTATGTGCGCGCCGGCAAGTGGCCGAAGGCGCCGTACCCGCTGACCAAGGCGACCTTGCAAGGACGCACCGTCGGCGTCGTCGGCATGGGCCGCATCGGCAAGGCGATCGCCAAGCGCCTCGAGGCGTTCAACGCCAAGGTCGTCTATCACAGCCGCAACCCGCAGAGCGGCGTTGCCTACAAGCACTATCCCAAGCTCCTCGACATGGCGCGCGACGTCGATACGCTGATGATCATCGTGCCGGGCGGCGCCTCGACCAAGAACATGATCAACGCCGAGGTGCTCAAGGCGCTCGGCCCGCAGGGCGTCGTCATCAACATGGCGCGCGGCAGCGTCATCGACGAGCCGGCGCTGATCGAGGCCCTGAAGAACCGCACCATCTACTCCGCCGGTCTCGACGTGTTCGCCAACGAGCCGCAGGTGCCACAGGAGCTGATCGACATGGATCACGTCGTGCTGCTGCCGCATGTCGGCTCGGCGAGCGAGGCGACCCGCGCGGCGATGGACCGTCTGGTGGTCGACAACATCCTGGCCTGGGCCGACGGCAAGCCGCCGCTGACGCCGGTTCCGGAAACGCCCTATCCGCCGAAGAAGTAGAACGCCGATGCGGCGCGCGCTGTGCCTGGCTGCCCTGACGAGCACACTGGCTGTCGGCGCGGCGCGCGCCTACGACTTTCCGCCGCTCGAACCGATGAATGAAGCCGAGGTCGAGCCGGCGATGCTGGCCGACGTGTTCGGCGCCTGGGAATTGCGTGACAAGAGCGGCAAGCGCCGGTGCCGGATTACGCTGCTCAAGGAGATGGGCATTGGCGGCCGGCAGGTCGATGTCGCGCCGGGCTGCGACAAGGCCTTTCCGGTCATGGGCGACATCGCCGCCTGGCGGCTGCAGCAGGGCTGGACGATCGATTTGATAGACCCGCTGCGCAAGACTCGGCTACGCTTCGAAACGCCGGACGAGCGCTATATCGCCATCGGCGACGACAAGGACGTCGCCGGCATCGACGCGTTCGCCAGGATCGAAAAGAAGATCGAAACCAGGGCGCCGAAGAAAAAATGACCGGGCTGCGGATCGCTGCAATCGTCGTGGCCGCTTTGGCGCTGTCGCCGGCGTCCGCACAGCAGACCGCCATGGGCGACTCCGCCAAGGACATGCTCGGGCCCTGGGAGTTCTCCAACGCCGACCGCGACAAGCGCTGCACGGCGACCTTCCGGAACACGGCGGTCAAGGGCGGCTTCAAGGTCGAGTTCGACGCCGACTGCGCCAACCTGTTTCCTTTCGTCGCCGACGTGGCCGGCTGGCGCTTTCCGGAAAACGACAACCTGTTCCTGTTCGACGCCGGCGGTAAGACGCTTGCCGAATTCAGCGAAGTCGAGAGCGGCATGTTCGAGGCGCCGACGCCCGGCGTCGGCGTCCTGTTCCTGCAGAATGCCGCCGCGGCGGCGCCGCCGCCGAAAAAACCGGAGGAAGTTGCCGGCGACTGGACCATTACCGGCCCCGGGCCGCTGTGCGAAATATCGCTGGCGGCGGCGGTGGAGGGCGACGGCATGAAGCTCGTCATCAAGCCCGGCTGCCGCGACGATATCGCCAGACAGCAGTTCGCGCGCTGGCGCATCGATGGCGGCGAATTGCTGCTGCTGCCGGCCCAGGGCGGCACGCCGTGGCGCTTCGTCGAGAACGACACCGACACCTGGCAGCGCATTCCGGAAGTCGCCACGCCGATGACCCTGGTGCGGAAATAGGCCGGCCCTAGGGCACCACAGCGAAGAACAGAAACGCCGCGAAGATGACGAGGTGCACGATGCCTTGGAGCATGGTCGTGCGGCCCGTGCCCAGCGTGATAATCCCGAGCGTCAGCGTCAGAACCAGCAGCACCTGATCCTTGGCGCCAAGGCCGAGTTCGAGCGGCTGCTGCAAGAAGATCGACACGGCGGCGACGGCCGGGATGGTCAGGCCGATGGTGGCGAGCACCGAGCCCAGCGCCAGATTGAGGCTGGTCTGCAGCCGGTTCTTGCGCGCCGCATTGAGCGCGGCGAGGCCCTCGGGCAACAGCACCAGCGCGGCGATGACAATGCCGACCACAGCCTTCGGCACGCCGAGATTGGCGATGCCGATTTCGACGGCGGGCGTCAGCACCTTGGCGAGGCTGACGATGGCGACCAGCGAAACGACCAGCAGACCGGCGCTCACCATCGTCACGCGCGGACTCGGCGGCGGCGCGTGCGTGTCATCGTCGCCGCCCTCGAGCGGCAGGAAGTAGTCGCGATGCCGCACAGTCTGGATGAAGACGAACGAGCAGTACAGGATCAACGACACGATGCCGGCAAAGATGAGCTGCGGCTGGCTGTAAAGCGCTTCGAGTTCACGCGAGGCATAGTTCGGCAGGATCAAGGTGAGGCCGCTCAGCGCCACCAGGACGGCGAGCGCCGCGCTGGCGCCCTGCAACCGGAACCCCTGTTCGTGGTGACGCGCGCCGCCCATGAGCAGGCAGGCGCCGACAATGCCGTTGCACACGATCATGATCGCGGCGAACACCGTGTCGCGCGCCAGCCCGGCTTTTTCGGCCGGCGCCGCGATCATCACCGAGACGATGAGCGTGGCTTCGATGACGGTAACGGCCAGCGCCAGCACCAGCGTGCCGAACGGTTCGCCGACGCGGTGCGCGACGACCTCGGCATGGTAGACCGCTGCGAACACGGTACCGAACAGAACGATGCCGGCGATGGCGGACACGATGTTGCCGCCGCCAGCGATGACGGTGCCGGCCAGCACCAAAAAGGCCGCAACAGGCCAGGCCCAGGTCCAGGTGGGCGTCGATTGCGGGGTCGTGGTCGCGGCCATGCGGGCATCCCTTTGTCCGATCGCCTTATAACAGCTTGGCGCTGGCAAAAGGGCAAATGCCCGCGCCAGATGGCCGCAAGGCCTCAGCGCTATGTCATGGTTCGCGCAGGCGGACCATCCAGCACTATGGGCGCGCCTGCGCGGTGATGAAGTGCTGGATCGCCCGCTTTCTCGGGCGACGCGGGTGAATGCCTGGCGCCGACCGGCGTGCGCACGGGTGTCGGTCGCGACGCTGATCAAATGAGCTTCAAACCCTTGAGGCTGGCGTGGCCGTCCTTGCCGACGATGATGTGGTCGTGCACGGCGATCCCCAATGGCTTCGCCACTTCGATGATCGCCTGCGTCATCTGGATGTCGGCGCGCGACGGGGTGGGGTCGCCCGACGGATGGTTGTGCACGAGGATCAGCGCCGTCGCCGACAGTTCGAGCGCGCGCTTGACCACCTCGCGCGGATAGACCGGCGTGTGATCGACCGTACCCTTCTGCTGCACCTCGTCGGCGATGAGCTGGTTGCGCTTGTCGAGGAACAGCAGGCGGAACTGCTCCTTGTCCTCATAGGCCATGGCGGCGCGGCAATAGTCGATGACGCTGCTCCACGACGACAGCACCGGGCGTTTGACGGCCTCGCCGCGGGCGATGCGTTTAGCCGATGCGTGCACGATCTTGAGATCGTCGATGACGGCGTCGCCGACGCCCTTGATCTCCTTGAGCCGCGCGCGGGGCGCCGCCAGCACTTCGGCAAAGGAGCCGAATTTGGCGACCAGTTGCTTGGCCAGCGGCTTGATGTCGGCGCGCGGAATGGAGCGGAACAGCACCAGCTCCAGCAGTTCATAATCGCTGACGGCGTCCTCGCCGGCCTTGCGGAAGCGCTCGCGCAGCCTCTCGCGGTGGCCGTGATAATGCGGCGCCGCCTCGGCGAGGCCGCGCGCGTTGTCTGCTTCCTCGTCCGCTCTGAAGGGGTCCACCATGCGCGCGCGCCAGCTCAACCGGAGCGGGCACTATAAGCGGAATCCACGTGGACGGCGAGGGCGGTTCAGACGTTATAGGGCGGCTTGTCGAGGCCGGCGGGCGAGAAGGTGAAAACCTCGACGCCGTCGGCGGTCACGCCGACCGTGTGCTCGAACTGCGCCGACAGCGAGCGGTCGCGCGTCACCGCGGTCCAGCCGTCGGACAAGACCTTCACATGCGGACGGCCGAGATTGATCATCGGCTCGACGGTGAAGAACATGCCGGGCTTGAGCACGACGCCTTCGCCGGGGCGGCCGACGTGGACAATGTTCGGCTCATCGTGGAACAGCCGGCCGAGGCCGTGGCCGCAGAAGTCGCGCACCACGCTCATGTGCTGGGCTTCGACATAGCTCTGGATGGCGTGGCCGATGTCGCCGGTGGTGGCGCCGGGGCGGATGACGGCGATACCGCGCATCAGCGACTCATGCGTCACTTCGATCAGCCGTTCGGCGCGGCGCGGGATATTGCCGACCGGATACATGCGGCTGGAGTCGCCGTGCCAGCCGTCGAGGATCAGCGTCACGTCGATATTGACGATGTCGCCGTCCTTGAGCGGCTTGTCGCTCGGAATGCCGTGACAGACGACGTGGTTGATCGAGGTGCAGGTCGATTTGCGGTAGCCGCGGTACATCAACGTCGCCGGCAGGGCGCCGTGGTCCATGGCGAATTCATAAACGAGCTGGTCGATCTTGTCGGTCGGTACGCCCGGTTTGACATAGGGCGTCAGCACGTCGAGGCATTGCGCGGTGAGCTGCCCGGCCTTGCGCATGCCTTCGAAGGCCGCGGGGCCGTGCAGCTTGATCTGCCCGGTCTTGCGCTGGGGGGATACGGCGGCGTCGATGTAGGTCATGGCGCCAATGTAAGGTTTGGCGGCCGGAGGGGCAAGTTACCCCGCAATTCCAGCGAAAACCCGGATTTATAGGTTAGTCCGCTCATGCCCGCGGAGGCGGGCATCCAGTCTTTAACCAGAACTGGCCCCCCGCTTTCGCGGGGGTGAGCGGAGAACAATCGGTATTACGCGATCCTGCCGCCCAGTTCGTCCTCGATATGGGCCTTCACGATCTCGTCGAAGTTCTTTTCCGCCTTGAAGCCGAGTTCCGCGGCCCGCTGGGCGTCGATCCGCTCCGACCAGCCGGCGACGATGCGCATGACGAGCTCATCCGGCTCCCGCTTGATGCGCGCGGCGACCTTCGGCCCGGCGATGCGGGTCAGCGACTCGATCTGTTCCGCCACGGTGCAGCACACGCCCGGCATGGCGAGGTTGATGCGCGGCCCGAGCTGCTCGCGGGTCAGGCTCGCGGCGTGGATGAGGAAGCCGACGGCGGAGCGCGGCGAGGCGTGGGTATGCCGCACGGTGTCGGCGACCGGCAGGATCGCCTCCTGGCCGGCCAGCGGCTCGCGGATGATGCCGGAGAAGAAGCCGGACGCCGCCTTGTTCGGCTTGCCGGGGCGCACGCAGATGGTCGGCAGGCGGATGCCGACGCCGTCGAGGAAGCCGCGCCGATTGTAGTCGGCGAGCAGGAGTTCGCTGATCGCCTTCTGCGTGC
Source organism: Pseudolabrys sp. (assembly GCA_026125895.1). Classification (GTDB taxonomy): domain Bacteria; phylum Pseudomonadota; class Alphaproteobacteria; order Rhizobiales; family Xanthobacteraceae; genus Pseudolabrys. Next base: position 8,842 of record JAHCKG010000028.1, on the reverse strand, counting down.
CGTAGGAGGTGAGCGGCGTCAGATGGAAGTCGTCCGGGATCGCGTGCGGGAACGGCGCGCCATAGACCGCGATCGACGAGGTGAAGATGAATTTCGGATGATAGTTGTCGGCGTGGCGGATGGCCTCGAGCAGCGCGCGCGTGCCGTCGAGATTGACGTGATAGCCCTTGTCGAAATCGATCTCGGCTTCGCCGGACACGACGCCCGCGAGATGGAAGATCACCTCCGGCTTCTCGGCGATCAGCTTCTCGGCGGCGCCGGGCGCGGCGAGATCGCCGGTGACGATATCGACCTTCCCGCTAAAGCCTGCCGGTTTGTCCGCGGCGACGACGTCGGTCAGCGTGAATTTGTCGATCGGCTTGCCATTGAGCCCGCCGTCCTTGATCAGGCGGGCGGTCAGCTTGCGCCCGATCATGCCGGCTGCGCCGGTCACCACCACATGCATATTGCGTTTCCTCTTTTACTTTCTTGAGCCTTGCTTACGCTTTTACTTCTTCCTCGTCATCGGCCGGCTGGTAGCGGTCGAGATGCCGCAGGTCCGGAAACAGGCCCATCCACACACCGGCGATGATCAGCGAGCCGATGCCGCCGATCAAGACCGAGTTTACGGCCCCTAACCAGCCTGCCACCGCGCCGGCCTCGAAGTCGCCGAGCGTATTCGACGAGCCGACAAAAAGGTAGTTGATGGCGCTGACCCTGCCGCGCATGTGGTCCGGCGTCTCTATCTGGACCAGGCTGAAGCGGATGACGACGCTGACGGCATCGGACGCGCCGAGCACGGCGAGCGCCAGCATCGACAGCGGCAGCCAGGTGGAGAGGCCGAAGACGACGGTGGCGACGCCGAACACCGCGACGGAGATGAACATCTTGCGGCCGAGATGCCGCTCGACCGGATAGCGCGACAGCACGATGGCGGTCAGCAGCGCGCCGACGGCCGGCGCCGAGCGCAGCAGGCCGAAGCCGGTGGGTCCGGCGGCGAGAATGTCCTTGGCGAAGACCGGCAGCAACGCGGTGGCGCCGCCGAGCAGCACGACAAAGAGATCGAGCGTGATGACGCCGAGCAGCCGGCTGCGGCTGCGGATGAAATCGAAGCCGGCCAGCGCCGAGCGCAAGGTCGGCGGGTCGCGGCTCGGCACATTGCCCTTGATCCGGACCAGGCCGAGACAGACGAGCGCCGCGACGAAGAACACGACGCATACGGCGCTGACGGCCCGTGGCTCGACCGCATAAAGGAAGCCGCCGAGCGCGGGACCGCAGATGACGGCGGCCTGGTTGGCCGAGGTCCAGGCGGCGACCGCGCGCGGCAGCAGGCGTGCCGGCACGGTCGCCGGCACCAGCGAGTGGCCGGTCGGCAGTTCGAAGGCGCGCGCGCAGCCGATGGCGAAGACGACGGCAAACAGCAGTTCGCGGCTCAGCCAGCCGGCGAACATCGCCGCCGTCACGATGGCGGCACAAGCCGCGTAAACCGAGAGTGCGAGACGCACGATCATCCGCCTGTCGTAGCGGTCGGCGGCATGGCCGATCGCCAAAGTGAGAACGACCGCCGGAATGAACTGCAGCAGGCCAATCAGTCCGAGATCGAAGGCGCTGCCGGTGATGGCGTAGATCGACCAGCCGATGACCACCGCGAGCGCCTGATAGCCGATGGTGGCGAGTAGACGGGTCAGCCACAGCAGCACGAAAGGCCGTTCGCGGAACAGACGGCCGGCCGACGACGCCTGCTCGTCGCTCATTCGGCAGCGCCGTTCAAATCACTCAAGGATGTCTTCTGCCGTCCCTGGGCGTCGAAATTGTCCGGCGCCAGCCAGCGCTCGAACGCCGCCTTGCGCGTTGGCCATTCGCTGTCGATCATCGAATACCAGGCGGTATCGCGGTTTCTGCCCTTGACGATGATGGCGTTGCGGAAGACGCCTTCGAACACGAAGCCGTAGCGCAAAGCCGCGCGCCGCGACGGCGCATTGAGCGCGTTGCACTTCCACTCGTAGCGGCGGTAGCCGAGCGTATCGAAGACGTAGCGGGCGAGAAGATACTGCGCCTCGGTGGCGATCTGCGTCTGCTTCAGCGCCGGCGAATACAGCACGTGGCCGACTTCGATCACGCGCATCTCGGGGCGGATTTCCAGCAGCGTGAAATAGCCGACGGCGCGGCCCTTCGCATCGACGATGGCGAAAGCATAAGGGTCGGCAAGACCGGCGCGTTTGGCGATGAAGTCGGCAAAGAGTTGCGGATCGCTGAACGGACCGTCGCCCATATAGGTCCACAGATCGTCGTGGCCTTTCACGGCCTCCCACAGATCGGCGGCGTGGTGGTCCTGCAATTTCTCGATACGGCCGTAGCGGCCTTCGATGGTCGCCGGCTGTGGCCGCTTCGCCGGCGTTGTATCGACAGCGAGGCCGACCGGCTGGCCGGTGCCGGGCAGGGGCTCCGACTGCAACTTGAAATCCGGCATGGCTATTTCGGCGGCGTGCGGTCGGCGAAGAACTTGTTGAGTTCGGCATTCGAGATCACGCCGGCGAAGCTGTCGAACTTGCCTTCTTTGGCGATCTGCGTTGCCGATTTGATGAAGGCGTCCATGGCGATGCGCGCGAGCGTGCCGCCGACGCTGATGCGGCGCACGCCCATGGCGGCGATATCATCCACGGTGAAGCCGCCGGCAAAAGACATCAGCAGGTTGACGGCGCGCGGCTTGACCGCCTTGACCACCGCTTCGATCTGCTCGCGGGTCTTGATGCCGGGCACGTAGAGGCACTCGGCGCCGACGTCGGCGAAGGCGGTCAGGCGGCGGATGGCGTCGTCGAGATCGGGACGGCCGTGCAGGAAGCCCTCGGCGCGTCCGGTCAGCAGCACGCCGGAACCCGACTTGTCGATCGCCTGCCGGGCTGCGCGCACGCGCGCCACGGCCTTGTCGAAGTCGTAGAGCGGATTGCTCTCGTCGCCGGTGAAATCCTCGATCGACAAGCCGGCGACTCCGGTGTCGATACAGCGCCGCACATTGTCGGCGACGGCGTCCGGCTCATGCGCATAGCCGTTCTCGAAATCGGCGTTGAGCGGGATGTCGGCCGCGGCGGCGAGTTCGGCGTAATGCGCCAGCACCGTGTCGCGGCCCAGCGCGCCATCGGCATAGCCGAGCGAATGCGCATGGCCCGAACTGGTGCTCGCCAGCGCCTTGAAGCCGAGGCCCTGCAGATAGAGTGCGCTGCCGACGTTCCACGGATTGGGAATGACGAAGCAGCCGGCCTTGTGCAACTCCCTGAAGGCGTTTCGCTTCTCTGTGACGTCTGCCATGGCCGGCCCCGGATACCCTGCGATAAGCGGCCGGGACCGTGCCATGGTTACGCTGGTTTGGACAATGCCAATCCTTGATGGATCAATGAATGGCGGTCATGCCCGCCGCGTAGAGCCGGCGAAGCTCGTCGCGGTGGCTGGCGCGCCGATCGGCTTGCCGGCCGGCTGCGACAGTTCCGGCGTCGTCCCGCGCGACAGGATCAGGCGGCCCTGCGGATCGAAGGCGCCGCCCACGGCCTTCGGCCGCCCGTTCAGCAGGAAGGTGCTCAGGCTGCGCTGGGTACGTTCCGGCAGGTCGAGATAGGCGCGGATCAGTTCGATGATGCCGGGCTCGCGCGTCCAGTAGTACAATTCGAGCAGCCGGCTGGTATCGGCGCCGTCGTTGAGGATCGTCTTGATGACGTCGCGGACCTCGGTGTTGCGCTCGCCTTCGCCGTCGCCGAAACCGTCGCCGCGTTTTGCGTTACGTGGCATGTTCCACCTGCGGGATCAGCGGGACCTGCGGCCCGCGCCGGACCAGCACGGAGCCTGAAATGCCGCCGAGCGCGCGTGCGCGGTCGCGGCTCGATTCGCGCACCTCGACCTCCGCCGCGATCGCCCATTGGTTCTCGATCAGCGTCGGCAGGCCGAGCGGACGCACGACGAAGCCGGCTTCATGCAGCCGCGGCAGCCACCAGGTTTCGATCACGGCGGAGTAATGCGTGATGCCTTCGTCGAGCCCGAACTCCTGGACGGCGGCGAGCATCATGCAATCGGTGCGGCCGGAGCGGCGCTCGCGCACCACGAAATAGCGCGACGCCTCCCAGACGCTCGGGCCCGTCGGCACGCCTTTCACGGCGGCGAGGTCGGGGAAAATGTCACTCAGCATGTGCGACGCCGTCGTCGGTGTCAGGCGCTGACCGCCTACGACACGCTCGCCGTCGATGGCGATGAGATAGATCGTGTCGTCGCGGTCGTACCTGTCGATGTCGCGGCCATCCGCGCGCGCCACCGCGCGCCAGCCGCGTTCGGTCACGAACACGTCGTGGCGGATGCGGTGATACTGGTCGAGCGTGGACTCATAGAGATGTCGATTGGCTGAAGTCACCACGTGTATCTGGGTCATACGAACTCTCCACCCCAAAAAGTTCCATGATGGGGAGTTCGCGATAATTTATGACGTCTGACTATTGTAATAGTTTACATGAGCACTGCAGCATGAGCGCAGCGCGCGGGCTCAACGCCTTGTTCGCGTTCGCCTTTGCTGTAACCGCAGGTGATCGGAGTCTACGGGCTGATCAGGCGCTGCTGCAGCGCCTTCACCACGGCGTGCGTCTTGTTCTGCGCTCGCAGTTTGCGGGCGGCGCGCACCGAATATTCGTCCACGGTGCGCTTCGACAGGTTCATGATTTCGGCGACCTCGGACGACGTCTTGCCGACAGCGGTCCAGGTCAGCACTTCCCTTTCGCGCACGGTCAGCCGCTCGAACCGGCTCTCGTTGTTCTGCGTCATCAGCTGACGGATGCGCTCGAACGCATACATGCCCATCAGATGGATGGCCGGCTTGGTGCGCGGCGACAAATCGAGGTTGACGCCGCCGAGTGAGACACAGGCCTCATAACCGGTGAGGCCATGGATCGGAATGCAGAAGCCGTTCGACATGCGGTAGTCGACGGCGCGGTTCATCACCTCGAGCGCGCGAGGTTCGGTATCGCGATTGAACGGCGCCTCGTTCCAGTCGAACGGATTGACGCTGTTGCGGCACAGCCGCACCACCGGATCGACGGCGACGTAATTCTGCTTGATGTAGATCTCGAACCAGCCTTGCGGCCACTTGCGCGCCAGCACCATCTGCTCGGCTTTCTGGTGCGGGTTGGGCAGGCCGGTGAGGATGAAGTTCTCGAAACCGAAACGGCCGAGCGACTTCTCCATCTGGTTCATGATGTCGTCAGGGCTGCCGAGATTCTCCAGCAGCTCGATGAAGGCAAACGCCTCGTGGGCGTGGTCAAAGCTCGCCGATTCCATCGTGTCGACGCCGGCTCCGTATCGATTGACCAAGGCGGCGATGCATCACCCGCCGCACGACCCGCGGAGTTCAAATCACAGAGCGTTCTCGTACAAGCCCGGTGCTGCCGCGGCTGGATGAATCCTAGGCGAAACCAGTTGTTCCGTCACCCAAATCTAAAGTCTCGGTTGCGCCCGGTATAGCTTGCAGATTGCCGAGAGGCGCCGCAACCCTGACCTGAATCTTTTGCGCTGCATTTCAACCGGGGATGGCGGGGACGAGGGGCGGCTCCGTTGCTTTTGACGGGGCGATGGGGTGAAGTGCCGCGCAAAATCGAACCCGGCCGGGAGGCTTCCCCCATGCTCAAAACGATCGCGGCTTTCGACCGCATCGGCGAGGAAAATGCGTTCGCGGTGCTCGCCCGCGCCAATGCCCTGGCCGCCCAGGGCCGAGACATTATCAGCCTCGGCATTGGGCAGCCGGATTTCCGCACCCCGGATTTCATCGTCGAGGCCGCCGTCAAGGCGCTGCGCGACGGCCACCACGGCTACACCGCCGCCAACGGCATCCTCCCCCTGCGCGAGGCGGTCGCCGCCAACCTCAACAAGCGCTACGGCGTCGAGGTCTCGCCCGAAAGCGTCATGATCATGCCCGGCGGCAAGCCGACCATGTTCATGTCGATCCTGATGTTCGGCGAGCCGGGCGCCGAGATCATGTATCCGGATCCGGGCTTTCCGATCTATCGCTCGATGATCGAATACACCGGTGCGACGCCGGTGCCGGTGCCGATCCGCGAGGAGAACGGCTTCGCGTTCTCGGCGGAAGAAACGCTGAAGCTGATCACGCCGAAGACACGGCTGATCATCGTCAACTCCCCGGCCAATCCGACCGGCGGCGTGACGCCGAAGAGCGAAGTCGACAAGCTCGTCGCCGGCTTGGAGAAATGGCCGGACGTCGCCATCATGTCGGACGAGATCTACGACCACATGGTCTATGACGGCGAGAAGCATGTCTGCCTGCTGTCATATCCGTCGATCCGGGATCGGCTGATCCTGCTCAATGGATGGTCGAAGACCTATGCGATGACCGGCTGGCGGCTGGGCTATGCAATCTTCCCCGGCAAGCTCTACGATTATGCGCGCAAGCTCGCGGTCAATCTGCATTCCTGCGTCAACGCCTCGGCGCAATATGCCGGGCTCGCCGCGCTCACCGGGCCGCAGGATGAAGTGGTCAAGATGATCGCCGAGTTCGACAAGCGCCGCAAAGTCGTCGTCGACGGGCTCAACAAGCTGCCCGGCGTGTCCTGCATCACGCCGAAAGGCGCATTCTACGCCTTTCCGAACATCAAGCGCACCGGCTGGAAAGCCAAGGAACTGGCGACCACGCTGCTCAACGAAACCGGCGTCGTCACCATCGGCGGTCCGGATTTCGGCATTCTCGGCGAAGGCTATCTGCGGCTGTCCTACGCCAACTCGACCGAGAACATTCTTAAAGCGCTCGACCGCATGGGCGATTTCCTGTCGAAGAAGAAAGCGGCGTAGCCCCTGTCACGCGAAGGGAGGGAGTGGCGGCCTCAATCGGGTTGCTGCTTTGACCCCTTTGCCGGCGGCGCCGCCTTTTGCGTGATGCGCACGTCGCGCACCGGGTAGGGGATTTCGATGCCTTCTTCCTTGAAGGTATCCCACAGCGCCAGCATGACCGGCGCGCGCACGGTGATGATGCCGTTGTCGGGATCAGAGATCCAGTACCGCAGCGAGAAGTTCAGCGAACTGTCGCCGAACTCCTCGAAATAGCACACCGGCGCCGGGTCCTTGAGGACGCGCGGCACCCGCAGCGCGGCGGCGACCGCGATCTCGCGCACGCGATGCGGGTCGCTGTCGTAGCTGACGCCGAAGGTCGATTTCAGCATCATACGGTAGTTCGAATAGGACCAATTGATCACCTGCTGCGTGACGAAATCCTCGTTGGGCACGAGGATCTCGCGGCCGTCGCGGGTGTCGACCGACGTATAGCGCGCGCCCATGTTCGTCACCCACCCGACCTGATCGCCGATGGTGATGACGTCGCCAGGCTTGATCGACTTGTCGGCAAGCAGAATGATGCCGCTGACGAAGTTCGAGACGATCTTCTGCAGGCCGAAGCCGATGCCGACGCCAATGGCGCCGGAGAAGAAGGCGAGCGCCGACAGATCGATGCCGACGCTCGACAGCACGACCATGACGGCGAGCGCGATCAGCAGGATGCGCGACACCTTGCCGATCAGCACCTGGACCGACGGCGTCAGATCGGTGGCGCTGCGCAGGCGCCGTTCGACGAAGTCGCTGATGGCGTTGGCGATCCACAAGGTGATGAGCAGCAGCACCGTGCCCTTGATGACGATCAGGGCGGAGAGCCGCAGGCCGCCGAGCACCACGGCGTAACTGTCGAGTGCGTCGCGTACGGCGTGACGCACGCCGAGAATGTCGAGCGCGGCGAAGGTCCACGCCGCGAAGGCCACGACGCGGTGGATGAACTGATTGCGGATCAGGCCGGCGACGAGGGCGATGACGACCCAGGCGGTGGCCAGACTGATGGCGACGCCGACCAGATAGGACTGGCTCGGCCAGGTCAGCGACAGCATGACCGTCCGCGCCGCCAGCGCCAGCACGATGAAGACGATGGTGCCGACGCAATCGAGGAAGGCGCGGGCGAGCAGCTTCAGCATCGGCGGCCAGCCCATGCTGAGCGAGGTGATATCGACGCGGCGCCGGATCACCGCGCCGGCCAGCGCACCGATGCCGCCGGTCACGAGCAGCACCGCGAACTGGATGAGCAGCCAGATGGACGAGAAATCGGCAAGCCAGGTCCGGAGCGCGGCGCTTGCCTGCGCGACCATGTCTTGAAAGCCGGCCATGCCAAAACCCCCCGGGGAGTGCGCTCCCGGACGCTGGCGAGCCCATTGGCTTCGGCCGCCATGACGGACTTCGGCAATCCATAGCAAACCGCGGTCCGCGCCGTGCCGGGACCGGCCGGGTTATGCACATCTACGGCATGGATATCAGGGCTACCGCACGGTCAGGCGGAAGCCGATCAGCACGATGGCGAGGCCAACGACCTGGGCCCAGCTCGGCACAATGCCGAGTGCCAGGAAGCCGATGATCATGGAAAAGCCGGGCACCAGCGCGGGGAAGGTCGACGCGCGGCCGGCGCCAAGAATGGTCACCGCGCGGGCGAACAGGAAGATCGGCAGCACGCCGGCGATGAAGCCCTGGAAGACGATCTGCAGCAGCGTTTCATACCAGCCGAAGTGAAACAGCTTGCCGGTGCCGAACAGCAGGAAATAGATCGGCGCATAGACCAGCACTGACATCAGGCCGACCGCGGCGGCGACGCGCATGCCGGCGACGCGCCATTGCCGCAGCAGGATGCCGAACATCGCCCATAAGGCGCCGGCGGAGGCGAACAGGAGATCGCCGCCGATGCCATGCGTGCCGATGGTTGCGACCGACTCGATGCCGAACACGACAAGACCGGCGGTGATGGTGACGGCGCCGATCAGCCGCGACGCCGTCAGCCGCTCCTTGAGCAGGACGG
>JAHCKG010000027.1 GCA_026125895.1 Pseudolabrys sp. | reverse complement strand
CCGCCGCGCTTCATCGGCTTGATTTCGGTGAAGCGGCTTTCCCAAAAGCGCAGGACGTGTTGCGGCAGATCGAGTTCGTCGGCCACTTCACTGATGGTACGGAATGCGTCCGGCGCCTTGTTGTCCAAAGCGGCCTCACCTGCCTTGAGCTTGTGGAGTCGCAAATCTACACGAAAGCGACGGCGTTGTTACGCGCGCTCGGCTTCGTCGGCGACGTTATGCCCGTTTATTCGCTGCTTCAGAATGGCGGACGGCTTGAACACCATCACCCGGCGCGGCGAAATGGGAACTTCCTTGCCGGTTTTCGGATTACGGCCGATGCGCTGGCCTTTTTTGCGCACGACGAAGCTGCCGAAGGACGAAAGCTTCACCGTTTCGCCCTTTTCGAGGCAATCGGTGATCTCCTTCAGGACCAATTCGACCAAGGATGCGGATTCGGTCCGCGACAGCCCCACCTTCTGGTAGACGGCCTCGCAGAGATCCGCTCTCGTTACTGTTTTACCGGACATCGCCCTGCCCAACCCATGGCGAAGATATCTCGCTGAATAATCGACGATATTAGCTCTATCGGAGCGGGTCAACGGGCGATTTGCGGCGGTGGCGCCGCGCCCGATGCCGCATTTTTTCCTCTACCACCGCAGCAGCGCCGAGCCCCAGGTGAAGCCGCCGCCCATGGCCTCGAGCAGGATGAGGTTGCCGCGCTTGATCCGCCGGTCCGCGACCGCGTCGGCCAGCGCCAGGGGGATGGAGGCGGCGGAGGTGTTGCCGTGGCGATCGACCGTCATCACCACTTTTTCCGGCGAAATGCCGAGTTTATGGGCCGAACCGTCGATGATCCGCTTGTTGGCCTGGTGCGGCACGAACCAGTCGATATCGGCGGCCGTGGTTCCGGTAGCGGCGAAGGCGTCCTCGATCACGTCGGTGATCATGGCCACCGCATGCTTGAACACCTCGCGGCCCTCCATGCGCAGATGGCCCACGGTCTGCGTCGAGGACGGGCCGCCGTCGACATAGAGCTTGGACTTGTGCTTGCCGTCGGAGCGCAAATGGGTGGTCAGGATGCCGCGGTCGCTCGTGCTGCCCGGCTGCTCCTGGGCCTCGAGCACCACGGCCCCCGCCCCGTCGCCGAATAGCACGCAGGTGGTGCGGTCGTTCCAGTCGAGGATGCGGGAGAAGGTCTCGGCGCCGATGACCAGCGCCCGCTTGTGCGGGCCGGTGCGCAGCATACTGTCGGCGATCGACAGCGCGTAGACGAAACCGGAGCACACCGCCTGGAGGTCGAAGGCGAAGCCGGTGGAGATGCCGAGGTTGTTCTGCACCGTCACCGCCGTCGCCGGAAAGGTCTGGTCGGGCGTCGCGGTGGCGAGAATGATGAGGTCGATGCTGCTCGCCTCGACGTGGGCGTGCGCCAGCGCCGCCTTGGCGGCGTGGGTGGCGAGGTCCGAGGTCAGCTCGCCATCGGCGGCGATGTGACGCTCATGAATGCCGGTGCGCTGCACGATCCACTCGTCGGTGGTGTCGACCGACTTCGCCAACTCGTCATTGGAGAGGATACGCGCCGGCAAATAGCTGCCGCAGCCCAGAACAACCGAACGAATTACACTCACGAGGCCGCCCCATTCGCCACCGGTTCCGTCACCGCGTCCTTGCCGGCTTCCTTGCTCACTTGCGCGGCGGCGCGCGCCTGAAGATCGCGGGCCAAAGACTGGCCGATCTTGGCGAGAAGCTCGTACCGGATCATGTCGTAACCCATATCAATCGCCGAGGCGTAACCTTCGGCATCGGCGCCACCATGGCTTTTGATGACAACGCCGTTGAGCCCCAGAAAGACGCCGCCATTGGCTTTCCGCGGGTCCATTTTTTCGCGCAGCGTGTCGAAGGCCGGTTTGGCCAGCAGGTAACCGAGCCGCGAGCGCCAAGTCCGGCCCATGGCGGCGCGCAAATACTGCGCGAACTGCTTGGCGGTGCCTTCGGCGGTCTTGAGCGCGATATTGCCGGCAAAGCCTTCGGTGACGACGACGTCCACCGTGCCCTTGCCGATGTCGTCGCCCTCGACGAAGCCTTGGTAATCGAAATGCGGGAAGTCGCCTTCACGCAGGATGCGGCCGGCCTCGCGCACCTGTTCGAGGCCTTTGACTTCCTCGACGCCGATATTGAGGAGGCCAACCGTCGGTCGCTCGATATCGAACAGCACGCGTGCCATGGCGCTGCCCATGACGGCGAGATTGATGAGATGCGCCTCATCGGCGCCGATCGCGGCGCCGACATCGAGGACCACGGACTCGCCCTTGAGCGTCGGCCACAGGCCGGCAATGGCAGGGCGCTCGATGCCCTCCATCATTTTCAGGTTGAACCAGGACATCGCCATCAGCGCGCCGGTGTTGCCGGCTGAGACCGCAACGTCGGCCTCGCCCTTCTTCACGGCGTCGATAGCCAGCCACATCGACGATTTGCCGCGGCCATAGCGCAATGCCTGGCTCGGCTTGTCGTCCATGCGGATCGACACTTCAGTGTGGGTGAAGGTGGATTTGGCCTTCAGCCGCGGCAGCGAGGCGAGCACCGGCTCGACCGAGGCGCTGTCGCCGAACAGCAGGAACTGGATGTCGGGGTGGCGCTCGAGCGCGATGTCGCAACCCGGCAAGACCACCGACGGGCCGTGGTCGCCGCCCATCGCGTCAATCGCAATGCGAATGTTATCCGGCATGGGGCGGCTCAGAGGGTGGCGCAAACGGCCGACAGGCGGTGACGATCGGGGACATGATCATGGCGTCCGAAATGACTTCCCAGCATTGGGATCATGCGCCCCACGAGAACGATGCGAGCGCTGGATTCGACGCTCGCCGGGCACCATACCCGGTGCGCCGAACGTGACAAGCCGTTTCAGTTCTTGCTGTTTCCCGGTTCTTTCTTGAGCGCCGCCAGGGCGGCGAAGGGGTAATTGCCGCCCTTCTCAACCGCAGGAGGTGCAAACTCGGCGCCCGCCTTGCGCGGATAGGGATCGATGGCCAGCACCAGGAATTCGGCGGCGATGGCGCCGAGATCGATGCTGTTGCCGGTGAGCGGCTCTGGCGCGTCATCCTCGGCCTTGTGGTGCGGCTCGGCGCCATGGGCGTCGATGGCCGCGGCGCCTGCCGGCGACGGCGCGAAGGTCAGCTCGATCGGCTCGTCGATGACGGTTTCCATCGGCTCGAGCGAGACCACGCAGGTCTGCCCGACCCGGCCACGGACATGGCCCGTGACATGAACCTTGCTGCCGATCTTCGACAGGTCGAAAGCGGCCGACAGTTCCTGCACGGCGCGCAGGCCGGCAAGCTGAGCCACGGCGGCCCGCGCCGTCTCGGGCGCCTCGATCTCGCGGTGCAGGCCTGCCTCGGTGATCTGGTCGAGCGTCACCGGCGCGCTCCACGGCACCACCTCGGCGATGCCGGCTGCGGCGGGCGCTGGATGAGGCCCGCGCGCGGGGCCGCTCTTCTTGCTCATGGTCGTCAACTCAAGGTTTCGAATTCGCTCAAGCGATCGGCACCGGCACCGCGGCCGGATCGGGAAAGGTCAGCCGCCCCGCAATGATCGCGGCAGCATCCTGCGCCTTCAAGTCCCCTACCGCCCGGGCGATATAGTCGGCAAGCCGTGGCGCGTTGTCCGCCGCCGACGGCGCTCCCCCATAGATATTACGGGTCAGTGCCGCTACCAGAGCCCGCCGGTCGTCGAGTCCGTCGAGATAGGCCTTGGAGCGGCCATAGAAGGCCTGACCCATGCGCTTCATCTCCTTGGGGACCTTGAGGTCGCTGATGCCCATTTCCCGGAGATTGTCGTCCATATCCTGGCAAAACCTGTCGAAAAGCGCCTGCCCCGCCGGATCGAGAACGCCGTTTTCGGTCAGGCGGTCGAGCACCAGGGCCAGGTGCAGGACGATGAGGTCGAAACGGCCGTTTACCGTATCCGCGACCGCATAATCCCGATAAAAGACCGGCAATCGCGCCTGCGCCACGATCATGCCATACAGGGTCGAAATGGTGCCGGCCTGGTTGCGGCGGAACAGAGAAAAGATCATGGGCGTAAAAGGCCTGTCCACGGCCGAACGGCCGGCCAGAGTGTGAGACGCCGATTTAGATCACAGCCCGCCGGATGCAAGACCTCAATTGACCGCACCCGACGACCATTGCCGATGAGGAAACCGTTGTTGATGACTGCCGGAACACCGAAAAACCTGCCTGCCCGACGCCTCAAGCCGGCGCTCGCGCTGCTCGCCGCGCTGGCCGCGCCTGTGACGCTTGCCGGCTGCGGCAGCTTCGGCGAAACGCTGCAGCGTGGTTACGTCGTGCCGGACGGCGCGCTGGAACAAATCCCGATCGGCGCCACCCAGGAACAGGTGCTGATCGTTCTCGGCACGCCCTCGACCGTCGCCACCATCAACGGCGACGTCTTCTATTACATTTCGCAGAAGGCCGAACGCTCCGCCGCCTTCATGCCGCACCATGTCACCGACCAGCGCGTCATTGCCGTCTATTTCGACAAGGATCGCAAGGTCCGCCGCCTCGCCAATTACGGCATGAAGGACGGCAAGATCTTCGACTTCGTGTCGCAGACCACCGAAACCGGCGGCAACAACCTCAACTACCTCAAGGGCATCTTCAACGCCTTCAAGGTGTTCTAAGCCGGCGCTCAAGCTTCAGGACAACATCAGGACGACAACAAAAAAGGCCCGCGAATGTCGCGGGCCTTTTCGTTTGGCTGCGATGGGCCGGGGGTGCCCCCCGGCCCTCGCCTTTAGTGAGCCAGGATCGCCAGCAGCAGCAACGCCACGATGTTGGTGATCTTGATCGCCGGGTTCACGGCGGGACCCGCCGTGTCCTTGTAGGGATCGCCGACGGTGTCGCCGGTCACCGAGGCCTTGTGCGCCTCGCTGCCCTTCTGATGTACGACGCCGTCCTTGTCCTTGAAGCCGTCTTCGAACGACTTCTTGGCGTTGTCCCAGGCGCCGCCGCCCGAGGTCATCGAGATGGCGACGAACAGGCCGTTGACGATCACGCCGAGCAGCGACGCGCCGAGCGCCGCGAAGGCGTTGGCCTTCGAACCCGACGCCCACAGCACGCCAAAATAGACGACGATCGGCGCCAGCACCGGCAGGAGCGACGGGATGATCATTTCCTTGATCGCGGCGCGGGTCAGAAGGTCGACCGCACGGGCATAATCGGGCTTCGAGGTGCCCGCCATGATGCCCTTGTTCTCGCGGAACTGACGACGCACTTCCTCGACCACCGAGCCGGCCGCACGGCCGACCGCGGTCATCGCGATGCCACCGAACAGGTACGGGATCAGGCCGCCGAAGATGAGGCCGGCGACGACGTAGGGGTTCGACAGGTCGAACGAGACCACGCCGACATCCTTGAAGTACGCGACGCCCGACTTGGTGAAGGCCGCGATGTCGTTGGTGTAGGCCGCGAACAGCACCAGTGCGCCGAGGCCGGCCGAACCGATGGCATAGCCCTTGGTGACGGCCTTGGTGGTGTTGCCGACCGCGTCGAGCGCGTCGGTGTTGTGACGCACTTCCTTCGGCAGACCCGACATTTCGGCGATGCCGCCGGCGTTATCGGTGACCGGACCGAAGGCGTCGAGCGCGACGATAATGCCGGCGAGACCGAGCATCGTGGTGACCGCGATCGCCGTGCCGAACAGGCCGGCGAGCTGGTAGGTCACGATGATGCCGGCGACGATCACGAGCGCCGGCAGCGCCGTCGATTCAAGCGAGACCGCGAGGCCCTGAATGACGTTGGTGCCGTGACCGGTGACCGAGGCTTGCGCGATCGAGACGACCGGACGCTTGCCCGTGCCGGTGTAGTACTCGGTGATCCACACGATCAGGCCGGTGACGACGAGGCCGAGAACGCCGCAGATGAACAGCGCCTTGCCGGTGATGTCGATGCCGTTGGCCTTGCCGATGACGCCCCAGCCGATCAGGTAGTGGGTCGCGAGCGCCAGACCGCCGACCGACAGCACGCCGCCGACGATGAGGCCCTTGTACAGCGCGCCCATGATCGAGCCGTTCGCGCCGAGCTTGACGAAGAACGTGCCGACGATCGAGGTCACGATGCAGGCGCCGCAGATGCCGAGCGGATACAGCATCGCCGAGCCGAGAACCGGCTGACCGGCGAAGAAGATCGCCGCGAGAACCATGGTGGCGACGACGGTCACCGCGTAGGTTTCGAACAGATCGGCCGCCATGCCGGCGCAGTCGCCGACGTTGTCGCCGACGTTGTCGGCGATGGTCGCCGGGTTGCGCGGATCGTCTTCCGGAATGCCGGCTTCGACCTTGCCGACGAGATCGGCGCCGACGTCAGCACCCTTGGTGAAGATGCCGCCGCCGAGACGGGCGAAGATCGAGATCAGCGAGGCGCCGAACGACAAGGCGACCAGCGCGTCGATGACGACGCGGCTTTCCGGCTTGAGCGCCAGCGGGCCGGTCAGCACGGCGTAATAGATGGCGACGCCGAGCAGCGCGAGGCCAGCGACCAGCATGCCGGTCACGGCGCCCGCCTTGAAGGCGATGTCGAGGCCGGCGGAGAGCGACTTCGACGCGGCCTGCGCGGTGCGCACGTTGGCGCGCACCGACACGTTCATGCCGATGAAGCCGGCAAGGCCGGACAGAACTGCGCCGATCAGGAAGCCAACGGCGACGAGCGCGCCGAGCAGGATCCACAACGCGACGAACACGACAGCGCCGACCATCGCGATGGTGATGTACTGGCGCTTCAAATATGCCTGCGCGCCCTCGGCGACCGCAGCGGCGATTTCCTGCATGCGCGCCGAGCCGGCGTCGGACGACATCACGGACTGAATGGCCCAGATGCCGTAGACGATCGAAAGCGCACCACAGGCGATGATGACCCATAGAGACGTCATGAATTCAAACCCCGATTTTAGATATGCGGGCGGGAAAACGCTCCCGCCGGCACAGGAGCGTCGAGGATGGCCGCTTGATAAGGGCGCTTCACCCCGACCTGGAAAGCGCGCGGACCATGCCAAAATCGTGGCGGCAAAGCAACGTCCCGGCGGCCCTCATTTGACAGGAAACTGGCTTTATTGGGCGGTTTTACCGTCGGGAACATGCACCATCGGCTCCTTCTGTCCCTCTCCG
This sequence comes from Pseudolabrys sp., assembly GCA_026125895.1. Classification (GTDB taxonomy): domain Bacteria; phylum Pseudomonadota; class Alphaproteobacteria; order Rhizobiales; family Xanthobacteraceae; genus Pseudolabrys. Next base: position 50,450 of record JAHCKG010000027.1, on the reverse strand, counting down.
TCCTCACGGGGCGGCGAGCCCCCTCGCTTCGTCATCGTCCGCGAAGAACGACGACGTAGAGTCGCGCCTCATCGCCCCTGTTCTTAAAGGCCCGGGGCGGCCTGCCTTCCCTCCCCGCCTTGGCGGGGCAAGTCTTCACCCTCGGCATATGCCGAGGGAATGGAGCGCCGCGAAGCGCCCAAACATGCGCCTTGCGGTGCACGGCCCCTCCTTGCGATCGGAGAAGGCCTGCGCCCCGCGGCGCTCCATCGCGGTGTCTTTAACGACGCCGGGCCGCGCTTCTGGCGGCTGATCCACCGAATGGGGTGGGTAGCGCGCACCATCAGCAAGCTCCTTGCGGCCGGTCTTAGTGCCGGCGGGCGGAGCCCCGGCGCCGCCCGAGCGCTCAAGGTGCGTTTCCTTGAGCCCGCGGGCACCGCATCTCCCACTGACAAGACGCCTCATGACAGCGCCCCCGGCCGGATTGGACCTGGCAACGCTATCCTACGTTAGGAATACTAGTCAAGGATTATTTTCTATCGTCATCACCGTCACGCCCCATCGCCCCCGTTTTCGAAGGCGCCGGGCGGCCTGCCGGCCCCCGAGACGCCTGTTTGCCACCATCCCGGTTTGAAGCCATCATCTGCCGGCGGCCAAAGCCCGGAAAATCGGGCTTGCCGACGGGGGGAAACAACATGACGTCCGTACGCCAGTTTGCCTGCGCCGCGATTCTGCTCGTCGCCCTGCCCGCAGCGGCAATTGCCGACGGTTCGTCGCGCCCCTACGGCGGCGGCGGCCGGATCGGCGTTGCCGACATCGTCGCCAAATACAACAAGTCCGGCGAACTCTTTCGCATCGAGGGCCACTGCCAGTCCTCCTGCACGATGCTGCTCGCGATCCGTAACGTCTGTGTCGCGCCCGACGCCAATCTGGCGTTTCACGCCGCGCTGTTTCCGAACGAACGCGGCCAGACGCCGCCCCCGAAGCGGCAGGCCGCGATGCTCAATTCGTACAAGCCGGCGCTGCGGCGTTATTTGGTGACGAACCACTACGTGGACACGTTTGAATTCCACAACATCTCGGGCCGCGAGATCGTCAGCAAATTCGGCTACAAGGCCTGCCCCTGACAGGCCTGGCTTTCGGCCAGCCTTTGCCCGGCTGGAGCGAAGCGCAAGCCGGGGACGATGGCGACGCTGCTTCCGGGTTTCGCTGCGCTTCACCCGGGCTACAAACGCCCGCTAAGCGCGGGCCCGCGGCCGCCTCTCACAACACCTTGCGCATGAACACGGTGCCGGCGACGGGCGTATCGTAATAAGGCGCCATCAGCTCAAACCCGAAGCGGCGGTACAGCGCCTGCGCGTCGAGCATGCTCGGCAAAGTGTCGAGCCGCATCTCGCGATAGCCGATGGCGCGCGCCTCATCGAACAGCCGCTCGACCAGCCGCTTGCCGAGCTTCTGGCCGCGGCCTTCCGCGGTGACGTAGAGCCGCTTCATCTCGCAGGTGCCGTCGGGTTCGATCGGCCGCAGCGCGGCGCAGCCGACCGCCCTGCCCGCGCCGTCGCGCGCGATCAGCAGCACGCCTTTGGGCGGCGCGTATTTGCCCGGCATCGCCGCCATCTCGGCCTCGAAGCCCTGATAGGCCAGATCGACCGGCAGCGATTCCGCGTAAGCGCGGAACAGGCGGATGACGGCCTCGAGATCGGCCGGGCTCTCGACAGTGCGGACGGTGAAGGTGGGCGCTTCGGTCATGGGACCGATTATAGCGGATCCGGTCTAGACCGCAGCCGCCGCCTCATTGCGGTTGCGCAGCACAAACCAGCCGAGCAGCGCCGCGGCGGCGGCAAGGATCGGCATCGCCAGTTCGTTGATCGCCTCCCAGCCGAACAGCGCCAGGAACTGGCCCGACGAGAACGAGGTCACCGCCATGCAGCCGAAGATCATGAAGTCGTTGAACGACTGCACCTTGGTGCGCTCTTCCGGCCGGTGGCACTGCGTCACCATGGTGGTGGCGCCGATGAAGGTGAAGTTCCAGCCGATGCCGAGCAGGATGAGCCCCGCCCAGAAATGCGCGACGGTCAGACCGGCGACGCCGATGGCGGCCGAGGCCAGCGTGATCACCAGACCGAGTCCGGTGATGCGTTCGACGCCGAAGCGCGCGATCAGCGTGCCGGTGAAAAAGCTCGGCGCGTACATTGCCAGCACGTGCCACTGAATGCCGAGTGCCGCGTCGGTGACGGAATGGCCGCAGCCGACCATGGCGAGCGGCGCCGAGGTCATGACCAGATTCATGACGCCGTAGCTGACGACGCCGCAGGCGACCGCGACGACGAAGCGCGGCATGCGCAGGATTTCACCGAGCGGCCGCGACGCGCTGGCGTGCACCGGCGCCATCCTCGGAATGCGCACGAAGGACAGAACGACGGCCGCGATGACCGCACAGATCGACTGGCCGATATAGCTCGCGGCGAAGACGTAAGGCGGCAGCAGGTCCTTGGTGAAGATGACGAGCTGCGGGCCGATCACCGCGGCGAAGACGCCGCCGGCCAGCACCCAGGACACCACTTTCGCCCGCATGCGCTCGCTCGCGGTGTCGGCGGCGGCAAAGCGATACGACACGTGCGCCGCGGCATAGAGGCCGCCGAAGAAGGTGCCGAGCACCAGGATGGCGAAGGAGGCGTGGATGACCGCATAGCAGGACACCAGGCCCGAGATGACGCCAAAGAACGATCCCACCTGCAGGGCATTGCGGCGGCCGAAGCGCCGCGCCAGCCAGCCGAGTGGCAGCGAACCGATCCACATGCCGATGACCATGCCGGTAATCGGCAACGTCGCCAGTCCCTTGTCGGGCGCCAGCATGGAACCGACGATCGAGGCCGTGGAGACGATGACGGTGTTGTTGCCGCCGGCGAGCGCCTGCGCCACGGCCAGCACCCGCGCATTGCGGCGCGCCAGGTCGTCATCGAAGTGATGCGGCAGAGCTTCGGCGACGGCCGACATTGAGGAGATTCCCGGGCAAAAACGTTCCCCTCTTAGCCGCCGGGAGAGAACGCCGCTACTCCGAAAGTCGCAGGGCTGGGTTGTTTCCTCCCCGAAGCCGTCAGAACTCGATCCGGGTCCGATGGATCGCCTTGGCCCGACGGGCCTCGGCCGGTGAATGGGCACCGATCTGGCCGAGCGAGGCGCGCAGATCGTTCATGTAGAGGTCGATGAGCTGAGCCGGCCCCTCTTCGCCGAGCGCGGCAATGGCCCAGAGAAACGACTTGCCGGCAAAAGCCGCCTGCGCCCCGAGCGCCAGCGCGCGCATCACGTCCTGGCCCGAACGGATGCCGCTGTCGAACAGGACGGTGGCCTTGTTGCCGACGACGTCGGCGATGGCCGGCAGTACGTCGATGGTCGGCGCCAGCGCCTCGATCTGGCGGCCGCCGTGGTTCGACACCCAGATGCCATCGATGCCGAGCGCCAGCGCCTTTTCGGCGTCGGCCGGATGCAGGATGCCCTTGAGCGTCATCGGCCCTTTCCAGGCGTCGCGGTAGCGCGCGATCTCGTCCCACATGAAGGCGCCGCCCATCTCGCTGCGGGCGAAGCGGATGACGTCGTTGGTGCGCGTCTTGCCGGAATATTGCGCCAGGCTGGCGAAGCGCGGATAGCCGTTGCGCAGCAGCGCCATCAACCAGCGCGGCCGCATCAGCATCTCGGCGATCATGCGCGCGTTCGGATTGAACTCGCCGCCAAGCCCGGCATAAGTCTCGCGCGAGCGGATGGTGCGCACCGGCGTATCGACGGTGAGTGTGAGCACCTTGACGCCGGCGGCGGTGGCGCGCCTGACGAGATCGAAGCCGATCTTGTGATCGTCGCGGGCGAAGCGGTAGATCTGTAGCCAGAACACATCGGGCGCGACCGCGGCGACCTGTTCGATGACGGCGCCGCCGACGACGCTCAAGGTGTAGGGAATGCGCGCGGCCTGCGCGGCTTTCGCCATGATGAGATCGGCGCCCGGCCAGACCAGCGACGGCCCGCCCATCGGCGCGATGCCGATCGGCGCGGCGTAACGCTGGCCGAACAGTTCGACATCGACCGGGGGCAGCACGTTGGTGACGCCGTAGCGCGGCACGATCTTGACGCCGTCGAGCGAGGCCCAGTTGTGCGCGATGCCGACATCGTCGCCGGCGCCGGTGTCGCCATAGGCGAAGGAAAAGCCCGGCACCTTGTGCGGGGCGCGGCGGCGAAAATATTGCGCCGTCGGAAAGCGGCGAAGATGCTTCAGGAAATTCGGCGTCTGCCCCGCCGGCATATACGACTGCCGGATCTTGTCGTCGTTCATTTAGGTTTCCTCGCCGCCTCTTGTTAGCGAGCGAGTATAGCGGCCGCCTCTCGCGCTGTCCGCATAACAGTCATTCCGCCACGCGGCGTCAGAAATGGCTGAAGGAAGCGTGCTCGAAGGTGAGCGCGGTGCCGTCGGTATTGCGGAAACGGGCGCCCTCGCCTTCCGCGATCACGCCGATGGGTGTGACGGCGGTCTTGGCCATCATCGCCGCGACGCGGAAGCGATCGACGTTGGCCGGCGGCACGGTGCAGAGGATTTCGTAATCGTCGCCGCCGGACAGAGCCGGGGCGAGTTGCGCGGCGTCCTGCGCGAGCACGGCTTGCGCGGCGTCGGACAGCGGCACGCGCGCGACCTCGATGTCGGCCGAGACTTTCGAGACGCGGCACAGTTTGGCAAGATCGCCGGCCAGACCGTCCGACACGTCCATCGAGGATGAGGCGTAATCGAGCACGGCCTGCGCCAGCGCATTGCGCGGCCGCGGCAACAGATAGCGCGAGAGGAGGTGCTCGCGCTGTTGGTCATCGAGCGCCCAGCTTGCGCCCTGGCGCAGGCCAAGGCCGAGCACCGCATCGCCGATGGTGCCGGTGACGAAGACATGATCGCCAGGCTTCGCGGTGGAACGGCGCACCATGCGGCCTTCCGGCACGCTGCCGAAGGTCGCGACCGACACCATGATTGGCCCCGGCGAGCGCACGGTGTCGCCGCCGAACAGCGGGCATTTGTAGGTCGCGGCGTCCTCGCGCAGGCCGGCGGCGAAACCGGAGAGCCAGTCGTCGCCGATGTCCTTGGGCAACGCCAGCGACACCAGGAAGCCGAGCGGCTTTGCCCCTTTCGCCGCGAGATCGGACAGGTTCACGCGCAGCGCCTTCTGCGCCACCGCGCTCGCCGGATCCTCGGGAAAGAAATGGATGCCGGACACGATGGCGTCGGTCTTGAGCACCATCTCGGTGCCCGGCGGCGGCTTGATGAAGGCGGCGTCGTCGGTGAGACCCAGCGCGCCGGGATCGGTGGCGATGGGGCCGAAGAAGCGGGCGATCAGTTTGTCTTCGCCGGAGGGGGAGTCTGCGGACATAGGGCGCACCCTACTCCATGACGCGTCAGGCCGTGAACTCCTCCCCGCGCAGCTTGCGGGCGAGCTGGTCGAGCACGGCGTTGACCATGCCGGTTTCGTCGCGCTCGACGAAGGCGGCGGCAACATCGGCATATTCGGCAATGACGGCACGAGCCGGCACGTCGCGGCGGTGCGCCAGCTCATAGGCGCCGGCGCGCAAGGCAGCGCGGATCACCGCCTCGATGCGCTTGAGCGGCCAGCCCTGCTGCAGCGCCTCGTCGATCATCGGATCGAGCACGCGCTGTTCTCGGACCACGCCGGTGACGATGTCGCGGAAGAACGCGGCTTCCGCCGGCAGATATTGCGCGCCCTCGACCTCACGGCCGAGCCAGTGGCTTTCGAACTCGGCGAGGATGTCGTTGAGGCCGGCGCCGGCCATGTCCATCTGATACAGCGCCTGCACCGCGGCGAGCCGAGCGGCGCCGCGCTTGTTCGCTTTGCGCGCATCCTTGTCGCCGTTGGTGGCGCCCTTCGCCATCATTTACCCGCGAGCGACCGTTTCAGTTCGATCATGGCGAGCGCGGCCTTGGCGGCGCCCTCGCCCTTGTGGCCGTGCAGACCGCCGAGACGTGCGCGCGCCTGCGCTTCGTTGTCGACGGTGAGAATGCCGTTGCCGAGCGCGACGCCGCGCAAGGTCAGATCCATCAGGCCGCGGCACGATTCATTCGACACCAGATCGAAGTGATAGGTCTCGCCCTGGATGACGCAGCCGAGCGCGACGACGCCGGCGAACCGGCCCTTGTTCTTGGCCGCATCGAGCGTCATGGCGATGGCGCCGGGAACCTCGAGCGCGCCGGGAACGGTGACAACCTCGTAGGTGGCGCCGGCTTCGGTCAGCACCGCTTTCGCGCCGCGCAGCAGTTCGTCGGCGATGGCGTCATAAAAACGCGCCTCGACGATGAGGACATGCGGCGTCCTGGTCTTGCCCGCAGTCTTGCCCGCGGTCTTGCCGGCCGCGGCTTGCGGCGCGCGCGCTTTGGCGCTGGTCTTCTTGGCCATAATTCATCAATTCCTTGGTTGGGCCGGGGTCGTAGCAAGGGCCCGCCCGCTTCACAAGGCTCTAGCGGGATTCCATCAGCCGCGCGGCATAGCGCGCCATGGTGTCGACCTCGAGATTGATCGTATCGCCCGCTTTCAGGGCGCCGAAGGTGGTCACCGTCAGCGTGTGCGGAATGATCAGCACGGTAAATTCGTCGCCTTTGACCTCGTTCACGGTCAGCGACACCCCGTCGAGCGCCACCGAACCCTTCGGCGCGACGAAACGCGCCAGATCGTGCGGCGCACGCAACGTGAAGCGCGCCATCTCGGTCATGTCGTCGCGGGCGACGACGGTGGCGAGGCCATCGACATGGCCGGCAACCAGATGGCCGCCGAGTTCGTCGCCGATCTTGAGCGGGCGCTCGAGATTGATGCGCGAACCGGCGCGCCAGCGCCCGACCGTGGTGATCGCCAGCGTCTCGGCGGCGGCGTCGGCGGCAAAGTAGGTGCGGCCGCCCTCCTCGCCCTTGTCCACCACCGTGAGGCAGACGCCGTTGCAGGCGATCGAGGCGCCGTCGATCAGCTCGGCCAGCGGATAGCGCGTCCAGATCGTCAACCGCGACAGGTTGTTGGCGCGGGCTTCGACCGAGCGGATTTCGCCGAGATCGGTGACAATGCCGGTGAACACGTTAACGCCTCCGCTGATGCGACAACAACCTCCGCTCATCCCCGCGAAAGCGGGGATCCAGAGCAGACATGCGCAGCGTCACAAAGCCAAGAGCTCGATTCCCGCTTTCGCGGGAATGACCGGAGTTTGGGGATGCCCGCAAACTCAATACTTCACGCTCGCACATAATGCTCGACAGTGTCCGGGCCAAGCGGCTCACTTTCCACCAGCTTGAGGCTGCCGGTCAGCTTGTCGAGCGGCATGCCCTCGAGCGGATCGATGCCGTTGTCGCCGATGTCGCGCGAGCCGCGGAACAGCACGAACTCATCGACCATGCCGGCGGCGGCGAAGGAAGCGGCGACCGTCGGGCCGCCCTCGACCATCAGCCGCGTGATGCCGTTCTCCGCAAGCACCTTCATGATCTCGTCGAGATCGAGGCGGCCTTGCGTGTCGTCGACGCGGAACACCTTGCAGCCCTTCTGCGTCAGGAAATCCTCGGCGACCTCGGAGGCCTTCTTCGAGCAGAAGATGAAGGTCGGCACGTCGCCGACGGTCGAAACCACCGACAACGACAGCGGGATGCGCAAATTGGCATCGAGCACGACACGCACCGGCGAGCACTCGTAGAGGCCCGGCAGCCGCGTGGTGAGTTGAGGATTGTCGGAGAGAATGGTGCCGAGGCCGACCAGGATGGCGTCGTTCTGGGTGCGGATCATGAAGACGCGGTCGCGCGCATCGACTTCGGTGATCGGCGCCGGCTTGCGGCCGGCAAGGCCCGCCTTGCCGTCGGCCGACACCGCGAGCTTGAGCGTCACGTGCGGCCGGCCGGACGTGATGCGCGCGATGTGACCGGCATGCGCGGCGCGCGCCTCCTCGGCGCAGAGGCCGACATCCACGGTGATGCCGTTCTCGCGCAGCCGGGCATGGCCCTGTCCCGCAACTTCCGGATTGGGATCTTCAAGCGCGGAAACGACGCGGGCGACGCCGGCTTTGATGATGGCGTCGGCGCAAGGCGGCGTCTTGCCTTCGTGCGAGCACGGCTCGAGCGTCACGTAAAGCGTCGCGCCCTTGGCGGCGCGCTTGGCGCGGCGCAGCGCCTCGGTCTCGGCATGCGGCCGGCCGCCCGGTTGCGTCCAGCCGCGGCCGACGATGACGCCGTCCTTCACCAGCACGGCGCCGACCGCCGGATTGGGCCAGGTGTTGCCGAGCCCGCGGCGGCCGAGCGCCAGCGCTAGTTTCATGAAGCGTTCGTCGTCGGTCGTCGACGAGACAACAGACGTTTCAGGTTCGCTCATCTCCCCTCCCTCCGCGTAGCGGTGGGGAGGGGTCGGGGGTGGGGGGTTCTAACAGAAAGCGCCCCCCACCCCGACCGCTGCGCGGTCACCCCTCCCCGCCGCGCGCAAGCGCGCGCGTGGGGAGGGGAAGAAAGCGCCAAGCCCAACGCAATCGTGCTCATTTCCGGACTGGAACCTCGTCGTCTTCCCCGCGCAGTTCGTCGAGCGCGGCGCGGAAATCCTTGGCTTCACGGAAATTGCGATAGACCGAGGCGAAGCGCACATAGGCGACGTCGTCGATCTCGCGCAGATGCTGCATCACCGCCTCGCCGATCGTTTCCGACGTGACCTCGTTCTCGCCCATGCTTTCGAGCTCGCGCACGATCTTGGAGACCATCTGCTCGATGCGCTCGGGCTCGACCGAACGCTTGCGCAACGCGACCTGCACCGAGCGCATCAGCTTGTCGCGGTCGAACGGCACGCGGCGGCCGTTGCGCTTGATCACGGTGAGCTCGCGCAGTTGCACGCGCTCGAACGTGGTGAAGCGGAAATTGCAGGCGAGACACACGCGGCGGCGGCGGATCACGGCCGAGTCTTCGGTCGGGCGGGAATCCTTCACCTGCGTATCGAGGCTACCGCAGCTTGGGCAACGCATGTTTCTCTCCCGTCATTCCGGGGCGCGGCCGAAAGGCCGCGAGCCCGAAATCCATATCCCCTGCGCTGCGGCGTATGGATTCCGGGCCCGCCCCTTCGGGGCGTCCCGGAATGACCATCACGCTGTTACCCGGCACCAGTGGACTCACTGATAAATCGGAAACTTGTCGAGCAGCGTCTTCACCTTGCCGCGCACCTTTTCCTCGACCAGCGAGTCCTCGGTCACGCCCTTCTGCGCCAGCACGTCCAGCACCTCGACGATCATTTCGCCGACCTGTTTGAACTCGGCGGTGCCGAAGCCGCGCGTGGTGCCGGCCGGCGTGCCGAGACGGATGCCCGACGTCACCATCGGCTTTTCGGGATCGAACGGGATGCCGTTCTTGTTGCAGGTGATGTGGGCGCGGCCGAGCGCGGTTTCCGCGACCTTGCCGGTCTGGCGCTTGGGGCGCAGATCGACCAGCATCAGATGGTTATCCGTGCCGCCGGAGACAATATCGAGGCCGCCCTTCTTGAGCGTCTCGGCGAGCGCGCGGGCGTTATCGACGATGTTCTTCGCGTAGACCTTGAATTCGGGCTGCAGCGCTTCGCCGAAAGCGACCGCCTTGGCGGCGATGACATGCATCAGCGGGCCGCCCTGCAGGCCGGGGAACACCGCCGAATTCATCTTCTTGGCGATGGCCTCGTCATTGCAGAGGATCATGCCGCCGCGCGGACCGCGCAGCGACTTGTGCGTCGTCGTGGTGACGACATGGGCATGCGGAATCGGCGAGGGATGCGCGCCGCCGGCGACGAGGCCGGCGAAGTGCGCCATGTCCACCATCAGATAGGCGCCGACTTCATCGGCGATCTCGCGGAAGCGCTTGAAGTCCCAGACGCGGCTGTAGGCGGTGGCGCCGGCGAGGATTAGCTTCGGCTTGTTCTCGCGCGCGATCTTGGCCACCTCGTCCATGTCGATGAGGTTGTCGTCGCGGCGCACGCCGTACGGCACCGGCTTGAACCACTTGCCCGACATGTTGACCGGCGAGCCGTGCGTGAGGTGACCGCCGGCATTGAGGTCGAGGCCCATGAAGGTGTCGCCCGGCTGCAGCAGCGCGAGGAACACGGCCTGGTTCATCTGCGAGCCGGAGTTCGGCTGCACGTTGGCGAAGTTGCAGCCGAACAGCTTCTTGGCGCGGTCGATGGCGAGTTGCTCGGCGATATCGACGAACTGGCAGCCGCCGTAATAGCGGCGGCCCGGATAACCTTCGGCGTATTTGTTGGTCAGCACCGAGCCCTGCGCCTCCAGCACGGCGCGCGAGACAATGTTTTCCGAAGCGATCAGCTCGATCTCGTCGCGCTGACGACCGAGTTCCTTGCCGATGACGTCGAAGATCTCCGGATCGACATCCTTGAGCGGGGCGGAAAAGAACTGCTGCGTCGTCGCCGACATACCTGTGTCTCCGGGCGCGATCGGGGCGCCTTTTTTATTGGGGATTTCCGGGGGTCCGGTTCGCACTTGCGAATAGCATATCGGTCCCGGCTGGCCAAGCGGTGGCGCGGCCACGCATGCACAGGCGCAAGATGTAGCGAAATCTCAGGGAATCCGCCCTTCGCGACGCTCGCGGGCGATGCGCGCCTTCAGCTTGCCCAGCGCCAGCCTTTTGAGGTCGGCCGTGGACGCGCCGGCCGGTCCGACCACGGTGACCTCGAGCGTCGTCGCGGCATCGACCGCCGCGACCCTGGCGCTGCCGCCGATGATCGTGATCTCGAAATAGACCTCGGATTCGCCTGCCATCGCCGGCGCATTATAGCCGACTCGCCTCCCCCGCCGATGTGACGTATGGGGACGCCAAATAGAGGGACGCTATGACCAACGCCGAGCTTCTGGAAATGGCGCGGGACAACCTCACCCGCTTCACCGCCGCGCCGCAGCCCGCCGAGGCGCTTCGCAAGGCGATCGAGGCGCATGACATCGTCTTCGCGCTGTACCCGGATCAATCGCCGCGCGGCTTCGACACTTATCTGATCAAGGGCAAGCCGCTGGTGCCGGGCGCCTCCGAGGAAGACCTCGCCCGCCTCGCCACCACGGCCGTGCCCTGCGCGGATCTCGAAGAAGCCATCGCGCTGGAACGCGCCTTCGGCGATGGCGGCCCGGGCAAGCATTAGGAGCGCATGACCGCAAGCTCGGTCGTCATCCTGAGGCGCGAGCCGCGATAGCGGCGAGCCTCGAAGGATGGCGGCAATCGGGGGTGCCTCGACACGAGGAATCCCGGGCCGTCGTCCTTCGAGGCTCGGCGGCGCTGCCGCCTCGCACCTCAGGATGACGGAGATAGGTTGGCGCGGGGCGCGGTTACACCGCCTCGATGATGCGGATGTCGCGCTCCAGCGCGACCTTGCCGAGCAGCTTCAGCGCGTCCTGATAGGCCGGGCTGTTATAGGCCGCCCTGGCCGCATCGACGCTGTCGAATTCGATCACCACGGTGCGTCCCATGACGCCGCCGTCGAGCGTCGCCGCCGGCATGCCGCGCGCCAGAATGCGCCCGCCCGCGGCCTGGAGCGCCGCGCCGGCCACCTTGCCGTAGGCCGCCAGCGCGTCTGGATCGGAGATGGTTCGATACGTGGCGACCCAGTAAGCCTTTGCCATGACACCTCCGCTGAATGGAGGCGGCATCATACACACAGTCGTTTGCGAGCCGAAAAGCGCGGCCTTAATCCTCGGCGGGCCCCTCGGCCGAATGGCTGTTGGCGCCACGCCGGAAGAGGCCGTATTCGCTCGATTTGCGGCCGTCGCCGTCGGTCAAAGTTCCGGCGAGACCGATTTGCAAAAGTTCCCGGACCGCGGCAGCGCGGCTGGGAATCTTGTGCTTGTAGCGAAAGTCATCGATTGCCGTCAGCTCCTCGGCTGAAAGCATGACCTGAAGCCTTTCGCCCCTGTCTAAACCGTTCATGGATCGCCCCGGTTGAGATAATTACTCAACTCACTCAACCTACTAAAGTTCCATAAACTTGCAAGAGTGTGTCATTTGAGACATTTTCTTCCGATTTTTCAATTGCTTATGTCTTGTAATGGACGCAATCCCGCTCTAGCGTTCGACCATGCAACAGTATCGCGCCTATCAAGTCGACCAGGCCGGCAACATCATTGGCCCGGCTCTGTGCTTTGAATGCACCGCCGACGACGTGGCGATCGAAAAGGTTCGCAACGAGCTCGAGGGCTACGCTGTCGAAGTTTGGGCCGGCGACCGCCGTGTCGGCTTCGCCGTGCCTCACCTGGCCGTCTCAAAAGCCGGCTGACGCTCCCTCTCCGTCGAAGCGAACGAACGACAAAACCCCGGCCGGGGGAGGACACCGGCCGGGGCAAGTCGTCTCGCCAGAAAAGCGAAGACCTTAAAGGGCTGTCAGAGGCGATAGAGGATCTGGTCGGTCCAGAAGCGCTCGAGACGGTGCAGCGACTTGTTCAGGTTGGCGAACTCGTCGGCATTGATGCCGCCGACCTGCTCCACCGTGCGCACGTGCTTCTGGTAGAGCGCATCGACGATGTCGCGCACTTCCTGGCCCTTGGCGGTCAGCTTGATGCGGACCGAACGGCGATCGACGCGCGAGCGCTGATGATCGAGGAACTCCATCTCCACAAGCTTCTTCAGATTGTAGGAGACGTTGGAGCCGAGATAGTAACCGCGCGTGCGCAGTTCGCCGGCCGTCAATTCCTTGTCGCCGATGTTGTAGAGCAGCAGCGCCTGCACCGAATTGATGTCGGAGCGGCCGCGGCGGTCGAATTCGTCCTTGATCACATCGAGCAGACGGCGATGCAGCCGCTCAACGAGAGTGAGTGCCTCATGGTAGAGTGGCCGGATGTTGTCGAACCGCGCTTCACGTTCGGCGGGTTCGACCGTCTTGACGACGGCTTTCATGTGTAACGCCCCTTCGCTTTTCTACGCTGGCCTTATTGGCCGGGTGCGAGGCCCTGTTTTCCTCGTCCCTAATATGCGTCAACTTATGCGGGGCCTTCTAAAAACGGCTTAAATAACAGCATAAACATTAGGTTTATTTGCAACGGTGAATCCTTCGTTGCCGTCTCCATTTGGAGCAGACGGCGCAACGCGTTGTTCACCGTCTCTTCCCGCGACGGTGCAAAAGTGGCGCGCAGCGCCACGAAAACGCGCGAGTTCAGCCGCGAATGAAACGAATGATGCCGGAGAAATCGCGGCCGCCCTCGCCGCTGTCGGCATAAGCTGAATAGAGTCTTTCCGCCCGCGCGCCGAGTTCCGCATTTGCCCCCGCCGCCTTCGCCGCATCCTGCGCCAGACGTAAATCCTTCAGCATCATCGCCGCGGTAAATCCCGGTTGATAATCGCGGTTGGCCGGCGACGTCGGAACCGGTCCCGGAACGGGACAATAAGTTGTCATCGCCCAGCACTGGCCGGACGACTTCGACGAGATGTCGAACAGCTTCTGGTGATCGAGGCCGAGCTTCTCCGCCATGACGAAGGCTTCCGACACGGCGATCATCGAGATGCCGAGGATCATGTTGTTGCAAATCTTCGCCGCCTGGCCGTTGCCGGGGCCGCCGGCATGCACGATGGTCTTGCCCATCTTCTGCAAAATCGATTCAGCGCGCTGATAAGCCTGCGCCGAACCGCCGACCATGAAGGTGAGCGTGCCGGCGGTGGCGCCGCCGACGCCGCCGGAGACCGGCGCGTCGAGCATCAGCAGGCCCTTCTTTTCGGCTTCGGCCGCGACCGCGCGCGCGGTGTCGACGTCGATGGTCGAACAATCGATCAGCAGCTTACCGGGTTGCGCGGCGGCGACGATGCCGTTGCCGCCGAGATAGACCTCCCTCACCTGCTTGCCGGCCGGCAGCATGGTGATCACGACGTCGGCGCGCGCCGCCGCGACATGCGCGAACTCGACGCTGGCGCCGCCTTCCGCCTTCAATTTGTCGATCGACGCCGGATTGAGATCGACGCCTTCGACCTGATGGCCGGCCTTGATCAGGTTGACCGCCATCGGCAGGCCCATATTGCCGAGCCCGATAAATGCAATCCGCGCCATCGTCATTCTCCCTTGCGTTATCGCTTGATTGTTCACACCGGCTGTTCGCGCGCCGCTTTCAGCGCCAGCGCCAGGTAGAGCGCGAGCACCGCGCCCTCAAAGGCGATGCTGATGAGGCCGCGGCCGAACACCTGCGGAAAGAACAGTTGCACGGCCAGCATCGAGGCGACGGCGGTGAGCCAGATCACCGCGCCCCAGGCGGCGGCGAGCCATAGACCCACGGCGGCGACCAGATCGATGACGGCAAAGAACACGGTTGCCGTCTGCCAGGCGATGGCGTGCGTGACGTAGAGATCGTCGTCGGTGACGCCGATGCCGCAAATGCGCGACCAGTGATACAGCCCCTTGAGCAGCGACACGCCGGCCATGACGCGCAGGAAGACGACGAGGCGGCGCGTCCAGATGCCGACGGTCGGCTCGCCCTCGCCCTCGTGCACCGGCTCGAGATTGCGCAGGTCGTCGGTCGCGTAAGGATCGCTGCTCGCGTCGCCCGCTACGGCAGCGCCAGTTCCCCAGAATTTAGGGAAGCGAAATGGCGATCGATCTCCGCGTGCGTCACGGCCTTCAGCGTCGGTGGATTCCATTGTGGCTTGTTATCCTTGTCGACAATGACGGCGCGGACGCCCTCATAGAAATCGTGACCTTCGACGATCCGCGACACGATGCGCATCTCGAGACGCATGCAGGTCTCGAAGTCGTGCATCGCGCCGAAGCGCACTTGCGCCAGCGCCAGCTTCAGCGACGTCGGCGATTTGCCGCGCATCAGCGCCGCGGTCTTGCCCGCCCAGCCGGCATCCGGGCTGTTTGTGGCGGCTTCATGATCGAGCCGTTCGAGGATGACCTCGACCTCGCTGCCGGCGAAGATGTGATCGATCACGGGGCGGCGCGCCCAGATCGGCGCTTCGCCTTCGGGCTCCGAGAAAGCCGCGAGGATGGCGTCCACCGACACGGTGCCAGTGAGCCCCTCGATCAGGTCGGGAAACCGCGCCGACGGAATGCGGTGCGTCGCGAGCCCGGCCTCGACCGCGTCGGCGGCGTTGAAGCGCTCGCCCGTCAGCGCGCAATAGCTGCCGAGTTCGCCCGGCATGCGCGGCAGGAACCAGGTGGCGCCGACATCGGGAAAGAAGCCGATCGAAACTTCCGGCATGGCGAAGGAATAGCGATCGCCGGCGACGCGGTGCGAGCCGTGCACCGACAGGCCGACGCCGCCGCCCATGACGATGCCGTCGATCAGCGCCACATAGGGCTTGCGGTAATTCTTGATGACGGTGTTGAGCGGATATTCGTCGCGCCAGAACTGCAGCGCCTCCGCGGCGCGGCCGGCCTTGCCGAGATCGTAGAGGTGACGAATGTCGCCGCCGGCGGAGAACGCCTTCTCCCCCGCGCCGGTGATGACGACACGGGTCACCGCCGGATCGTCGGCCCATTCGTCGAGCTGCGCGCGCAATGCGGTGACCATGCCGTGGGTCACGGCATTGAGCGCCTTCGGCCGGTTCAGCATCACCAGACCAGCGGCGCCGCGGCGCTCGAAGAGGATTTCGGGATCGGTCATTCCCCTCTCCCCATGAGCTCTTGCGAATGGTGGGGAGGGGAAAAGCGCGCCGCGCGGCGTGGGACATCGTGCCATCGACGCATCGATCAATTCCCCAACATATTGCGCGACACGATCACGCGCATGACTTCGTTGGTGCCCTCGAGGATCTGGTGCACGCGCACGTCGCGCAGCACGCGCTCGATCGGATGATCGCGCAAATAGCCGTAGCCGCCGAACAGTTGCAGGCAGCCATTGACCACCTCGAAGCCGGTGTCGGTGGCGAGGCGCTTGGCCTTGGCGGCGAGCTGCGTCGCCGCCGGCTCCTTGTCGCCGACCGCCACCGCGGCGCGATGCAGCAGCAGCCGCGCCGCCTCGAGCTCGGTGGCGTAGTCGGCGATGCGGAACTGCAACGCCTGGAAGTCGGCGAGCCGCGTGCCGAACTGCTTGCGCTCCTTCATGTACTCAATGGTGCGGTCGAGACAGAATTGCGCGCCGCCGATCGAGCAGGCGCCGATGTTGAGGCGGCCGCCGTCGAGCCCGGCCATGGCGATCTTGAAACCCTCGCCTTCGCGGCCGATCAGGTTCGACACCGGCACGCGGCAGTTCTCGAACATCACCATCGCCGTCGGCTGCGATTTCCAGCCGAGCTTCTTCTCCTGGGCACCGAACGACAGGCCGGGCGTGCCCTTCTCCACCGCAATGCAGGAAATGCCGCGCGGTCCGCCCTCGCCGGTGCGCGCCATCACCAGGTAGACGTCGGACATGCCGCCGCCGGAGATGAAGGCCTTGGCGCCGTCGAGTATGTATTCACCGCCGTCGCGGCGCGCCTTGGTGGTCAGGCTCGCGGCGTCGGAGCCCGCGCCGGGCTCGGTCAGGCAGTAGCTGGCGAAATGCTCCATCGAACACAGCTTCGGCAGGAAGCGCTTGCGCGCTTCGTCGCTGCCATAGGTGTCGATCATCCACGCCACCATGTTGTGGATGGAGATATAGGCAGCGGTCGAGGTGCAACCCTGCGCCAGCTCCTCGAAGATCAGCGCCGCATCGAGCCGGGTCAGGCCCGAGCCGCCGACATCGTCGCGCACATAAATGCCGCCGAAGCCGAGCGCGGCGGCCTCCCGCAAGGTGTCGGCCGGGAATTCCGAACCTTCGTCCCAGTCGCGCGCAAACGGCATCATGGCGTCGCGGGCAAATTGCCGCGCCGTGGCCTGGAAGGCCTGTTGCTCTTCGGTGAGGGAAAAATCCATCGGCCGCGCCTCCCTGCCGCTTTGCTAGCAGGCGGCACGCCGGCAACCAAGACCCCGGCCGCCTTGCTCAGGCCGGCGATGCGATCTTCATGAGGACAAGGCCGCACACGATCAGCCCGGCGGCAATGACGCGCATGGCATTCATGTCCTCGCCGAACATGATGACACCGGCGATGAAAGCGCCAACCGCGCCGATACCGGTCCAGACGACGTAAGCGGTACCGACCGGCAGACTGCGCATCGCCAGCGACAGCAGCACGACGCTGGCAATCATGCCGGCGATGGCGATCGCCGACGGTATCGGCCGCGTGAAGCCCTCCGACGCCTTGAGCGCCAGCGCCCAGACGATTTCCAACAGACCTGCGGCGACCAGAACGATCCAGACCATGACGGCCCTCAGACGACTTGCCGGGCCGTCCCGGACGGGTTCCTGCGCGGCAGCCGCACAAGGTGAGGTCGTGGCCTCGGCAGGCAATGTAAAAATCGCCCGCGTCCGGTCAAGACAGGCCCCGAGCGCATGGCTTTCGGCCGCTCTTCGGGTAGCGGGGCCGCCGTGAAGGGGGTATTAGAACGGTTCTGGAGTGGATTTCATGGCCATCAAATACGGACGCCCCCTGCAGCATAAGGTCGGATTTCTGCCCGGCGAGCCGGAAACGGCCGCCGCCGCGCGCCAACTCGACCTCGCCACGCGCCTGCGCCGCAACCGCCGCGCCGACTGGACCCGCCGCATGGTGCGGGAGAACGTCCTTACCACCGACGACCTAATATGGCCGATCTTCGTCATGGACGGCGACAAGGCGCGCCAGCCCGTCCCCCCGATGCCCGGCGTGGAGCGGCTGTCGGTCGATCAGGCCGTGCGCGAAGCCGAACGCGCCGCCAAGCTGACGATCCCCTGCATCGCGCTGTTTCCCTATACCGACCCGAGCTTGCGCGATGAGGCCGGCTCCGAGGCGCTCAACGACAACAATCTCGTCTGCCGCGCCGTGCGGGCCATCAAGAAGGCGGTGCCGGAGATCGGCATCCTCTGCGACGTCGCGCTCGATCCCTACACCAGTCACGGCCATGACGGCCTGATGCGCGACGACGGCGTGATCCTCAACGACGAGACCGTCGAGGTCCTCGTCAAGCAGGCGCTGGTGCAGGCGGATGCCGGCTGCGACATCATCGCGCCGTCCGACATGATGGACGGCCGTATCGGCGCCATTCGCAAGGCGCTCGACCGCGATGGCTTCCTCGATGTGTCGATCATGGCCTATGCGGCGAAATATGCCTCGGCCTTCTACGGGCCATTCCGCGACGCCGTCGGCTCGTCGAAGACTTTGACCGGCGACAAGCGTACCTACCAGATGGACCCGGCGAATACCGACGAGGCGCTGCGCGAAGTCGCGCTCGACATCGAGGAAGGCGCCGACATGATCATGGTCAAGCCGGGCCTGCCCTATCTCGATATCTGCGCGCGCGTGAAAGACGCCTTCGGCATGCCGACCTTCGCCTATCAGGTGTCCGGCGAATACGCGATGATCATGGCCGCGGCCAATAACGGCTGGCTTGATGGCGAACGCGCAATGATGGAGAGCCTCATCGCGTTCAAGCGCGCCGGCTGCGACGGCATCCTCAGTTATTTTGCGCCGCGTGTGGCGGAGAAGTTGCGCAGCGCAATCTAATTTCGCCATGGTCAATCAAAGTTCCGTTCATCCCCGCGAAAGCGGGAATCCAGGTTTCAACAAACTGCAAGCAAGAGCTGGATCCCCGATTTCGCGGGGATGACCGGCCTTTTTCAAGGCACCTCATCGGAGGCATCAATGGGTGAATTCGCCATCGGCCAGGGCGTGCCGCGTTTTGAAGATCCTCGCCTGATCCGCGGCGGCGGCCGCTACACCGACGACGTCAAATTGTCCGGCATGGTGCACGGCATCGCCGTGCGCTCGCCTCATGCGCATGCTCTCATCAAGTCGATCGAGATAGAGGCGGCGAAACAGGCGCCTGGCGTGCTCGCCGTCGTCACTGCCGCCGACATCAAGGCGCACAAGTTCGGAGACCTGCCGGTGCCCGGCGGCCTGAAGCTGCGCGACGGCTCGCCGGCGCCAAAGCCGCGCTATCCGTTCCTGGTCGAAGATCGCGCGCGCTGGCTGGGCGACATCGTCGCTTTCGTCGTCGCCGAAACCGTGACGCAGGCGCTCGACGCCGCCGAACTGGTCGTCGTCGATTACGAGCCCCTGCCCGCGGTCACTGCCACCAGCGACGCCATGAAACCGGATGCGCCGAAGGTCTGGCCGGAACTCGCCGACAATGTCGGTTTTGTCGAACCGATCGGCGACAAGGCCAGGACCGACGAGGCCTTCAGACACGCCCACCACGTCACCCGGCAGAAATTCGTCATCAATCGCGTCACCGCCGTCACCATGGAGCCGCGCGGCGCGGTCGGCGACTACAACGCCACCGACAACCACTACACGGTCTATACCGCGATCCAGCGGCCGCATCCCGCGCGCGCCGAGCTGGCGCCGATCCTCGGCGTGCCGGAAAGCAAGCTGCGCATCGTCACCGGCGACACCGGCGGCTCGTTCGGCATGAAGTCGCCGATCAATCCGGAAACGCCGCTGGTGCTGCTCGCGTCCAAGATCGTCGGCCGGCCGGTGAAATGGATCTCGACGCGCACCGAAGCCTTCATGACCGACCCGCAGGCGCGCGACAACGTCACCGAGGCGGAACTGGCGCTCGACAAGGACGGCACGTTTCTGGCCTTGCGCGTCAAGCTCACCGCCGCCATCGGCGCCTATCTGCAGCCGGGCATGGCGAACTTCTTCCTCAACTGCGGCACGCTGGCGGGCTGCTATCGCACGCCCGCCATCTTCGTCGATGTCACGGCGGTTTATTCCAACACCAATCCGGTGCGGCCGTATCGCGGCAATGGGCGTCCGGAGGCGGCTTACGTCATCGAGCGCATGGTCGATATCGCGGCCGACGAGATGGGCATCGACCCGGTCGAACTGCGGCGGCGCAATTACATCAAGCCCGAGCAGATGCCGTTCAAGACCGGGCTGACCTTCACCTACGACACCGGCGAGTTCGAGACCAACATGGATCTCGCGCTCAAACTCGCCGACGCCAAGGGCTTCAAGGCGCGCAAGGCGGAATCGCGCAAGCGCAACAAGCTGCGCGGCTTCGGCCTGTCCAACACCATCGAGCGCGCCGCCGCCGACCTCACCGAAGGCGCCGAAATCCGCTTCGACCGCTCCGGCAGCGTCACGCTCGTGACTGGCGCCGACAGCCAGGGCCAAGGCCACGAGACCGTGTTCAAGCAACTGGTCTGCGACAAGCTCGGCATCGCGCCGGATCAGGTGCAATACATCCAGGGCGACAGCGATCAGATCTTCTACGGCGTCGGCACCGGCGGCTCGCGCGCTTCGGCGCTGGCCGGCTCGGCCTTCCTGCGCGCCACCGAGAAGGTCATCGGCAAGGCGCGCGCCATTGCCGCGCACACGATGAAAGTCGATGACGGCGACCTCAAATTCGAGGACGGCGTTTTCTCGTCATCCCGGACCAACCAGACGCTGAACATTCAGGAGATCGCGCGTATCGCCGCCGAGCCGGCGAAACTGCCGAAGGACATGGAACCGGGCCTCACGCAAACCGCCGTGTTCAGCGCCCCGACCGCGAATTATCCGAACGGCTGCCACATCTGCGAAGTCGAGATCGACCGCGACACCGGCAAGGCCGAGATCGTGCGTTACTCCGTGGTCGATGACGTCGGCACCGTGCTCAACCCGATGCTGCTGCACGGCCAGATCCACGGCGGCATTGCCCAGGGCGCCGGGCAGATCCTGATGGAAAACATCGCCTTCGACAGCGAGGGTCAGATCGTCACCGGCTCGTTCATGGACTACGCCATGCCGCACGCTCACGACTTCCCGCCGCTCAAGGTCGAGGCGCATCCGGTGCCGACGCCCACCAACCCGCTCGGCGTCAAGGGCGCGGGTGAAGCCGGTACCGTCGGCGCCATGCCGGCGCTCGCCAACGCTTTGGTCGACGCGCTGTCGGAGTTGGGCATCAAACATATCGACATGCCGGCGACCCCCGAGCGGTTGTGGCGGCTGATCGAGCCGCGATAATTCCCGCATCGGGCGCATTTACGCCGAAGAACACCCAATTAACGCGCTATTTTCTCGCCCGTGCCGGGCCCAAGCGTACTATAAGCGGGCGGGAGTAGAGCGCATGGGGCTGAGCTGGATCGAGCAAGCATTCTGGCTGTTGTGCATCGTCGCGATTCTGGGCGCCGCCTGGTGGGCCAAGAAATCGCACGAGCACGATTCGCGCCGCGTCGACGACCACAGAGCCCCCTGAAGGCCCACCGTCGGCCGCCGCCTCGCCGCCATCTGCGGCCAAAACCCTGCCGCGGCTGTGCGTGACGCCTGCCCCCTGTCAATAAAACAGGGAACCGCGCGCCGAATTCGTATAACCTCGCCGCCGGCAGTTGCGCCCCCTCTCCCTGCCGGCCCAGTTCTCATGGAAAACGCGACCCTTCGTCCGGACGGCAATCCCGCAGAGCCGCTGCCCTGGCTCGCCGCGATTTCGACGATGCGGCCGGACCTCAGCGGCGGACTGGTGTCAGCCGCCCTCGCGCTGCCGCTCGCCGTCGGCTACGGCATGTTCGCTTTCGGCGCGCTTGGCGATAGCTATTTCGCCCATGGCGCGCTGGCCGGCCTTTATGCCGCAATCATCGCCGGCTTCGCCTGCGTCGCGCTCGGCGAGCGCACCACCACGGTCTATGCACCGCGGGTGACGACGACGTTCTTTCTCGGCGCGCTGCTGTATCAGCTCGTGCATTCGAATGCGGCCGTCCTGCGCGACGGCCAGCATCTGCACCTCGCCCTGCTCTCGTTCTTCGCCATCATTCTGCTCGGCGGCGCGTTTCAGGCGTTGTTCGGACTGGTGCGGCTTGGCACGCTGATACGATTCACGCCGCACCCGGTGATGGCGGGCGTTCAGAATGCCGCCGCCGCGCTGCTGTTCCTCGTGCAGCTCGGCAATGTCTGCGGCTTCGACCACAACATCCCCTTTACCGCTGTCGCGCAGCATCTCGGGGAGATCAAGCCGCTCAGCCTCGTCGTCGCGCTCACGACCTTTGTCGCCATGTGGAAGGCGCGCGCCATCACCACCAAGGTGCCGCCGCTGCTGGTCGGCCTCGGCATCGGCTGCGCCCTCTATTTCATACTCATGGCGGCCGGCCTGAAACCGCTGCTGGGACCGATGATCGGCGTCTCGGCCTCGGTCGAGAGCCCGACGCCCCATCTGCTGCTGCGCCAGGTCACCGACTTTCGGGACTTCGCCGATCTCCTGCCGACCATTCTCGCCGGCGCCTTCGCGCTGTCGGTGGTCGCCGCTTTCGACACTTTACTTTGCGCCAAACTCGTCGCCACCCCGGGCGCGCCGAAGACGGACGGCAACAGGCTGCTGATGCGCCTGGGCGCCGCCAACATGCTGTCGGCGAGCTTCGGCGGCATTACCAGCGGCATCAATATCGGGCCTTCCATCGCCAACCGCAGTTTCGGCGGCAGGACGCCGCTGTCGGTTGTGATCAACGCCGCCATACTGTTGCTGGCCGCCGGCGTGCTGTTCCCGGTCGTCAGCTACATGCCGCGCAGCGTGCTGTCCGCGAGCATCATGGTGATCGCCATCCAGCACATCGACCCGTGGTCGCTCGCCCTCGCGCGCCGCATCCGGACGAGCGGAGCGCGCCATCGCGGGCTGATGCTGCTCGACTTCGCGGTCGTGGCTCTGGTCGCCATCCTGTCCGTCACCATCAACATCGTCGTCGCCGTGTTCATCGGCATCTTCATCGCGGTGGCGCTTTTCGTGGCGCGCATGAGCCACTCCAACATCCGCCGCACGTACCGATGCGACACGGTCCATTCGCGCAAGGTGCGCACGCCCGACCAGACGGCGCTGCTGGAGCGTCGCGGCGCCGCCATTGCCGTGCTGGAGTTGCAGGGCGTGCTGTTTTTCGGCAGCGCCGAGACGCTCAGTGACGAAATCGAACGTGTCGCCGATCCGGCGACACGCATCGTCATTCTCGACCTGCGGCGCGTCACCGAGATCGACACGACCGGCGCCCGCATTCTCGCCGACATCCAGCGCGCGCTCGCCCGCAAGGACCAGAAGCTCGCGCTGGCGGTCGCCCGCGGCAGCGATAATGCCGACCGCCTCGAGGAAGCCGGCGTCTTCGGCGGCGGCGCGTCGGCCGCTGTCTTCGCCGACATAGATCGCGCCCCGCAATGGGCGGAGGACGACCTGCTCGGCGGCGAGCTCAAAGACTTCACCGCCGACGAAGTGCCGTTGGCGCAGGTCGATCTGCTGGCCGCCCTCGATGCGAAAGAGATCGCCGTCGTCGAGGCCCACAGCCGACGCGCGACCTATGCCAGCGGCGAGACCGTCTTCCGCGAGGGCGATCCGGGCCGCGAGATGTTCATCGTCACCCGCGGCCGCGTCAGCGCCTATCTGGCGCAGGCGGGCACCGGTGACATCCGTCTCGTCACGTTTGCACCGGGCACGGTCTTCGGCGAACTCGCCATTCTCGACGCCGGGCCGCGCTCCGCATCGGTGGTCGCCGAGGAAGACGTCGTCTGTTTCGTCCTCAGTGAAGAGCAGTTCATTTCGCTGGCGCAGACCGCGCCGAACATCGCCATCAAGCTGCTGGCCGGCCTCGGCCGCGAACTCAGCGGCCGCCTGCGCCGCGCCAACCGCACGATCCGCCAACTGGAAAGCTAGAGCGGTCCGGTGCCGAGCCGCACCGGCTTGTAGCCGTCGGCCGCCATCGCCGCGATCACCTCACGCGCATGCGCGGCGTCGCGCGTCTCGATCATGACGTCGAGGCTGGCGCCCTTGGCCGGCACATCCAGCAACTGGCGGCGGTGCTCGACCTCGAGAATGTTGGCGCCCATGGCGCCGAGCCGCGTCGCGATCAGGCCGAGCACACCGGGCTGGTCGGGGATGGTAAGGCGGAACGAGATGATGCGCGTCTCGCGCTCCAGTTCGCGCACCATGATCGAGGCGAGAATGCGCGGATCGATATTGCCGCCGCACAGGACGAGGCCGACGCGCTTGCCGCGGAAGCGCACCGGCTCGGCGAGAAGCGCGGCAAGACCGGCAGCACCGGCACCTTCCGCCATGGTCTTCTGCAGCGTCAGGTAGGCGTTCACCGCGCGCTCGAGATGCGCCTCATCGACCAGCAGCACGTCGGAGACGAGCTCGCGGATGATCGGCAGCGTCAGTTTGCCGACGTTCTTGACGGCGATGCCTTCGGCGAGCGTCGGCCCGCCGATCGTGCGGTTGCCGTGCTCGAGCGCGTTCCACACCGACGGATAAAGCATCGCCTCGACGCCGACGATCTCGATCTTCGGATTGAGCGCCTTGGCGGCGATGGCATTGCCGGAAATGAGCCCGCCGCCGCCGATCGGGATCACCATCATGTCCAAATCAGGCAAGTCCTCGAACATCTCCAGCGCGATGGTGCCCTGCCCGGCAATCACCTTCTCGTCGTCGTACGGATGCACGAGGGTCATGCCGCGCTCGGCCTGGATCTCCTCGCAGCGCGCCTGCGCGTCGGCCACCGTTTCGCCGTGCAGCACCACCTCGGCGCCGTGCGAGCGCGTCGCCGCGACCTTCACATACGGCGTCGTCACCGGCATGACGATGGTCGCCGGAATACCGAGCCGGGCGGCGTGATAGGCGACCGACTGGGCATGGTTGCCGGCTGACATGGCGACGACGCCCCGCTTGCGTTCGGCGTCGGTCAGCGACGACAGCTTGTTGAGCGCGCCGCGATCCTTGAACGAATTGGTGACCTGGAGGTTTTCATACTTCACGAATACCTCGGCGCCGGTCAGCGCCGACAGCCGCGGCGCCGGCAGCATCGGCGTGCGCAGCACGGCCCCGGCGATGACTTTGCGGGCGGCCTCGATATCGGCGATGGTGACGGTCACGGTTTGCGGCTCGGCTTCAAAGGATTCGGCAACGCTGCCGCACCATGCCGCAGGTCACCCGCCCCTGCCAACCGGTAGTTCCCCTTGCGAAGCCTTCGGCCGCCATCCATTTCCGGCTAAGGTAACCAGGCTGACCAGACCTGAATTCGGGGCCCGCTCATGTCGATCTCGATGGACGTCAAACCGCATGCCTATGACCCGGACCTCAATCCGGAGCTGTTCGACGGCGTGCTGGCGCGCCGGATCCTCGCCTTTCTCATCGATTTCGTCCTGATCGCCATCCCGGTCATCCTGGCCGCCATGGTGATCTTCGTGTTCGGTATCATCACCCTGGGCTTCGGCTGGGCGCTGTACTGGCTGCTGCCGCCGGCCTCGGTGATCTGGGCGATCGTCTATTTCGGCCTCGGCGTCGGCAGCGAGCGCTCGGCGACCATCGGCATGCGGGTCATGGATCTGGAGATGCACACCTGGTACGGCGCGCCAGCCTATTTCGTGCTCGGCGCCGTCCACGTCGTGCTGTTCTGGATTACGGTGTCGGCGCTGACGCCGTTCATCCTGCTGGTCGCCTTTTTCAACCGCCGCAAGCGCCTGCTGCACGATATCCTGCTGGGCACGGTGATCGTTAACAATGCCAGCCGGGCGGCGGCGCTGCGGGCCTATTCCCCCGCCGGCTAACCTAAACACGCCTTTGACGGAACCCGGCGGCCGCGCAATGCTAGACTTCACCCGAGTCCCGAGGGACGACACGACAGCCCGGCAGGTTCACGACACGGCCCCGACACCTTGACCCAGCATTCCCGCGACACGCCGCAATTCTACCTGACCGCGCCGTCGCCCTGCCCTTATCTCAAGGGCCAGGAAGAGCGGAAGGTGTTCACGCATCTGGTCGGCGACCGCGCCGGCGAGCTCAACGACCTGCTCACCCATGGCGGCTTCCGCCGCAGCCAGTCGATCGCCTACCGCCCGGCCTGCGAGACCTGTCGCGCCTGCGTCTCGGTCCGCGTCGTCGTCAACGACTTCAAGCCGTCCCGCAACATGCGGCGCAACCTCGAACTCAACGCCGACATCATCGGCGACATGCGCACGCCGGCGCCAACCTCGGAGCAGTATTCGGTGTTCCGCGCCTATCTCGACGCGCGCCACCGCGACGGCGGCATGGCCGACATGACCGTGCTCGATTACGCGATGATGATCGAGGACAGCCACGTCGATACCCGCGTCGTCAACTACCGCAAGCGCGACGCCGATTCCGGCTTCACCAACCGCGGCGCCGGCCAGCTTCTGGCGGTGGCCCTGACCGACGTGCTATCGGACGGGTTGTCGATGGTCTATTCGTTCTTCGATCCGGACGAAGGCGAACGTTCGCTCGGCACCTTCATGATCCTCGATCACATTGCCCGCGCCAAGGCGATGGGCCTGCCCTACGTCTATCTCGGCTACTGGGTGCAGGGCTCGAAGAAGATGGATTACAAGGGCCGCTTCCTGCCGCAGGAGCGCCTGATGCCGGCGGGCTGGACAAGGGTGGATAAGTAGACCCGTCATCCTGAGGTGCGAGCGCGGAAACGCGCGAGCCTCGAAGGATGAAACGGCCCCATGCGGTGCAGCTTTATCCCGATCACGGGCCGTCGCCCTTCGAGGCTCGGCCCAAGGGCCTCGCACCTCAGGGTGACGGATCAAGAGCCCATAAACGTCTCGATCAGCAACTTTACGTTCAGCACGACAATGATGCCGGCGACGATCCAGGCCAGCGCGGCGACCGGCCGTGCGATGGCGAAGGTCCCCATCTTGCGCTTGTCGGACACGAACTGCACCAGCGGAATGACCGCGAAGGGCAACTGCATCGACAGCACGACCTGGCTGGCGATCAGCAGCTTGGCCGTGCCGCTCTCGCCATAGAGCGCGGTGACCACGACCACCGGCACGATGGCGATGGCGCGGGTGATCAGGCGGCGCAGCCAGTGCGGCAGGCGGATATGGAGGAAGCCCTCCATCACGATCTGGCCGGCAAGCGTCGCGGTCACCGTCGAGTTGAGGCCCGAGGCGAGCAATGCCACCGCGAACAAGGTCGAGGCGATGCCGACGCCGAGCAGCGGCGACAGCAGCGCGTGCGCCTGCTCGATCTCCTCGACGTCCTTGCCGCCGGCGTGGAACACCGCGGCCGCGACGATGAGGATGGCGGCATTGACGAACAGCGCCAGCATCAGCGCAATGGTGGAGTCCGTGGTGGCGAAACGGATGGCGCTACGCTTGCCCGCCTCGGTGCGCTCATAGGCGCGCGTCTGCACGATCGAGGAATGCAGATAGAGGTTATGCGGCATCACGGTGGCGCCGAGGATGCCGATGGCGATGTAGAGCATCTCTGGATGAGTGACGATCTCCGGCGACGGGATGAAGCCCTTGAACACCGCGGCGACCGGCGGCGCCGCCAGAACGATCTGCGCCGCGAAACACGAGGCGATGACGATCAGCAGCGCGATGATGAAGGCCTCCAGATAACGGAAGCCACGGCTCATCAGCATCAGCACCAGGAAGGCGTCGAGCGCCGTCAGCAGCGCGCCGCCGACCAGCGGAATGCCGAACAGCAGCTTCAGCGCGATCGCGGTGCCGATCACCTCGGCCAGATCGCAGGCGATGATGGCAAGTTCGCAGGCCACCCAGAGCAGCCAGCCGACCGGGCGCGGATAGGCATCGCGGCAGGCCTGCGCCAGATCGCGCCCCGTGGCGATACCGAGCCGCGCCGACAGCGCCTGCAACAGGATCGCCATCAGGTTGGAGATCATGATGACCGCGAGCAGCGTGTAACCGAACTTCGATCCGCCGGCGAGGTCGGTGGCCCAGTTGCCCGGGTCCATGTAGCCGACCGAGACCATGTAGCCCGGGCCGGAGAAGGCCAGCAGACGGCGCAGCCAGTGCCCGTGGAGCGGCACCGCGACCGTGGCATGCACTTCCGCAAGGCTGCGGTGGTCCCCCTCCCTGCGGCTCAAACGAAAGCCATCCGAGCTACCATCCCCGGCCTTGGAATTCATCGCATCCATCTGAAAACCGGCGCTCTCCCCGGTCGAAACCGGTTTCAAAGGTCCCGGTCCCGGGACCGCAGAGGGTTCGTCATTCTCCCAGATACTCTAGTTGCGAATAGTTTGCAATTGCAACAGTTAGGGAACTTTGCCGCACCCGCCTCGTTGTCGGGTCCCAAGGGACTTGCGGTGCACGGGGGCTTTTCTGTCGATCCTTCCATCCATTAAGGCCGGGCGAGCGAGCTTGATCCTCGTGGCCGGCGCGCTGATGTTCGCCGCCGGCCCGGCGTTGGCCGCCGAGGGCGGCAAAGGCCCCTCCGAGGTCATTTTCATCGCCCAGCTCGCGGCGCTGATGCTGACCGGCCGCCTGCTCGGCGAGGCCATGCTGCGCATCGGCCAGCCGGCGGTGATGGGGCAACTGATCGCCGGCCTGCTGCTCGGGCCCTCCTTCTTCGGCCTGCTCGCCCCCGACTGGCAGCACCTGATCTTCCCGAGGACGCCCGAGCAGAAGGCGATGATCGACGGCATCTCGCAGGCCGGCATCCTGCTGCTGCTGTTGCTGACCGGCATGGAGACGGACCTCCAGCTCGTGCGCAAGACCGGCCGGGCCTCGGTCTATGCGTCGCTGATGGGCATCGTCGTGCCGTTCGGCTGCGGCGTCGCGCTCGGCTATTTCATGCCGGCCGACATGCTGCCGCATCCCGACCACCGGCTGATCACTTCCCTGTTCCTCGGCACCGCCCTGTCCATCGCCTCGGTCAAGATCGTGGCTATGGTGGTGCGCGAGATGAACTTCATGCGCCGCACGGTCGGCCAGGTCATCCTCGCCTCCGCCATCATCGACGACAGCGTCGGCTGGATCATCGTCTCCATCATCTTCTCGCTGGCGCTGCACGGCGAGGTCGATGCGCTGTCCATCGCGCAGAGCGTGGTCGGCACCTTCGTGTTCATGGTGGTGAGCCTGACCATCGGCCGCCGGCTGGTGTTCTATGCCATTCGTTTTGCCAATGACGTGCTGGTCAGCGAGTATGCGGTCATCACCGCCATTCTCGTCATCATGTCGGTCATGGCGCTGACCACGCATCTCATCGGCGTGCACTCGGTGCTCGGGGCCTTCGTCGCCGGCATCCTGGTCGGCGAGTCGCCGATCCTGACCAAGCACATCGACGAGCAGTTGCGCGGGCTGATCACGGCGTTCTTCGCGCCGGTATTCTTCGGCCTCGCCGGCCTCTCCGCCGACCTCACGATCCTGGCCAACCCGGAGATCCTGTGGTCGACCATCGGCCTCATCCTCATCGCGAGCATCGGCAAGTTCGGCGGCGCCTTTGTCGGCGCCGAACTGGGCGGCTTGACCAAGCGCGAAGGCTTTGCGCTGGCCTGCGGCATGAACGCGCGCGGCTCGACCGAAGTCATCATCGCCTCGGTCGGCCTGTCGATGGGAGCGCTGACCCAGAACCTGTTCACGATGATCGTCGCCATGGCGGTCATCACCACGATGGCGATGCCGCCGACCTTGCGCTGGGCCCTGTCGCGCATCCCGATGAGCAAGGACGAGAAGCAGCGGCTCGACCGCGAGGAGCTCGAGGAAAAAGGCTTCCTGCCCAATCTCGAGCGGCTCCTGCTCGCGGTGGACGACTCCACCAACGGCACCTTCGCCAGCCGCATCGCCGGCATTATCGCCGCCACCCGCGAAATGCCGACCACCGTCATGCACATCACCGACGGCAATGTGGACGACAAGAAGGTGGTCAAGGCGGAGACCGCCAAGGCCAAGGATGCGGCCAGCACCGTGATCGAGGTCGCCGAGCGCGCCGAGCATACCAAGGCGGCCGAGGACCAGACCAAGCTGGAGATCGAGGTCGAGACCCTGGTGCAGCAGCCAAGCACCGAGGCCGTCGCCGAGGAAGCCGAGAAAGGCTACGGCGCGATGATCGTCGGCCTCGACAAGATGATCGCGCGCAAGAACCAGTTCCACGACGACGTCGCCAATCTGGCGGCCGGCTTCGAGGGGCCGCTGATCATCGCCGACGGCCGCGACGAGCACCGCAAGCATCCCCTGCACGGCACCATCAGCATTCTGGTCCCGGTCAACGGCACCGAGGTGTCGCGCCGCGCCGCCGAGGTGGCGATCGCCATCGCGCGCGCCAACCGCGCGCCGGTCACCGCGCTCTACGTCGCGCCCGGCAACAAGGGCCGCTCGCGCCGCAACGAGGAGGCGATCCTCAAGGAGATCGTGGCGCTCGGCGAAACCTACGCCGTCGATATCCGCAGCGCCGTGCGCGCCAGCGATGCCGCCGACGTCGCTATCGTCAAGGAAGCGGCGCGGCGCAAGCACAACCTGATCATCATGGGCACGGCGCGGCGCCCCGGCGAGAAGCTGAATTTCGGCGACACCGCCGCCGCGCTGCTGGAGAAGTCGTCGCAGTCGCTGGTCTTCGTCGTCAGTTGAGATATGCACCGGCCGGAGGCCGGACGCGACCAGCTTTCGATACCGGGCGGCGGCCTGCCGTGGTATCGGCGGGTCCCTGCCCCTTCAGGACGAGTTCATGACCGACGCCGCGCCTCCGCCGATCCCGCCCTTCGATCCCGCTACGGCCGGCTGGGAGCCCTATCAGGACGAAGGTTTTATCGGCCTGATCGGTCCGTTCTGGCAGAAGCCGGACGGCGAGGCCTATCGCTACGGCTTCATGGCCGAACACAAGCACCACAACCGCCGCGGCGTCGTCCAGGGCGGCATGCTGATGACCTTCGCCGACCGATCGATGGGCATGGCCTGCTGGTATGCCATCGGCAAGCAGCCGCAGGCCACGGTGCAGCTCGACGTGCATTTCGTCGATGCGGTGCAGATCGGCGAATTCGTCGAGGCCAGGTGCCGCGTCGTGCGCCGCACGCGCTCGGTGGTGTTCATGGCCGCCGATCTCGTCGTCGGCGAGCGTATCGTGGCCACCGCGCAGGGCGTGTGGAAGACGCTCAAGCCGAAGCCGTAAGCGCACACCGGGCGGTGCGCGCCGCCCGGCGAACCTACTCTTCCGCCTTCTTCGCCGGCGACGGCGCGCCCTTGAACTTGTTGTTCTTCGGCAGGCCCTGCGCGATGCGGCCGGCATCGGCGCGGTTGGCGTGCCAGTCCTTCAACTCCTTCATCGTCATGGTCTGCGTGCGGCCGGCGCCATCGACCCAGGACAGGCCTTCGGACGCCTTGAAGGTGGCGAGGTCGGACAGGCCCTTCTGCAGATAGCGCTGCAGGCGGACACCGCGGCCGCGCGTCATCTCCGGCACCTGATCGAGCGGGAAGACCACCATCTTGCGATTCTCGCCGATCACGGCGAGCGTATCGCCGTCGATCACCGTCATCGCCACCGCCTTGTCGGGCGCCTTGATGTTCAGGACCTGTTTGCCCTTGCGCGTGGTGCCAAGACATTCGTCTTCCGGCACGACGAAGCCGTTGCCCTGATAGCTCGCCACGATGAACTTGCGGCCGCCCTGATAAGCAAGACCGGCGACGATGTCGTAATCGGCCTCGATGTCGAAGAACATGCGGATCGGCTCGCCATGGCCGCGGCCGCCGGGCAGCTTGGAGGCTTCCAGCGTGTAGAATTTGCCGTTGCCGGCAAAGATCAGGATCTTGGCCGTGGTCTCGGTCTGGAACGCGAATTTGAGACTGTCGTCGGTCTTGAAGGAGACGCCGGACAGATCGAACTGGTGGCCGCGCAGCGCGCGGATCCAGCCCTTCTCCGACACCACGACCGTGATCGGCTCGCGTACGGCAAGCGCTTCCTCGATCGCGGCTTCGTCATGCTCCGGCGCGGTCGAGAAATCGGTGCGGCGCTTGCCGAGCGGCGTCTTCGGGCCGAACTGGACCTTGAGGTCCCGCACCTGGCCGGCGATCGCCTTCCATTGCAGGTCGGTCGAGCCGAGCAGCTTCTTGAGGCCGGAACGCTCCTCGTTGAGGCGCTTTTCCTCGCCGCGGATTTCCATTTCCTCGAGCTTGCGCAAGTTGCGCAGCCGCATGTTGAGGATGGCGTCGGCCTGCACCTCGGTGATCTTGAAGGTCTTGATCAGCACCGGCTTGGGCTCGTCCTCGGTGCGGATGATCTTGATGACCTTGTCGAGGTTGAGATAGGCGACGAGATAGCCGCCCAGCACTTCGAGGCGATGTTCGATTTCCGCCAAGCGATGCTTGGAGCGGCGCACCAGCACGTCGCGGCGATGCTCGAGCCATTCGGTCAGCGCTTCGGCAAGGCCGAGCACCTTCGGCACGCGGCCCTTCACCAGCACGTTCATGTTGAGCGGAATGCGCGTCTCCAGCTCGGTGAGCTTGAACAGCGACTCCATCAGGATGGTGGCATCGACGGTGCGGGCGCGCGGCTCGATGACCAGGCGCACGTCCTCGGCCGATTCATCGCGGATGTCGGCGACCAGCGGCAGCTTGCGCTCGTTGAGCAGCTCGGCGAGCTTCTCCACGAGGCGCGACTTCTGCACCAGATACGGCATCTCGGTGATGACGATGTTGTAGGTGCCGCGCGCGCCCTCTTCGACCGACCATTTCGCGCGGACGCGGAACGAGCCGCGGCCGGTGTTGTAGGCTTCGGCGATCGCTTCCGGCGGATCGACGATGATGCCGCCGGTCGGGAAATCCGGGCCTTTGACGTATTTCAGGAGCGTCTTGGTGCGCGCGTTCGGCGTCTCAATCAAATGCAGCGCGGCGTCGGCAAGCTCGGCGATGTTGTGCGGCGGGATCGAGGTCGCCATGCCGACGGCGATGCCTTGCGAGCCGTTGGCGAGCAGATTGGGAATGGCAGCCGGCAGCACCACCGGCTCTTCGTTGGAGCCGTCATAGCTCGGGCGGAAATCGACGGCGTCCTCGTCGAGGCCGTCGAGCAGCAGCTTGGCGACGTCGGTCAGCCGCGATTCCGTGTAACGCATCGCCGCCGGGTTATCGCCGTCGATGTTGCCGAAGTTGCCCTGGCCATCGACCAGCGGATAGCGCTGCGCGAAATCCTGCGCCAGACGCACCATGGCGTCGTAGATCGCCTGGTCGCCGTGCGGGTGGAAATTGCCCATCACGTCGCCAACCACCTTGGCCGACTTCTTGAAGGCGGCGCCGGGGTCGAGGCGCAACGAGCGCATCACATGCAGGATGCGGCGGTGCACCGGCTTGAGGCCATCGCGCGCATCGGGCAGCGCGCGGTTCATGATCGTGGACAGCGCGTATGAGAGGTAGCGCTCCTCGAGCGCCGACTGCAGCGCCACGTCCTCGATCAGGCCGCCGGGGGGGCCGCTTTTGTCGGGGGGAATCGGTTTCTTTGCCATGCCGGGGGTGGTACTGCGGCCACCGCCGATGAACAAGCGATGAACGCGCCAGCCAGAGAATCTTCGAAATTCAGGGGCTACCGTCTGAACTTAGCCTTGGGAACCGCGTTCTTCCGCCGGCACCCGCGGCGGTCATCAGGCCCCGGCCCCTACCCCGGAGCCCTTGATACCGCCGCGACGGCCACGGCAAAGCAACTCGGTTCCTGTGATCTCAATCACAGCCGGTCGGGCCGCGAACCGGCAATGATCGCAATCTCGGCATTCAGCGTCGCCATCGTGGCGGCGACCATCGGAGGAAACTGACATGCGCGCATTGATCCTGTCGTCCCTTTTCGCCATCGGTCTCGGGCTCGCCGCTGCACCGGCCAGCGCCACGCCGATCTCGGCCATCAACGGCGCCGTCGCCGGCCAGAGCATGGTCGACCAGGCCCAGTACTATTACCGCCCGCGTCATCGCGTGCGCTGCCGCTCGGTGCGGGTCTGCCGCTGGACGCCCTATGGCCGCCGCTGCCACTGGGAGCGCGTCTGCCGCCGCGGCTGGTAAGCACCACCAAATGTTCAAACGGCCCGGGGAAACCCGGGCCGTTTTTTCACAGTTTTTACGCGTGGCCGCGCAACGCCGTTAAGGCGCAGCGCTATAGTCTGTCGTAGCGAGTCCCAATTCGGCCGGCGCCGTCATGAGCGGCGACGATTGAATGTCTCGTCCAACCAACTGGAACTGCAACCGGAGGAAATATCAATGCGTAAGCTTGCGCTGACCGCTCTGTTCGCCCTGGGTGTTGGCCTGACGGCCACTGCGGCCTCGGCCGCCCCCGTTTCGACCGGCGCTGCCGGGCTGAGCACCGCGGGCGTTGCGGCCTCGCTCGTCGAGCAGACTGCCGTGCGCTGCCGCAGCGTGCGCGTTTGCCGTATCGCGCCCAACGGCCGCCGCGTCTGCCGCATCAACCGCGTCTGCCGCCGCGTCTGGTAATCGGCGCTCCGACGTATCAAAGACGGCCCGGTGGCGACATCGGGCCGTTTTCTATTGGCACGAAAGACTAGGCGACGTTGGGCAGCGCGCGCGCCAGCGCCGCAAGGAAATGCATGCGCTCGTCGGCAAGCTGCATGCCGCGCGGCTCCAGCACGTGACGGGCGAGGAAGAAACCGGTCAGTTTGAAGCCGTCGTCGAGATCGCGGCCCGATGCGCCGCGCGACGGATCGGTGAGGAAGGCCGGCAGCTTGAACATGCGGTCGGCATAAGGCGCGCCGGCTTCGCGCGACACCGCACGGCCGGACTTCGGCGACACATAGACCAGATCCTCGGTGGCGCCGGTCGCGGCGCATTCGCCGAGATCGAGACCGAAGCCGAGTTCTGACAACAATTGCATCTCGAACCGCGCCACCTGCGGCGCCGCCCATGCCGCATCCTCCAGGTGATCGAGGATCGTCTCGAATTCGTTGAACAGGCCCTCGTGCGGATCACGCTCGGGCAGCAGCCGCATCAGGGCGGCGAGGTGCGAGACGCCGTAGATGGCGTGCGGCGAACCGAAATAGTTCGAGGCGCGCTGCTTGAGCGGCTCGACGGTAAAGTTGCCGAGATGATCCTCGAGCCGTGCCCGCCAGTTCACCGACACGCTGTTGCCGGGCTGTAGCACCGGCTTCATGCGCGAGCCGGAGCCGCCGCGCACCATGCCGAGATGGCGGCCGTGCGCGCGCGTCATCAGCTCGAGGATGGCGGAAGCCTCTCCATGCCGGCGCACGCCAATCACGATGCCTTCATCGGTCCATTGCATGTTTGTGTCGTCCCCGCGAAGGCGGGGACCCATAGCCCCTGAGCTAGCGACGTCGCGTATTCTCGAATAAAAGCCGATTCACACTGTGCCACAAGGGATCGCTGCGACGTATGGGTCCCCGCCTTCGCGGGGACGACAAGTCACTCCCTCGGAAACTCCAGCCCCATGGCGCGGTAGCGCTCCGGGTCGTCGCCCCAGCCCTCGCGAACCTTGACGAACAGGAACAGGTGCACCTTGGCGTCGGCGATGTCGGCGATCTCCTTGCGCGCGGCTTCGCCGATCGCTTTCAGCGTCTGCCCGCCTTTACCGATGACGATCTTGCGCTGGCTTTCGCGCTCGACATAGATCGTCTGCTCGATACGAACGTCGCCGCCGCGCAACTCCTTCCACTGTTCGGTCTCGACGGTCGAGTGATACGGCAGCTCCTGGTGCAGCCGCTCGAACAGTTTCTCGCGCGTGATTTCCGCGGCGAGCTGGCGCAGCGGCGCGTCGGCGATCTGGTCCTCCGGATAGAGCCACGGCCCTGCCGGCATGCGTCCGGCGAGCCAGGACTTGAGATCGACGACGCCGTCGCTCTTCAAGGCCGAGACCATGAAGGTCGCCTCGAACTTGGCTTTTTCGTTGGCGGCCTTGGCCAGCCCCAACAAGCTGTCGCGCGGCACCACGTCGATCTTGTTGAGGATCAGGATCTTCGGCCCCTTCACCTCCTTGAGCTGGTCGAGGATCGCTTCATTGTCCTCATCGAGGCCCTTGCGCGCGTCGATCAGCACCGCGGTGAGATCGGCCTCGTGCGCCCCGCTCCAGGCCGTCGTCACCATGGCGCGGTCGAGACGGCGCTTCGGCGCGAAGATGCCTGGCGTATCGACGAAAATGATCTGCGACTTGTCGTGGATGGTGATGCCGCGGATCAGCGCCCGCGTCGTCTGCACCTTGTGCGAAACGATGGTCACCTTGGAGCCGACCATGGCATTGAGCAAAGTCGATTTGCCGGCGTTCGGCGCGCCGATCAGCGCGACGAAACCGCAGCGCGTCCCTTGTTCGTCAGTCATGTAACCTTGTCCAGCTTGACGCCGACGCTGGTCAGCATCGCCGCAGCGGCCGCCTGTTCGGCGGCGCGTTTCGAGGCGCCGAGCCCTTCGGCCTGCGGCCGATCCGGCAGGCTCACCGCCACCTTGAATTCGGGATCGTGATGCGGCCCGGTACGGCCGATCTCCTTGTAGGCCGGCGTCGGAAGTCCCCTCGCCTGCGCCCATTCCTGCAACATCGTCTTGGCGTCGCGCAGCGGCTTGACCGACTTGAGCATGCGGTCCTGCCAGAACTTGGCGATCAACGCCTCGGCCGCCGGATAACCGCCATCGACGAAGACGGCGCCGACCAGCCCTTCGCAGGCATCGGCAAGAATGGTGGCGCGCAAGCGGCCGCCGGCATGCGCTTCGGAATTGCCGAGCCTCAGCGCCGGCCCAAGATCCATCTCCTTGGCGACCGCGGCACAGGTTTCCTTACGCACCAGATCGGCGAGTCGCTTCGACAGCTCCCCCTCGTTGGCCTTGGCGAACGTGCGATAGAGCATGTCGGAGATGACGAGACCCAGCACGTGATCGCCGAGAAACTCCAGACGCTGGTAGCTGGAGACGCGGTTCTGCGGGCCGCCCGACAGCGCCGAGATGTGTGTCAGCGCGCGGTCGAGCAGCGTCTTGTCGGCAAAGCTGTAACCGATCCTCTCCTCGAGGGCCGAATAGTCTTTGACCTTGCGGCTCATCTGACGATCGTGAACAGCCGGCTCCAGCGAACGGCGACCGGCCAGCGCCAGAACTGCCAGGCGTGTTCGCCTTCAAATACCGAGAAGAAAATAAGCTGCGCCTTGCCGACGATGTTCTCGAGCGGCACGTAGCCGACGCCCTGGCGGTCTTCCGGCACGCGGCTGTCGGTGGAGTTGTCGCGGTTGTCGCCCATCATGAAATAATGGCCGGGCGGCACCGTGTAGACGTCGGTGTTGTCGAGGAAACCGTTATCGACGAGGTCAAGCGTGTAATAGGACACGCCGTTCGGCAGCGTTTCCTTCCAGCGCTTGACCGCCTTGTCGTGGCCGTACTCTTCGGTCTCGACGAAATCCGGCGCGCGCTCGCGCTTGAGCGTGACTCCGTTGATCGACACCTGGCCGCCGGTGACCTGGATCTTGTCGCCGGGCAGGCCAATCACGCGCTTGATGTAATCGGTGGACGGATCGCGCGGCAGGCGGAAGACGACGACGTCGCCACGCTCAGGCAGGAAGCCGGCCGGCAGGCGGCCGGAAAAGATCGGCGGCGAGAACGGCAGCGAGTAGCGGCTGTAGCCATAGGAATATTTCGAGACGAACAGGTAGTCGCCGATGAGCAGCGTTTCCTTCATCGAACCCGACGGAATGTTGAAGGGCTGGAACAGGAAGGTGCGGATGACGAGCGCGATGATCAGCGCGTGGAAAATGACGCGGATCGTTTCGCCGACGCCGCCTTCCTTCCTCTTGGTGTCGGATGTCACGCTCATTGCGCCTTTCGTCCTGGGATGAAACCGATGCCGGCCCCGGCGATCTTGTAGCGGCCCCGTTTCACCGGTGCAACGAAGATCGCCGCAGCCCGGATATAACCCTTTGGCAGGGTTCGACTTATCGTGCTCAGCGGGAATCCGCGGGGTTGGCCACGGGGACGGCCTGGATGATGACGATGGCCTGCGCCAGCGGCCCCTCGTCGGTCATCGACAATTCGATGCGGGCTTCATGACCGGCCGGCAGCAACGACTGCAGGCGGGCCTGGGCGCCGCCGGTCAGCCGCATGGTCGGCTTGCCACTCGGCAGGTTGACCACCCCCATGTCGCGCCAGAACACGCCGTGGCTGAGCCCGGTGCCCAGCGCCTTGGCACAGGCTTCCTTGGCGGCGAAGCGTTTGGCATAGGTCTCGACGCGGTTCTTGCGGCGGTCGGCTTTGGCGCGCTCCAGCGGCGTGAAGATGCGGCCGAGGAAGCGCTCGCCATGGCGCTCAATGGTCTTGGCGATGCGGCGCGCGTCACACAGGTCGGAGCCGAGGCCGATGATCAAGATTTCACCCGTCCGCGGCCGCGCGCCATGGCGGCGCGTATGAACTTGACGGTCTCGTCCAGACCCTCAAACACCGCCTCGCCGACCAGGAAGTGCCCGATGTTGAGTTCGGCGATCTGCGGCAGCGCCGCGATCTCCTCCGCAGTGGCGTAATCGAGGCCATGGCCGGCGTGGACCTCGAGACCGAGGCTTGCCGCCTGTTCCGCGCCTTTGACGATCATCTGCCACTCCGCTTCGGCCTTGGCGGTGTTGCGCTCGGCCAGCGCGTCGCACCAGGCGCCGGTGTGAATTTCAATCACCGGTGCGCCGAGCGCCGCCGCCGCCTCGATCTGTTTCGGCTGCGCGGCAATGAACAGCGACACGCGAATGCCGGCGTGCTTGAGCTTGTGAATGACCGGCTTGAGATGCGCCTGCTGGCCGGCGGCGTCGAGCCCGCCTTCGGTGGTGCGCTCCTCGCGCTTCTCCGGCACCAGGCAGCAGGCATGCGGCTGGGTCTTCAGAGCGATGGCGACCATGTCGTCGGTCGCCGCCATCTCGAAATTGAGCGGCTTGTCGATCTCGGCCTTGAGCCGTGCCATGTCGTCGTCGCGGATGTGGCGGCGGTCTTCGCGCAGGTGCGCGGTGATGCCGTCGCAGCCCGCGGCAATGGCGAGCTTGGCCGCGCGCACCGGATCGGGATGGGCGCCGCCGCGCGCATTGCGGATGGTGGCGACGTGATCGACGTTGACGCCGAGGCGTAGTTTAGAAGCCATGACTTATCTTCCGCTCGCCCCCGCGAAAGCGGGGGCCCAGTTCTTACCACGCACCTTGGGTTTCGTCTTTCTGGATTCCCGCTTGCGCGGGAATGAGCGGAGGATGGGGCACGCGCCGTACCCTAGCCATTCACCCGCTCCGCCTTCGCCACCATCGGCTTGACGCGCAGTTGCGCCAGAATGTCGTTGAGGTGTTTGAGATCGTACACTTCGAGATCGATGGTCACATCGGTGAAGTCGGGCGCGCGGCGCGTCATGGCGATGTTGTCGATGTTGCCATCGTGCTCGGCGATCACCTGGGCGATCTGCGCCAGCGAGCCCGGCTCGTTGGCCGACTGCACCGTGATGCGCGCCGGATAGCGGCGCGGCACCGTGTCTTCCGAATCCCAGCGGACGTCGAGCCAGCGCTCCGGCTTGTCCTCGAATTCGGCGAGCAACGGCGACTGGATCGGATAGATCGTGATGCCCTCGCCCGGAGACATGATGCCCACGATACGGTCGCCCGGCACGGCGCCGCCATCGGGCGCAAAATGCACCGGCAGATCGCCATTGATGCCGCGGATCGGGATGGCCGGTCCGCTCGCGTCCGGCACCCTGAATTTCAGCGATTTGAATTTGCGCAGGCCGAACCAGCCGCTGCCGCTCTCGGCCTTGGGTCGCGCCGCCGCCGCCGCGGCGCGCTCTTCCTTGTAATCCGGATACATGGCGCGGGCGACGTCGGACGCCTTGAGTTCACTACGGCCGACGGCAGCCATCACGTCTTCCAGCGAGGCGCGCGCCAGCCGCGGCAGGGCGCCGGTCAGCTTCTCATCCGAATAGGCAATCTTGGCGCGCTGGAACAGGCGCTCGACGATGCGGCGGCCGAGCCCGGCATATTGCTCGCGCACCGC
Source organism: Pseudolabrys sp. (assembly GCA_026125895.1). Classification (GTDB taxonomy): domain Bacteria; phylum Pseudomonadota; class Alphaproteobacteria; order Rhizobiales; family Xanthobacteraceae; genus Pseudolabrys. Next base: position 10,864 of record JAHCKG010000027.1, on the reverse strand, counting down.
GACGCGGGTGGCACGGCGGATCGCGGCGCGCGCCTTGCCGGTGGTGACGATCGCTTCCCAGGCCGACGGCGGCGCCAGCTGCGCCTTCGAGGTGAGGATTTCCACCTCGTCACCGTTCATCAGTTCGGAGGTGAGCGGCGCGATCTTGCCGTTGATCTTGCAGCCGACCGCGGTGTTGCCGACGTCGGTATGCACGGCATAGGCAAAATCGATCGGCGTCGCCTTGCGCGGCAGCGCGATGAGCTTGCCCTTCGGTGTGAAGCAGAAGACCTGGTCGTGAAACAGTTCGAGCTTGGTATGCTCGAGAAACTCTTCCGGATTGGACGCTTCGGCCAGCGCCTCGATGGTGCGGCGCAGCCAGGCATAGGCGCTCGATTCACGCGACAAGAGCTCGGTCGGAGTGCCGACGCCGTCCTTGTAGAGCGCGTGCGCCGCGATGCCGAATTCGGCAATCTGATGCATCTCGACCGACCGAATCTGCAATTCGACGCGCTGGTTGCGCGGGCCGATCACCGTGGTGTGAATCGAGCGATAATCGTTGGCCTTCGGCGTCGAGATGTAATCCTTGAAGCGCGTCGGCACCATCGGCCACGTCGTATGCACGATGCCGAGCGCCTGATAGCAATCCGCCGTGGTCTGGACGACGACGCGGAAGCCGAAGATGTCGGAGAGCTGTTCGAAGCCGACGCCCTTGCGCTCCATCTTGCGCCATACCGAATAAGGCCGCTTGCCGCGTCCGGTGACGGTCGCGGTGATGCCGCGGTCGGCAAGCTTCTTGGTGAGCTGTTGCTCGATCTCGGTGATGAGATGCGCGTTGCGCTCGGCCAGCGCGCCGAGGCGCGCGGTGACGACCTCATAGGCCTCCGGATAGAGTTCGCGGAACGCGAGGTCATCGAGCTCCTCGCGCATCTCCTGCATGCCCATGCGGCCGGCGAGCGGCGCGTAGATTTCCAGCGTCTCTTCCGCCGTGCGCCGCCGCGAGGCGAGCGGCATGTAGGCGAGCGTGCGCATGTTGTGCAGACGATCGGCGAGCTTGACCAGGAGCACGCGCACGTCATCGACGATGGCCAGGAGCAGCTTGCGCAAGTTCTCGGCTTGCTTGGCCTCCTTGGTGACGAGGTCGAGCTTCTTCAGTTTGGTGAGGCCCTCGACCAATGCTCCGATGTCCTTGCCGAAGAGCTGATCGATCTCGCCGCGCGTCGCGGCTGTGTCCTCGATCGTGTCGTGCAGCAGCGCCGCAGCGATGGTGGCATCGTCAAGCTTGAGGTCGGTGAGGATCGCCGCGACTTCGATCGGATGCGAGAAGTACGGATCGCCCGAGGCGCGGCGTTGATCGCCATGCGCCTTCATGGCGTAGACGTAGGCGCGGTTGAGCAGCGCCTCGTTGGTGTTCGGATTGTAGGCGCGCACCCGCTCGATCAGGTCGTATTGCCGCATCATCGGCGGCTTGCGGGCGGCGGACTTTTCCGGTGCCGGGGGGGCGATCGGCGCCGGGCTTGCGACCGGCGCGGGCGGTTGCAGCGGGGCCCGGGTTGGGGCCTGCTTCTGCATGCGCGGGAGGTCGGGGCGCGTGCGCATCGTCACCAAGAGCCTTTACCCCACCGCAGGCGCAGCCCCTGCCCCGGCGAGCCTGGCGCGTGACCCGACAGGCGGGCGCCTGAATTGAAAAAGATCATGCTCAATCAACGGTCTAAAGGCAGGCGGCGATTCGCCGGAAAGCCGTCCCGAATTAGGATGTCATAGATATCACGTTAATCTTGTGGCCTCGCAAGGGCGGCGACGGCTTGCTTAACGAAATCCGACAGGCCGCGCCGGGCGCGCCGACCACCCTAGCGCGGCAAACAAAAGGCCCGGCAAGATGCCGGGCCTTTACGAGAACTTTATAGGACGAGACCGGGCTCACTCGCCCTCGTCTTCCGGGACCTCTTCCGGCGGCGCCAGGCCCTCGAGGCCCTTGAGCAGCTCTTCCTCGGTCATGCGATCCGGCACCACGACGTCGGCGTCGTCGGCGTCGACGCCACCGGCGCCGATCAACGGCGCCTCGGGCTCTGGCTCGTCGACTTCGACGTACTTCTGCAGCGAGTGGATCAGGTCTTCCTTCAGATCGCCCGGTGAAACGGTGGTTTCCGCGATCTCGCGCAGCGAGACCACCGGGTTCTTGTCGTTATCGCGATCGACGGTAATCTGCGACCCCGACGAAATCATGCGCGCGCGGTGACTCGCCAGCAGCACGAGGTCGAAACGGTTTTCTACCTTGTCGATGCAGTCTTCTACGGTGACACGGGCCATCGGCTCGTCACTCCTCAAGGTGGTACGATTTCGTGAGTTACCGGCTACCTATCCTTTGCGACCGCGTTTTTCAACCCTTTTTTGTCTTGGTTTGGCCTCATCTTCCTGTTAGCGAACTGCTCTTGCGACCGCGAAACAGGCCGGCCGGACGGTAATTACCGGTTGAGGCTTCGATTGCGCGGGGGTGCCAACTGAATTGTTCAAACAGGTGCCGTTAAAACCCAGACCAGCCCTCGTCCACAGCGTAGCCGGCGCCCTGGCGCGCCCGCGCGGGGCTGACGCCGCATCCGGCCCGATACACATCGCCTCTCGTTCAAGAGAACAGGAATGACCATGCCCGGCGAAAAGATCGCTTTGTTCATTGACGGCGCCAACCTGTATGCCACGGCCAAATCGCTCGGTTTCGATATCGACTACAAGAAGCTGCTCAAGGAATTCCAAGGCCGCGGCAATCTGCTGCGCGCGTTCTATTACACGGCGGTGATCGAGGATCAGGAGTATTCATCGATCCGACCTCTGATCGATTGGCTCGATTACAACGGCTACGCCGTCGTCACCAAGGCGACCAAGGAATTCGTCGACCAGACCGGACGCCGCAAGGTGAAGGGCAACATGGACATCGAGCTTGCCGTCGATGCCATGGAGATCGCCAGCCACATCGACCATATGATGCTGTTCTCCGGCGACGGCGATTTCACCCGCCTCGTTGAAGCCGTGCAGCGCAAGGGCGTGCGCGTCACCGTCATCTCCACCGTGACGACGCAGCCGCCGATGGTCGCCGACGAGCTGCGCCGCCAGGCCGATGTCTTCACCGACATCATCACGCTGCAGAGCAAGATCGGCCGCGATCCGTCGGAACGCCCGGTTCGTTCGCGCGACACCGAAGGCGGCCACGGCCACACGCCGCAGTTCCTGCAACGCCCGTCGGCGCCGCCGCAGCGCGCCCCCGCCAATGCGGCGGCGATGGACGACGACGAGAATTACGAATAATCCAGAGCCATGGCGACGAGCAGCGGCAAGCCGGGGCGCGATTGTCCGCGCTGTCCCCGGCTCGTGCATTTCCGCGAGACCTGGCGCGCGAAGCAACCGGACTGGTTCAACGCGCCGGTGCCGTCGTTCGGCGGCGCTGACGCGCGTCTGCTGATCGTCGGTCTGGCGCCCGGCCTGCAAGGCGCCAACCGCACCGGACGGCCCTTCACCGGCGACTATGCCGGCGTGCTGCTCTACGACACGCTCGGCCGCTACGGCTTCGCCAAGGGCACCTTCGATGCCCGCATCGACGACGGCCTCACCCTCACCGACTGCCGCATCACCAATGCAGTGCGTTGCGTGCCGCCGGAAAACAAGCCGACGCCGGCCGAAATCAATACCTGCCGCGACTTCCTTAAGGAAACATTCTCCGAGATGCCGAAGCTGCGCGCCGTCGTCGCGCTCGGCGCCATCGCCCATGCGAGTGTGCTGACCGCCTTCGCGGCGAAGAAATCGGCACACCCGTTCAAGCACGGCGCGCATTATCCGTTTGGCGGCGTACGGCTGTTCTCGAGCTATCACTGCTCGCGCTACAACACGAACACCGGCGTGCTGACCCCGGACATGTTCCGCAAGGTGTTCAAGTCGGTGCGCGACTACCTCGACAAGACACCCTGACGCGTTGTTCCGCGCTTCGCCCGCACGTTTTGTCGCGTGGCGGAACCTTCGCGCCGCGATAAAGTTCCCTTCAGAGGAGCCTGCCGCGCAAGGCGGCTACCGTTCATTTCAGGGAGCGACCGATGAGCATCAAGAAGCACATTTTGCTGGCCAGCCTGACCTTGCTGCTCGGAACCGCGGCTCTGCCGGCAGCGGCTCAGACCGCGACGGCGCCGCTGAAAGACGCGCAAGGCAAGGAGGTCGGCTCCGCCAACCTGACCCAAACGCCGCGCGGCGTTCTGATCAATGTGGCGGTGAAAGGCCTGCCGCCGGGCGAGCACGCGTTTCACGTTCACGCGGTCGGCAAATGCGAGCCGCCCTTCACCTCGGCGGGCGGCCACTTCAATCCCGACAACAAGAAACACGGCCTGATGGCCGCTGACGGCGCGCATGCCGGCGACATGCCGAACCTGCACATCCCGCAGAGCGGCGACCTGACCATCGAAGTGCTCAATGCTGCTGTGACGCTGGAAAAGGGCAAGCCGAATTCGCTGCTCGACAGTGACGGTTCGGCGCTGGTCATTCACGCCGGGACCGACGACTACAAGACCGACCCCACCGGCGATGCCGGCGGCCGCATCGCCTGCGGGGTGGTGCAGTAAAGCGGCGCGCCCGCTCTCGGCGCTTCACATACTCCGCTCATTCCCGCGAAAGCGGGAATCCGGTTTTCCTTGACCGAGAAGACTGGCCCCCCGCCTTCGCGGGGGTGAGCGGGACTGGTTCGCCGAAACATTGAAGAACAGTTTCGGCGGACCTAACATCCGCGGATGTCACTGCCACGTCCGTCCGCCGACAGCATCCGCAAAGCCGCGCGCCTCATCGATCCGGTTTTCACCGGCTCGCCTTTGATGACGCACCACACCGCTGACGAGGCGCTGGGGCTGCGCCTTTTCGCCAAGGTCGAGACGCTCAACCCGATCCGCTCGTTCAAGGGCCGCGGCACCGACTACTTCATGGCGACGCAACCGGGGGCCATCGGCACGGTGGTCGCGGCATCGGTGGGCAATTTCGGCCAGGGCCTTGCATATGCGGCCGCCAAGCGCGGCGGCAAAGCCGTCATCTTCGCTGCCAGGAACGCGAACCCGCGCAAGCTCGACGCCATGACGCGACTCGGCGCCCAGGTGATCCTGGAAGGCGGCGACTTCGACAGCGCCAAGGCCGCCGCACGGACTTACGCCACGCAACAGGGCCTGACCTTCGTCGAGGACGGCGCCGTCCCGGAAATCGCCGAGGGGGCCGCCACGATCGCCCTGGAGATGACCGAAGCCCTCGACCGCAGAGGCATCGCCCTCGATGCGGCCGTCATCCCGCTCGGCAATGGCGCCCTGCTCACCGGCATGGGCGCATGGCTGAAAGCCGCCGCTCCCGGCTGCCGCGTCATCGGCGTCGTTGCGGCCGCGGCGCCGGCGATGAAGCTGTCCTTCGACCATGCGCGACTGGAAACGACGGCGACGGCGGCCACCATCGCCGACGGCATCGCCGTGCGCGAGCCGGTCCCCTACGCGCTCGACTGCATGCGCGAGATGGTTGACGAGGTTCTGGCGGTGGACGAGCAAAGCCTTGGCGCCGCGATGGCGTTCTGCCGCGACCACTACGGCCTGATCGTCGAACCGGCCGGCGCCGCGGGCATTGCGGCGCTGCTCGAGCACAAGGCAACATTCTCGGGACGGACCGTCGCTACCGTACTATGTGGCAGCAACGTCGCGAGCGGCTGAAGCGTCGCTTCAACCCTTGTCCCGCATCAGCCGGCCCTTCTCGCGGTTCCAACTTCGCTCTTTCAGCGTCTCGCGCTTGTCGTGGAGCTTCTTGCCCTTGGCCAGCGCAATCTCGATCTTGGCGCGGCCGCGCTCGTTGAAATAGACCTTGAGCGGCACGATGGTCATGCCTTCGCGCTCCACCGCACCGGCGAGCTTGTTGATCTGCCGCTGGTGCAGCAGCAGCTTGCGCGGACGCTTGGGCGAATGGTTCTCGCGGTGCGCCTGGACGTATTCCGGGATATTGGCGTTGATCAGCCAGATCTCGCCGTCCTTGGCGTCGGCATAGGACTCCGCGATCGTGGCCTTGCCGCCGCGCAACGACTTCACCTCGCTGCCGGTCAGCACGATACCGGCCTCGAAGGTTTCACCGATCAAGTAGTTGAACCGCGCCTTGCGGTTTTCCGCGGCCGTCTTGTAACGGCGCTCGTCTTTGCCAGCCATGGAACCAATATAGGGACGAAACGGCGCGCCGGTGAGGTCACAACCCCGCTCGGCGCGCCTGTTAAAGTAAAGCTTTCAAATCAGGAAATGTCGATAACAACTTGAAATATCGACAAATCCTGGCGTGCATCAGTTGATCAGGCCGGCATGCACCATGGCGGTCCGGATCACCTGCCCGGTCTGCGGCGTCACCGGCATCAGCGGCAGGCGGACCTCCTCGTCGATGCGGCCGAGCAGCTTGAGGCCATGCTTGGCGCCGGCCAGCCCCGGCTCCTTGAAGACGGCATCGTGCAACGGCACCAGCCGGTCCTGGATCTTCAGGGCCCCGGCATAGTCGCCCTTGAACACCGCGGCCATCAAGTCGGCGCAGGGTTTCGGCGCCACATTGGCGACCACCGAGATGCAGCCATGGCCGCCCGCCGCCATATAGGCGAGCGCGGTCATGTCCTCGCCCGAGAGCTGGATGAAGTCCGGACCCAGCGCATGGCGCTGCTGCGAGACGCGCGCGAGGTTGGCAGTCGCATCCTTGACGCCGGCGATGTTCTTGAGCTCGTAAAGCCGCGCCATCGTATCGACCGACATGTCCACCACCGAGCGCGGCGGGATGTTGTAGATGATGATCGGAATACCGATAGCGTCGTTCACCGCCTTGAAGTGCTGGTACATGCCCTCCTGGGTCGGCTTGTTGTAATACGGCGTCACCACCAGCACGGCATCGGCGCCGGCCTTCTCGGCATGGCGAGCGAGCTCGATCGCTTCCTTGGTCGAGTTTGAGCCCGCGCCGGCGATGACCGGCACGCGGCCCTTGGCCTGGTCGATGCAGATCTCGACCACCTTGTGATGCTCTTCATGACTGAGGGTCGGGCTTTCGCCTGTGGTCCCCACCGGTACCAGGCCGGACGTCCCCTCGGAGATTTGCCAGTCGATCAGGTCGCGGAAAGCCTTCTCATCGACCGCGCCGTTTTTGAAGGGCGTCACGAGCGCTGTCATGGAACCCCGAAAGCTCGTCATCGCCCGATTATTGGCGGTCATGGTGAAATCTCCTTAACCAGTCTGTGCGGATATCCGCGAGGTACATTGTTATCGGGTCGGTATGCCTGAAGAAAGCCCCCGGAAGGCCCATTTGATGGCGGCCTGCCAAGCTTTCGCCGCCGTTCCGGACTAACCCTACCGGCAGGTTCGGGAGGCTGGGGTATCCCTTCCCGTGCAATTTTGCCCTAAGGGGACATGCTGGGCCCGTGGTTTTGAGTCGGGCGCCAAAACGACACGCCAACCGCGCCCGATGGGGCCAGAGGACACGGTTTGCAGGATATTTCGAAGCAGTGGCATGCGGGTATCTGGATCACGCTGATCGCCATCGGCAGCTTGTCGATGGGCGGCTTGAGCGGAGTCGCCGTGGCGGCGCCTGCCGAGAAGAAGACGCCGGCCAAGACCCTCACCAGGACGCCCGCCAAGACCTCCGCCAAATCGCAGGCGAAGTCCCATAAGCCGACAACGGCGGAGCCGCGGCACGTGGTGTCGGTTCCGATGCCGCAACCCCGCCCCCGCTTCACGGTGGCCGCCACCGCGCCCGCTGCCGGTGCGCCGCTTCAATTGGTCACGCCGGTTGCCACCACTCCGGCCGCGCAGGGCGCCGACGCCTTTGCGCAGGCCGGCGCCGGTTTGCGCGGCGCGATGTTCGCCAGCCGCGCCACGCTCAAGCCGCTCGCCCGCCCCGTGGCCGGCCCCTTCTCGGTCGCGCCGACCAGCGTCACTTCCGATGCGGATATCGCGGCGTTGCGGCGTGTCGGCGAAGCCGCGCGCAAGGGCGACGACAACGCAGCGGACGCCGCCGAACGCGCCATCGCGGATCCTGTCGCCCGCAAGCTCGCCGAATACATGATCCTGCGCAGCTACAACACGAAGGCGAACTTCGAGCGCTACGCCAATTTCATCACGCAGAATCCCGACTGGCCGCACGTGCCGATGTTCCGCCGACGCGCCGAGAACGCGCTGTGGAACGACAATGTCAGCGACACGCAGGTACTGGCGTTCTACGCCCATCAGCAGCCGACCATGGCCAAGGGCCGCTATGCGCTGGCGCGCGCCTTGCTGGCGCGCGGCGACCGCGGGCGCGCCGAAGCGCTGGTTCGGTATGCCTGGCGCAATCAGGATTGCAGCGCCGACGTCGAAAAGCGTGTGCTCGAGATGTTTCCGGGTATGTTGACGCGCGACGACCACAAGGCCCGCATGGACGATCGCCTCTACAGCGGCGACACCGAAGCCGCCATGCGCGCGGCCGAGCGGCTCGGCAGCGCCGATCTCGCCGTCGCCAAGGCGTGGATCGCCGTCATCAAGCGCGCCGGCAACGCCAAGGCGCTGCTCGACGCGGTACCGTCATCGGCGCATCGCGATCCGGGCTACATTTTCGCGCGCGTCCAATGGCTACGCAAACAGAACAAACCGGAAGAAGCCGGCCGCCTCATCCTGACGGCGCCGAAGGAAGCGGGCGGATTGGTCGACGTCAATGAATGGTGGCAGGAGCGCCGCATTCTCGTGCGTGATCTGCTCGACAACAAGGACGCGCAGACGGCCTATCGCGTCGCCCGCGACGCGGCGACCCCGACACAGGGCAATTACCGTGTCGACAAGCATTTCACCGCCGGATGGATCGCGCTGCGCTTCCTGCACGATCCGAAGACAGCGGCGGCGCATTTCGCCCACATCAACGAGGGCACCGATAATCCGCATGCCCTGTCGCGCGGCGGTTACTGGCAGGGCCGCGCCGCCGAGGCGATGGGCCAGGAAGCGCAGGCGCGCAAGTTCTACAGCGAGGCGGCGCAGCACAGCGCCACGTACTACGGCCAGCTCGCCCGCGCCCGGCTGCGCCTGCCCGACATCGGCCTGATCGGCCCGCCGCACTTCACGCCGCAGGAACGCAACGTGCTGGCCAATACCGAGGTCGTGCGCGCGGTCGAACTGCTCTACACGCTCGACGAACGCGACATGATCGCCTCGATCTACGCCGAACTCGGCGAAAGCGGCACCGACGTCGCCGGCATGTCGATGCTGGGCGAGGTCGCAGCCAAGCATAACGATCCGCGCGCCATGGTGCTGCTCGGCAAAGGCGGCGTCGGCCGCGGCCTGCCGCTCGACTATTACGCGTTCCCCACGCTCGGCCTGCCGGCCTACCAGCCGATCGCCCCGCCGGTCGAGCCGGCGCTGGTCTATTCGATCGCCCGGCAGGAGAGCCATTTCAATCAGAAGGTCGTGTCCCCGGCCAAGGCGATGGGCTTCATGCAAGTGACGCCGATCGCGGCGCAGGACACGGCCAAGCGCTTCAAGGCGCCTTACAACAAGGCCCGCCTGCTCTCCGACGCGGTCTACAACATGCAGATGGGCGCCGCCGAGCTGTCGATGCTGTTGACGACCTATGACGGCTCCTACCTGATGACCTTTGCCGGCTACAATGCCGGGCGTGGCCGTGTGCGCCAATGGGTCGCCGCCTATGGCGATCCGCGCGATCCCAATGTCGATCCGGTGGACTGGTGCGAGCGCATTCCGCTGTCCGAGACCCGCAACTACGTGCAGCGGATCATGGAAAACATGCAGATCTACCGGGCGCGTTTCGGTGGCGGCAACAAGCTGGTCATCGAGGCTGACCTGCGGCGCGGCGCGCCCCGCTAGATTGCGCGGGCGGCTGGGCAGGCTAGTGTCGCAGCATGACCAGCATCGTGACCTCCCGCTTCATCACCGCCGCCGACGGGCTCGTGCTTCACGTCCGCGACTATGGCGGCGCGGATAAAGCCCGCCTCCCCGTTATCTGCCTGCCGGGCCTGACGCGCACCGCCGACGATTTCGCAGCCCTGGCGACGGCGTTGTCGGCCGACGGGCGCCGCGTCATCGCCGTTGATTACCGCGGCCGCGGCCGCTCCGGCTACGATTCCGATCCGGCAAAGTATTCGCTGCCAGTCGAACTGGGTGACGTCATCGCCATCCTGGCCGCGTTGCAATGCGAACCTGCGGTTTTCATCGGCACGTCGCGTGGCGGCATCCTGACGATGTTGCTCGCGGCGGTGCGGCCAGCCGCCATCGCCGGCGCCGTGCTCAATGATATCGGTCCCGTGCTGGAGCCTGCGGGCCTCGAGCGGATCAAGGGCTATGTCGGCAAACTGCCGCAACCGAAGGACTATGATGACGCCGCTGCCATCCTGATGCGCCTGTTCGGCCCGCAGTTTCCCCGACTGACCCTCGAGGACTGGCGCAACAGCGCGCGTCGCGGTTTCAGAGACAGCGATGGCGTCCTGGTGCCGACCTACGACGTGGCGCTCATGCAGGCGCTGGCGGACGTCGATGTGTCAAAGCCCATCCCGGACCTGTGGCCCCAGTTCGAGGCTCTAAAGGGCGTGCCGCTGATGGTGGTGCGCGGCGCGCTGTCCGATCTGTTGTCGCCTGAAACGGTCGAGGCGATGGCCCTGCGCCATCCCGGGCTTGAGACGCTGGTGGTACCCGACCAGGGTCATGCCCCCCTGCTCGCGGAGGCCGACGTCATCGCGCGCATCGCGGCTTTCGTGCGGCGTTGCGACACCACGCCTGCGCGGCATCCATCATAAAGCCTCGACGCTCAGGCTTTCAGACAACGGGAGCTGCGAGTCAAAAAGAAACCCCGGCGATTGCTCGCCGGGGCTCTTAACATCAACCCGTGATCGTTG
>JAHCKG010000026.1 GCA_026125895.1 Pseudolabrys sp. | reverse complement strand
AAGAGCCTGTTCGAGCCGTTCTCGACCTGCTTCAACGACGCCGATGCCGTCGTCGTCGCCAATGTCTATGCCGCTGGCGAAGCGCCGATCGAAGGCGCCGACCGCGATCATCTGGTGCAGGCCTTGCGCGCGCGCGGCCATCGCAACGTGGTGCCGCTCGACGGTCCCGAACAGCTCGCCGGCATCGTCAAGAGCATGGCCAAGCCCGGCGACTATGTCGTGTGTCTTGGCGCCGGCTCGATTTCGCAATGGGCTTATGCGCTGCCCGGCGAATTGAAGGCGCTGAGCTAGCGCGCGTCACAGGCATTGCCGCGTGTACATGACGACCGCCGACTCGAACATGCGATAGGCCGATTGCAGCCGCGCGAATTCCTTGGCGCAGGTCTTGCGGCCGAGGCTGTCGGCGACGCAGGCGGTAAATTCGTCGTTGGCGGTATGCAACTGCGCCAGGATGTCGTTGTAGTCGCGGACGGCGTCGCCGCACTCATCGGCCAAGGCGGCGCCCGGTATCGCCAGCGCCAGCGCGAGTACGACGATACGCATGGTCTTTTTCATGCGCTTCCTCCCTTGCCCGGTTCGTGACAAGCGCGTCGTGCCACGAATTGGACCGCCCCTGCCGCTATGCTACAGGAAATTCCGCGGCCGGGGCCAGCCGGCCGACCTTGCATGATGTGACGAATGACCTTTCCCGACCTCGTTCCCGATCTCAAAGCGCGAATGCCCGCGTTGCGCGGCCGCCTGTCGGCCAATCAGCCGCTCGGGCCGTTCACCTGGTTCCGTGTCGGCGGGCCGGCGCAGGTGTTGTTCGCGCCGGAGGATGCCGATGATCTGGCTTACTTCCTCAAGCATCTGCCGGCCGATATCGCCGTCACGGCGATCGGCGTCGGCTCAAACCTGATCGTGCGCGACGGCGGCGTCGAAGGCGTCGTGATCCGGCTCGGCCGCGGCTTCAATGCCATCGAATGCAGCGGCGATACGGTCACCGCGGGCAGCGCCGCGCTCGACAAGCGCGTTGCCGAAGCCGCCGCGAGCGCCGGCATCGGCGGGCTCGAATTCTACTTCGGCATTCCCGGCACCATCGGCGGCGCGGTGCGCATGAACGCGGGCGCCAATGGCGGCGAGACCAAGGACGTCCTCGTCGCCGCGACCGGCGTGACGCGCGCGGGCGACATCGTCACCTTCGACAATGCCGGCCTGAAATTCCGTTACCGCGGCAACGGCGTCGATCCGTCGATCATCTTCACCTCGGCGACGTTCCGCGGCGAACGCAAGGCCGCCGAGACAATCCGCGCCCGCATGGCCGAGGTGCAGCAGCATCGCGAGACGGCGCAGCCGATCCGCGAGAAGACCGGCGGTTCGACCTTCAAGAATCCGCCCGGAAACAGCGCCTGGAAAGTCATCGACGCGGCCGGGCTGCGCGGCTTTGCCGTCGGCGACGCCCAGGTCTCCGAGATGCACTGCAACTTCCTGATCAACCGCGGCAAGGCCAGCGCCGCCGATATCGAAAATCTCGGCGAAACCATCCGCGAGCGCGTCAAGGCGCATTCCGGCATCGTGCTGGAGTGGGAGATCAAGCGCATCGGCGCGCCGGGCTGACGGCGTCACGTTCCGCCGTTCGGTCCCTGCAGCTTGAGCAAGTCAATGAGCGGCTCTGGCCCGACGCGCACCGCGCCGGAGAATGGATGTTCCTGCAGCGCGATCAGGCCGAGCGCAATCACGGCCGCTACCGAAAACACCACGAGTGCCGCCGTCTGTGCCGCGCGCTTCTGCAGATGCACGGCGCCGATCGCCACCTGCGTCATGATGCCGAGGATCAGCACGATCGCCCACTTCAGGTCGCTGGTCGAATCCGACGCCAGCGCCAGGCGCTCGGAGCGGGCGCTCGACACGCGCATCGCGGCATTGATCAGCGCGGAACTGACGGCGGGTCCGGCATTGGCCGCCATCGACGGTTCGCTCAGTTCGCGCAACAGGGCATCGAAGGCCTTGTCCGCGGATGGCGCGCTGTATCCATCCGCCATGGCCGGCCACTCGTCGCGGGTCACGGCCTTCACGTAATCGGTCCAGTCGGCGCGGATCGCGGCCATGTCCGGTTGCGAGGCGACGCTGAGCGTGAAGACGTTGCGCAGTTCGGCAGCTTCGGTCTGCACGGCGCGGCCGGCCTGACGATTACGGTCGGCGATGTCGCTGGCGAGGAAGCCGGCCATCAGCGCGAACAGGATGGCGACGGAGTTGAAGAAGGGCGCTACGAGGCCGTCGAAGCGCCTGACCGATGGCGCCAGCGGCCGGCCGAAGGCGGCCCACACGATCAACGCGCCGGTGGCGGCATAAAGCGCAGTCAATACCGCAAACACGGCCGGGGCGGGAAGGTCGATCCAGGCTTCGATCACGCGATACCTCGTCCTCGGGATGGGGCGCCGCCGGCGTTAGCGATGCGAGCACTTTGGCCGGGAAATTCCGGAGCGATCGTTTTATAGAGAGCGAGCCCAAGTCTAACGCTTGATTCGGAGAGCCGCCATGAGCTCCACATTGAGCTCGACCATGAGCGCCGGGAAGCACGTCGCCGTTCTCATGGGAGGCTGGTCTGCCGAACGCGAGGTGTCGCTGCGCTCCGGCAAGGCCTGCGCCGACGCTGCCGAGCGCGCCGGTTACCGCGTCAGCCGCATCGATGTCGGCCGCGACGTCGCGCAGGTGCTCACGGCGCTGAAGCCCGACTGCGCGCTCAACGTGCTGCACGGCCGGCCGGGCGAGGACGGTACGCTGCAAGGTCTCCTGGAAATCATCGGCATTCCCTACAGCCACTCCGGCGTCATGGCCTCGTCGGTGGCGATGCAGAAGGACGTCGCCAAGATCGTGCTGAAGGCGGCCGGCGTCCCCGTGCCCGGGGGCAGGGTGGTCGACCGCCGCGAGGCCGCGCGCGCGCATGTGCTGCCGCCGCCTTATGTCATCAAACCGATCGCCGAAGGCTCCAGCGTCGGCGTCTTCATCGTGCGCGAGGATCAGGCGCATCCGCCGCAGGAATTGACGCGGGACGACTGGGCCTATGGCGAGCGCCTGCTCGCCGAGCCGTTCATCCCGGGCAAGGAACTGACCTGCGCCGTGGTGGCGGGGAAGGCGACCGGGGTCATCGAGATCGTCGCCAACACCAGGTTCTACGATTACGAAGCCAAATACGCGCCCGGCGGCTCGACCCACCTGCTGCCGGCGCCGGTGTCGTCCGAGGTCTATGAAGCCTGCCGCCGCCTGGCCTTGCAGGCGCATCAGGCGCTGGGCTGCCGCGGCATCAGCCGCGCCGACTTCCGCTACGACGACAGCCAGCCCGGCATCGCAGGTCTGGCCTGCCTCGAGGTCAACACCCAGCCGGGCATGACCGAAACCTCGCTGGTGCCCGAACTCGCCGCCCATGACGGCATGAGCTTCGAGCAACTGGTCGCCTGGATGATCGAGGACGCCTCGCTGGGACGGTGAGGGCGCGGAAATGCCCAAATACGTCCCTATGTGCTAGATTGCGCCCCGCTACCGGTTGAGGGACACCATGTCGAAGCCGACGATTTTCACCATCTCTGCCATCTGGGACGACGAAGCCGCTGTCTGGAGCGGTCACTGCGACGACATTCCGGCCGCGGCCGACGCGTCCAGTCTTGACGAGTTGCTCGGCAAGCTTTCGGCGATGGCGCTCGACGTGCTGCCCGACAATCACCCTGGGGTCGATCCGGCCTCGCTCTACCTTCAAATCACTGCGCTGCGCGAAGTCGAACCGGCTGCCTGATGGCGCCCCACTTCGACCGCGAAGTTCGCGATCTGCTCCGTGCCGCAGGCTGCCGCCTGTTGCGGCAAGGCAAGGGAAGCCACGAAATCTGGCATAGCCCCATCACCGGGCGGACTTTCCCGGTCCCGACCGGCATCGTCAGCCGGCACACCGCGAATGCGATCCTTCGCCAAGCCGGCCTTCCGAAGAGCTTCTGAAGCCAGCGCCGCGCACCGACGGAACTTCGTGCCCTAATTGCCACGACGGGCAGAAGTTACCGAAGTCTCCTCCCAATCCGTCAAACTTTACTAATCGTTTACCAAATGGCCGGAAGACTAGGGCCGAGCGGCGCCTGTTGCGCCGCGCCGGGTCGGTGCGCCTTCGCCGTGGAGAGCCGCCCGCCGCCCATCAATGGGTCAAACGTTGGAAGAACCGGTTGCGATGGACCGTCGGGGATACCTCGCTCAATCGATGAACGTGTACAGCACCCGCGCGCCGGGCCGCTGGCGGCGCCCGCTGCGCCGCTGGTTCTCCGCGCTCGTGTCGCTCGACGCGCCGCGTGGCGCCGGCTCGGCGGCGGTGGCGATGCTGCTTCTGGGCAGCGTCTGCTACGGCGTCGTCAAGGGCGGCCACACCGACGACATCGCCAAGAACTTCCATGACATCTGCGACGCCGCGGCCAACGCCGCCGGTTTCCGCATCGCCGAAGTGGCGCTCGCCGGCGAGCACGAGCTCGGCCGCGACGAAATCCTCAAGATCGCCGGCATCACCGAAAACTCTTCGCTCCTGTTCCTCGACGCGGCGCAGGCGCGGACGCGGCTCCTGACCAATCCGTGGATCGCCGACGCCACCGTGCTCAAGCTCTATCCCGGCCGCCTGCGCATCGAGATCAAGGAGCGCCAGCCTTTCGCGCTGTGGCAGAAGGATGCGCGCACCACGCTGATTTCGGCTGACGGCACCGTGCTCGAGGCGGACGTGCCGGCGCGCTTTGCCAAACTGCCGCTGGTGGTTGGCGCCGGCGCCGAACGCACCGCGCCGGAATTGCTGGCGATGTTGTCGCGGTTTCCCGTCATCTCCGGTCAGGTCAGCGCCGCTGTCCTGGTCGCCGAAAGGCGCTGGAATCTGCACCTGACGAACGGCCTCGAAGTGATGCTGCCGGAAGATCATGCGGAAGCGGCGCTCCAGACACTGATCGATCTGGATCGCGACAAGAACCTGATGTCGCGCGACATCGTCCTTGTCGATCTGCGTCTGGAGGACCGCGTCACCGTGCGCCTGTCCGATGGCGCCGCGGCGGCGCGCGCCGACGCGCTCAAGGCGGCCGAGAAGGCCCGCAAGAAGACGCGCAAGGGAGGCGAGGCATGACCGTGCTGCGCTTCGGCCTCACGCCCAAGATGAAACCGGTGTCGCCGCGCCGCGCCGCGGTGGTCGCCGGCCTCGATATCGGCACCAGCAAGGTGGTCTGCGTTATCGCCCGGCTCGAGCCGCAGGCGCCGCAGGACGTGCTGCGCCGCCGCAGCCACGGCGTGCGCATCCTCGGCTTCTCGCATGTCGCCGCGAGCGGCATGAAGGCCGGGCAGGTGGTCGACCTGGTCGAAGCCGAAGAGGTCGTGCGCCAGGCGATCGACGCCGCCGAGAGCATGGCCGGCGTGCAACTGGAATCCGTCGTGGTGTCGCTGTCGGGCGGCCGTCTCGGCTCCGAGCGCTTCATCGCCGATGTCGAACTCAATGGCGGCGCCGTGACCGACGGCGACATTGCCCGCGTGCTCGCGGCTGCGAGCCGCCACTCGGTGCGCGATGGCCGCGCCGTGCTGCATTCGCTGCCGATCGGCTACGCCCTCGATTCGGCCAAGGGCATCCGCGAACCGCGCGGCATGCTCGGCAACCGCTTCGGCGTCGATATGCATATGGTAACGGCCGATGTCGCCACCGTGCGCAATCTGATGCTGACGGTCGAGCGCAGCCATCTGGGCGTCGAGGCCATGGTCGCCTCGCCCTATGTGGCAGGGCTTGCCTGTCTGGCCGATGACGAGGCCGACCTCGGTTCGGCCTGTATCGACCTGGGGTCGGGTACGACCTCGGTCGCGGTATTCTCCGGCGGCCGGTTCATCCACGCCGACGGTTTCGCCCTCGGCGCCCATCACGTCACGATGGACATCGCCCGCGGCCTCAACACGCCCATCGCCAGTGCCGAGCGAATCAAAGCGATTTATGGCAGTGTTTTGAGCGGTGGTTCGGACGAACGCGACATGATCACGGTGACTTCGGTCGGCGACGACGAGCGGGAGCCGCCGCAGTTC
This sequence comes from Pseudolabrys sp., assembly GCA_026125895.1. GTDB lineage: Bacteria > Pseudomonadota > Alphaproteobacteria > Rhizobiales > Xanthobacteraceae > Pseudolabrys. The sequence continues at coordinate 56,244 of JAHCKG010000026.1, read as the reverse complement.
GTGTCGCGCGCCTCGCTTGTCCGCATCATCAAGCCGCGGATCGAGGAGATACTTGAGTTGGTGCGCGACCGGCTGGCGACGTCTCCCTTCGCCGCCGAGACGCGCGCTCGCGTCATTCTCACCGGTGGCGGTGCACAATTGCCGGGTCTCGCCGACCTGGCATCGCGCATCCTCCGCCGTCCGGTGCGGATCGGACGTCCGCTGGGTGTAGCGGGGCTTCCCGAAGCGGCCAAAGGGCCGGCCTTCGCGGTGGCTGCCGGCCTGCTCGTGTATCCGCAGGCGGCGCATCTTGAGCACTTCGAACCGCGGCGCACGCGGCAGTTAATGACGGGTACAGGCGGGTACATTTCACGGGTCGGACAGTGGCTGCGCGAGAGTTTCTGACCCTCGGTCTAACGCAAGGACGAACCTAACGAGCGGCCGGCGTGGCCGGAAACAATTGGTGGCACAACGCGGACGTCGAAGGCGCCCGCTTCCAGAGCCACCCGTGCAATCGAGAGGCAGATGACATGACGATCAATCTGAAGATTCCGGACATTCACGAGATGAAGCCGCGCATCACCGTGTTCGGCGTGGGCGGCGCGGGCGGCAATGCCGTCAACAACATGATCGCGGCCGGTCTCCAGGGCGTCGATTTCGTCGTCGCCAACACCGACGCGCAGGCGCTGACCCTGTCGAAGGCCGAGCGCATCATCCAGATGGGTTCGCAGGTCACCGAGGGCCTGGGCGCCGGTTCGCAGCCGGAAGTCGGCCGCGCCGCCGCTGAGGAAGTGATCGATGAGATCCAGGATCATCTGTCGGGCGCCCACATGGTGTTCGTCACCGCCGGCATGGGCGGCGGCACCGGCACCGGCGCCGCTCCGGTGATTGCCAAGGCCGCGCGCGAGATGGGCATTCTGACCGTCGGCGTCGTGACCAAGCCGTTCCACTTCGAAGGCCAGCGCCGCATGCGCTTCGCCGAAGCCGGCATCACCGAACTGCAGAAGGTGGTCGACACGCTGTTGATCATCCCGAACCAGAACCTGTTCCGGGTCGCCAACGAAAAGACCACCTTCGCCGACGCCTTCGCGATGGCCGACCAGGTGCTCTACTCGGGCGTCGCCTGCATCACCGACCTGATGGTCAAGGAAGGCCTGATCAATCTCGACTTCGCCGACGTCCGCGCCGTCATGCGCGAGATGGGCAAGGCGATGATGGGCACCGGCGAAGCGACCGGCGAGAAGCGGGCGCTGACCGCGGCCGAAGCCGCGATCAACAATCCGCTGATCGACGACGCCTCGATGAAGGGCGCCCGCGGCCTGCTGATCTCGATCACCGGCGGCAAGGACCTGACGCTGTACGAAGTGGACGAAGCCGCCACCCGCATCCGCGAGGAAGTCGATGTCGACGCCAACATCATCGTCGGCGCCACCTTCGACGAAACGCTCGACGGCACCATCCGCGTCTCGGTGGTCGCCACCGGCATCGACAAGGTCCCCGGCATCGCCAACCAGCCGCTGCCGGCTGAAAACGCGCTGAAGGAACTGGCCGGCAAGATGCGCCAGGAAACCAAGCGCATGGAACGCCCGGCCCCGAAGCACCAGAACGCGATGAACGCGGGCGTCGCCGCGGTCGAGCAGGCGGCTCATGCCGCGGTCGCCGCCGCTCTGGCCCCGGCGCCCGTCGCCGCACCGGCCCCGAGCACGATCGAAGACGTCTCGATCCGCCCGATGCCGATGAAGCCGTCGCTGTTCGAGCCGGCTCACATGGACGCGCCGCACGCCGAAGCCGACATGCCGGAGGCCTTCATTCCGCCGGCGCCGGAAATGGTGAAGCGCACGCCGCGCATGCCGCGGATCGACGAACTGCCGATGCCGGCCCAGAACCAGATGGCGCCCCGCGCCGAACTCGGTGACGAGCATCCGCAGAAGCAGCGCATGTCGCTGATGCAGCGGCTCGCCTCGGTCGGCCTCGGCAAGCGCGCCGATGAAGCCGAGCAGGCGCCGCCGCGCATGGCGCGGCCGATGCCCCAGTTCGAGCAGCCGCAGATGCGGCCGACGGCCCGCCAGCCGGAAGGCCGCTATCCCGAATCGCGGCAGGCCGATCCGGTGTCCGAGTACGCCCGCCGGGCCCAGCCCCAGGGGCTCGACCCGCATGGCCGGGCCGCGCCTGTGCAAAACCCGGGTCCCGAGGATCAACTCGACATCCCGGCCTTCCTGCGCCGCCAGGCCAATTAACGAAATTCGGCTGCCCCGCCAAAGGCTTGTGGCGGGGCAGCCGACCTTGTGTCCGCGTGCGTAGCTATTTATAAGTATCTGATATTTATAGTGTTTTCGCTACGTGGCCGCCCGTGCGCCGTGCCCTCTCCTCGGTCAGGTAACGTAAATCCCAGTCCGACCGTGTTCCCTTCCGTAAATTGCGGCAGAAAAGAGTAACAGTCGGTAAGAAACCGTGTCTTGGACGGTCCCGGTCCTCGGCCTAAGTTTCGGACGCGGCAGGGGCTTTTCGGTCTTCCGGGGGATTCGCCCAAGTCTGCTGGTTTCTGCTTCGAAGGTTTCGTGCGTGGGCTCGGGTGTGGCCTCGCGTAGGCTGAAGTGGGATTGCTCGGGGCAGTTCCACGGAAATGGGGTCGATGAAGGGCGCTAAACAAACGACACTCCGTGACGAAGTTGCCGTCACCGGCGTCGGCGTGCATTCCGGCCGTACCGTCACGCTCAGCCTGCTGCCGGCGGATGACGACGCCGGTATCGTTTTCCAACGTGTCACCGCCGACGGTTCGCTCGAGCGCGAAGTCCGCGCCGACGTTCGCGCCGTGACCGCCACCGAATTTGCCACCGTGCTCGGCGACGCCAAGGGCCCGCTGTGCTCGACTGCCGAACATCTACTCGCCGCGCTGCGTGGTCTTCACGTCGACAACGTCGTCGTCGAGATCGACGGTCCCGAAGTGCCGATCATGGACGGCAGCGCCATGCCGTTCGTCGAGGCGCTGGATCAGGCCGGTCTCACCGATCGCGCGTCGCCGCGGCGTTTCATCGAAGTCATCAAGCCGGTGTGCGTCTCCGTCGGCGGCGCCTTCGGCGAGCTGCGGCCCTACGAGCATGGCTTCCGCGTCGAAGCCGAAATCGAATTCGATCATCCGCTGATCGGCAAGCAGGACCTGGCGGTCGATGTGACGCCGGACACCTTCCGCACCGAGATCGCGCGGGCGCGCACCTTCGGCTTCATGAAGGACGTGTCCAAGCTGTGGAGCGCCGGTTACGCCCTGGGCGCCTCGCTCGACAACACGCTGGTGGTCAGCGAAGACCGCGTCCTCAACCCGGAAGGCCTGCGCTTTGCCGACGAGTTCGTGCGCCACAAGGTGCTCGATGCCATCGGCGATCTGGCGCTGGCCGGCCTGCCGCTGATCGGCGCCTACAAGACCGTCCGCGGCGGCCACAAGCTCAACAACGCCGTCCTGACGGCCCTGATGGCCAATACCTCCGCCTGGCGGGTGGTTGAAGCCCCGGTCGACCGGCCGCGCGCGCGCGGCCATGCCGAACTGGCGGTCGGGGTGCCGGCCGCGGCCTTCGGCCCGGACGTTTCCTGAGCCGGACCCGATCCAGGGTCCTCCCGCGGCATTCTGGCGCCGCCATATTCCCGGCCGATTGTACCCCTAATCGCTTGGCCCGGCCGTCGTTTTTGCATTAGAACGCGACGTTCGGACGGGCCCTGGCGCCCGTTAACGATATTGGGTCGGGACGCCCGCAAACGGGCGGGTGAGGGTTAAAATTGCGCCCATTGGCAGCGTCCACGGAAAAGCCGGTATGAGTCTGCGTACAGCCCCCACAGTCCGGTCCGCATTTGCCCGACGCCTGACGCGCGGCGCGGCGCTCGTGCTGCTGACGGTGTGCCTCGGCGCCTGCTCCAGCCTCAACATCTTCGGCAGCAAGGACGAGACCCCGCCCGACGAGCCGGCCGACCGCCTCTATAACGAGGGCCTGTTCCTTCTCAACAACAAGAAGGACATCAAGAAGGCGGTGGCGAAGTTCGAGGAAGTCGACCGCCAGCACCCGTATTCGGAATGGGCGCGCAAGTCGCTGCTGATGTCGGCCTACGCCCAGTACGAGGCCGGCAATTACGACGAATGCGTCACCTCGGCGAAGCGCTACATCTCGCTGCATCCCGGCAGCCCGGATGCCGCTTACGCCCAGTACCTCATCGCCGCCTCGTATTTCGACGAGATCCCGGACATCACCCGCGACCAGGACCGCACCGAGAAGGCGCTGTCGGCGCTCGACGAGGTGATCCGCAAATATCCGACCAGCGAATACGCCGTCAGCGCCAAGCAGAAGGTCGAGGTCGCCCGTGACCAGCTCGCCGGGAAGGAAATGAATGTCGGCCGCTATTACCTGGACAAGAAGGACTACACCGGCGCCATCAACCGCTTCAAAGTGGTGGTGACCCAGTATCAGACCACGCGCCAGGTCGAGGAGGCGCTGATGCGCCTGACCGAAGCCTATATGGCGCTCGGCATCACCCAGGAGGCGCAGACCGCCGCCGCCGTACTCGGCCACAATTTCCCGGACAGCCCCTGGTACCAGCACGCCTACGCGCTGGTGAAGAGCGGCGGCCTCGAGCCCAGCGAGAACAAGGGTTCCTGGATCAGCCGCGCCTTCAAGAAGGTCGGGCTGGGCTAGGGTGGTCGCCCCCGCGAAGGCGGGGGCCCATACCCGCCGAGGCTTGTCGGGTTATGACGCGGTGATGGCCTCTGCCACCAACTCCCTCTCGTGATTATGGGTCCCCGCCACAGGCGTTCTGCAAGAACGCCGTTCTTCGAACGGCTATGCGCGGGGACGACAGCTAGCTACTTGTCCCGGCCATTCCCGTCTTTAATGATGAGCACGAATCGGCAACATGCCGGTCCAGTAACGGCCCGCAGGGTTCGATCATGCTCTCCCGTCTTTCGATCCGCGACATCGTCCTGATCGACAAGCTCGACATCGATTTCGCCGGGCACCTTGCGGTGCTCACCGGCGAGACCGGCGCCGGCAAGTCGATTTTGCTCGATTCCTTCGCGCTGGCTTTGGGCGGCCGCGGCGACCAGTCGCTGGTGCGCCAGGGCGCAGAGCAGGGCCAGGTGACCGCCGTGTTCGAGGTGGGCGCAAAGCATCCGGCGCGCGGCGTGCTCAAGGCCAACGACATTGCTCAGGAAGATTCGGCCAACGAGGACGCGCTGATCCTGCGCCGCGTCCAGCTTGCCGACGGCCGCACCCGCGCCTTCGTCAACGACCAGCCGGTCAGCGTCCAGGTGATGCGCCAGCTCGGCGCGGCGCTGGTCGAAATCCACGGCCAGCACGACGACCGCGCTCTGGTCGATGCCGCGACGCATCGCAGCCTGCTCGACGCTTTCGGCGGCCTCGAGGAGGATGCCGGCAAGGTGGCCACGTTGTGGGAGGCGCGCCGCACCGCGCAGGAGGCGCTGGAAACCCACAAGGCCGACATCGAGCGCGCGCAGCGCGAGAGCGACTGGCTGCGCCACGCCGCCTCCGAACTCGACAAGCTGGCGCCGCAGCCAGGCGAGGAAACGCAGCTCGCGGAGCGCCGCACCTTGATGATGCAATCGGAAAAAGTGGCGCAGGATCTTCAGGAAGCGCTCGATGCTCTGGCCGGATCGAATTCGGCGGTTCCGGCCTTGTGGGCGGCGATGCGCCGGCTCGAGCGCCGCTCGCAGCAGGCCCCAATGCTGGTCGAGCCGTCGGTCAAATCATTCGATGTGGCGCTCAACGCGCTGGAAGAAACCCGCGGCCATCTCGAAGCCGCTTTGCGCGCCGCCGATTTCGATCCGGCCGAACTGGAGCGCAACGAGGAACGGCTGTTCGCGCTGCGCGCCGCAGGCCGCAAGTACAATGTCCCGGTCGATAACCTCGCGGCGCTGGCGGCGAAATATCGCGACGACATCGGCTTGATCGATGCCGGCGAGGCGAGGCTTAAGGCGCTGGAGAAGGCCGCGACACAGGCCGATGCCGCGTTCCGCGCCGCTGCCGAAGCTTTGTCGAAGGCGCGCGTCAAGGCCGCCGCCAAGCTCGACAAGGCGGTCAACGCCGAGCTGCCGCCGCTCAAGCTCGAGCGCGCCAAGTTCTCGACGCAGATCGACACCGATGCGGCAAGCGCCGGCCCGAACGGCATCGACCGCGTCGAATTCTGGGTACAGACCAATCCCGGCACCAAGCCCGGCCCGATGATGAAGATCGCCTCGGGCGGCGAACTGGCGCGTTTCCTGCTGGCGTTGAAAGTGGTGCTGGCCGATCGCGGCTCGGCGCCGACCTTGGTGTTCGACGAAATCGACACCGGCGTCGGCGGTGCGGTGGCCGATGCAATTGGAATGAGACTGGCGCGGCTCGGCAAGAACGTGCAGGTGCTGGCCGTGACCCATGCGCCGCAGGTCGCGGCGCGCGCCGCGCGGCACTACGTCATCAGCAAGGATGCGCTCGACAAGGGCAAGCGGGTGGCGACGCGCGTCACCGAAGTGGCGGAGGATCACCGCCGCGAGGAAATCGCCCGCATGCTGGCGGGGGCGGAGATCACCAACGAGGCCAGAGCCGCCGCGGAACGGCTGATCAAGGCGGCGAGTTGAACCCGTCACCCTGAGGTGCGCGCCTTTTCGGCGCGCCTCGAAGGGCGACGGCCCGGGCGCCGCAACGTGGGGGCCGTCCATCCTTCGAGGCTCGCCATCGGCGCGCAGGCGCGCTATGGCTCGCACCTCAGGATGACGGATCAAAGTCATGGCTAAAAAGGTTTCCAAAGTCCGCACCGACAAGACCCCAGTCGAGCTGCTCACCAAGAAGCAGGCCGATGCCGAGCACGCGCGGCTGGGGCAGGAGATCGCCGGTCACGACAAGCGCTATTACCAGCTCGATGCGCCGTCGGTGACCGACGCCGAATATGACGAACTGCGCAAGCGCTACAACGCCATCGAGGCGCGCTTCCCGGAACTGAAGACGCTCGACTCGCTGTCGATGAAGGTCGGCGCCGCGCCGGCGCGCGGCTTCGCCAAGGTGCGCCACGCCGTGCCGATGCTGTCGCTCGACAACGCCTTCGCCGAAGAGGACGTCGTCGATTTCGTCGGCCGCATCCGCCGCTTCCTGCGCCTGTCGGAAGACGAGCCGATTGCCTTTTCCGCCGAGCCGAAGATCGACGGCCTGTCGATGTCGCTGCGTTACGAGAACGGCGAACTCGTCACCGCGGCAACGCGCGGCGACGGCCAGGAAGGCGAGGACGTCACCGCCAACATCCGCACCATCAAAGAGGTGCCGCAAAAGCTGAAGGGCAGAAACCTGCCGCCGGTCGTCGAGGTGCGCGGCGAGGTCTACATGACCAAGGCCGACTTCCTCAAACTCAACGAACGGCAGAAGGAAGCGGGCGCGCCAATCTTCGCCAATCCGCGCAATTCGGCGGCCGGCTCGCTGCGCCAAAAGGATCCGTCGATCACCGCGTCGCGGCCGCTCGGCTTCTTCGCCTATGCCTGGGGCGAGATCAGCGAGATGCCGGCCGACACGCAATCGGGCATGATCAAGTGGTTCGAGCATTGCGGCTTCACCACCAACCCGCTGACGAAGATGTGCCGCTCGGTGAACGAGCTGATCGCCTTCCACCGCAAGATCGGCGAGCAGCGCGCCAAGCTCGACTACGACATCGACGGCGTCGTCTACAAGATCGACCGCATCGACTGGCAGGGCCGCCTCGGTTTCGTGTCGCGCACGCCGCGCTGGGCCATCGCGCACAAATTCCCGGCCGAGCAAGCGACGACGACGCTCATCGGCATCGATATCCAGGTCGGCCGCACCGGCGCGCTGACGCCCGTGGGCAAACTCGAGCCGGTCGGCGTTGGCGGCGTCATCGTGCAGAACGTGACGTTGCATAACGAGGATTACATCAAGGGTATCGGCGGCGACGGTGAACCGCTGCGCGAGGGCCGCGACATCCGCATCGGCGACACCGTGATTATCCAGCGCGCCGGCGACGTCATTCCGCAGGTCGTGGATGTCGTGCTCGACAAAAGGCCGAAGAACGCCAAGCCCTACAACTTTCCGACCGAATGCCCGGTCTGCGGCAGCGAGGCCGTGCGCGAGCACGATGCCGACACCGGCCGGCTCGACGCGGTGCGCCGCTGCACCGGCGGCTTCATCTGCCGGGCGCAGGCCGTGGAGCATCTCAAGCTGTTCGCTTCGCGCCGCGCCTTCGATATCGACGGCCTCGGCGAAAAGCAGATTGAGCTGTTCCACGAGAAGGGCTGGCTCAAGGAGCCGGCCGACATCTTCTCGCTGGAGCGCAAGCATCGCAAGGAGCTGCTCGAGGAGGAGGGCTATGGCGAGACCTCGGTGCGCAATTTGTTCAATGCCATCGATGCGCGCCGCGAGATCGCGCTCGACCGCGTCATCTATGCCCTCGGCATCCGCCATGTCGGCGAGACAACGGCGCTGTCGCTGGCGCGCGGCTATGGCTCCTGGGCTGCGTTCCACGACGCCGCGCTGAAGGTGGCGAAGGGCGACGCCGAAGCCATCGCCGAGATGGATGCGCTCGACCAGATCGGCGACACCGTCATTGAGGCGGTCACCGATTATTTCAAGGAGAAGCGCAACCTCGCCGCGGTCGAGCGGCTGGTGAAGCAGATCAAGGTGCTGGACGCCGAGAAGCCGAAGACGGATTCGAAGGTCGCCGGCAAGACCGTGGTGTTCACCGGCTCGCTGGAGAAGTTCACCCGCGACGAGGCGAAAGCCACCGCCGAGCGTCTCGGCGCCAAGGTGTCCGGCTCGGTGTCGAAGAAGACCGATTACGTCGTCGCCGGCCCCGGCGCCGGGTCGAAGCTTGCCGAGGCGCAGAAGCACGGCGTCACGGTGCTGACCGAGGACGAGTGGCTGAAGCTGATCAGCTAAGTCGTCCCCGCGAAGGCGGGGACCCATATCCACCGCGCTCGCGAGTCGGATGACACGGTGGCTATGGGTCCCGGGTCTCCTTCGCTATCGCTCAGTCGCCCGGGACGACTAGACGGCTCTCGTCGCCTGCTCGAGCCAGCTCTGCGTCGCCGGGTCGACCAGCGGCGAAACCGCTTCGCGCACGCGCGCATGATAATTGTTCAGCCAGTGCAGCTCCTGCGCCGTGAGCAGCCGCGCATCGATCAGGCGGCGGTCGATCGGCGCGAACGACAATGTTTCGAACGCATTGAGCGGCTTCTCGGCGCCGTCGGGCGAGGCCGCCGCGATCACCAGCACCAGGTTCTCGATGCGGATGCCGTAGGCGCCGGTTTTGTAATAGCCCGGCTCGTTCGACAGGATCATGCCGGGCTTCAGCGGCGTGTGGCCGAGCTTGGAAATGCGCGCCGGGCCTTCATGCACCGACAGATACGAGCCGACGCCGTGGCCGGTGCCGTGATCGAAATCGAGGCCGGCCTGCCACAGCGCGATCCGCGCCAGCGGATCGAGCTGCGCGCCGGTGGTGCCCACCGGAAACACCGCTTCGGCGATGGCGATATGGCCCTTGAGCACGCGGGTGAAGCGATCGCGCATCTCCTCGGTCGGCGCGCCGTTGATCACGGTCCGCGTGATGTCGGTGGTGCCGTCCTCGTACTGCGCGCCGGAATCGATGAGGAACATCTCGTCCTTGCCGATGACGCGGTTCGACGCCGAGGTGACGCGGTAATGCACGATGGCGCCGTTCGGTCCGGCGCCGGAGATCGACGGGAACGACACGTCCTTCAAGAGCCCGGTATCGCGGCGGAAGGATTCAAGCGCCTTGACCGCCTCGATCTCGGTCAGCTTGCCCGACGGCATTTCATGATCGAGCCAGCACAGGAAGCGCGTCATCGCCGCGCCGTCGCGCAAGTGCGCGGTGCGCGTGCCGGCGATCTCGGCGTTGTTCTTGATCGCCTTCATCAGCGTGATCGGATCGGCGGTGCGCATCGGCTTGCCGCCGTTCTCCGAGACGATGCGCGTCAGCGCGTCGGCGGCGCTCGACTGGTCGAGCAGAACGGTCTTGTTCGCGTAGCCGGCAAGATCGCGATCGAGTGCGTCGGTCGGGCGCACATCGGCGAGCTCTTCGAGCGCATGGCGAACTTCGTTGGAGAGCTTGTCCGGCTCGACATAGAGACGAGGGCGGCCGTCGCGCGGGATCGCGGCAAAGCCGAGCGCCAGCGGCGTGTGCGCGACGTCGGAACCGCGGATGTTGAAGGTCCAGTCGAGGTTCTGCGGGTCCGACACGATGAGCGCGTCGGCGCGCAGCTTGCTGAGTTCGTCACGAATGCGGGTGAGCTTGTCGGCGGCGCTTTCGCCGGCGAGCGTCAGCGGCCGCAAGCTGACCGGCGCGGCCGGCGGCGCCGGGCGGTTGCTCCACAGCTTGTCGACCGGATTGTCGTCGACCGCGACCAGAGTGGCGCCGGCCTTGGCGCAGGCCTTGGCGAAGCGCTCGGCGCTGTCGCTGGTGTGCAGCCACGGATCGAAGCCGATCCTGTCGCCGGCCTTGATGTTGTTCTCCAGCCAGACGGCGGGCGGGTTATCGACGAAATGCTCGATGGCGAAAACCGAAGTGTCGGCCTGGGAGCGCACCTGCACGGTGTAGCGGCCATCGACGAACAACGCTGCGCGGTCGGCGAGCACGATCGCCGCGCCGGCCGAGCCGGTAAAGCCGGTCAGCCAGGCGAGGCGCTCCTCGCTCGCCGGCAGGTATTCGTTCTGCTGGCGGTCGGCACGGGGCACCAGAAAGCCGTCGAGGCTGCGGCGGTTGAGTTCGGCGCGCAGTGCCGCCACCCGGCGGCCGCTTTCGGCCCCCTCGCTCTGGTCGTCGAATGTCTGAAAACGGGCTTCGAACATGGCTGGCACTCTAAACGTCCTTCCCCTGCCGGCAACGCGCCGGCGGCGCGCTGCCATCGAAAGATGCATAGCCCCGCCCGGTGGCGCCGTGGGCGACAAGTTTTGCAATGCCGGGGCGCGCCTTTGAGCAAGCTTGCTGCGTTCCAAGGCCCGCCGCACTCATATTTGTGCATTGCACTAAAAATGGCACATCGCTGCCTCAAAAGTTGACGGATATTAAGTGCTTACCTACTGATTTTACAGGGCTTCTATGCAATGTCATGGGATGTTCGCAGGTGCAAGGTAGCTTATGTTGCATCGCAACAGCGCGATTCGACAGTCAATCGCCCCGATGGAGAACGACATGGTTGCCCTGACTTACAGCGAAGCCCCCGCAGTCACCCCGGCCAACGCTGCCAAGGTCACCGCCAAGGTTACTGCCAAGGTTACTACGCAGACGGCCCCGGCCACCGAGATCCAGGCGGCGCGCAAGAGCTTCTTCGCTCGTTTCTTCGACGCCATGATGGAAGCGCGGATGAAGCAGGCGCAGCGCGAAATCAGCCTGTACTCGCGCACTCTCGCCGGCAAGTAGACCACGCCGGCTCCTCGCGCGCGGCCCTAGCGGCCGCGCTTGAGGACGAGCGTGGTCCAGCCTTCGAGATCACGCCGGCGCTCCAGCGCCAGGCCCTGTGCCGCATAGATCGACCGCGCTGCATTGGCGTGGCTCGGCAGCAGGCCCGACAGCACGACGCGGCCATGCGGCGCGACGAGGCGGGATATAGGCTTCGCCAGCCGCGTCAGCGGCCCGAGCAGGATATTCGCGAAAATCAGATCGTAGGGCGCGGCCTTCTGGATGTCGGGGGCGCGCGTGCCCGGCGCATGAACCTCGGTCATGAAGCCCGGCACGCGGTTGAGCCGGGCATTGTCGCGCGTGGCACTCACCGCGATGCGGTCGATATCGGTCGCCACCGCCCGGGTGTGAAAGATCTTGGCCGCCGCGATCGCGAGCACGCCGGTGCCGGTGCCGATATCCAGCACGCGAAACCGCCGCTTCCGCTTGGCCAGCCTATCGAGCGCCATGAGGCAGCCCCGCGTCGTGCCGTGATGGCCGGTGCCGAAGGCCAGCGCTGCCTCGATCTCGATATTGAGGTCGTTGCCCTTGAGCCGGCCACGGTCGTGGGAGCCGTGGACGACGAAACGACCGGCTCGTACCGGTGTCAGTCCGGCCAGACTCTCCGCCACCCAGTCGCGCGTTTCCACCGTCTCGATCGTCAGCGCCGCCGCGGCCTGCGGCCCGGCGATGCGGCCGACCAGCTCGCGCAAGCCCGCTTCGTCCGGGACATGGCCGAAATGCAGCGCCACCTGCCAGGAGCCGTCATCGGCCTCGAACGAGGCGCAGGCGACATCGTCGCCGTCCAGCATCTCGTCGAGCATGTCGGCGATGCGCCGCGCCGTCTCCTTGTCGGGGCAGACGAGGCGGGCAGCGGTGGTGGAATCGGCCGGCGGCAGGTTCATGCGCGGACATTCGCGCGGCGGCCGCAACTTGGCAACGGCCTGCCGGCGTCAATGCCGCTTGAAGTACTGCACCTCGCGTTCGTGCTTTTCCGCCGCCTTGCGCGAGGTGAAGGTGCCGAGGTTGCGGCGCTTGCCGGTCGAGGGGTTCTTCTTGCGCGAATAGAGCCGGTAGCGGCCGTCGGCCAGTTTGCGGATCATGACGGCGCTCTCCTGCCGCGGCTCGCCTAGCGGCCGTTGTAATAATAGTAGCGCGGCGGCGGCACTTCATAGCCGTCGCCCGGCACCACGTAATACCGCCGCTCGACCTGACGCGGCACGACGTAACGCGGGGCCTGGCGGATCAGCCCGCGCGGCCGCTCCTCGACATAGACGTCGCCGTCGGCGGTCTGGCGCCAGCCGCCGATGACGCGCTGGCGCGGCTCCACATCGGCCGGCGGCACCATCTGCGCGCCGGCAAGATCGTCGGTCGAATAGCTGCGGCCGAACTCGGCGTTGCCGGTCGAGACCGGCACCGGCGCGCGGCGCTTGGCGACCGCGGGCGCGGCGTCCGGAATGCTGCCGGTGAGCACGACGCGCGTATTCGCCATCTTGTTCTTCTTCACCAGCGCCCACAGCTTCTCGGAATTCGCCACCGACAGCCGCACGCAGCCGTGCGAATGCGGCAGGCCGTCGATCTTGTGGTTGGTGCCGTGGATGGCGTGGCCCTTCATGGTGAAGAAGATCGAATTCGGCATCGGCGCGTCGTCCCACTCCTTCGAGTAGTGGTCCTTCTCCATGCGGAACGGCTTCCACTCGCCGGCCGGCGTGTCGTAGCGCCCGGCGCCGGTCGATACCGGCCAGGTGTAGAGCGTGGCGCCGTCCTCGGCGACGGTCATGGTCTGGGTCGATTTGTCGACGCTGATGAGCAGCGCGGCCTGGGCGGGCGCGGCGGCGAAGGCCATGGCGCTGCCGGCGAGAAGCGCGGCAAGCCAGGGGACGAGACGGATACGCATTGAAATCTTGAACTCCCGGGCTCCCCGAAGCAGGGAGCGGCAAAACATGGAAAGGCAGGGCGGCGGCATTGTGGCGCTGACGCGCCCGCTGCGGATCACTAACGCGCGAGCGGCGAAAATCGCCAGTGGCTGCGGGCTTTTTTTGCGGCGACATGGTAACCGCGGGGCCGGGCTGCGCGGAACTGTCGCGCGCGTGACGCATTAGCCCTGCGAATGTTCGACGCTGCGGCCCCGCGGCGGACGGCCCCGTCGCCGGTTACGCGCGACACGATGCCCGGGCCGGCCTTTTTCCCACCTGATTTGCGACCGAGCGCTCATGACTCCGCCCGAGACTCCGCCCATGACTCCGCCAAAGACGCCACCGACGATCCCGAGCCGCACCGACGCCGCCGTTGCCTGCGGCTGCGGCGGCATCGCGCGCATCACCGCCGTGGCGCCGATCGTCGATCAGCCCGACCACATGCGGCACACCTATCACTGCAGCGATTGCGGCAAGGATCTGGTGTTCGAGGTGATGAAGAAGGGTGTGGGGTAGGGGCGAGGAGCGCGGCCGCCTCCCTCCGCCCTCATCCTGAGAGAGCGCGAACCTCACTCCGCCCTCATCCTGAGGAGGCTGCGAAGCAGCCGTCTCGAAGGAGAGGGCGATCCGGGCGCTGCCCAAGCACTCGTCATGCCCGGACAAAAGGCGTTTGAAGAACGCCGTTCTTTGAACGGCTATGTGCCGGGCATCCACGTCTGAGGCCGCAAGCAAGGCGTGGATGGCCGGGACAAGCCCGGCCATGACGGCGGGACTTGCATCTGAACGAAATCAATTCCCCAATTCCAGCACCCAATAGCGCCGGCCGTTGTCGCCGCGCGCCGAGGCGATGCCGTATGAGGTGATGCCCTTGAGCAGCATGTTGGCGCGATGCCCGGCCGAACGCGCCCACTGCTTGATGGCGCAATCCTGATCGTCGCAGCCGAACGACACGTTCTCCGCTGCCATGCCGCTGACCAGCCGGCCAACGCGCTGCTTGAAGCCGTCGTGATCGAGTCGCTCGCGCCGCGCCAGACTGTGCGCGTGCTCATAGGCCGCGCCGGCGAGCGTCGCGGAATAGCTCAGCGCCGGCAGCTTGTGCCGCGCACGGAAGGTGTTGAGGTCGAGGGCGAGCGAAGGGGTCGCTAGGCAGATCAGGGCGATGAGGATGACGGCCGGGCGTGCAAGCATGGCGGGGAGCCTTTCGCGACAAGCCGATGTTCGGACAGGAACGGAGCGGTGCTCGCAGTAAGTTCACTCCGCCGCTTCGGCCTCGGCGCGGAACGGGACGGCGGCGACGACGGCATCGACAGCGTCGGCCTGGAATTCAGGATCGGCGCGCAGTTCATCGATCGTGCGCGGCGCGGGAAAGTGGCGGCTGCCGTCCGCGTTCTGCCAGTCTTCCGCAGCGAAAGCGAGAACGTCCGCTGCCATCTGCATGGCTTCGTCGATCGTGTCGCCGCCGGTCACGATGCCCGGCAGATCGGGAAATGACACGCCGTAAGAGCTGTCGGCTTCCTTATGGATAAGAGCGATGTAATGCGGCATCGATCAATCCTTTGGCCAACCGGCCTGCTTGTAGATGCTGCGCACGGTTCCGGCCGGTATGTCACGCCTAGGATGCGTCTCGATCACCATACGGTGCTTCTCTTTGTGGACGAATTTGTGGTGCGAACCGCGCACCGAGGCCTGCTCGAAACCGTCCTGCAGCAACCGGCGAATGATATCACGGCTATCGCGCAGCATCGCATTCCCCCTAGGAAGTTTACGGCTTCCGGGATCTTCGGTCTACCGCGCCACTATTAAGCAGGCTGCCAGATTTGGATGAGATCACCGGGAGAAATGAGGGAAATGCTCCCTGAAGCCTGCCCGGCGCTTAACCGGTGCGTGACTTTCGATTCGAAATTCGCCGCCTAAACCCTCTCCACAAAACTATCCACCACGCGCTTTTCGCCCGCCTTGTCGAAGGCGATGGTCAGCTTGTTGCCGTCCACGGCGGTGACGTTGCCGTTGCCGAACTTCAAGTGAAACACGCGGTCGCCGGGTTTGAAGTTCGAGGCGGGGCCGGATGATTTGGCGATCAGTTCGCCTTCGATGGTGAGCGGGGCGCGGGGTTTGGATTTACCCCCCTCCCTGTCCCTCCCCCTCAAGGGGGGAGGGGACGATGTGGCGCCGCCGGCGCGCCCTCCGAAGGAAGAAGAAGCGTCGTCGCCGTAATCCTCATCCTGATTGAACACGCCGTCCGGCACATAGCGCGGCGCGCCGTTTTCATTGAAGCCGCCCGAGCCGCGGCGGCCCTGCGCGCGCTGCCAGCCGGGCGTCGTGTAGCGCGAGCCGAAGGAATTCATCTCGTCGAAGCGCGACGGGCCGTAGCCCGACATGCCGAAGCCGCCGGTGCCGCCCGGCGGCTCCTTCACCTCGACATGCTCGCTCGGCAGTTCGTCGAGAAAGCGCGACGGGATGTTGCTCTGCCACAGGCCGTGCACGCGGCGGTTCGTGGCGAAATAGATCCTGGCGCGCTTGCGCGCGCGCGTCAGGCCGACATGGGCGAGGCGGCGCTCTTCCTCGAGGCCGGATTTGCCCTGTTCGTCGAGCGAGCGTTGATGCGGAAACAGGCCTTCCTCCCAGCCGGGCAGGAACACGGTGTCGAACTCCAGGCCCTTGGCGGAATGCAGCGTCATGATGCTGACCTTCTGCTCACTGTCGCCTTCGGCCGTGTCCATCACCAGCGAGATGTGCTCGAGGAAGCCGGCGAGGTTCTCGAACTCCTCCATCGAGCGCACGAGTTCCTTGAGGTTTTCCAGGCGCCCGGCGGCGTCGGCCGAGCGGTCCTTCTGCCACATCTCGGTGTAGCCGCTCTCGTCGAGCACGATCTCGGCGAGCTCGGTGTGCGGCAGCGTATCGCGCTGCTTGCGCCAGCGCGCGAAGTTCTCCATCAGCGCGCGCAGCGAATTGCGCGCTTTCGGCTTCATCTCGTCGGTGGACGACATGATGGCGGCCGCTTCGGTCAGCGGAATGCGCTGCTTGCGCGCATAGTCGTGCAGCATCTGGATGGTGGCGTCGCCTAAGCCGCGCTTGGGCGTATTGACGATGCGCTCGAAGGCGAGGTCGTCGGCCGGCTGGGCGATGACGCGCAGGTACGCGAGCGCGTCGCGGATTTCGGCGCGCTCGTAGAAGCGCGGACCGCCGATGACGCGATAAGGCAGGCCGAGCTGGATGAAGCGTTCTTCAAACTCGCGCATCTGGAACGAGGCGCGCACCAGGATGGCGACTTCGTCGAGCGGGTGATCGATGCCTTCGTCGCGCGCGGCGCGCTGCATCTGCTCGATCTCCTCGCCGATGGCGCGGGCTTCCTCCTCCGAGTCCCAGGCGCCGGTGACCTCGACCTTCTCGCCATCGACGTCCTCGGTGTGCAAGGTCTTGCCGAGGCGGCCCTCGTTGTGCGCGATCAGCGTCGAGGCGGCGGCGAGGATGTGGCCGGTCGAGCGGTAGTTGCGCTCGAGACGGATCACCTTGGCGCCGGGGAAGTCGTGATCGAAGCGCAGGATGTTGTCGACCTCGGCGCCGCGCCAGCCATAGATCGACTGGTCGTCGTCGCCGACGCAGCAGATGTTTTTTTGCTCTTTCTTACCCTCTCCCACACCGAACTCGGGTTTACCCGAGTTCGGCAAATTAGCTTGATCGAAGTCGGATATATCCGACTTCGATTGGGGAGAGGGTGGCTCGTCAGAGCGAAGCGATGACGAGCCGGGTGAGGGGGCTGGCTCGCCCCAGGTGTCCTCAAGGCTCACCCCCTCACCCGCCTCGCCGCTGCGCGGCTCGGCACCCTCTCCCACAAGGGGAGAGGGTAACGGAGTTTGCGGCGCGGCCTGCGAAGGCATCTGCGCCAGCAACCTGAGCCACAGATACTGCGCGACGTTGGTGTCCTGATATTCGTCCACCAGGATGAAGCGGAAGCGCTGCTGATAATTCTTCAGCACATCGGGATGTTCGCGGAACAGGCGGATGCATTCGAGCAGCAGGTCGCCGAAGTCGGCGGCGTTCAGCGTCTTCAGGCGCTCCTGATAGGCGGCGTACAGCTTCTTGCCCTTGCCGTTGGCGAAGCTCGCGGCTTCGCCGGCCGGCACCTGCTCGGGCGTGAGGCCGCGGTTCTTCCAGCCGTCGAGCATCATGGCGAAGACGCGCGCCGGCCAGCGCTTCTCGTCGATCTTCTCGGCTTCGATGAGCTGCTTGATCAGGCGGATCTGGTCATCGACGCCGAGGATGGTGAAGTCGCTGCGCAGGCCGATCATCTCGGCGTGACGCCGCAAGATCTTGACGCCGATGGCGTGGAAGGTGCCGAGCCACGGCATGCCCTCGACGATGTCGCCGACCATGTGGCCGACGCGCTCCTTCATCTCGCGCGCCGCCTTGTTGGTGAAGGTGACGGCGAGGATCTGGCTCGGATGGGCGCGGCCAAGGTTGAGGATGTGCGCGATGCGCGTGGTGAGCACCCGCGTCTTGCCGGTGCCGGCGCCGGCCAGCACCAGCACGGGGCCGTCGAGCGTCTCCACCGCCTCGCGCTGCTCGGGATTGAGCGCGGCGAGATACGGCGCCTCGCGCTTTGCCTGCGCACGCGCGGCGATGCCGCCGGCGGCGGGGCGCACCGGCGCGGGCGCGGGTTCGAAGCGTTTGGAGTCGGCCATCAGAAATACGATTCCTTCAAGGCCAAGATGGCACTCGAAGGCCGCAATTTCGAGGGCACGAAGGCAAAATTACCGGCGGTTTCGGCCCCGATATCAGCGGTTTAGACGCAGCTGTGGATTATTTCGGCGCCGGCATCGCGATTTTGCGGCCCACCGCGGCCGGCATCGGCAGCACCGCGTGGGCGCGGCGCACGCGTTCCAGCGCCGCCAGCACGTCCTGCGGGAACGGCGCCACCTTCTTGGCCGCCATATCGACATGCACCGTCATGGTCTCGCAGGTCGCCGACACCCAGCCTTCCTCGGCGTGCAGGAGTTCCTCGTAGACGTGGAAACGCTTGGCGTCGAAGCCGACGAGCTGCGCGGTGATGCGCAGCGGCGCGTCGATATGCACCTCGCGCAGGTAGCGCACGTGGCTTTCGACCACCATAGTCGAATGGTTGGTCGCCTTCAGGTAGTCCGGGCCGAGCCCGACCGGCAGGTAGAACTCGTCGATCGCCCGGTCGAACAGCACGTTGTAATAGGCGACATTGAGGTGGCCGTTGTAGTCGATCCAGGCGGGCTCGATCGCCATCACCGAGGACTGGAACGGCGCCGGGTCGATTGTCGCGGGCTGGGGCATCGGGTCTCCTGAAACGCGGAACCGTTCCTATGTATAATAGACTGTCCGGCGCATCCACCGGGGGAACATGGCAAGAATACCGATTGTCGGCGAACTTCCCGATTGGCTCAGCGAGGCGGCCAACCTCACCGAGCTCGCCAAGGGCTCGACCGTGTGGCTCGCGGTCACCGGCCTGTCGCGGGCCGGCAAGACGGTATTCATCACCTCGCTGGTCCACAATCTCCTGTCGGCGCTGCACAACCCCAACCGCATGCCGCTGCTCAAGGCGGTCGGCGAGGGGCGGTTGCTCGCGGCGCAACTCGAGGCGGCGCGCGCGCATACGTTGCCGCGCTTTCCCTACGCCGCCAATATCGAGGCCATGGCCGGCACGCCATCGGTGTGGCCGGAGCCGACCGCCGACATTTCCGAGATCGGCGTCGATATCCGTTTCGCGCCGACCGGCCTCGTCGGCAACCTGCTCGGCCGCGTCAGCGGCCACGCCGCGACCTTGAGGCTGCGCATCGTCGATTATCCCGGCGAGTGGCTGCTCGACCTGCCGCTGTTGTCGCAGAGCTATGCCGAATGGTCGCGCACGACGCTCGGCCTGTGGAAGCGCGGCCTGCGCGCCAATCTGGCGCGCGACTTCTTCACCTTCGCCGCCGAGCATCCGGCGACCGAGACCGGCAGCGAAGCCGTCGCCAAGGAAGCGCACGATCTCTACCGCGCGCTGCTCGCCACCGCGCGCGACAAACACGGCCTGAGCTATCTGCAGCCCGGCCGCTTCGTGCGTCCGGGCGTGCTGGCGGATGCGCCTTATCTCTGGTTCGCGCCGCTCGAGGTGCCGGACGGCGTCGATCGCTTTGCCGCCGGCTCGCTCGGCGCGCTGATGGCGGAGCGCTACGAGGTCTACAAGCGCGAGGTCGTCGAGAAATTCTACGACAGCTATTTCCGCAACTACGCGCGGCAGATCGTGCTGGTGGATGTGCTGGGCGCGCTGCTCGCCGGCCGCGAAGCCTTCGAGGACACGCGGCTCGCCACCGAAGCGATCCTGCAAAGCTTCAAATACGGCCAGCACAACATCCTCACACGGCTGCTCGGCGCCTCGCGGGTCGAGAAGGTGCTGTTCGCCGCCACCAAGGCCGATCACATTCCGGACAGCCAGCGCGAGAACATGAGCACGCTGCTGCGTCACATGGCGGCGCTGCCGGTGCTGTCGGCGCGCGGCCGCGACGCCGACATCGACGTCATGTCGCTCGCCTCCGTTGCATCCACCATCGAAGCGACGCAGGTCATTGACGGCCGCGACGTCGAGGTCGTCGTCGGCCGCAAGGTCGGCGCGGCAAAGCAGGCGAAATTCCTCAGCGGCGAAGTGCCGGTGCGGCCGCCGCGGCCCGATGAATGGGGCGCGCCGTTCCTCGACGTGCCGGTGTTCGAGCCGCCGCTGATCGATCCGGCGCCGGTCGACGGCATTCCGCACATCAATCTCGATCTGGCGCTCGATTATCTCATTGGAGACCGGCTGCAATGAGCGACGCACGCGACCAGCGAGGCCGACCTTTCGTTATCGAAGAAGACGTGCTCGACGCCGCAAGGTCGGCGCGACCGTCGTCGCCGATGGTGTTCGCCACCGAGGAGACCGAACGCGTCGTGCCGCGCGAGCGCGCCGTCGTGGCGCCGGCCGCGCCAATGCCGCGCAAGCGCGACGGCTGGAAGCGCGCCGGCCTGTGGGCCATCGGCATTGCCATCGCCGGCTGGATTGGCGTCGATGCCTGGCAGTGGATCTCCGATGCTTTCGCGCGAAGCGGCACGCAGGGTTGGGTGGCGAGCGGCGTGGTCGGCGTCGGCGTCGCAGGCGCGCTCGCCATCATCGGCCGCGAACTGCGCAGCTTCTGGAAGCTGACCAGCGTCGAGGACAACCAGCGCCGACTCACCACCAAGACGCTTCGCCCCGCCGAGATGCGCGCGGCGATCCGCGACGTGCTTGCCATCGTGCCGAAGGATCGCGAGATCGAGGCGGCCATCGAAAGCTATCAGCGGCAACTGCAACAGCATCATACGCCGGCGCAGCAGCTCGAGATGCTGTCGCGCACGGTGATGGCGCCGCTCGATCGCCGCGCCGAGACGGTGATCCGCCGCGCCACCGCCGGCGGCTTCGGCATCACCGCGGTGTCGCCGACGGCCTTCACCGACGTCGTGTTCTTCGTCGCCATGGCGGTGCGCATGGTGCGCGGCGTCGCCTCGGTCTACGGCCATCGGCCGACCGCGGCGGCGACGGTGCATCTGTTGCGCCGCCTCACAGTGGAAGCGGGGCGGCTCGGCGCCGTCGATCTTGCCGGCATGACGCTGACCCAGCATCTCGGCGGCGCGATCGCCGAGCGCATCGCCGCCGGTACCGCTGAATCCATGTATGCCGGCCAGCGCATGGCCCGCATCGGCCTCATCGTCATGGGCATGTGCCGGCCGGTTCCCTTCGAGCCGCACGAGGTGCCGGGCATGTTCGCTTCGCTACTCGGCAACCTTTTCGGCCGGAAACCGGCGGCGGAGCGGGCGGGGAGCGAAAAATAATCCACAGCGCGGTTCCTGCGTTAACCAATTCTTAACGAAGTCAGGGACCCCAAGGGCCGCTCGGCTATTCTCGTCCTGTCGAGGAGTGGCGAGATGACGAGCACCATTGCGGCGGCGAGGACCGTGCTGAGCAGGATCGCCTCGGGTGACCGGGAGACCGTGCGGGCGGTGCTGCGCATCGGCGGCAAGGCCGCCGTCCTCGTCCTGATGGCGCTGATGATCGCGGCCTACGCCGCCTCGGCGAGCCAGAGCACGCCGCCGCCGTCCGAGCCCGTGTCCTACGTCATGTATTCCTGACAGCGGCGGGCACCCGCGGCCCTTGACGGCTGTGCCACGCCCGGACAGGTTGCGGCTCTTGTCCGTTCAAGCCGGGGCTCAGCCGTGACCGTCGATACCGTTGCCGAACCTGCCAGCCCGACCCGCTTTGCCGCCGCTATCGCCGATCTGACCGCCGCTTTTGGCAATCGCGTCGTCACGTCGCGCGCGGTGCGCGAGCAGCACGGCAATACCGTAACCTGGATCGCCAACGAGGCGCCGGACGCGGTGATCTATCCGCAATCGACCGAAGACGTGCAGCAGGTCGTGCGCATCTGCGCGAAGCACAAGATGCCGATCATTCCCTTCGGCACCGGCTCCTCGCTCGAGGGCCATGTCAATGCGCCGCAGGGCGGCGTATCGATCGACTTCCGCGACATGAACAAGCTCATCACCGTTCATGCCGAGGATCTCGACTGCGTGGTCCAGCCCGGCATCACCCGCAAGGAATTGAACGAGCAACTGCGCGACAGCGGACTGTTCTTTCCCATCGATCCCGGCGCCAATGCCTCGCTCGGCGGCATGGCCTCGACGCGCGCCTCCGGCACCAATGCGGTGCGCTACGGCACGATGAAGGACAATGTGCTGACGATGAAGGTCGTGCTGGCGAACGGCGAGGTGATCGACACCGCGCGCCGCGCCAAGAAGACGTCGGCGGGTTACGATCTGACGCGGCTGATGGTCGGCTCCGAAGGCACGCTCGGCATCATCACCGAACTGACGCTGAAACTGTCCGGAATTCCCGAAGCGATCTCCGGCGGCCGCTGCCCGTTCCCCTCGGTCGAGGCGGCGTGCAACGCGACCATCCTCACCATCCAGAGCGGCATTCCGGTGGCGCGCATCGAACTGCTCGATGCGCTGCAGGTGAAGGCGCTCAACCTCGGCTCCAACATGGGGCTGCCGGAAACGACCCTGCTGCTGATGGAATTCCACGGCACCGATGCGTCGGTGAAGGAGCAGGCGGAGCGCTTCGGCGACATCGCCGCCGAATTCGGCGGCGGTCCGTTCGTCTGGACCGCGCAGGCCGAGGAGCGCACCAAATTGTGGGAGGCGCGGCACAACGCAGCGTTCTCCAACTTCCAGCTTCGTCCCGGCGCGGCGATGATCGCGACCGACGTCTGCGTGCCGATTTCGCGGCTGGCCGAATGCGTCACCGAAACTCAGGCCGATGTCATCGAGACCGGCATGGTGGCGCCGATCGTCGGCCATGTCGGCGACGGCAATTTCCATCTCACCTTGCTGGTCGATCTCAAGGACGCCGACGAGGTCAAACGGGTCAAGGCGCTGTCCGACCGGCTGGTCAAGCGCGCACTGGCGATGGACGGAACCGCGACCGGCGAACACGGCGTCGGCCAGGGCAAGATGAAATACATGGAGCTCGAGCACGGCGCCGCCGCGGTCGCGGCCATGCGCGCCATCAAGCAGGCGCTCGACCCGCAGAACATCCTCAACCCCGGCAAGCTGCTGCCGGCGGGGTAGGCGGGCTTGTCCCGGGCGCGGCGCAGCACCGCTTGGTGGTGCGCCGCAGACCCGGGATCGTCACAAATGCCGCGTTTGGAACGGTCCCGGATCAGCGCCGCGGCACTCGCTGCGCTCGCGCCGCGCCGCGTCCGGGACAAGCGCTCCCCGACATAGATTTGCCAACGGAAACCGCCAATAATGCCCTATACAATGAGGGGTGAGGCGCGCCGGCCGGGGGGCCATGGCGTGCCGCGGGAGACGGCGTGCAGACGACTTTGCTCACAGTGGCGATTGCCATCATCCTCGCCGTGGTCGCGGCGCTGGTCGGCCCGCTGCTGATCGACTGGAACGGCTACCGCTCGATCTTCGAGACGCAGGCCAGCCGCGTCCTCGGCGCGCCGGTGCGCGTCGGCGGCGCCGTCGATCTGCGTTTGCTGCCCTCGCCACGGCTGACGCTCAACGATATCCAGGTCGGCGCAGCCGATGGCAAACAAGCCGGCGCACCGGCCGCGAAAGGCGCCGACGACACCATCAAGGCGCGTTCGCTCGGCATTGAATTCGCCCTGGCGCCGCTGCTGCGCGGCGAGTGGCGCGCGACCGAGCTCAACGTCGCCGGCCCGCGCCTCAACCTCAGCGCGGATGCCGCCGGGCAAGTGCGGACGCCGGGCCTTTCCTTCGCCTTCAATCCCGAAGAAATCACCATCGACAAGCTCAGCGTCGAAGACGGCGTGCTGACGTTGAAGCAGGCGGACGGCGCGACGGTGTCGATCGACCGTGTCTGGTTCAATGGCGAGGCGCGCTCGTTGCTTGGCCCGCTGAAAGGCGAGGGCGCTGCGACCGTCGGTGGCGAGCTCTACCCGTTTCGCCTGTCGTCCGGCCGCTATGCCGACGACGGCACGTTGAAGGTTCGCCTCAATGTCGATCCGGTCAACCGGCCGCTCAGCATCGAAGCCGATGGCGTGCTGACGTTCAGCGGCGCGCCGCAGTTCGAAGGCACGCTGAAATTGGCGAAGCCCGTCGGCATCGCGGCGAAGAGCGGCGGCAAGCTGACTCAGCCCTGGCGTGTCACCTCGAAGGTCAAGGCCAATGCGCAATCGGCCTTGCTCGAGCAGCTCGAGTTTCTTTACGGTCCGGAAGAGCAAGGCTTGAAGCTCACCGGCGTCGCCGATTTCAAGTTCGGCAAGACGCCGCGCTTCGAAGGCGTGCTGTCCGGCCGGCAGATCGATCTCGATCGCGTACTCGCGGCGGAGAACGGTGCGCGTCCGCCGCCGGCCGCGGCGATCCGCGATCTGATTCAGCTCGGTGGCGGCGCCTTCGCGCCGAGCTTCCCGATGTCGATCGGCGTCGGCATCGATCAGGTGACGCTCGGCGGCAACGTGGTGCAGAACCTGCGTGGCGACATCTCCAGCGACGCCACCGGCTGGAATCTCGATCGCTTCGAATTCCGCGCGCCCGGCTATACGCAGGTGAAGCTGTCCGGGCATCTTGCCGTGGACGCGGCCGGCGTTGCCTTCACCGGGCCCGCCGAAATCGACGCCAACGACCCCAAGGTGCTGGCGGCCTGGCTGGAAGGCCGCGGCGACAAGGCGCCGCCGGCCGCGCCGATCGACATCAGTCCGCTCAGCATCCGCGGAGATCTCACGCTCGGCAGCGAGAAGATCGCGGTCGACAAGCTCAAGGCCAGCTTCGATCGCAAGGTCGTGTCGGGGCGATTTGCCTACTTTTTCGCCTCGCGCACGACGCCGTCCAAGTTGGACGCGGCGCTCAACGCGCCCGATCTCGACCTCGACGCCACGCTCGGCTTCGGCATGGCGCTGGTCTCCGGTTCGACGCTGGAGCGGCCGCGCGACATGACCATCGCCGTCGATATCGGCCGCGCCAGCGTCGGCGGTTTCACCGGCCGCAATGCCAGCGCGCGGCTCAAGGTCGATGGCGACGGATTGATGATCGACAAGCTCAGCGTCGCCGATCTCGGCGGCGCGGCGTTCTCGGCGAGCGGCCGCATCGACACGCGGGCGGCGACGCCGCGCGGCAGCATCAATGTCGATCTCAATGCGCCGGATATGGCGCCGGTGTTCGCGCTGTTGTCGCGCTTTGCGCCGGCATCGGTCGGCGCGCTCGGCGCCAATGCGGCGGCGATGGCGCCGGCCAGATTGCAGGGCCGGCTGACGATCGACGGCGCGCCGGCGGTGGCGCGGCTCGGCGTGCAGGGCCGCCTCGGCCAGGTGCGGCTGGCGCTCAACGGACAGGGCAATGCGGCGGCCGATGTGCTGAGCCGCGGCGACCTGAAGATCGACGGCGCGCTCGAGGCCGATGACGGCAAGACCTTGCTGGCGATGCTGGGCCTCGACCATGCGCTCGTCGCCGAGCCCGGCGCGGCGTCGTTGAAAGTCAGCCTCAACGGTCCGGCAAGCGGCGACCTCAAGCTCGACGCGCGGCTGGCCGCCAAGGGCCTCGACGCCAAGGCGACCGGCACGGCGCGGCCCTTCGCCACCGCGCCGACGGCGGCGCTGCACCTGACGATGACGCAGGCCGATGCCGCGCCGCTGCGCGGCCGCGCCGGCGCTGCGACGGCGGCTCTGCCGATCGCTTTCGACGGCAAGCTGGCATTGAGCGGCGAGCAGCTGTCGGCTTCCGATATCAACGCCAATGTCGGCGGCGCGGCCGTGCGCGGCAAACTGGCGATGACGCTGGCGTCGCCGCACCGGCTTTCGGGCGAGATCGAGACCGACAGCGCCGATGGCGGCGGGCTCATCGCCTCGGCGATCGGCATGCCGTCGGCGGCGAAGGGCGGCGACCAGGCCTGGGTGTGGTCGAGCGAGCCTTTTGCCGATGGCGTGTTCGGCGCCTATGCCGGGGCGGTGACGTTCAAGGCGCGGCGGCTGGATGTGACGTCGCAGATTGCGGCGCGGGAATTTCGCGCGCGGCTGGATTTCGCCGACCGGGCGCTGACCATCGCCGATATCGACGGCGTGATTGGCGGCGGCCGGCTGTCCGGCTCGATCGCCTGGCAGGACGCCGATCTGGGTTTGAAGACGGAGGCGAAGCTCAAGCTGACGGGGGCCGATGCGGCGGCGCTGCTGCCGGCCGGCGCCCGGCCGCCGGTGACCGGCAAGGTCGATCTGTCGGCCGATGTGCATGGCTCGGGCTTGAGCCCGATCGCGCTGATCGGCTCGCTGCAGGGCGAGGGCCACGTGACATTGGTCGATGGGCAACTCGCCGGTCTCGATCCGCGCGTGTTCGACACCGTGACGCGCGCCGTCGATCAGGGCGTCAGTCTCGACAACGACCGCGTTGCCACCATCGTCACCCGGGCGCTCGACAGCGGGCGGCTGAGCGTCAAGCGAGGCGAACTCAATTACAGCGTCAGCGCGGGACAGTTGCGCATCGGCAAGTCGCAGGTCGACAGCGCCGCGGCCAACCTCGCCGTCGCCGGCAATGTCGATCTGACCGACGGCATGATCGACGCGCGGCTGGTGCTGTCCGGCACAGCCGACTCCGGGACGCGGCCCGATATTTTCATGGCGTTGCGAGGAACGGCGCCGGGACCGTCGCGCAGCCTCGACGTCTCGGCGCTGACCGGCTGGCTGACGCTTCGCTCCGTCGAAAATCAGGCGAAGCGTTTGAAGGCTCTGGAAGCGGCGCAGCCGAAACCGGCGCCCGCGCCGCCGCCGCCACCGGCGGCTGCGCCGAGCAGTCCGCAAATTCCCGAAGCCGGCGCCGCGGTCCCGACGCCGACGCCCGCGCCGCCGCCGCCCCGTGCGCCGCCGAAAACGGAAATGGCGCCGGCTCTGCCAGCGCCACTCGATATCAAGCCGGCACCGCAGCCCGGCCGGGCGGTCGATAGCCGTGCGCCCGCGTTGCTACTCAGCCCGCAAAACTGACGTCACCATGCGCGCGGCCGCCGTGTTGCGGACCGGCTCGGACGCAGCCCCGCCATCGTCGCTTTGAGCGCGATAGAAATCGAGCACGAAGAGGCGGATGGCCGACGACAGGTTGCCATGATGGCGGCCGGTGTCGATCGTCGCCACCAGATCCGACAAGGTCATGTCGCGGCGTGCGGCGATTTCCTTCAGGCCCTGCCAGAACGCATCTTCCAGACTGACGCTGGTCTTGTGACCGGCGATCACGATCGAGCGCTTTACAACCGGAGAACTCATGAACGATCTCCCGTTTGAAGTTTGTGTCCGTCGAGGCTTCGAACTTCCTGCGCGCGTTGCGCGTTTTCTATCTCGCGCAGATGTTGCGGGCGGCCGTGCAGCAACCGCTGCGCCGCTGCATCCTGTTCCGCGTCGCGCCGCTTGGCCCGTTTGCGTTCTCTGCGAAGGTTGACGACTTCAGCCATAATTTCTCTCGTCGCTGGCAGGCTGCCCGCGTCCGGCGAAGCACCCGCCTTGCTTCAATGCGTAATGTAAAAGCTTAGCACCACATCAATCGCGGAAGACTATGGCAAAATTTAATTCCCCGGAAGTTTAGTAGAATAATCTACTTCCGGCGTTCCCCGAATGACTTTGACAAGGGTGTTTTGCGGAGGCTTTTACACGGTAAAGGCGAAGTATAATGAGCTGCTCCGAAGGAAAATATTTGGCGAAGAGGCTATATTTCTAGGGGTCGGGTGCGGCGCGCTCGCGCCCGCAAGATAAAGACAGCCTCGCTCGGTAAATTAGTATCCAGATACATTTGCCGCGTCGGGCGAAATACATTCGCCGTCATGAATATAGTGCAAGAATAAAAGCCCGACCGGGCTGTTGCTGTTCCAAATCTTCCGTAAAGTTCTCGTAACGGCGCGTGGCCGATCCGCCCTGAGCCGCTATTCGATGCCTGGCCGCGTCATGTTTTCGGGGCGGACGAGTCTGTCGAAGTCCTCCGCCGTCACGAAGCCGAGGCGGGTTGCCTCTTCGCGCAACGTCGTGCCGTTGGCGTGAGCGGCCTTCGCCACCTGAGTGGCCTTGTCGTAACCGATGTGCGGCGCCAGCGCCGTTACCAGCATCAGCGACCGGTTCATCAGTTCGGTGATGCGGTCCACGTTCGGCGTAATGCCGACGATGCAGTTGGCGGTGAAGGAATTGGCGGCATCACCGAGCAGGCGGACCGATTGCAGCATCGCGTTGGCCATGACCGGATTGTAGACGTTGAGCTCGAAGTGGCCCTGGCTGCCGGCGACCGTGATCGTCGTGTGATTGCCGAACACCTGGCAGCACACCATGGTCAGCGCTTCCGACTGCGTCGGGTTGACCTTGCCCGGCATGATCGACGAACCGGCTTCGTTGCTCGGCAAGTTGAGTTCACCCAGGCCCGACCGCGGACCGGATCCGAGCAGCCGGATATCGTTGGCGATCTTGAACAGCGCCGTGGCGGCCGCGTTGATCGCGCCATGGGCGGACACGTAAGCGTCGTGCGCCGCCATGTGCTCGAACTTGTTCTCGGCGCTGACGAAAGGCAGGTTGGTGAGCGCGGCGATGCGTTTGGCAAAGCGCTCGGCGAATTCCGGATGAGCGTTGAGTCCGGTGCCGACCGCGGTGCCGCCTTGCGCCAGCGGCATCAGCTCCTGCTGCGCCGTCTTGAGGCGCGCGATCGACGATTTGACCTGCGCCGCATAGCCGGAAAATTCCTGGCCCAGCGTAATCGGCGTTGCATCCATCGTGTGGGTCCGGCCGATCTTGACGATATCGGCGAACTCCTTGGTCTTGGCGTCGAGCGCCCGATGCATGGTCTCGAGCGCAGGCACGAGATGATGCGCGATGCGCATGGCCGCCGCGATATGCATTGCCGACGGGAAGCTGTCGTTCGACGACTGCCCCATATTGACGTGATCGTTCGGATGCACGGGCTTCTTCGATCCGAGACTGCCGCCGAGCGCCACGTTGGCGATATTGGCGATCACCTCGTTGACGTTCATGTTGGTCTGCGTGCCGGATCCGGTCTGCCAGACCACCAGCGGAAAATGTTCGTCCAGCTTGCCGTCGGCGATATCCTGCGCAGCCGTCGCGATAGCATCGGCGTATTTGCCGTCGATGAGGCCGAGGTCGCGATTGACCTCCGCGGCGGCGCGCTTCACGAGGCCGAGCGCGTGGATGATCTCGACCGGCATCCGCTCGGTGCCGATGCGGAAGTTGCGCAGCGAGCGTTCGCTCTGCGCCCCCCACAACCGGTCGGCGGCGATATCGAGGGGGCCGAAGGAGTCGCTTTCGGTGCGGGTGGTCGTCGGTTTTGCGGATGATGTGGTCATCAGACAAACCTATGCCGATCGACGGTGCGGACAAGGCCGCGCCGCGGCGAAAGTTCGCGCCGGGCTACTTCTTGCGGAAGCGGTCGAGACGGACGACCTCGCCGCCGCCCGACGGCTTATCCGGGTCGGGATCCGTCGGCGCATCCGCGCCGGTCGGCGTGACCGACGGGACGGACGACGCCGCGCCGACGACGGGCAAAGGTGCCGGCTTGGCGGACGGATTAGCGGACGGCTTGGAAGGCGATTTGGTCTTAAGCCCGTCGGAGCCTGCGGCTTTTCCATCGGAGGCGATTTCGGCCGGTCCGATGCGCGCCGGCTTGGCGGCGGCGCCAGGCGCTGCTGCTTCACCTTCACCGACTTCCTCGAACTGCAGCCCGAACTGCACCGACGGATCGAAAAATCCCGTCACTGCGGCAAACGGGATGTAGAGCTTTTCCGGGACGCCGCCGAAGGACATGCCGACCTCGAAACCCTGCTCGGTCACCGCCAGATCCCAGAACTGGTACTGGAGAATGATGGTCATTTCTTCCGGGTACTGGGCGCGCAGGCGATCGGAGAGGCGCACGCCGTCGGCATGGGTCTGGAAGGAAATGTAGAAATGATGGTCCCCCGGCAGGCCTTTTTTGGCCGTATCGCTGAGCACGTTGCGGACGACGCCGCGTAGCGCCTGCTGGGTGAGAAGATCGTAGCGGATGTGGTCGGCCATTGAAGTTCCGAAAGTACGGCAGAGAGTCGGACTTCACCTTAGCGCAGTTGACCGCGCTGCGGGAGGCGCACCTTGCGCTCCGCCAACATATTGCAAAAAAAGGAAAAATGGCGAGGTGAGTGGAGGCTTCTGTTGCCAGGTGCCTCCGAACCCCGCCTAACGGAGCTTATCCCGTTAGGACTTGTAGGCTTGGTTTTTCAGGACCGCTTAGGCGGCCTGAGCAACCGGAGCATAGTTGTCGTTGGCAACTATGAGATTGGCCCGATAACGGCGGAACCATGCCGAGCGAAAGTTCGTCCTTTACGCCCTCGTCGATCCTAGTTCGCCCCCGCCGGTGTCGCCCACAAGTCCGCCCTTTCAGGAAGACCGGCCCCGCCTCAACGAACGGGAGCCTGGTATGGCGAGCGACACGGGTGGAGGCGCCGGGTACTGCCCCCGGGTCCGAAAGGTTTATTTCGACGTCCGTTTATCGCCATAGTCCGGGTTGCCCCGGCACCGCCAATATAGGCGGAAATGACGGGCGGCGTAAGGGCAAGCGGGCGGCGGCGCGCAAGATTATTTCGGTAAATGCCGTTTATCGCCCGGGGCTTGAACCGGCTAAGGCCGGGTAAACCAAGTCAATTCGAATTCGCTTCAAACCGGCGCGGCGCAAGCCCTGATTAACCTCAAAGGGGGCAGGGTGCGGCTTGTCCGATGCAGAAAGCGTCCGGTGAGTTGCATGTTTGGTCCCCTGGCCGCTCTGGGCCGTTCCTTCCTCCGCGATCGTCGCGGCAATGTGGCGATCACCTTCGCCATCGCCTCGATTCCGATCGTGGTGTCGGTTGGCGCGGCCGTGGACTTCAGCATGGCCAACCGGACCAAGGCCTCGCTCGACTCCTATGCCGACGCCGCGGCGCTGTCGGTGGTCAACCTCAAGGCCATGTCGATGACCGAGTCGGCCGCGCAGACGTCGGCGGTCCAGTTCTTCAAGGCGCAGTCGGCGACCTTCACCGGCGCCACCGTGTCGACGGTGACGGCCAAGGTGACCGATAGCTCGAGCGGGCGGACGGCGGTCGTCAACTACACCGCGTCGGTTCCGACGACGCTCGCCAATGTCGCCGGCATCGCCAAGATCGATGTCGCCGGTACGTCGACCGCCAAGTCGGCGCTGCCGACCTACATGGACTTCTACATGCTGCTCGACAACACGCCGTCGATGGGCGTGGCGGCGACGCCGAGCGACATCACGCGCATGGTCAACAACACGTCGGACAAATGCGCTTTCGCGTGCCATCAGATGGACGCCACGCCCAATGACTATTACGGGCTGGCCAAGTCGCTCGGGGTCACCATGCGCATCGACGTGGTGCGTAGCGCCACCCAGCAGCTCATGGATACGGCGACGTCGAGTCAGGTCGTGTCGAACCAGTTCCGCGCAGCGGTCTATACGTTCGGCGCCAAGGCCGAGACGATGGGCCTGACCAAGGTCGCCTCGCTGTCGTCCAACCTGTCGAGCGTCAAGACGCAGGCCGGCGCCGTCGATCTGATGACGATCCCGTATCAGAACTACAAGAGCGATACGCTGACCAATTTCGACGACATCCTCAAAGCGATGAACAGCGAGCTGTCGGCGTCCGGCGACGGTTCGACTTCGAGCAAGCCGCAGAAGGTGGTGTTCTTCGTTTCCGACGGTGTACAGGACGCCGACACGTCGACCTGTCTGAAAACGACGGTGCAGGGTCAGGATCCGCAGACCGGCACCAAGTACACGCGATGCCAGTCGCCGCTCAACACCAAGACCTGCGACACCATCAAGAACCGCGGCATCAAGATCGCCGTGCTCTACACGACCTATCTGGCGCTGCCGACCAACGGCTGGTACATGAGCTGGATCGATCCGTTCAATGCCGGTCCTTACGGCCCGTCGCCGAACAGCGAGATCGCGCAGAACATGGAAGCCTGCGCCTCGCCCGGACTGTACTTCGAAGTCAGCCCGACGCAGGGCATTTCCGAGGCGATGACGGCGCTGTTCCTCAAAGCCTCGCAGCAGGCCCGCATCAGCAAATAACGCCTCAGCCCTGTCGCCGCCCGTTGTGGTCCTTCACAGCGGCGCTGAAGGATTCGAACAGCGCTCGGTTGATCGGGTTGGTCTGCGGATCGTATTCGGCGTGCCATTGCACGCCGAGCGCAAAGCCCGGCGCATCGGCGATGCGGATCGCTTCGATGGTGCCGTCATCGGCCAGTCCCTCGACCACGATGCGCTGTCCCGGCTCCAGGATGCCCTGGCCGTGCAGCGAATTCACCCGGATGCAGTCGCTGCCGAAGATGCCGGCGAAGACACCGTCTTTGGTGAGGTGCACGTTGTGCCGGTCGCCGAACACCACCGTCTGGTCGGGATGGATCTCGCCGTTCGGCAAGCGCGGCATGCGATGATTGATGCGCCCCGGCAGTTCGCGAATCTCCGGATGCAGGGTCGAGCCATAGGCCACGCCCATTTCCTGGAAGCCGCGACAGATGCCGAGCACGGGCACCCCACGATCGACGCAGGTCTTCACCAGTTCAAGCGCCAGCGCATCGCGCGGCTCGTCATAGGGCTCGTAGCTCGCATGCGGCTCGACGCCGAAGCGGGTCGGATGCACGTTGGCGCGCGCGCCGGTGAGCACGATGCCGTCGACGACGTCGAGCAGGGCGTCCACGTCGGTGATCTCCGGCGAGCCGGCGAAGATCAAGGGCAGGGCGCCGACCACATCGTGCACGGCGCGCAGATTGCGCTCGCCGACGCGCTGCGCCGGAAAACGGTTTTCAGCAAGGACCAGGCTGCCGATGATGCCGACGACGGGCCGTTTCATGGAATTCGACTCGGGATGATGACGTTATAGCAGCTAGCGCAAGTCGGCGAAGGCCTCGTCGAGCCGCGACAGCGCTTCGCTCAGGATCGGCCGCGGCGTCGCCAGGTTGAAGCGCAGCCAGTTCTCGCCGCCCGGGCCGAATTGCGGACCGGGGCTGGCGAAGATGCGGGCACGCTTGGCGACGCGGTCGGCGACATCGTCGGCTTTGAGGCCGGTGCCGGCGAAGTCCACCCAGGCGAGGTAGGTGGCATCGAGCCGCATCGAGCGCGCGCCCGGCGCCGCCTTCTCGATGGCCGTGTCGAACAGGTCGCGGTTGCCTTCGAGGTAGACGAGCAGCGCGTCAAGCCAGGCTTCGCCGGTGCGCCAGGCCGCCTCGGTGGCGATCATGCCGAAGGAGGCGAGCGAGGTAAGGTTGGCGGCGGCGACGCGCGCGTCGATCTTCTTGCGCAGCGCGGGGTTCGAGGTCACCAGCGCGCCCATATGGGCGCCGGCGAGATTGAACGTCTTGGTGGCGGCAAAGCAGGAGATGAGCCGCTCGGCGATATCCGGCGCGGCGGTCAGCGTCGGCGTGTGTTTGGCGTGGCTGAAGATGAGATCGCAGTGGATCTCGTCGGAGGCGAGATACAGATTGTGCTCGGCGCAGAACCGGCCGAGCGCGCGCAGCTCGTCGGGCGACCACACCGTGCCGCCGGGATTGTGCGGGCTGCACAGGAACACGATCTTGGTGCGCGGCGTGATCAGCCTGCCGAGCGCCTCGAGATCCATGGCGTAGCGGCCCTGCTGGTTGACGAGCTGGGCATCGAGAATGCGCCGGTCATTGGCCAGGATGATCTTGCGGAAGGCGTGGTAGGCCGGCGGAAACAGCACGATCTCGTCGCCCGGTTCGCTGAGCGCCTGCAAGACCATGCCGAGCCCGGCGACGATGCCTGGCACTGGCGTCACCCAGGCGGTGTCGATGGTCAGGCCGTGGCGGCGCTTGAGCCATTGCGCCAGCGCCTCGGCCCAGCTTCCGGTGTCGGCATAGTAGCCATGCACGCCGCGATTGACCTCGGCGTTGAGCGCTTCGGTCACGCCTGAGGGCGCCGCGAAGTCCATGTCGGCCACCCACATTGGAATGGCGTCCGGCGCGGTGATGCCGGAAAGCTTGGCGATATTGTCCCATTTCGAGGAGTGGGTGCCGCGGCGCTCGATGATGCGGTCGAAATCAAACATGCGGCAGGGCTCCCGGACGGACGATGAGTGCGGTCTTTGATGAGCGCCACGGGGCGTCGGGTCAAGGCACCTTTACGCGCCTGATGCTTCCCGGGTGCGCGGCGGCGGGCTAAGCGTTAGGGCCGGTTTCGCCGGCGATTCCCCGCCCGATCCGGGACCTCCGCATGACCGATCTCGCCGAGCCTGAACGCGCCGTCGCTCGTCCCTCGCTGGGTGAGCTGTTCATATCCTTCGTCCACGTCGCGATCTCCGGCTTCGGCGGCGCGCTGCCCTGGGCGCGGCGCATGATCGTCGAGCGCAAGCGCTGGATGACCGCCGAGGAGTTCAACGAGGACTTCGCGCTTTCACAGTTTCTGCCGGGGCCGAACGTCGTGAACTTCTCGGTGGTGTTCGGCGCGCGCATCGCCGGCGCCGCCGGGGCGGCGGTCGCCTTCCTCGGCCTGATGGGCCCGCCGATGGTGATCGTGACCATCATCGCCGTGCTCTATGCGAATTACGGCGACCTCGAAGTCTTGAGCCGCATCCTGTCAGGCGTTGCATCGGCCGCCGCGGGACTGATCATCGCCATGACCATCAAGATGGCGAAGCCGCTGTTCATGCAGGTCGGCTGGCCGGCGGCGATCGCGATCCTCGCCTTCATCACGGTCGCGCTGCTGCGCTGGCCGCTGCTGCCGGTCATCGCGGTGCTGGCGCCGCTCGCCTTCGCTCTCGCCTGGATATTTCCTGCCGGTTCGGTGAAACGATGAACGACGACAGTCCGCTCACCGCGCTTGCGACGTACTTCGGTCTGCTGTCGCTGGTCGCCATCGGCGGCGCGGTCACCGCGATTCCGGACATGCATCGCTACGCGGTCGAGACCATGCACTGGATGAACGATCGCCAGTTCACCGACAGCTTTGCCATCGCGCAGCTATCGCCGGGACCGAACGTCATGATCGTGGCGCTGATCGGCTATCACGTCGCCGGTTTCGCCGGCGCCGCGGTGGCGACGGCGGCGATGTGCGGGCCGACCTGCGTGGTTGCATATTTCGCCGCGCACACTTGGAATCGGTTCAAGACTGCGCGCTGGCGCATCGCGCTGCAGGCTGCGCTCGTTCCGGTGTCACTCGGTTTGATCGGCGCCAGCGCCTTCGTCCTCGCACGCGCCGCCGACAAAACGATCGCGGCGGGTGTCATCACGGTTGCAACCGTTGTCGTCGCCGTCTTCACGCGAATCAGTCCGCTATGGCTGTTCGCAGTCGCGGGACTGCTAGGAATGACTGGCTGGTTGTGAACTTGCCAAATTGTCGCACCTCCCTCGCGCCGCCCCTGTGTTAGACGCAGCGGGGTACTGCATTTAAGAAGCTTTGAGAGAGGGCAGGATGGCGGAGGACACCAAGAACTCCCCCGGGGGCGGGGGCGTTTTTCCATTGCGGATCAGAGGGCCACGCGATTTTTTTGGCGGCCTCGCGCTCGTCGTTCTGGCCCTTTTCGCGCTCTGGGCGGCAAGCGATTTGTCCGGTGTCAGCGGCTTTTCCTTCGGTCCCGGCACGGTGCCGCGGCTTTTTGCCTCGCTGTTGATTGTGGTCGGCGCCATCATCGCCATCGGCGGCCTGCTCCATGACGGGCCGCCGCTGGAAAGCTACGCGCTGCGCGGCCCGATCTACGTCGTCGCTGCGATCATTGCCTTCGCTCTGCTGATCCGCGGCGCCCGCATCGGCGGCATCCGCATTCCGGAGTTCGGTCTCGTCATTGCGACCTTCCTCGCCTTCATGATCGCGGTCATGGGCGGCAGCAAGATCCGGTGGGTGGAAAGCCTGATTGCGGCGGCGGCGATGACGGCGTTCTGCGTCGTTCTGTTCCGTTACCTGCTGCAACTGCCGTTCCCGCTCTGGCCGAATTTCTAAAGCGGGGCGACATCCGATGAACGATCTCTTTTCCAACCTGTGGCTCGGCTTTTCCGTCGCCGGCCACCCCGTCAATCTCGGCTTCTGCTTGCTCGGCGCGCTGGTTGGCACGCTGGTTGGCGTGCTGCCCGGCATCGGCACCGTGGCGACCATCGCCATGCTGCTGCCGATCACCTTTGGCCTCGATCCGGTCGGCGCGCTGATCATGCTCGCCGGCATCTATTACGGCGCGCAATATGGCGGCTCGACCACCTCGATCCTGGTCAATATCCCGGGCGAGGCGACGTCCGTCATCACCTGCCTCGACGGTCACGAGATGGCCAAGCAAGGCCGCGCTGGCGCCGCTTTGTCTATCGCGGCGATCGGCTCATTCATCGCCGGCTGCTTCGCCACCGTGCTGGTGGCGGCGCTTGGCGAACCTCTGACCAAGGTCGCACTGGAATTCGGCCCGGCCGAATACTTCGCGCTGATGCTGCTCGGCCTGATCTTCGCCGTGGTGCTGGCGAAGGGCTCGGTCGTCAAGTCGATCGCCATGGTGTTGACCGGTCTCTTGCTGTCCACCGTCGGTTCCGACATCGATACCGGCGTTGGCCGCATGACGCTCGGCATGCCGGAACTGCTTGACGGCATCGGCTTCACCAATGTGGCGATGGGCCTGTTCGGCTTCGCCGAGATCATCCGCAATCTCGAAATCTCGTCGGTGAGCCGCGACATCGTCGCGAGCAAGATCAAAGGCCTGATGCCGACGCGCAAGGACCTGAAGGATTCGGCATGGCCGATCGCGCGCGGCACCGTGCTCGGCTCGCTGCTCGGCATCCTGCCCGGCGGCGGCGCGGTGGTGTCGTCCTTCGCCTCCTACACGTTGGAGAAACGGCTCGCCAAGGATCCCAAACGCTTCGGCCATGGCGCCATCGAGGGCGTCGCCGGACCAGAGTCCGCCAACAACGCTGCGTCGCAGACCTCGTTCATCCCGCTGCTGACGCTCGGCATCCCGCCCAATGCCGTCATGGCGCTGATGGTCGGCGCCATGACCATCCACGGCATCATTCCCGGTCCGCAGGTGATGACCAAGCAGCCGGAACTGTTCTGGGGCATGATCGCCTCGATGTGGTTCGGCAACCTGATGCTGGTCATCATCAACCTACCGCTGGTCGGCGTCTGGGTGCGCCTGTTGCGCGTGCCCTATCGCATCCTGTTCCCGTCGATCATCGTGTTCTGCTGCATCGGCATCTACTCGATCGACAACTCGCCGAGCGACGTCATCATCGCCGCGATATTCGGCCTGTTCGGCTATTGGCTGGTGAAACACGATTTCGAGCCGGCGCCGCTGGTGCTGGCCTTCGTGCTCGGCCCGCTGATGGAGGATAATCTGCGCCGCGCCATGCTCATCGCTCGCGGCGATGCCACGGTGTTCGTCACGCGGCCGATCTCGGCCGTGCTGATCGCGATCGCATTGGTGCTGCTGACGCTCGCCATCCTGCCGATGATGCGCAAACGCCGCGAGGAGGTTTTCGTCGAGTCGGAAAACTGATATCCGGGGTTCCGGATCTCAGTTTCGACGGAGTGGCGCCGTGGCGGTCGGCATGATGCGACGGGTGGCGGATGGTCTCCTGCTGCGCGCGGGCGGGACGGACGTTGCCCGGCAGTATGGCGCCATTCCGTATACGGTCGTGAAGAACCAGGTGGTCTTCCTCCTGGTGACGTCGCGCCGCACCGGCCGCTGGATCTTCCCCAAGGGCGATCCGATGGAAGGGCTCGCCCCATTCGAGGCGGCGGCGCAGGAGGCCGCCGAGGAGGCAGGCGTCGAGGGCGAAATCGATCCGCATCCGATCGGCGCCTATCGCACCTTCAAGACGCTGCCGTTTCGCCGCACCATCATTCACGTCGAGATGTACGGCCTGCGGGTCACGCGGCAGTTCGACGACTGGCCGGAGAAGTCGCGCCGGCATCGGCACTGGGCGATCCTGCCGGAGGCCAAGCGGTTGCTGTCCGACGCTGGCGTCGCCAGTCTTGCCGCCAGATACAGCGCGCGGCTTCGGCTTCAGGGCCTGCCGTCTTATCCGCCGATCGACCACATGACGCGATAGAGCACCGCGGCGAGGACTGCCGAGGCCGGCACCGTGATGATCCAGGCCGCGCCGATGCCGAGCACGTGCTGACGGCGCACCAGCCGGCGCCGTTCGCGTTTCTGGTAGTTGAGCAGCGCCATTTCCGGCGTCTCGTTGAGGCGCGACGGCTCCAGGAACAAGGTGCGCGGCTTGACCGCCGGATTGGGCACGCCGCTGTTGGTGATGAATTCGCGCAGGTAGCCGACGCCGAAAACGGCGCCGACCGCGATATGCGTGGATGACACCGGCAGGCCGAGCGCCGAGGCCACCAGCACCGTCACGGCTGCCGACAGCGCCACGCAGTAAGCGCGGATCGTGTCCATGCGTGTGATCTTCTCGCCGACCGTGCGGATCAGGCTCGGGCCGAACAGCGACAGGCCGAGCGCGATGCCGGCCGCGCCGATCGCCAGCACCCACAGCGGCAGTTGGACGCTTTCGGCGTCGGCATTGCCGGTCTGCGCCGAGGCGACGATGGCCGCCAATGGCCCGACCGCGTTGGCGACGTCGTTGGCGCCATGCGCGAACGAGAGCAGGCCGGTGGCGAAGATGAGCGGAATGGTGAACAGGGTGGCGATCTGTTTGCGGCGGTTCTCCATGCCGCGCGAGCGCCGCATCACCCACGGACGCGCCGCGAACAGCGCGGCGGCAAAGGAGGCGACGCCGACCAGGATGACTAACGCGGTCGGCGGGTTCCAGACGCGTTTGAGGCCCTTGGTTACCAGATAGACCGTGAACACGCCGGTCATCAGCGCGACCAGCACCGGCACCCAGCGCCGCGCCGCGGCGACGCGATCTTCGCGGTAGATCACCTGCCACTTGATGAAGCCGAGCAGCATCGCGGCGACGACGCCACCGAGGATCGGCGAGATGACCCAGCTCAGCGTGATGGCGCCGATGACGTTCCATTCGATGGCGTCGAGGCCGGCCGCGGCAATGCCGGCGCCGACGACGCCGCCGACGATGGCGTGGGTGGTCGAGACCGGCGCACCGAGGAAGGTCGCGAGGTGGATCCACAGCGATGCCGACAGCAGCGCCGCCGTCATGACAAAGATGAAGGCGACGACGGGGAGGGCGTTCTGAGGATGCAATAGACTCTTCGACACCGTATCGACGACGTCGCCGCCGGCGAGCATGGCGCCGGCGATTTCGGCGACCGCGGCGATCGCCAGCGCCTGCGTCATGTTCAGGGCGCGGCTGCCGACCGCCGGCCCCATGTTGTTGGCGACGTCGTTGGCGCCGATGTTGAGCGCCATGTAGGCGGCGATGAATGCGGCAAAGAAGACGAAATACTTCAGCGGGCCGCCGACCGACAGGCTGGCGATCACGACCGCGCCGATCATGAAAACGACGAGCAGGCCGGGCACGGCCAGCGACCGCGACCGGGCGTAGGTCGCGGATTCGATCTGGACGACTTTCTTGAGATCCTTGTCGAGGGCGCTTTTCGCCAAGAGCCGGCTCCGCGAAAGGCGGAGAGGCCCGCCGCATCACCCGTCCCGTAGCACCCCTGTCACAAAGCTGTCACACGAAATCGGGCCGCGCGCTCGGCGCCTTGTTGAAAAACGTTGGCGCGTGCCCTTGCCGCCGGCGTTAGCGGCCGGGGCCGGGCGTGGTGTTGCCGCTGCTGCCCGACGGTCCGAACAGGATGCGCTGCGGGTTCTTCGCCAGATCGGTCATGGCGCGGTCGATATTGGCGATCGAGCGGTGCAGATCGTTGCCGACGATATTAATGTGCTTGTTGGCGGTGTCCGTGACCTTGGTGATGCCTTCGGTGATTTCCGCGGTGCGGCGGTCGAGGTTCTCGGTCAGCATGGTGGTCTGCTTGTCGAGATTGGTCGTGAGCTTGTCGAGATTGTCGGCGACCTTATTGGTGTCGGCCTTGAGGCTGACGGCGAGGTCGTTGATCGAATTCATCGCCTGAGCGCCGTTGCCGACCAGTTCGTCGATCCGCTTGCTGTTGCGCGCCAGCGCGTCGGTGAAGGTCTCCAGGTTCTTGATGGTATTGCGCAGCGATTCCTGGTTCTCGACGATGATGGCGTCGGCTTTGGCGAGCGTTTCGCGCACGGCAGTGCCCATGTCGCCCGCGGTCGAGGCCGCGCGCAATGTCGGCAGGTCGCTGCCCTTGGCGGCGGCGAGCGCCGGCGCGGAGGCGGTGCCGCCCTTCAGCGACACCGAGGCGATGCCGGTGAGGCCGGCATATTCCAGCGTCACGATGGTGTCGGAGCGGATCGGCGTCGACGGCGTGATGGCGATGACGGCGGCGACCTCCGAGGGCTTGTCGGTCAGCCGCATCTCCGTGACCTCACCGACGCGGATGCCGTTGAACAGCACCGGTCCGCCGACGCGCAGACCCGACACCGAGCCCTCGAACACGACGAGGTAGGGCTTGGTCTCCTTGCTGCCACCGGCCGTGTGGATCCAGTAGACGAAGCCGAACGCGGCGGCGATCACGGCGAACGTGAACAAGCCGATCAATGCGAATTTCGCCCTGTCTTCCATCGCTCCAACTCCTCACGCGCGCTTTTCTGTGACGCGCCGTCCCTTTATCGCCACCTGGAAATCGGTATGGGCCCGCTCGCCGTGGAAGTACTCTTTCAGCCACGGATGCTGCGAAGCCAGCATGACTTCCATGTTGCCGACCTCGACGATCTTGCCTTCGCTCAGCACCGCGATGCGGTCGCAGGTGCGATGCAGGCTGTCGAGATCGTGTGTCACCATGAATACGGAAATGCCGAGCGTCTCCTGCAATGTCAGCAGGAGATGATCGAACTCGGCGGCGCTGATCGGGTCGAGGCCGGAGGTCGGCTCGTCGAGGAACAGGATCTCCGGATCGAGCGCCAGGGCGCGGGCGAGCGCCACGCGTTTGATCATGCCGCCAGACAGTTCGGACGGATAATTGCGATAGACGTCCGGCTTGAGGCCGACCATTTCCAGCTTCGAGATCGCGATCTCGGTCGTCAGCTTCGGCGACAGCCGCAAGTATTCGCGGATCGGAAATTCGACGTTCTTGCCCGACGTCAGCGAGGAGAAGAGGGCGCCTTGCTGGAACAGCACGCCCCAGCGCCGGTCCACCGCCTGGCGTTCGGCCTGGCTCGCCTTCGAGAGCTCGACGCCGAGCACTTCGATCGTGCCCTGCTGCATCGGCAGCAGGCCTATGATGGTGCGCGTCAGCACCGATTTGCCGGCGCCCGAGGCACCGACGAAGCCGAGGATCTCGCCGCGCTTGAGATCGAGATTGACGCCGTTGAGCACGCGGCGCGACGCGAAGTCGACCACCAGATCGCGCACCTTGATGACGGCGTCTTCGGACCGCGTCGGCATGATCAGATCCCGACCGAGGCGAAGAAGACAGCGAAGAGGCCGTCGATGACGATGACGAGGAAGATCGACTTCACCACCGAGTCCGTGGTCTTGGCGCCGAGCGATTCCGCCGAGCCTTTCACCTGCATGCCTTCCATGCAGGCCACGAGGCCGATGATCAGCGCCATGAACGGCGCCTTGATCATGCCGACCGCGAAGGTCTGGCCGTTGATCGATTCATGCAGACGCGACATGAAGATCTTGGGGTCGATGCCGCCGTAGAGCCACGCCACGAGGCCGCCGCCATACAGCGCCGCCATCGAGCCGAGGAAGGTGAGGATAGGCACCGCGATCATCAGCGCGAGAATGCGCGGCAGCACCAGCACCTCGACCGGGTCGAAGCCCATCGTGCGCAACGCGTCCACTTCCTCGCGCATCTTCATCGAGCCGAGCTCGGCGGTGTAAGCCGAGCCGGAGCGGCCGGCGATCATGATGCAGACGATCAGCACGCCGAGTTCGCGCAGCACCAGCACGCCGACCATGTCGACGACGTAGATGTCGGCGCCGAAGGTTCGGAAATGGAAGATGCCCTGTTGCGCGATGATGGCGCCGATCAGGAAGGTGATGAGCAGGATGATCGGCACCGCATGCCAGCACACGCGCTCGAGGTGATTGACCATCGAGGTGATGCGGAAACGCCGCGGATGCGCACACACGCTCAGGAAGGCCACGATGAGCTGGCCGGCGATCTGGAAGATCGTCGTGAGGTCGGTGGTGACCGCCATCATGGTACGGCCGACGCTTTCGAACGTCGCGATGAGGCCGGTCTGCTTGTGCTTGAGCGGCGTCAGCTTTTGCTGGCCGGTGCGCACCTTCTCGAACAGGTTGCGATAGCTCGCTTGCAGGCCGACGAGTTCGGTCTCGGCGCCGCGGCTTTTCCAGATCCGCAAGGTGCGCTCGATCAGCCACGCGCCGTAGGTGTCGAGATGCTCGACGCCGCTGGCGTCGAACACGACGCGGCGCACCTGGCCCTGGCCGTGCTTGCCGGCCGCGTGGCTGGCGGCATCGATCAGCGGTTCCAGCGTGCGGGCGTGGACGGCCGTCCAGTGCCCGCCTGCTTTCAGGTCGAGACCGTCGTCGCGCGACGGGCCGTGATCGAGGGTGGCGGCGGTCAAAACGCAAGTCTCACAAGTGGTTGGCCAGAAAGCAGCCGCGGGCGCCCGGTCAGCCGGCCGCCCGAAGGTCAAATTAAACCATTGTTAAGGTTATGAAATGCCGATTAACTTTTACGGTTAACGGCTTCTCCGGCGGAACTTGTTGTTTTGCCGGGCTTTTTTCGGCCGTTGATAACGCCGCCCCGATCGTTGCCGGGCCGGGTAATCTTCCCCATGTTCTGACGAGTCGCCGAACCACGAGCCCGCCGATGCGCCAGTATCTCGACCTGATGGACCACATCCTCCGCGTTGGCGTGGAGAAGCGCGACCGCACCGGCACCGGCACGCGCTCGGTGTTCGGCTATCAGATGCGCTTCGACCTCGGGCAGGGCTTCCCGCTGCTGACCACCAAGAAGCTGCACCTGAAGTCGATCGTCCACGAACTGCTGTGGTTCCTGGCCGGCGATACCAACATCAAATATCTCAAGGACCATGGCGTCCGCATCTGGGACGAATGGGCCGACGAGCGTGGCGATCTCGGGCCCGTCTACGGCCATCAATGGCGCTCCTGGCCGGCCAAGGACGGCCAGACCATCGACCAGATCAGTCACGTCATCGACATGATCAAGCGCAATCCGGATTCGCGGCGGCTTATCGTCACGGCATGGAATCCCGCCGACGTCGACAAGATGGCGCTGCCGCCGTGCCACTGTCTATTCCAGTTCTATGTCGCCAATGGCCGGCTGTCGTGCCAGCTCTATCAGCGCTCGGCCGACGTGTTTCTCGGCGTGCCGTTCAACATCGCGTCCTATGCGCTGCTCACCATGATGGTGGCGCAGGTGACGGGCTACAAGCCGGGCGACTTCGTCTGGACCGGCGGCGACACGCATCTTTATCTCAACCACGTCGAGCAGGCCGAACTGCAATTGTCGCGGGCGCCGCGCGCGCTGCCGACGATGCGGATCAATCCGGACGTGAAGGACATCTTCGGATTCCGCTACGAGGACTTCGCGCTGGAGAATTACGACCCGCACCCGCACATCAAGGCGGCCGTCGCGGTATGACCGTCACCATCCGCGAAGCGCGGCCCGCCGACGCAGGCCTGATCTTCGATCTCATCCGTGAACTCGCCGAGTACGAGAAGCTCATCCACGCCGTCGATGCGACGCCAGAGATGATTGCCGAGGCGCTGTTCGGCAATACTCCGCGGCTGTTCTGCGACATCGCCGAACATGACGGCGAGGCGGCCGGGCTCGCCATCTGGTTTCTCAACTTCTCCACCTTCCGCGGCCGTCACGGCATCTATCTCGAGGATCTGTTCGTGCGGCCGGCCTGTCGCGGCAAGGGGCTGGGCAAGGCGCTGATGGCGCGGCTCGCCGCGCGCTGCGTCGAGCGCGGCTATGCGCGCTTCGAATGGTCGGTGCTCGACTGGAACGCGCCGTCGATCGCCTTCTATCGATCGATCGGCGCCGATGTGCTGCCGGACTGGAAGATCTGCCGGATGAGCGGCGATGCGCTCACGGCCTTCGGCGGTGGAGGCCGGCCATGAGCGAGAGCACGAGCGACAAGAAAGTCGAGATCATCCTTGTGGCCGCCATTGGCGAGAACGGCGTCATCGGCAGCAACGGCCAGTTGCCCTGGCGGCTGAAGTCCGACCTGCAGCATTTCAAGCGCGTCACCAGCGGCCGGCCGGTGGTGATGGGGCGCAAGACGTTCGAGTCGATCGGCAAGCCGCTGCCGAACCGCACCAACATCATCATGACGCGCGACCTCAACTTCGCCGCCGCCGGCGCGACGCTCGCCACCAGCCTCGACGCCGCGCTCGCCATCGCGCGCGACGACGCGCGCCGCCGCGGCATCCTGGAGATCATGATCATCGGCGGCGGCGACGTGTTCGACGCCACCATGGCGATCGCCGATCGCCTCGAGATTACCCACGTTCACGCGAGTCCGAAGGGCGACGTGCTGTTCCCCGCAATCGATCCGGCCGTCTGGCGCGAGACCGCGCGCCAGCATTACGATGCCGGTCCCGCCGATGACGCCAGCTTCGACACCGTCACCTACGAGCGGCGCGCGTAGAGCCTAAGCCATCACCGAATAGCCGCCGTCCACCGGGATCGCCGTGCCGGTGACGAAGTCCGACGCCGGCGACGCCAGAAACACCGCGATGCCGGAGAAGTCGTCGGGCAGGCCCCAGCGCGCCACCGGCGTGCGCGCCACGACGCGCTCCTGCAAGCCGGGCACCTGTTCGCGCGCCTTCTTCGTCAGTTCGGTGTCGATCCAGCCGGGCAGGATGGAATTGACCTGGATGTTGTCTTTGGCCCAGGCGACCGCGAAGGAGCGCGCCATCTGCACGATCGCGCCTTTGCTGGAGGCGTAGGGCGTGGCGTAGGACGAGGCGAAGATCGACATCATCGAGCCGATATTGATGATCTTGCCGCCGCCGGCCTTTTTCATGTGCGGATACACTGCCTGCGAACACAGGAAGGCGCTGGTGACATTCGTGTCCATCACCAGGTGCCAGTCGGCGGCGGTCAGTTGCTCCGGCGGCTTGCGCACACTCGTGCCGGCATTGTTGACGAGGATGTCGAGCTTGCCGAACTTTTCGGCGGT
This sequence comes from Pseudolabrys sp., assembly GCA_026125895.1. Taxonomy (GTDB): domain Bacteria; phylum Pseudomonadota; class Alphaproteobacteria; order Rhizobiales; family Xanthobacteraceae; genus Pseudolabrys. The sequence goes on along the minus strand of JAHCKG010000026.1, from coordinate 11,265 downwards.
GGCGCCCACGGCGCTGCGGCACGACTCTTCCTTGAGCACATCGATCTCGATGAAATCGGCTTTGCCGCCGAGGCTCTTGAGCGCGGCCAGCGCTGCCTCGGCCTTGGCCTTGTTGCGCCCGGCGATCATCACCGTGGCGCCGGCCCGCGCCAGGCCCTTGGCCATACCGAGACCGATACCGCCATTGCCGCCGGTGACCAGGGCGACCCGGCCGGTCAAGTCGAATGCATTCATCGAGACAGTCCTCCCGCGCGTTCAGTTTTCTTGCCGTGAGCGATGGTCGGTATTTACCACAGCCGTAGCGCGCACAGGGATATGCGCCTGGCGAATTATCGGGCCGCGGACCGCGCCGATGCCGCAAATTCCGCCTGAAATGCGGCATGTCAGCGCGTTGTATCGAGCCCTTGCGTCCCCTATAACCCCTCCCAACTAAAGGCAGACCCGCCATTCGTTGCGGCGTTGGGAGAGATTTTCATGCCATGGAGTAATCAAGGCGGCGGGGGCGGCGGTGGCGGCCCCTGGGGTTCGGGTGGTGGCGGTGGCAAGAGCCCGTGGGGCTCCAACCCGCAGACGCCCGGCGGCAAGCCGCCTGATCTCGAAGAGATGCTGCGCCGGGGCCAGGACCGGCTGCGCGGCGTGCTGCCCGGCAATATGGGTGGCAAGGGCATTGCGCTGGCGGCGCTGGCGGCGATCGCGCTCTGGGGTTTCTCCGGCTTCTTCCGCGTCGAGCCCGATGAGCTCGGCGTCGTGCTGCGCTTCGGCAAGGAAGTGCGCGAAGTGCAGCCGGGCCTGAATTATCATCTGCCGTATCCGATCGAGACGGCGCTGACGCCGAAGGCGCTGCGCGTCAACAAGATCGACATCGGCATGCGCATCAGCGACGACGTGCGCCGCGGTTCGACCGTGCGCGACGTGCCGGAAGAGAGCCTGATGCTGACCGGCGACGAAAACATCGTCGACGTCGATTTCTCGGTGCTGTGGAAGGTGAAGCCGACGGGTGTCGGCGACTATCTGTTCAACATCCAGAACCCCGAAGGCACGGTGAAGGCCGTCGCCGAAAGCGCGATGCGCGAAGTTGTCGGCCGTTCCGACATTCAGCCGATCCTGACAGGCGCGCGGCAAACCATCGAGAACGCCGTGCACGAGCTGATGCAGAAGACGCTGGACAATTACGGCGCCGGCATCGTCATCCAGCAGGTGCAGTTGCAGAAGGTGGATCCGCCGCAGCAGGTCATCGATGCCTTCCGCGACGTCCAGGCGGCGCGCGCCGACCTCGAGCGCGCGGTCAACGAAGCCCAGACTTATGCCAACCGCGTCGTGCCGGAAGCGCGCGGCAAGGTGGCGCAGATCTCGCAGGCCGCCGAAGGCTACAAGTCGCAGACCGTGGCGGAAGCCACCGGTCAGTCGGCGCGCTTCAATCAGATCTACGAGCAGTACAAGAAGGCGCCCGACGTGACGCGTGAACGTATGTATCTCGAAACGATGGAGCGCGTGCTCGGCGGCGCCGACAAGGTGATCATCGACGCCGGCGCCAACGGGTCGGGTGGCGTGGTGCCTTACCTGCCGCTCAACGAACTGGCGCGCCCGGCGCCTACGCGCGGCCAGGGAGCCAAGCCATGAGATTGAATTTCATCGGCGGCGTCCTCGTCGTCATCATCGCCGCGGCGCTCATCGTCGGCTATTCGTCGCTGTTCACCGTCTATCAGACGCAGCAGGCGCTGGTCGTTCGTCTCGGCGAGCCGAAGCGCGTCGTCAGCGAGCCGGGGCTGCACGCCAAGCTGCCCTTCGTCGATAACGTCATCTTCGTCGACCGGCGCATTCTCGATCTGGAAGCGCCGGCGCAGGAAGTCATCGCCTCCGACCAGAAGCGTCTGGTGGTCGATGCCTTCGCGCGCTATCGCATCAAGAACCCGCTGCAGTTCTATCAGACCTTGGGTTCGATCCAGGGCGCCAACTCTCAGCTGGCCATCCTCCTGAACTCGGCGCTGCGCCGCGTTCTCGGTGAAGCGACCTTTACGCATGTCGTGCGCGATCAGCGCGCCGATCTCATGGAGCGCATCCTGCAGCTCGTCGACAAGGAAGCCACGAGCTATGGCATCCAGGTCGTCGACGTGCGCATTCGCCGCGCCGATTTGCCTGAGCAGAACAGTCAGGCGGTCTATCAGCGCATGCAGACCGAACGTGCGCGGGAAGCGGCTGAATTCCGCGCCCAGGGCGCGCAGCGCGCCCAGGAAATCCGCTCGCGTGCCGATCGCGAGGCCACCGTGCTGGTGGCGGAGGCGAATTCGCGGGCCGAGCAGATCCGCGGTGAGGGCGATGCGACGAGGAACCAGATTTTCGCCGAAGCCTTCAACAAGGACCCCGACTTCTTCGCCTTTTACCGTTCCATGCAGGCCTATGAGGCGAGCATGAAGGCGGGCGACACCCGGCTGCTCCTGAAACCGGACAACAACTTCTTCCGGTTCTTCAACCAGCCGACCGGCGCGGCGCCGGCGACGACGCCGCCGACGGCCCCGAAACCGCCCGCGCCGGCCCAGTAACGCCGTGCGCGGGGGTATGGCGGATTTTCTCGCCGCGCTGGGTCTGGTCTTCGTGATCGAAGGCCTGATCTTCGCGGCGTTTCCCGGACAGGGCAAAAAGGCCCTGATGAGCGTCCTGGAGACGCCGGAAGGCCTGCTGCGCATCATCGGCATCGGGTCGGCGGTGATTGGCCTCCTGATCGTCTGGCTGGTACGCGCATAGGACGCCGGCCGGCTTGGCGCCCTGCGGCGGCCGGCCTCTTTGCCGCCCGCCGCCGCCCTTGAATCGCCGCTAATTCGGGGTCACCTTGTGGCTGACCCCCTCCCTGGAGAATCGACGCCAATGGGCGCCCCTTCGCATCGTTTCAAGACGACCTTCGCACTCGTGCTGGCGGCCGTCCTCGTCGCCCCATGGTTCGCGCAGCCGGCCATGGCGCGCGGACCGGAAGGCATCGCTGACGTCGCCGAGCAGGTGATCGATGCCGTCGTCAACATCTCGACCAAGCAGACGGTCGATCTCAGCAACGACAAGATGCCGCAGTTGCCGCCGGGCTCGCCGTTCGAGGAGTTCTTCGAGGAATTCTTCAAGAACCGGCGTGGTCAGGGCGGTGCCCCCGGGCCCAACGGCAATGCGCCGTCGCGACGGGTCAATTCGCTCGGTTCCGGATTCATCATCGACTCGTCGGGCCTGGTCGTCACCAACAACCATGTCATCGCCGACGCCGACGAGGTCAGCGTCATTCTCAACGACGGCACGACGCTCAAGGCCGAGTTGATCGGCACCGACAAGAAGACCGACCTGGCGCTGCTCAAGGTGACGCCGACCAAGCCGCTCAAGGCGGTGAAGTTCGGCGACAGCGACAAGCTGCGCCTCGGCGAATGGGTGATCGCGATCGGCAACCCGTTCTCGCTCGGCGGCACCGTGACCGCCGGCATCGTGTCGGCGCGCAACCGCGACATCCAGTCCGGCCCCTACGACAACTACATTCAGACCGACGCCGCCATCAACCGCGGCAACTCCGGCGGCCCGCTGTTCAACCTCGACGGCGAAGTCATCGGCGTCAACACCGCGATCATCTCGCCCTCGGGCGGTTCGATCGGCATCGGTTTCGCCGTGCCGTCGAAGACGGTGGTCGGCGTTATCGATCAGCTGCGTGAGTTCAAGGAAGTGCGGCGTGGCTGGCTCGGCGTGCGCATTCAGCAGGTCACCGACGAGATCGCCGACAGCCTCAACATCAAGCCGGCGCGCGGTGCGCTGATCGCCGGGATCGACGACAAGGGCCCCGCCAAGCCCGCCGGCATCGAGCCTGGCGACGTCGTCGTCAAGTTCGACGGCAAGGACATCAAGGAGATGCGCGATCTGCCGAAGATCGTCGCGGAAACCGCGGTCGGCAAGGACGTCAGCGTCATCATCATCCGCAAGGGCAAGGAAGAGACCAAGACGGTCAAGCTCGGCCGTCTCGACGACGGCGAGAAGACGCAGCAGGCGTCGCTGACGCCGAAGAAGGATCAGCCGGCGGACGACAAGTCCGCGGTCAAGAAGGCGCTCGGCCTCGACCTCGCCAATCTCAACGACGCGGCGCGCAAGAAGTACAAGATACAGGACAAGGTGAAGGGGGGCGTCGTCATCACCGGCGTCGAGCCGAATTCGCCGGCCGCCGAGAAGCGCCTGCAGCCGGGCATGGTGATCGCCGAAGTGCAGCAGCAGACGGTCAACAACGCCGCCGATCTGCAGAAGCGCATCGAGCAACTGAAGAAGGACGGCAAGAAGGCCGTCGTGTTGCTGGTGGTCTCGCCGGAAGGCGATCCGAGCTTCGTCGCGATCGGGCTGCAGTAGTCGTCGCGGATCATTGAGCTTGTTACGGTCCCGGGTTTGCCATGCATCACTCCGTGCTGCATGGCGCCCGGGACAGGTTTTTCAGCTCTCGACGAACTCGTCGCGGCGATAGCCCTGGATGTAGAGCAGCGCCGTAAGGTCGCCGTGCTCGATGCGGGCGGGCGCCGCTTCCGCCACCTTCGGCTTGGCGTGGTACGCGACGCCGAGGCCGGCCTCGGCGATCATGTCGAGATCGTTGGCGCCGTCGCCGACCGCCATGGTCGCGCCCTTGGCCAGGCCAAGTTCCTGGCGCAGTTCGATGAGCGCCGCTCGCTTGGCGTCGCGGCCGAAGATCGGCTCGGCGACCTTGCCGGCGAGCTTGTGGCCGTCGATCACCGTCAGGCTGTTGGCGCGGTTTTCGTTGAAGCCGATCATCGCGGCGACGCGGTCGGTGAACAAGGTGAAGCCGCCCGAGACCAGCGCCGTATGGGCGCCGTGGGCGCGCATCGTCTTCACCAGCGCCTGCGCACCCGGCGTCAGCTTGATGCGGTCGCGCAGCACTTCGTCGATTACCGACACCTTGAGCCCTTCGAGCAGGGCAACGCGCTCGCGCAAGGCCGGCTCGAAGGCGATCTCGCCGCGCATGGCGCGCTCGGTAATCGCAGCGACGTGCGCCTTCAGGCCGGCATAGTCGGCGAGTTCGTCGATGCACTCCTGGCCGATCATGGTGGAATCCATGTCGGCGAGAAACAGCTTCTTGCGCCGCCCGGCCGCGGGCTGCACCACCGCGTCGGTCCCGGGCAGGGCGGCGCGCAGGCTCTCGGCGAGGGCGCGTTGGTCGGCGTCCGCGGCTGCGCTAAAGGGAATGTCGGCGGCGCGTCCGGGATCGAGCCAGACCGGCGCGGCCGGCGCGGGCAGGATGGCGCGGGCACGAGCCAGCGCGGCGTCGTCGAGCGCGCCGCTGGCGGCGATGATGGTGGCGGTGAAGGAAGCGGACGAGGTCATGGGGATGCCGGAGCTGAAACGAGCGGTGCTTATCGCCGGTCCGACCGCCAGCGGCAAGTCGGCTCTGGCGCTGGCGCTGGCCGATCGACTGCGCGGCACCATCGTCAACGCCGATTCCATGCAGGTCTATGCCGGCCTGCGCGTCATCACGGCGCGGCCGTCGGCGGAGGAGGAAACGCGCGCGCCGCACGTCCTCTACGGCCACGTCGATGCCGCGGAGAGCTATTCGACCGGGCAGTGGCTGCGCGAGGTCGCGGCGGCGATCGCCGACATTACCGCCACCGGCCGCGTGCCGATCGTGGTCGGCGGCACCGGGCTCTATTTCAAGGTCCTCACCGAGGGCCTCGCCGCCGTGCCCGCGATCCCATCGGAGATCCGCGAAGCCGTGCGCGAGCGCCTGGCGCGCGACGGCGTCGCGCCGCTCTACGCCGAACTGACCGCGCGCGATCCGGTGACCGCGGCGCGGCTGATGCCGCTCGACCGCTCGCGCATCGCCCGCGCGCTCGAGGTGGTGCTGGCGACCGGCCGCTCGATCAGCGACTGGCACGGCGAGGGCACGGCGCCGCTCATGCCGCCGGAACGCACGGCGCGCGTCTTCGTCACGCTCGAGCGCGCCGAACTCGTGTCACGCATCGAGGCGCGCTTTGCCGCGATGCTGGAAGCCGGCGCGCTCGACGAAGTCGCGGCGCTCGCCGCGCGCAAACTCGATCCGCTGCTGCCGGCGATGAAGGCCCACGGCGTGCCGTGGCTCATCCGTCATCTCCGCGGCGAGATTTCGCTCGACGAGGCGGCGGCAGGCTCCATCATGGATACGCGCCGCTATGCCAAGCGGCAGCACACCTGGTTTCGCGGCCAGATGAAGGATTGGCCCCTGGTGCCGTCCGGGCAGGCTTTCGATGAAATCATGGCCGCCCTACCTGGGTGACGACCGGCAATATTTTTTATCAATTCGTTTAAACAGTCCGCTATATGCAGAAAGGCAGATGTAATTTATCTCTCCTTAATGCCGGCACCAGAAACTCGTTCAAAATACAGAGAATGAACACGCATTCTGGAGTCGAGTGGTTATGGCGGCCTTTTCCTTTCGCACTATTTCAACGCGCATTGCGGTGACCTTTGCCCTGGTCGTGCCGATCGCCGTGTGGGCGCTGTCGGCGGAGACCTATCGCTCGGTCGAACTCTACAGCAAGGCGCAGACGGCGGACCGCCAGAACACCGCGGCCAACGCGCTCATCCTCGGCGTCTACGACATCCTGATCGAGCGCGCCTACACCACCAGCGCGCTGCAGGCCGCCGGCCCGGCGACCGATGCCGTCATCAAGGACATCGACGGCCAGCGCGTCGGCGCCAAGTCCAAGATCGATCCCGCCTTCGCTGCCTTGCTCAAGGAGGATTTCCCGCGCAAGGCCGAACTGGTGGCCGAGTTCAACGAGGCGCGGCAGAAGGCCGAGCTCTATCGCCGGAAAGCCGATGAAGCGATCAAGCTGCCGAAGGCGGAGCGTGACGCCGACACGGTCAAGAACACGGTGCCGGCGCTCTCGCACTTCGTCGTCACGGCGCAGAAGCTGTGGAATCGCGTGCTGAGCAGCACCAGCGCCATGGATCCCGAACTCGCACGTCTGGCGAATATCCGCATCTATGCCTGGAACATGCGTGACATCGGCGGCAGCGAGCGCTCGACGCTGGCGCAGTCGATCTCCTCGGGCACCGCGATCCCCGCCGGCAATCTTCAGAAAATTCAGATCATCCGCGCGCAGGTCGATCTGATGTGGCGCCTGTTGCAGGCTTCGCTCATCGATGGCGAACACGCGACCGTCGCCACCGGCGTCAAGGCGGCGACCGAGAGCTACTTCGGCAAGTTCAGGTCGCTGTCCGACGAGATGCAGAACGTCTCGGCGGCGGGCGGCAAGTACCCGATGTCGACCGATCAATGGGTCGACACGACGACGCCGCTGCTCGCGACATTGCTCGAGGTGATGAACGGCGCCGGAGCGGCGAGCGAAGCCTACACCAAGGATCTCATCGCTTCGGGCTTGCAGACACTGATCATCAGCGGCCTGCTGCTGGCGGCCTGTATCGCCATCTTCTTCGGCGCCATCGCCTTCTCGGTGATGACCGTGGCACGGCCGCTGCGCGCGCTGACCAGGCCGCTCGGCGAAATCGCCGAAGGCAACTTCGCCATCGCGGTGCCGCATGTCGACCGTGTGGATGAGATCGGCCAGATCGCGGTCGCCGTTCAGGGCATGGCCGGCAAGGTGCGGGACGCCTTGCTGAACATCAAGGTCGCGGCGCGCGAAGTGACGAACGCCTCGGTCGAGATTTCGACCAGTACCACGGACCTGTCGCAGCGAACCGAGGAGCAGGCGGCGAGCCTGGAAGAAACCTCGGCGGCGATGGAAGAGATTTCGTCGATCGTCAAACAGAATGCGGAGAATGCCCGTCAGGCGAGCCGCTCGGCTGCCGAGACCCGTGACGTCGCCGACAAGAGCGGCGCCGTGGTCGGCAAGGCGGTCGAAGCCATGGCGCGGATCGAGGAGTCCTCGAAGAGCATCTCGGAGATCATCGTCGTCATCGACGAGATCGCGCGCCAGACCAACCTGCTGGCGCTCAACGCCGCCGTCGAGGCGGCGCGCGCCGGCGAGGCTGGCCGCGGCTTCGCGGTCGTGGCTTCCGAAGTGCGCAATCTGGCGCAACGCTCGTCTCAGGCCGCCAAAGACATCACGGCGCTGATCACCAAGTCCGGTAACCAGGTCAAGGAAGGCGTGGATCTCGTCAATCAGGCCGGCGACGCGCTGGGCCAGATCACGGCGTCGATCCAGAAGGTCAACGCGCTCATCAACGACATCGCCAATGCCAGCGCCGAACAGTCCAGCGGCGTCGACGAGATCAACAAGGCGATGACCATGATGGATACGGCCACGCAGCAGAACTCGGCGTTGGTCGAGGAGAACGCGGCGACGGCCAAGGTGCTCGAACAGCAGGCCAAGGCCATGGACGGCCAGGTCGGATACTTCCGCATCGATGCGGAGGCCGGCGCTGAAGTTGCCGAGGATGGCATCGTCCGGACCCGGTCGGCGGACGCCGTGGCGCCGCGGCGTCGTGCGGCTGTGCACAAGGCCGCCTGACATCTCTCAAGCGCAGCGGTCGATCGGCCGCTGCGCTCATGGAGCTTCTCAAACTACATTGGCGGCTTGTTTAATCGGCTCCGTATTTGCGTGCGGCGTCAGCTCTTGGCCGCGTCGGGCGTGCCCGAGCGGCCCGCCGCGTGAGTTTTAAACTAGATGAATATTCCGGCGCATTGAAAAAGTCCGAAGGTACCGAACTACTGTTAGAGATGGATTCAATTTTCGCGAAGACATTGGCGACCCGTACCGCTTCGGCATTGTAGTGCAGGTCTTCCATGTTAAATCGATTGTCGATCAATACGCTTCTCAAATTCGTCGTCGGAACGCTGGCAGGCGCCGTCGTGCTCGCTCTGAGTCTCGGCGTGTGGCGGTCATGGACCGAACTGAACACCGCGACACGTCTGGTGCACGTGGCGGACGCCTCCGACGGGTTGTTCAATGCCTTGCACAATCTGCGGCCGGACCGCTCGACCTCGTTCCGCGATTTGCGGTCCGACAGGGCGGGGCCGATCGAGCCAGTGCTCCGCGGTGTGCGTGAAGCGGAAATGAAGGCGCTGAATTCCGCGCTCGTGGTGTTGCGTCAATACGATCTCGGTCAGAAGCAGGCGGGCCTGCCCGCGCTCGAGAAGGCCGTCCAGAAGCAGGTCGCCTTGCACAAGGAAACCGAGGCCGCCATCGCGTTGCCGAAGGCGTCTCGCAAGCCGGGCCTGGACAAGGAGATGTTCGACTCCTGCAACGAGCTCATCGCCGCGATCGAGAAGGTATCGGCCGGCCTCGTCGATCTGGTGAAACTGGACGACTCCTATGTCGGTCATCTCATGCAGATCAAGCAACTGGCCTGGGCCGCGCGCAACTCGGCTGGCAATGCCAACCTGCTGCTCTACAACGGGTTGCTCGGCTTGAAGGTCGCACCGGACACGCTGACCAAATACAGCGGCCATCTGCTCGAGACCAACGCCCAGTGGGCGGCGCTCGAGGACATGGCGACGGGCTTGCCGTTTCCCGCCGGCTTCGTTCAGGCCATGCAGACGGCGCAGCGCGAGTTCTTCGCGCCGGAGGTCGTCGCGGAGCGGCTCGATTCGCTGAAGAAGGTCATCGCGGGTCAACCGACCGGCATCGATCCCCCGGCCTGGAATACGCGGTCGAATGTTCGTCTCAAGGCGATCCTCGACGTGGCGCTCGCCGCGCTCGATGCGGTGAAGGGCCACGCTGCGGCGTTGCGCACGGCGGCGGAGTGGAAGCTGGGTATCGGGATCGCGCTGCTGATCGTGGCGATCGGTTTTTCGGCGATGATGCTGTCGCTGATCGGACGCCGGGTTACCCGGCCGCTGCGGCTGGTCCAGGGCGGCATGATGAAGGTCGCGGAAGGTGACTTCAACGTGGTATTGCCGGCCATGGCGGCGAAGGACGAGGTCGCGCAGATCGTCAATGCCGTCGGCGTCATGATCGAGCAGGTTCGCAGTACGATCGCCGAGATCAAGAACTCGTCGCGTGAAGTGACGAATGCGTCGGCGGAGATTTCGCTCAGCACCGCCGACCTGTCGCAGCGCACGGAAGAGCAGGCGGCCAGCCTCGAAGAGACGTCGGCCTCGATGGAGGAGATCGCCAACACAGTGCGCCGCAACGCCGAGAGCGCGCAGGAGGCAACCAGGTCCGCCCGCGCCACCCGCGAGGTCGCGGATCGCGGCGGCGAGGTGGCTGGCCGCGCCGTCAAGGCGATGGCGCGCATTGAGGAGTCCTCGCGCAAGATCTCGGACATCATCAGCGTCATCGACGAGATCGCGCGGCAGACCAATCTGCTGGCGCTCAACGCTGCCGTCGAAGCGGCGCGCGCCGGCGAAGCGGGCCGCGGCTTCGCGGTCGTGGCGTCCGAGGTGCGCAGCCTGGCGCAGCGCTCGTCGCAGGCCGCCAAGGACATCGCCGCGCTGATCACCAACTCGACCGGCCAGGTGAAGGAAGGCGTTGACCTCGTCAATCAGGCCGGCGGCGCGCTCACCGAGATCGTCGAGTCGATCCGCCAGGTGGCGGATGCCGTGGCCGAGATCGCCAATGCCAGCTCGGAACAGGCGACCGGCATCGAGGAGATCAAGCGTACGCTCGATCAGATGGACGAGCTGACCCAGCGCAACTCGGCGCTGGTCGAAGAGAATGCGGCCACGGCGCAGACTCTCGAGAGCCAGGCTCGGACGATGAACGACCAGGTGTCGTTCTTCCAGGTCGATGGCGGCGAGCAGGCTGCGGCCCCGGCGCCGGTCGTGGCCGCCGCGCCGCCGGCCCGGACGTCAGGGACGGCCACCCGCAAGGCGCGGGCGGCCTGACCTCCGGCTGTCTTTCCAAATCGCCCGGGGGCCGGCGTCGGCCGCTCCCGGGCGGCCCCTTTTGAGGCCCGGCTTGGTGGGCCTTGCCGGCTCATCCGCGCGGCAGTAGCCTTGCACTTACCGCTTGACCGGCCCAAACGGCGCTCCTATAAGGCGCGCAACGAAAGTTCGGACGTCCCACGCTATGCGCAACATTATTATCCTCGTAGGTAACGTTCGGACACTGGCTGGGTAGCCCGCGGGGCACCCACAGTGAGTGTCCGAACATGGCCCTTCGCGGGCCTTTTTTATTGGCCGAACGACAGCAGACAGCGACGACAGAGAAGGAAGCCGACGATGACGAAGGAAACGGCATCGACCCGAGAAATGACCGGCGCGGAGATGGTGATCCAGGCGCTGGCCGATCAGGGCGTGAAACACCTGTTCGGCTATCCCGGCGGCGCCGTCCTGCCGATTTACGACGCGCTGTTCGCCCAGAAGGA
>JAHCKG010000025.1 GCA_026125895.1 Pseudolabrys sp. | reverse complement strand
GAATGTTATTTACGCGGCGTCGCGGGCGAGCGCATCGCGGTCCGCAACTCGGGCGCGATCGCGGTAGTCGAAGGCACCGGCGATCACGGCTGCGAGTACATGACCGGCGGCATCGTCGTCGTGCTCGGCGCGACCGGCCGTAACTTTGCGGCCGGCATGTCGGGCGGCATCGCCTATGTGCTCGACGAGGACGGCACGTTCGAATCCCGTTGCAACATGGCGATGGTCGGCCTCGAGAAGGTGGTCGAGTCCGGCGACCCGGAAGCGATGGACCGCATCCTCGTCAAAGAACATCTGGGTGCTTACGACGCCGAGCGTCTGAAGCACCTAATCGAAAACCACGCGAAATATGCGGGCTCGAAAAAGGCCGCCGCCATTCTCGCCGACTGGAACAGTTATGTCGGCAAGTTCCGCAAGGTCATGCCGCATGAATTCCGTCGCGCGCTTGGCGAAATGGCAAAAATCGCGCAAGAACAGCCGCGTCTCGCCGCGGGGGCTTAAGTAAAATGGGTAAGATCACAGGCTTCCTCGAAATCGAGCGCGAGGACCGCGCATACGCGCCGGTTGCCGAACGCATCAAGCACTACCGCGAGTTCGTCGAACCGCTCTCGGAGAAAGAGACGCGCGATCAGGCGGCGCGCTGCATGGATTGCGGCATTCCCTATTGTCACAACGGCTGCCCGGTCAACAACCAGATCCCCGACTGGAACGATCTGGTCTATCGCGGCGACTGGGACGAGGCCGCGCGCAACCTGCATTCGACCAACAACTTCCCGGAAGTGACGGGCCGCGTCTGCCCGGCGCCGTGCGAAGCGTCGTGCACGCTCAACATCGAAGACACGCCGGTCACGATCAAGACCATCGAGTGCGAGATCGCCGACCGCGCCATCGCCCAAGGGCTCAAGCCCGAAGTGCCCGCGCACAAGACTGGCAAGAAGGTCGCCGTCGTCGGCTCGGGTCCGGCCGGCATGGCCTGCGCGCAGCAGCTCGCCCGCGCCGGCCACGACGTCCATGTCTATGAACGCTGGGCCAAGGCCGGCGGCCTGATGCGCTACGGCATTCCGGACTTCAAGATGGAGAAGACGCACGTCGATCGCCGCGTCATGCAGATGCAGGCCGAAGGCGTGACGTTCCATTACGGCGTCCATGTCGGCGTCGATCTGCCGGTCGAGAAGCTCACCGCCGAATACGACGCGGTCGTGCTCGCCGGCGGTTCGGAAAAGCCGCGCGACCTGCCGATCCCGGGACGCGAGCTCAAGGGCATCCACTTCGCCATGGATTTTCTGCCGCAGCAGAACCGCCGCGTCGGCAACGAGCCGCTCGGTTCGGTCGAGCCGATCCTGGCGACCGGCAAGAAGGTCGTCGTCATCGGCGGCGGCGACACCGGTTCGGACTGCATCGGCACCTCGATCCGTCAGGGCGCCGTCTCGGTCGTCAACTTCGAGATCATGCCGGCGCCGCCGGAGAAGGAAAACAAGGACCTGACCTGGCCGAACTGGCCGCTGAAGATGCGCACCTCGTCGAGCCACCTCGAAGGCGCCAAGCGCGACTTCGCCGTCGGCACGGTAAAGTTCTCCGGCGAGAACGGTCAGGTGAAGAAGCTGCACTGCGCGCGGCTCGACGACAAGTTCAAGCCGGTGCCCGGTTCGGAGTTCGAGATCGAAGCCGATCTGGTGCTGCTCGCCATGGGCTTCGTGCATCCGGTGCATGACGGCATGTTGAAGACGCTCGACGTCGCGCTCGATCCGCGCGGCAATGTCAGTGCCGACACGGTCGGTTATCTCACGTCGATTCCGAAAGTGTTTGCCGCCGGCGACATGCGGCGGGGCCAGTCGCTGGTGGTCTGGGCCATCCGCGAAGGCCGCCAGTGCGCGCACGCCGTCGACAAGTTCCTGATGGGCTCGACCACCCTGCCGCGGTGAGGCCATAAGCCCGCTAATCGTTAGACCGTCATCCTGAGGTGCTCGCCCGCAAGGGCGAGCCTCGAAGGATGCACGCCGTAGCGCTTCGCCCGTCGCCCTTCGAGGCTCGCGATCTTCGATCGCTCGCACCTCAGGGTGACGGGTCATCTCAGCGAATGTCTTACCTGAACAACCCGAACAGCCCGCCGTCGTCGCGGCGGCGCGGCGGCTGTTGCGCGACGCCCTGCGGCGGACGCGGCGCGCGCGGGTCGGCGACTTGCGGCTGACGCGGTTGCGGCTGCGGCCGGACTTCGGCGGCGCGCGGTTTCGCTTCGGACCGCGGCTCGGGTTTGGCTTCGGCCGGTTTGGCGGCGGGCGCCGCCTCGGGCTTTGCCACAGCGGCCGGCGGCGGCGCGACCGCGACGGGAGGCACAACGGCAGGCGGCGTCGCCGGCGCGGCGGGCGGCGTCACCGCGGCCTGCGGCTTGCCAGCAGCGGCTGCGGGCTTTTCTGCCGGCTTTTCGACCTTCGGGCGCTCGCTGCCCGGCGGCCAGATGAAATCGTCGGCGCGGCCCGGTGCCGGCGCGATTGGATCGCCCTTGACGAGCACGGTGGTTGCCGAGGCGTTGGCGCGCGCACCGCCGCCGCCGGCCAGTTCGTCGTTGTTGCCGCTGATCGTCGTCAGCGGCACCACCGGCCCGGCGAGCGGACGCGCCGCCGGTTTGCCATCGCTCGGGACCGGCGCCACCGGCCCCATCGGCAGCGCGATTGGACCGCGGTTCGCCATGTAGCGGCGAATCTCGCGCTCGACGTAATGCGCAAGTTTGCGCGCGCCGTATTTGGTGAAGTAGACGCCGTCGCCCGAACGCAGGCGGCGCATCTGGCCTTCATAGTCGGGGCCAAAGGTCGTGAACTTGCCGCCTTCATCGACGAAGCCGTCCCAGACATCGACATAGACCGCGCCGGCCTTCTCGGCGCGGGCGCGATAAAGATCGTTGAGATAGCTCACATCGGAGGTCGATTTGGTGCCGCGGATCGACGGCAGACCGACCCAGAACACCGGCACGCCCTTGCTCCGCAGCGCGGCGATGGTCTCGTCGATGCGGTGCGAATAGACCTTCGCCCACTCGTCGGTGCGGAATTCGATGACGCCATTGCCGCTTCGCCTGACGGTGCGCTTCGGCTCCGGAGCGACGATGCCGCCCTCGGCATCCGGCTTGTTCGGATCGGGCTTGGTTTGATCGGATTTGGCTTGATCCGATTTGGCCGGGTCGGTGGCCGCCTGACCGCCCGCCGCCGCATCGGGCGTGCCCTGAGCGGTCTTGGCGGCGGCGTCCTTGGCCTGCTGTTCGGCTTCCTTGGCGACGTCCTTCTCGCGCAGGTTCTGGCGGTCGCTGACGCCGAGCATCATCACGACATAGTTGGCCTTCTCGTTGGCGAGCAGGTCGCGCGCGACATGCCACCAGTCGAGATCGCTCTTGGCGTCGTAGCGCAACAAACCGGAGAGCGCCTTGTTCTTGCGGACGATGCCGATTTCCGGCGCGTCGGCGAAGGCCTCTTCGAGGCCGTAGGCGAGCCAGTCGGCCATGCTGTCGCCCAGCACGACGATGTTGGTGGTCGGTTCGGGCTGTTCGGACTTGGCGTCCTTGCGCGCGGCCGGCGCGCGCGAACTGTCGGATGACGACTCGCGCGGGCCCTGCTGCTGATACTGGTGCTGGTACGGATTGGGCACCTCGCGCTCGTCGCGCGAGCGTCCGCCGCCGAATAGGTCTTCAAAGAAGCCGCCACCGCTGCGCTGGCGCTGCCGGGACAGCGAGGGATAGCGCTGGTCGAAGAACTGCGCCTCGGCCGGCGTTACGGCGACGAGGCTGGACGCACCGACGACGGCGCATTCGGCCAGGACCAGAACGGCCAGCCCGAGACGCCAGTGCTTCATTCCTGATTTGCGCGCCATCATGCATCCAAGCCGGATATCGAGGTACCGTTCGGCCGGTCCCCGGGCATGGACCAATAGCGCGCCAAAAATGTCAACTCGAAGGTCCGGCGCTGGTTAGCGCCCGCCGCGCAGGCGCTCCAGCATGCCGGCCGAGGCAAAGCCGTCGGGCACCCGGCCGATCCGGATCTGGAAGTCGCGCAGGGCGTCCCGGGTCCGCGGGCCCATGCGGCCGTCCGGCTCGCCAACGTCGAAGCCGTGGCGCTCGAGCAGCTGCTGGAGTTCCAGCCGCTCGGCCCGGCTCAGCACCCGCTCGTAGCGCGGCCAGTCCTGGACGAACGGCCCGCCGCCGCGCAGCCGGTCCGCGAGATGACCGATCGCCAGCGCATAGGCCTCGGCCGGGTTGTAGCGCATGATGACCTTGAAATTGTCCAGCATCAGGAACCCGGGGCCCTGCACGCCGGCCGGCACCAGCAGGAACGCACGATCGTCCGGGCGCGGAAACGCCTGCCCGCCGGCGCGGGCGATGCCGTGCCGCTCCCAGTCGCGGATCGACATCGCGTGATCGCGGCCCGCAAGCCTGAAATCGAGATTGGCCGGCACGACGACCTCGTAGCCCCAGGTTTCGCCGGTCTGCCAGCCGGCTTTCTTCAGGTTGTTCGCGGTGGAAGCGATCAAATCCGGCATCGAGTCGATGACGTCGCGGTGGCCGTCATGGTCGGCATCGACGGCGTAACGCTTGAACGCCGTCGGCATGAACTGCGTCGGCCCGAACGCGCCGGCCCAGGAGCCGACCAGCTTGTCCGGCTTGACGTCGCCGCGATGCAGGATCTCGACCGCGGCGATGAACTCGTCCTTGAAGTAGCGCTGCCGCCGGCCGATGCAGGCGAGCGTCGCCGTCGAACGCAGCACCGGCTTGTTGCCGGCCAGCGCGCCGTAATCGGTCTCGACGCCCCAGATCGCGGCGATGGTATAGCGGTCGACGCCGTAGGTGCGCTCGGCCTCGTCGAACAGCCGGTCGTACTTCGCCAGCACCGCGCGGCCTTTGGCGATGCGGTTATCGTTCACCAGAATATCCAGATAATCCCATACCGCCTTGGTGAACTCCGGCTGGCTGTCGAGCAGATCCATGATGCGCAGGTCGGGCGCCAGATGCGCGGTGAGCCGTTCGAAGCTCGCGCGCGACACGCCGCGGCGCGCCGCCAGCGGCCACATTTTCTCAATGCACGCCGGGAAGTTCGCCGCCGCAGCACGGATCGCCGCTGCCGTCATCAGCGGATTACCGGAAGCACCATCCTCGCCGCTCCAGCTCGGGCGATCCGATCGCGCCGACACCGGGATCGTCCCGGTCTCATCCCTGTCGTCGGCCGCGAGCGCCGCGCCGCAGCCAGCGCTGAAGGCCACCAAGCCGGCCAAAATAGGGGCGAGGAACACCCGACGGGTGCTCCGCATTGTGATGGGGATTAGTCTCCTTGCCATGCCTTATGGGAGCCGGAATACCGTTTCGACGAGGTTAACAGCCGCCGAGACTGTCCCATTCCGGAGCAGTTTGACGCAACTGGACCTTTCCCAAAGGCCATGCTTTTTAGTCGCACCCCCTGGTTCCCCCTCCTCAGCGAGTTCCTGACCGCATGAAACCTGTCCGCAAAGCCATTTTCCCCGTCGCCGGCCTGGGAACCCGTTTCCTGCCCGCCACCAAGGCGATGCCGAAGGAAATGCTCCCGGTCGTGGACAGGCCGCTGATCCAGCACGTCGTGGACGAGGCGCGGCAGGCCGGTATCGAGCACTGCATCTTCGTCACCGGGCGCAACAAGAACATCATCGAGGACCACTTCGATCGCCAGTTCGAACTCGAGGTGACGCTGATCGAGCGCGGCAAGAAAGCCGACCTCGAACTGCTCAAGGACGACCTGCCGGAAGCCGGCGGCACCAGCTTTACGCGCCAGCAGTCGCCGCTCGGTCTCGGCCATGCAGTGTGGTGCGCGCGCGATCTGGTCGGCGACGAGCCCTTCGCCGTGATCCTGCCCGACGTGCTGGTGAAGCATCCGAAGGGCTGCCTCGCGCAGATGATGGAGGCGACGAAGGATCTCGAGGACAACGCCAACATCATCGCCGTCGAAGAAGTGCCGATGGATCGCATTCACATGTACGGCGTCGTCGGCGTCGGCAAGACCAAGGGCAAGGCCTTCGAGGTCACGCAGATGGTCGAGAAGCCGAAGGCCAAGGACGCGCCGTCGAACCTGTCGATCACCGGCCGCTACATCCTTCAGCCCGAACTGTTCGACATCCTCAGCAGCCAGGCCGCCGGCGCCGGCGGCGAGATTCAGCTCACCGACGCGATGCTCACGCTCGCCAAGTCGCAGCCGTTCTACGGCTTCAAGTTCGAAGGCAAGAGTTACGACTGCGGCTCGAAAATCGGCTTCCTCACCGCCAACGTCGCCTATGGCCTCGACCGCGAAGACCTCGCGCAGGAGTTCCGCGGCGAGATTGAGCGCATTCTCGCCGGCAAATAATCGCCCTCGCCCCGACAGCCAGGCTGACGTCTTGCACAGGCGCCGGCTCCCTTATTGACGCGGGAGCCGTCTGTCGCAAAACTGTCATGCCACATTGTTATCCGCACTCGGGACTGGCCGCCGGGCCGATGGGACGAGGTCGTGCACAGCGTTGACGTACGCGCCGTAACAAAAAGCTGGGGCGCGACGACCGCCGTGGCCGACGTCTCCTTCGCCGTCAGGCAGGGGGATCTCACCGTTCTGCTCGGGCCATCGGGCTGCGGCAAGTCCACCATGCTGCGCATGATCGCCGGCCTCGAGGAGCCGACTTCCGGCACCATCGAGATCGGCGGCCGCGACGTCGCCGGCTTGACCGGGGCGGCGCGCGGCGTCGCCATGGTGTTCCAGTCCTACGCGCTGTTTCCGCATCTCACCGTCGCCGACAACATCTGCTTCGGCCTGTCGGTACGGGGCACGCCGAAAGCCGAGATGGCGGCGCGGCTCGCCAAGGTTGCCAATGTGCTAGGCCTTGAAGCCCTGCTGGCGCGCAAGCCCTCGCAATTATCTGGCGGCCAGCAGCAGCGCGTGGCGCTCGGCCGCGCGCTGATCGCCGAAGCCCCGGTGTGTCTGCTCGACGAGCCGCTGTCGAACCTCGACGCGCAATTGCGCCAGGACCTGCGCCGCGAAATCCGCGCGCTGCAGCAGCGCCTCGGCATCACCATGATCTATGTGACGCACGATCAAACCGAAGCCATGAGCATGGCCGACCAGGTTATTCTGATGCGCGCCGGCCGCATCGAGCAGCAGGGCGCGCCGGCCGATCTCTACGACCGGCCCGCCACATTGTTCACCGCGCGTTTCATCGGCGGCGCGCCGATGAGTTTCCTCGATCTCGACGACGGCGCGGGCGGCGCGGTGATCGCCGGGACGACGGCGCCGGTGCTGTTCGCCGGCCCGGGCAAGGGCCGCGTGCTCGGGCTGCGCCCCGAAGACGTCGCGGTGGATAGCGCGAGCGCGCCGGGCAGCATTCATGCCGTTGTCACGGCGGTCGAATACCTCGGCGGCGAAGCGCTGGTCACCTGCATGATCGGCGAACGGCCGGTCCTCGCCCGCGTGCGAGGCAAGGACGTGCCGGCGGTCGGCGCCGCCGTCGGCGTGCGTTGGCAGCCTGCCGCCGCGCACATCTTCGAGGCGAGCAGTGGCCGACGCGTCGCTGCTGAATCCGGCTCGGCCGTCCGGCCGAAGCTGCACACCGTCTCACAATAGGGGAGCACTGCCATGAATGTTCTGGCTCGTATCGCCACGGCGAGCGCCGTCGCGGTGACGCTCGGCGTCTCGGCCGCGTCGGCGACCGAAATCACTTTCTACTATCCGATCGCGGTCGGCGGCCCGATCACCAAGATCGTCGATGGTTATGTCGAGGCCTTCCAGAAGAAGCATCCCGACATCACCGTGAAGCCGGTCTACACCGGCAGCTATCAGGACTCGATCGTCAAGGCGATGACGGCGGCAAAGGCCGGCAACGCGCCGGACATGGCGGTGCTGCTGTCCACCGACATGTTCACGCTGATCGACAACGAGATCATCGAGCCGATCGATTCGATCGCCAACACCGATGCCGACAAGGCCTGGATCAAGTCGTTCTATCCGGCTTTCATGGAAAACAGCCAGGCCCAAGGCCACACCTGGGGCATTCCGTTCCAGCGCTCGACCATCGTGCAGTACTGGAACAAGGACGCCTTCAAGGCGGCCGGCCTCGACCCGGAAAAGGCGCCGGCGACCTGGGACGAGATGGTCTCGTTCGGCAAGAAGCTGATCAAGAAAGACGCCTCAGGCAACGTCACGCAGTGGGGCGTCGAGATTCCCTCGTCCGGCTTTCCGTACTGGTTGTTTCAGGCGCTGACCACGCAGAACGGCGCCATCCTCGCCAATCAGGACGGCACCAAGGTCGCCTACAACGATCCGAAGGTGGTCGAGGCCGCGCAGTTCTTCGCCGACCTCAGCATGAAGCATGAAGTCATGCCGAAGGGCATCATCGATTGGGGCACCACGCCCAAGGATTTCTTCGAGGGCAAGACCGCGGTGATGTGGACCACCACCGGCAATCTGACCAATGTGCGCGCCAACGCCAAGTTTGCCTTCGGCGTCGCGCCGATGCCGAAGAAGGCGCGCGGCGGCTCGCCGACCGGCGGCGGCAACATCTACATCTTCAAGACCAAGGACAAGGCCAAGCAGGCGGCGGCGATCGAATTCGCGCGCTTCCTGACGACGCCGGAGCTCGCCGCCGACTGGGGCATCGCCACCGGCTATGTCGCGGTGCGTCCGGACGCCTGGGAAACGCCGGCGATGAAGAAATACGCCAGCGAATTCCCGCCGGCCATCGTCGCCCGCGATCAGCTGAAGGAAGCAGTGGCCGAACTGTCGACGCATGACAACCAGCGCGTCACCAAGTCGCTGAACGATGCGCTGCAGGCGATCCTCACAGGCGGCAAGCCGGCCAAGGCCGCGCTCGATCAGGCCCAGGCCGAGGCGACGCGCATCCTCGCGCCGTTTCAGAACTGAGCGGGGCGCCCCCTGCCTTTACCCTCCCCCTTGTGGGGAGGGTCGACCTGCGAAGCAGGTCGGGGTGGGGGTGACTGCGATTCTTGAACCACCCCCACCCCTGACCCCTCCCCACAAGGGGGAGGGGAAATGAGTATGCGGATGCGTCAGAGATCCCATCGCAATGCGAACATCCACATCCAGGGCTGGCTGCTCGCGCTGCCCGCCGTGGTGCTGCTCGCCGCCTTCACGCATATCCCGGCGATCAAAACCGTCATCGACAGCTTCTTCTCGACGCCGCACGGCAGCCGGCCGTCGCGCTTCATCGGTCTCACGCAATATGAGACGCTGATCGCCGATCCGATCTTCTGGCGCGCGGTGACCAACAACCTGCTCTACGCGTTGATCACGGTGCCACTGGCGATCGCCTTCGCGCTCGCTATGGCGCTATGGGTCAACGGCCGGATCGGCGGGCGCGCCGGGCTGCGACTTGCCTTCTTCACGCCGACCATCCTGCCGATGGTGGCGGCTGCCAATATCTGGCTGTTCTTCTATACCCAGGATTATGGCCTTCTCAACAAGATCGGCATCGCGCTCGGCTTTGCCAACGTCAACTGGCTCGGCAGTCCATCGACCGCGCTGCCGGCGCTGATGGCGGTGACCGTGTGGAAGGAAGCCGGCTTCTTCATGATCTTCTATTTGGCGGCGCTGCAGCAGGTGCCGCCCGACCTCTACGAAGCCGCGCGCATGGAAAACGCCAGCCGCTGGCAGGTCTTCGCCCGCATCACCTGGCCGATGGTGATGCCGACCACCTTGTTCGTCGGCATCAATGCGCTGATCAACGCCTTCCGCGTCGTCGATCAGGTCATCGCCATGACCGGCGGCGGGCCGGACAACGCCACGACGCTGCTGCTGTTCTACATCTACCAGGTCGCGTTCTCGTTCTGGGACCTCGGTTATGCCGCGGCGCTCTCCACCGTGCTGCTGACCGGCCTTGCCGCCGTGGCGCTGGCGCAGTTCTTCCTGCTCGACCGCAAGATCCATTACCGGTGACGCGATGAGAGAATCCCGCATCCTTCCTCTCTCGACGCTCGCGGCCTGGGCCTTCGCGCTGCTCTGGGCGCTACCGTTGCTCTATGCCTTGTGGGCGGCGTTCCATCCGTCAGCCTATGCCACGCGCTTCGAGATCACCGCGCCGCTGACTTTCGATAATTTCCGCCATGCCTGGGTCGCCGCGCCCTTCCCGCGCTATTTCCTCAACACGGTGATGCTGGTGCTCGGCATCATGGCGGCGCAGTTCGTCATCTGCACTCTGGCGGCGTTCGGGCTGGCGCGCTGGAAATTCCGCGGCGCCGACATCTTGTTCGCGCTGATCCTGATCCAGCTCATGGTGACGCCCGACGTCCTGATCCTCGAGAACTACCGGACGCTGCAGAAGCTCAATTTGATCGACACGCTGACCGGCGTCGGCATTCCCTATGTCGCCTCGGCCTTCGGCATCTTCCTGCTGCGGCAGGCGTTCAAGACCATCCCCAAGGAGCTCGACGACGCCGCGCGCATGGAAGGCGCCAGCACATTGCAGACGATCTGGCGCGTCTATCTGCCGCTCGCCAAGCCCATCTATGTCGCCTATGGCCTCGTCTCGGTGAGCTACCACTGGAACAACTTCCTGTGGCCGCTGATCGTCACCAATTCGGTGGAGACGCGGCCGCTGACCGTCGGCCTGCAGACCTTCGCCTCGGTCGATCAGGGCATCGATTGGTCGGTGATCTGCGCCGCCGCGTTGATGACCTCGGCGCCACTGATGATCGCGTTCCTGGTGTTCCAGCGCGCCTTCATCCAGAGCTTCGTGCGGGCGGGGATTCGCTGACGCATGATCCCGAAAAAGCCTGCCCCCGACTTGATCGGGGGTGGGCACCGGTTTTCGGATCAGATCATGCGCAATAAAAGCTACTGCTGCAGTCGCAGACCGACCAGGAACGTGCTCTCGGTGAAATTGTTGCCGCTGAAGTTCGAGCGCAGCCAATCCTGGCGGAATTCGCCCCGGACCTGCGCCCAGCGGCTGAGCTTGTAGGTGAGGCCCAGCGCGACCATGTAGCGGTCGTCGTCGCGGTCTGAGCCCTTGTAGTTGTCGTTGCCGTAGCCGGCCTTGGCGGTGCCGATCAGCCAGCGGCGGAAGGCGTGGTCGTACTGCACCTTGATGTCGCGCGACAGCACGCCGGATACGCCGGCCACCGTCGATTCCTGGACCCCTGATTCCGCGGTGAACTTGACGGTGTTGAGCGCGTCCACCGTCCAGATCAACGATGCGTTGCCGACGACGCCACCGAGCTTGTCGAGCCGCGGATCGTCATAGGTGCGCTGGGTGTAGCCGATGCCGGTCTCGCCGGTGAGCAGGCGCGACATCTCGAAGGTCGAGCCGACCAGCACGGTCCAGCCTTTGGAATTGCGCTGGAACCCGGAGGAATCGGTGGCGAGATCGTGCTTGCGCGTATCGACGCCGCCTTCGACGTAAGGCGTGACACCGGGCGACAGCTCATAGCCGCCGCGCAGCTTCACGCCGTATTGGTCGTAGTTGCGGTCTTCGTTGCTCGCGGTCGTGCCGTCGGTGAACTTGGAATCCTGATAGGAGGTGCGCTCGACGTCGCCCTTCACCGACAGATCGAAACGATTGAACTTGTGGCCGACGCCGGCCGTGCCACCGAACGTGGTGTAGATCGGCAACTTCGCGAGGTCGGCCTGCAGGTTCGGGCTGCCGGGATTGTCGGTGCCGACCACGACGCGCCCTCCAAGATCGAGGCGAGTGTCGCGGGTGACATCGACCCGCCCGTCGATCTTGCCGTTGACGTTGGGCCGGCTGAGCGTCGGCTCGCTGTCCGGCGAATAGCCGGTGTAGCTGCCGCGCAGATCGGCGTTGAGTTCATGGCGCGACCAGTTCGACCGTGCCCGCAATTCGGGCTGCACCGAATAGAGCGAGGCGCCTTTGGCGTTCGCACTCTGGCCCGGATTGCTGTCGTAGCCGCCGATCAGTTCGACGGCCGGATACAGCGTGAAGCCGCCGGCGTGCACGCCGAGCTGGGCGTAAGGGTCGTCGTCCTCTTCGCTCTTGCGCTTCTTCACGGGCTTGCGGATCGGCCCGATCTCGACCGGCGGCGCGCCGTCGGCCGAGGCCATCGCGTTTTTGGCCGAAGGACTGGGCGTCGCCGGGAATGGCACCTGATACGGGGAAATGGCCGCGGGCGGCGGCTGGTCGGCCGGCGTCGCCTGCGCGCGTGCCGTCACGCCCGGCTTCTTGGCCGCCTGGGCCCGCGCCTTGGCTTTGGCCTTCTTGCTGTTGGTCGAATCGAAGCCGGTGTCGCCCGCCGCCGACGGCGGTTCGGTGAAGGTCGGCGTCTGGGCGAGCTGCGCCTGTTCCTTCGGACCGAACTTCTGAAAGCTTTGCGGTTTTCGCGGCAGGGCGGATTTCGGCGCGAACGGGTCGGACGAATTCGGCGTCACGATCTGTGCTCGCACGCCGCCGACGCCGAGCGCCAGCACGCAGGCGGCCGTCATCAGGCCGACCAGCGGGCGGGAGCCGGCGTATATGGCGCGACGGGAGCGCAGCACGTCCAGTGACAAGCCTCCTGGAACCGGCCGCGAGGAAGCGCGCGCACGCGCCTCCGCCCGCGGACGGCGGGAAGTGGTTAACGGACGTTAAAGCGCTATGGTTAACGAGGTGTTGAGGCCCGGGCGACGGGTCGTCAGACCCAGCCCTCGAGCTCGCGGTCGACGACGTCGCGGATCACCGCCATGCCCTCGGCCGAATCGTTGAGGCACGGAATCGCCGCGAAGTTCTCGCCGCCGTGCTCCTTGAAGATGCCGGCGTTCTCCATCGCGATCTCTTCCAGCGTCTCCAGGCAGTCCGACGAAAAACCCGGCGTGATGATGGCGAGGTTCTTCACGCCCTTCTGCGCCAGCGCCTCCACCGTCTTGTCGGTGTAGGGCTTGAGCCACTCCGCCGGGCCGAAGCGCGACTGGAACGTCATCATCAGTTGCTTGTCGTCCATCTTCAGGCGTTCGCGCAGCAGCCGCGCGGTGGCATGGCACTGGCAGTAATAGGGATCGCCCTTGTGCAGATACTCTTCGGGCATGCCGTGGAACGAGGCGAGGATGACGTCCGGCCTGAAGGGCAGCTTGGCGAGCGAAGCTTCCAGCGAGGTCGCCAGCGCGTTGATATAGACCGGGTTGTCGAAGTACGCCGGCGCGATGCGTACCGCCGGCTGCCAGCGCATCTGCATCAGCGCCTCGAAAGCCTTGTCGGCGACGGTCGCGGTGGTGGCGGCGGCATACTGCGGATAGAGCGGCACGATCAGGATGCGGTCGCAGCCCTGCGCCTGCAGCGCGTCGAGCCGCGATTTGATCGACGGATTGCCGTAGCGCATGGCCCAGTCGACGACGATGCGCGCATCACCGCTCAGATCGGCGGCGAGCTTTTCCGATTGCGAGCGCGTGATGGTTTTCAGGAAGGACTCGTTGCGCTCGCGATTCCAGATCTTGTCGTAGTCGCGCCCTTTGCGGCTCGGCCGGAACGTCAGAATGATGAGGTTGAGCACCAGCCACCATTTGACCGGGTTTTCCTCGATGACACGGCGGTCGGACAGGAATTCCTTGAGATAGCGGCGCATCGACCAGTAGTCGGTGGCGTCCGGCGTGCCGAGATTGACGAGCAGCACGCCGACGCGGCGCGGCGGCACCTTGGGGTGGCTCGGCGGCAAATGCGGATTGGCGGCGGCGTCGGTCATGGGCCGCAATCAGGAGCAAATGCGCGAGGGCGTCAAGACTTGCGCCTCCCCTCCCCCGCGAGCGAAGCGAGCAGTGGGGAGGGGTCGGGGGTGGGGGCTCTTTCGGTCAAGGCCCCCCACCCCGGATTGCTTCGCAATCCGACCCTCCCCACCGCTTCGCGGGGGGAGGGAAAAGGTGCGACTCACCCCACCGGCCGCTCGTCGGCGATCACCTTGCCGTCATTGGGCAGCGAACCGGGCGCGACCAGCCGCACCTCGCCGCGCAGCTTGGTCACCGATTGCAGCGTCGCCGCCACCGCCTCGGCCAGGGTGCCGGCTGCGGATCCCACCTCCGCCATCAGCGTCATGGTGTCCTGCTCGGCGGCGCGGCCCACGACCAGTCGCAGGCGCGCGAGTTCCGGATGCCGCGCGGCGACTTCCGCGACCTGCTTGGGATGCACGAACATGCCTTTGATCTTGGCGGTCTGGTCGGCGCGGCCCATCCAGCCCTTGATGCGGATGTTGGTCCGTCCACAGGGCGATGGGCCCGCCAGGATCGCCGACAGGTCGCCGGTGGCGAGCCGGACCATCGGATAGTCCGGATTGAACGAGGTGACGACCACCTCTCCCACCTCGCCGGCGGCCACCGGATCGCCGGTGCCCGGTCGCACGATCTCGAGCAGCACGTGCTCGTTGACGATCATGCCGTCCTTCGCCGCGCTCTCATAGGCGATGACGCCGAGTTCGGCGGTGGCGTAGCACTGCAGCACCGAAACGCCGCGGCCGCGCAATTCCTCGCGCAGCGAGGCCGGCAGCGCCGCGCCGGAAACCAGGCCGCGCCTGATCGAGGACGCGTCCTTGCCGGTCTTCTGCGCGGTGTCGAGCAGGATCTTGAGGAAATCCGGCGTGCCGATATAGGCCGACGGCTTGTAGTGCGCGATGGCGTCGGTCTGCTGCTCGGTGTTGCCGACGCCGCCGGGAATGACGGCGCAGCCGACCTTGTGCGCCCCGGATTCGAGGATGAAGCCGCCCGGCGTCAGGTGATAGGCGAAGGAATTGTGCACGATGTCGCCCTCGCGCATGCCGGCGGCAAAGCAGGCGCGCGCCGCGCCCCACCAGTCGTCGCCGTAGCCCTCCGGTTCGAAGATCGGTCCCGGCGACATCAAAAGGCGTTTCGCCTTGCCCGGCGGCGTGACGTTGAGGCCGCCAAACGGCGGGTGCTCCTTCTGCAACGCCACGATGTCGGACTTGCGCATCACCGGCAGCTTCGCCAGCGCCGCGCCCGAGGTGACTGACGCTGCATCAATGCCGGCGAGATGCTTCGCCCAGCCGGACGCCTTCATCGCATGGGCTACCATGGCTGGCAGCTTGGCGAACTGCTCGCGGTCACGCTGGGCGGGGTCGCGGGTTTCGAGGGAGTCGTAGTGCGGGGACATTGCTTGCTTCCTTCACCCTCCCCCTTGTGGGGAGGGTCGATTGCCGAAGCGCAGCGAAGGCAATCGGGGTGGGGGTCGTCGGGCATAGCGACCACCCCCACCCCGCTCGCTTCGCCCGCGACCCTCCCCACAAGAGGGAGGGTAAAAAGAGATCACGCCAGCCACCGCTTGCGCCGGCGATAGTGCTTGCCCTCGCGGAACGACTTGCGACGTCCCTCGGAGATGCCGAGGTAGAATTCCTTGACGTCGGCGTTCTCGGCCAGCGACTTGGCGGCGCCGTCCATCACCACGCGGCCGTTTTCCAGAATGTAGCCATAGTCGGCATAGCGCAGCGCCATGTTGGTGTTCTGCTCGGCGAGCAGAAACGACACGCCTTCCTTGGCGTTGAGGTTCTTGACGATGCTGAAGATCTCCTCGACGACCTGCGGCGCCAGGCCCATCGACGGTTCGTCGAGCAGGATCATCTTCGGCTTCGCCATCATCGCGCGCCCGACCGCACACATCTGCTGCTCGCCGCCCGATGTATAGCCGGCCATCGAATTCTTGCGTTCCGACAGCCGCGGAAAATAGGAATAGACCAGATCCATGTCGCGCCGGATCGCGGCCTTGCCGTCGCGCCGGGTGAAGGCGCCGGTCAGAAGGTTCTCTTCGATGGTAAGATGACCGAAGCAGTGCCGGCCCTCCATCACCTGAATGCAGCCGCGCCGCACCAGGTCGTTCGGCGACATGTCCTGCACCTCGGCGCCGTCGAATATGATCGAGCCCTTGGTGACGTCGCCGCGCTCGGCATGCAGCAGATTGGAGATTGCCTTCAGCGTCGTGGTCTTGCCGGCGCCGTTGGCGCCCAGCAGCGCGACGATGCCGCCCTGCGGCACCTCGAGCGACACGCCCTTCAGCACCAGGATGACGTGATCGTAGATCACCTCGATGTTGTTCACCGCGAGGATCTTGGCGGTCGCGGGGGCTGGGGCGGTGTTTGTTGCTGTAGAAGTCACGGCATCTGCCTTTCTCTACCCTCCCCCTTGTGGGGAGGGTCACTCACCGAACGCAGTGAGGTGAGTGGGGTGGGGGTGATCGAATTTGCAATGACCCCCACCCCGCTCGCTTTCGCTCGCGACCCTCCCCACAAGGGGGAGGGTAAGAAGCAGCGCGCCTACTTCGCGTCGCAGGGCTCGGTGCGCTTCGGCCAGCCGGCATTGCCGGCGGCATAAGCCTTGGACGCTTCGTCGATCAGCGGCATGACCTTATCCTTAATCGGCTCGATCCAATCGGAGCCCTTGGTCCACTTGGTGCCGTCCCACTTCGCCATATAGGCCGCGTTATGACCGCTATGGTCGGCGCAGGTCACCTTCATCGGCGCGGCAAAGCCATCCGCACCCATTTCCTTGAGGCGCGCGGCAGAGATCTCGAGGGTCTCGAGACCACGCCGCATGTCGGCACCGTCGATCACTTTCTTGCCGGTGATCTTCTGCGCGTTGCGGATACCCTCGGCAATGATCATCGAGTTGAGGACGCCGCGGTTGTAGAGATTCTCACCGACCTTGTCCTTCGGCGTCTGGCTCTTACCCTTGTCAACGAGGTGCTTGATGATGTCCTGGATGACCGGGAAATCTGTGCCGACCTGGTTGAAGTCGAGCGACAGATAGCCCTTGGCGCCATCGCCGGCCGGACGCGCATCGTCGTCACCGCCGGCCCACCAGTTACCGATCAGGTGATCCATCTTGTAGTTGATCTTGGCGGCTTCCTTGACCGCGGTCGGGTTCATGGCGCCGAAGCCCTGGAGATAGATCCAGTCCGGACGATCGCGGCGGATGTTGAGCCACTGCGACGACTGGTTCTGCATCTCGGCGGCCGGCACCGGATAGAGCTTCAGCTCGAAGCCGTAATCCTTGGCCATCGCCTCCAGAAGCGGAATCGGCTCCTTGCCGTAGGGCGCGTCGAGATAGACGAGGCCGAGCTTCTTGCCCTTCAGCTTGTCGAGGCCGCCTTCCTGCTTTCCGGCATAGGCGACGAACATCGACGCGCCGTCCCAATAGGTCGCCGGCGGGTTGAACACCCACGGGAAATTGTTGCCGTCAGCCGAAGCCGACAGGCCGTAGGCCATCGACAGCACCGGAATCTTGTCGAGCGCCGCCTTCGCGATCAGCGGCAGCGTGATGCCGGTCGAATAGGGGTTGGTGACGACCGGGTTCTTCGACTTCACCTGCTCGTAGCACTCGAGACCTTTCTTGGTGTCGTAACCGGTCTCGCATTCCTCGACCACAAGTTTGACGCCGCCGATGCCGCCATCGCGCTCATTGAGCATGTTGAGATAATCGGCCATGCCGTTGACGATCGGCGTGCCCGAGCCGGCGAACGGTCCGGTGCGGTACGAGAACAGCGGCACGTAGATCGTATCGGCGGCGCTCGCGGGCGCCACCGGCAGCGCGGTCGCGACCGTCAGAGCCGCCCCGAGCAAAGCATACTTCATTCGCATCACGTTCCCTCCCTCTTCGGGCGGCGAAGGCCGCCTGTTGATTGCCGGCCGCGCACGTCGCATGCGGCCTCCCCTTTGCGGGGCTTAGCTGACAGCGTGCGCCCCTCAATAGGGGAAAGGCCACACCCTCAGTTTCTGCTTGCCGACCTGCCAGAGCCGGGCGAGACCGGCCGGCTCGACGATCAGGAAAAACACGATCAGCGCGCCGATCACCATGAACTGGATGTGCTCGACGGTGGAAGACTGGATCGGCATGCCGAATTCGGCCGGCACATAGCGCAGCACGATCGGCAGGATGTAGATGAGTGCTGCGCCGAAGAACGAGCCAGTCAGGCTGCCAAGGCCGCCGATGATGACCATGAACAGCACATAGAAAGACAGGTTGACATCGAACACCGACGGCTCGGCGCTGCCGTACCACATGAACACCATCAGCGCGCCGGCAACGCCGCAGTAGAACGACGAGATGGCGAAGGCGAGCAGCTTGGTGCGCAGGAGCCGGATGCCGATCAGTTCGGCGGCGAGGTCCATGTCGCGCACCGCCATCCACATGCGGCCGATGCGGCCGTGAACGAGGTTCGAGGCGAGCCAGGTCATAGCGATGACGAAGCCGAGCACGATGAAGTAGCGCGTCTCGTCGCTCGATGTCGCCCCGGTGATCGGGATGCCGAACAAGGTGCGCGTCGGCACTTCGATCGCACCCGAGACGTTGTAGTTGTAGAACCAGGGTTGGCGGATGAAGCACCAGGACAGGAAGAACTGCGCGGCGAGCGTTGCCACCGCGAGATAGAAGCCCTTGATGCGCAGCGACGGCAGGCCGAACAGCACGCCGACGGCGGCGGAGAAGAAGCCGGAGACGACGATCCAGATGATCAGGTTCACGTCGGGGAAATAGGTCGTCAGCTTGTAGCAGGCATAGGCGCCGACGCCCATGAAGGCGCCGGTGCCCAGTGACAAAAGCCCGGTATAGCCGGTCAGCAGGTTGAGCCCGATGGTGGCGAGCGCGAAAACGAGGAACGGCGTCATCACGGCCTGCAGCAGGAAGCCGCTGCCGAAATAGGGAATGACCACGACGGAGACGAACAGGATCACCGCCAGACCGATGCGGTCCTGCAGGATCGGGAACACCGCCATGTCGGTGGTGTAGCTGGTCTTGAACTGGCCGGCCTCGCGATAGAACATGGGCTATTCTCTTTCGACCATGATCTGATCCGAAAACCGGCTTCCACTTTTCGGGATCATGGTCATATCCGTTCGATGATCTTCTCGCCGAACAGGCCCTGCGGCCGGAACAGCAGGAAGACGAGCGCGATGACGTAAGCGAGCCAGGTCTCGATGCCGGACCCGAGCAGCGGGCCCCAGTAGAATTCGCCGATCTTTTCGCCGATGCCGATGATCAGCCCGCCGACGATAGCGCCGGGGATCGACGTGAAGCCGCCGAGGATCAGCACCGGCAGCGCCTTGAGCGCGATGATCTGCAGAGCGAACGACACTTCCGAGCGCGCGCCCCACATGATGCCGGTCGCCAACGCGACGACGCCGGCGGCGAACCACACGATCACCCAGATCTGGTTGAGCGAGATGCCGACCGACAGCGCGGCCTTGTGGCTGTCGGCGACGGCGCGCAGCGCGCGGCCGATGCGGGTCTTCTGGAAGAACACGGCGAGCGAGGCCACCATCACCGAGGCGATGATGGTGGCGGCGATGTCGATCTTCTGCAGCGACACGAAACCGCCGGCGAAATTGACGTCGATCGCACCCTTGGGCAGGCCGAGCTGGCTGGCGATCATCACCTTGGGATTGCCGCCGAACACCAGTTCGCCGAGACCGATCAGGAAGTACGTGAGCCCGAACGTCGCCATGAACAGGATGATGTCGGGCTGATTCACCAGGGGCCGCAGCATCAGCCGCTCGACGCCGACGGCGAGGCCGAACATCACGGCTACGGTGATGGCGAGCGCGAGATAGGCCGGCACGCCCTTTTCATGCAGGCCGACAAGGGTCAGCGCCGCGAACACCACCATGATGCCCTGGGCGAAATTGAACACGCCCGAGGCCTTGAAGATCAGCACGAAGCCGAGCGCGATCAGCGAATACAGTACGCCGGCGACGAGGCCGTCCCACAGCGTCTGCACCAGCAGATCCGGGGCGGCGCCCATCTGCACGAAGGGATCGATGAAGACTTTGTACAGGAGGTCCATCAGCGATCCCTAATGCGATACGCCCAGATAGGCGTCGATCACCGCCTGATCCTTCATCACCTCGGCCGGCGTGCCGTCGGCGATCTTGATGCCGTGGTCCAGCACGACGACGCGATCGGACAGATCCATGACCACGCCCATGTCGTGCTCGATCAGTGCGATGGTCGTGCCGTAGTAATCGTTGACGTCGAGGATGAAGCGCGACATGTCCTCCTTTTCCTCGAGGTTCATGCCGGCCATCGGCTCGTCGAGCAGCAGCAGCTCCGGCTCCATGGCGAGCGCGCGGCCGAGTTCGACGCGCTTCTGCAGGCCATATGGCAGGCGGCCGACCGGCGTGCGGCGGATTTCCTGGATCTTGAGGAAGTCGATGATCTCCTCGACGAAGCGGCGGTGTTCGACCTCCTCGCGCATGGCCGGGCCGAAGCGCAGCAACTGCCAGAACAACGCGCGGTTCATCTTCAGCGTGCGCCCCGCCATGATGTTGTCGAGCGCCGACATGCCGCGGAACAGCGCCACGTTCTGGAACGTGCGGGCGATGCCGCCGGCCGCCGCCTCATAGGGGCGCATCTTGGCGCGGGTCTTGCCCTTGAAGGTGATGCGACCCTGTTGCGGATGATAGAAGCCGTTGATGACGTTGAGCATCGACGTCTTGCCGGCGCCGTTCGGGCCGATGATGGCGCGGATTTCGCCTTGGCGGATGTCGAAGGACACGCCGCTGATCGCCTTGACGCCGCCGAAGGCTAGCGACACGTCTTCGACCGACAGAAGCACGTCGCCAACGCGCGCCTTGGGCGAGGAGTCGGGGGCTCTCATGCCACCTTCCTCACGCTCGGCACCGGTTCAACCTTCATATCGCGGATCCTGACGCGGGCGCTGATGACGCCCTTGCGGCCGTCTTCGAAGGTGACTTCGGTGTAAATGTCGGCCTCGGGCGAGCCGTCATAGAGTGCGTTGATCAGCGGCGCGTAGCGCTCGGCGACGAAGCCGCGGCGCACCTTCTGCGTGCGCGTCAACTCGCCGTCGTCGGCGTCGAGCTCCTTGTGCAGGACGAGGAAGCGCTTGATCTGCGCACCGGCCATCATCGGATCGGCGGCCAGCGAGCGGTTCACCTCGGCGACGTTCTTCTCCAGCATGTCGTAGACCTGAGGGTGACCGGCGAGCTCCTGATAGGAGGCGTAGGCGACGTTGTTGCGCTCGGCCCAGGAGCCCACCGCGGTGAGATCGATGTTGAGCATCACCGTCACGAAATCGCGGTGATCGCCGTAAGCCACCGCCTCGCGGATGTTGGGGAAGAACTTGAGCTTGTTCTCGATGTATTTCGGCGCAAACAAGGTGCCGTCGGTGAGCTTGCCGACGTCCTTGGCGCGGTCGATGATCTTGAGCTGACCCGTTTTGGTGTCGAAGAAGCCGGCATCGCCGGTCTTTACATAGCCGTCCGGCGTCATCACTTCCGCGGTTTTGGCCTCGTCCCTGAAATAGCCGGTGAACATGCCCGGCGACTTGAACAGTACCTCGCCGCTGTCGGCGATCTTGATGTCCACGTTCGGGCAGGCCGGACCCACCGTGTCCGAATAGATCGCGCCGTCCGGCTGCGCCGTGACGTAAAGGAAGGCTTCGGTCTGGCCGT
The DNA here is from genome assembly GCA_026125895.1 of Pseudolabrys sp. Lineage (GTDB taxonomy): Bacteria > Pseudomonadota > Alphaproteobacteria > Rhizobiales > Xanthobacteraceae > Pseudolabrys. The sequence continues at coordinate 54,560 of JAHCKG010000025.1, read as the reverse complement.
AGAGCTGCTTCAGGTTGAGCCCGATCGAGCGGTAGAAGGCGAACAGGTCCGGACCGATCGCCTCGCCCGCCGTATAGGCGGTGCGCACGCGCGAGAAGCCGAGCACGTTCTTCAGCGGCCCGTACACGAGGAGATTGCCGATGCCGTAGAGGATGCGGCCGGTCAGCGGCACCTTCTCGCCGTTGAGGATGCGCTCGCCATACTGGCGCGCGACGCCAATGAAGTAGTGGAAGATACGGCGCTTGAGCGCGCCGGCATCCTCCATGCGGATCATGACGCGGGTGAGCAGCGCCTCGAGAGTGCGGGGCGGGGCGAAGTAGAATGTAGGTCCGATCTCCCGCAGGTCGGCCATCGCCGTATCGGCGTTCTCCGGACAGGCGGTGCAGAAGCCGGCCACCAGACCTTGCGCGAAATTGAGATAATGATCGCCGACCCAGGCCAGCGGCAGATAAGCCAGCGCCACGTCGTTTTCGGTGAGATGATCGAAATTGACCGTATCGGTCGCGGCGGCGATCGAGCGCTCGCCCGACAGCACCACGCCCTTGGACTGCCCGGTGGTGCCGGAGGTGTAGAGAATGATCGACGGATCGGCGCCCTTGGTCGCGGCAATCTCGCCGTCGAGCCAGTCGCCGAGCTTGGCATCGGCGGCCAGCGCCTGGCGGCCGTCGGCGATCACGTCCTCCATGGAACGCAGCCGGGCGTGATCGTAATCGCGCAAGCCCCGCGGCTCGTCGTAGAACATCCATTCGAGGCGGGGCAGCCGGTCCTGCACGGACTGGATCTTGTCGATCTGCTCCTGATCCTCGACGGCGGCAAAGCGCACGTCGGCGTGCTTGAGCACGAAGGCGAGCTCATCGGCGACGGCATCGGCATAGACCGGTACCGGGACGGCGCCCAGCGCCTGCGCCGCCAGGATCGACCAGTAGAGCTTCGGCCGGTTGGAGCCGACGATGGCGATGGTCTCGCCGCGCTTCAGCCCGAGACGCGATAGCCCGACGGCATAAGCGCGGACGATCTCGGCGGTCTCCGCCCAAGTCCAGCTCTGCCAGATGCCGAGGTCCTTGTGCCGCATAGCCGGCCGTGCCGCGAAATCGCGGGCATTGCGCAACAGCAGCTTCGGAAACGTGTCCGCGCGCGCGGCGACAGTGGACGCCACAGCCATCATCCTCCCGGTAACCGGACGCTGTACGCGCCGGCCTTAACCCCTCGCCGCCCTTTCAAGGACGGTCTTGATTAGCGTCGATAAGAGATCACCGTCTCAGCACGGTCAAGCTCGACCTCTTTGTCGCTGGATACGGTATGCCGTTAACCCATTCACCGGACAGACGAAGCCGGCGGATCAACTGGCGCTACCCGACCCACGCCCGGCAGTTTGATGTTTGCACAGCGCACCGCAACAGGCCGCTTGACAGACAGACCCCACCCTTGTTCCCTAGGTCTGCCGGGATATCGGCACTTTCCGCATCGCACAAATCTGGGCAACCCGCAGCCGCGCTCATGCGCCGTAGCGGGAGAGCCTTTCCGTATCGAGCACGGTAATGCCGCCATGCTCGATGCGCAGCAGGCCCTTCTTTTCCAGAAGCTGCAGACTCTTGTTCGCCATCTGCCGCGACAGGCCCGACAGCAGGCCGGCTTCTTCCTGCGATATCTCCAGATGCGGCACGGGGTCGTGGTACAGCACCGGATTAAACAACCAGGCGATGCTGCGCGCCAGCCGCGCCGTCGCGTCGAGACTGCGGTCGTACTCGACGAAGGCGATGAACTGGCCGAGCCGCTCGTTGAGCTGCCGCACCAGAAATCGATTGAAGCCGACGCTGTTCTCGAACAGCCACATGAACGTGCCGCGCTCCATCAGCGCGAGGCGCGTGTCGCGCAGAACGACGAGATCGTATTGCCGCGTCTCGTTCTTGAGCACGGTGCCTTCGCCAAACCAGCCACCGGTGCGGATGCCGGCGAGCGTCACGGCCTTGCCCGAGCGCGACACAGCGGCGATCTTGAGGAGGCCCTCGGAAACGCCGGTCCAGGAATCGAGCCGGTCGCCGCGGTGGAAAACATAGGTGCCCTTGGGGTAGTTCTTCTCGACGATGCCGCGGCGCGCGCGTTCGAACTCCTGGTCCGGCAAATCATGCGACCAGAATGCGATGCGCCGCAGATGATCGCCCGAAATCACGAAACCCTGCCCTCACGTCAGCCGCCGTCGGCCGTATTCGAGAGAGTATGGCCTCGATCAGGGAGCCGACCAAGCGTCCGAAAGTGGCAGGTGCGGCCGCGCTACTCGGCCGCTTTCAGGTAGGCGGCGGCGCTGGAGCCGAACTGCTCCCACAGGCCCTTCTCTTCGGCCCGGGCGATCTTGAGGCTCCGCGCCTTGACCGGTCCGTAGCCGCGGATCTTCTCCGGGATCGAGGCAATCGCCACCGCCGTCGGATAATTGGCCGGCGTCAGGTCGGCGACGAGACGGTCGAGCTTGTCCAGGTACTCCTGCACCAGGGCCCGCTCGGTCCGGCGCTCCTCGGTATAGCCGAATGGATCGAGCGGCGTACCGCGCAGGAACTTGAGCTTGGCCAGCACGCCGAACGCCTTGAGCATCCACGGGCCGAACGACATCTTCTTCGGCTCACCGGTCGCCGGATCCATCTTGGCGAGGATGGGTGGCGCCAGGTGGAATTCGAAGCGCAACGTGCCCGGCGCGAACTGGCCTTTCACCCGGTCGATGAAACCAGTGTCGGTGTAGAGACGTGCGACCTCGTATTCGTCTTTGTAGGCCATCAGCTTGAACAGATAGCGCGCGACGGCTTCCGACAACGCGGTCTGGCCCGGCGCCTTCTCGGCTTCGGCAGCGACGACCTTGGCGACCGCAGCGCGATAGCGCGCGGCGTAACCGGCGCTCTGATAGTCGGTCAGGAAGGCGACGCGGCGATCGACGGTCTCGGTAAAGTTCTGCGACAGCTTCAGCGAGTCGTTGGCCTCGGCCGCCGGCGGCGCGATCAGCGTCTCGAGCGCGGCCGGATCGACGGCGGCTCTCCGGCCATAACGGAAGGCCTGGATGTTCATCTTGACGGCTTCGCCGTTCATCTCGATCGCCTTCTCGACCGCTTCCGGCGACAGCGGCAGCGCGCCGTTCTGATAAGCGTAGCCGAGCATGAACATGTTCGCGCCGATCGAATTGCCGAGCAGCGCCGTGGCAAGACGCGAGGCGTCGACGAAATGGCTGTTGCCCTGCCCCGCCGCCGTCGTGATGGCGCGCTTGAGGCGTTCGGTCGGCAGCGAGAAGTCGGCGTTGCGGGTGAAGTCGCCGGGCAGGAATTCGGCGGTGTTGACGATCATCCGCGTATTGCCGGGCTTGGCGGCGCTCAGGACCTTTTTGTTGCCGGCAACGACGATGTCGCCGCCGAGCACGAGATCGGCCTGCGCCGCGGCGACGCGGATGGCATGAATGTCGTCGGGGTTGTTGGCGATGCGAATGTGGCTGTAGACCGCGCCGCCCTTCTGGGCGAGGCCGGCCATGTCGATGATGCCGACGCCCTTGCCTTCCAGATGCGCCGCCATGCCGATGATGGCGCCGATGGTGACGATGCCGGTGCCGCCGACGCCGGTGACGATGATGCCGTAGGGATGATTGATCAGCGGCACCGAGGCCGCCGGCAGCGGCGCCCAGTCGGCCGGCTCGGCGATGGCATCGGCCTTCTTCGGCTTGGCGCCGTGCACCGTCACGAATGACGGGCAGAAGCCTTTCACGCAGGAGAAGTCCTTGTTGCAGCTCGACTGGTCGATGGTGCGCTTGCGGCCCCATTCGGTGACCAGCGGTTGCACCGAGACGCAGTTCGACTTCACGCCGCAATCGCCGCAGCCTTCGCAGACGAGATCGTTGATGACGACGCGCTTGTCGGGATCCGGGAACGTGCCGCGCTTGCGGCGGCGGCGTTTCTCGGCGGCGCAGGTCTGGTCGTAAATGAGGACGGTGGTACCCGGGACCTCGGCCAGCTCTTTCTGAAGCAGATCTAGCTCGTCGCGGTGATGCAGCGTCAGGCCTTTCGGCCACGGCGTGTCCTTGGGATATTTCCACGGCTCGTCGGAGACGACGACGACGCGCTTGGCGCCTTCGGCGGCGACCTGCGCCGCGATCTGCGGCACGGTCAGACCGCCCTCGTGGTGCTGGCCGCCGGTCATCGCCACGGCGTCATTGTAGAGAATCTTGTAGGTCATGTTCACGCCGGACGCGATCGCGGCGCGGATGGCGAGATAGCCGGAGTGATTGTAGGTGCCGTCGCCAAGATTCTGGAAGACGTGATCGCGCTTGCTGAACGGCGCCTCGCCGATCCAATTGACGCCTTCGCCGCCCATCTGCGTGAAGCCGAGCGTCTTGCGGTCCATCCACTGCGCCATGAAGTGGCAGCCGATGCCGGCATAGGCGCGCGAACCTTCCGGTACGCGGGTCGAGGTGTTGTGCGGGCAGCCTGAGCAGAAATACGGGATGCGCAGCGCGACGTCCGTGGTTTCGGCGAGCTTGCCCTGCGCCGACTTGAGCCGCGACACCGCCGCCGACAGTTCTTCGTTGGCGCCGTACTTCAAAAGCCGCTCGCCGATGACGATGGCGACGTCGTTGGCATCGAGCGCGCCCTTGACCGGGAACAGCCAGTTGCCCTGCTCGTCCTTCTTGCCGATGCAAACCGGCTGGTTCGGCGCGCCGTAGAGTTCTTCGCGCACCTGCACTTCGATGAGCGAGCGCTTTTCCTCGACGACGATGATGAGATCGAGGCCTTTGGCGAAGTCGAGCAGTTCTTCGCGCGGGATCGGCCACGGGCAGCCGATCTTGAACAGCCGCACGCCGAGGTCGTTGCACTTGATCTCGTCGAGGCCGAGCTCGTCGAAGGCCTGGCGCACGTCGAGATAGGACTTGCCGGTGGTGATGATGCCGACCTTCGGCGCGCGGCCGCCGGAGGTAATCATCTTGTTGATCTTGTTGGCGCGCACGAAAGCGAGCATGGCGTCGCGCTTGTAGTCGTGCAGCCGCGCTTCCTGGCCGAGGATGGTGTCGGCGAGACGGATATTGAGGCCGCCTTCCGGCATGAGAAAGTCGGTCGGGATGACGATCTGCAAACGATCGAGGCTGCCGTCAATGACGCCGGTCGACTCGACCGTCTCGTGCATGCACTTGAGCGCCGCCCAGGCGCCGGTGTAGCGCGACATCGCCCAGCCGAGCTGGGCGTAATCGACGATCTCCTGAACCCCGGCCGGATTGAGGATCGGGATCATCACATCGACGAAATGGAATTCGGACTGGTGCGCGGTGGTCGAGGATTCGGCCGTGTGGTCGTCGCCCATCAAAGCCAGCACGCCGCCGTGCTTCGAGGAGCCGGCGAGGTTAGCGTGACGGAACACGTCACCGGAGCGATCGACGCCCGGACCCTTGCCGTACCAGAGGCCGAAGACGCCATCGAACTTGCCCTCGCCGCGCAGCTCGGTCTGCTGCGTGCCCCACAACGCGGTGGCGGCGAGTTCCTCGTTGAGGCCGGGCAGGAACTTGACGTCGGCTTCGGCGAGCTGGCGGCCGGCGCGCATGAACTGCTGGTCGAGGCCGCCGAGCGGCGAACCGCGATAGCCGGTCAGATAGCCCGCGGTGTTGAGGCCGGCGCGGCGATCGCGCTCCTTCTGCATCAGGATGGCGCGGATCAGGGCCTGATAGCCCGTGACGAGAACGTGGTTCTGGTTGAGGTCGTATTTGTCGTCGAGGCTGACCGGTCGGAGCGTCATCGAATAGCCTCCCGCCGGGCCCAGGGCCCATTAAGAATTGGCCCACGCCACATTGGCCTACGCCACATTGGCCTACGCCAAATTATTGCCTGCACGATACGACCCCGGCCCTGCTCGGTATTCATATAGGCACCTGAAGGGATAGGCAAAACCGGTCGCAAAAGCCTACCCCCCGAAAAATAAGGGTCAATTTCGTTTTGCCGGTGGCGGGTAGAAGGAAATTTCCGCCGCGCCCCCTCGGGCGCAAGCTTGCGGCGAAAGCGCCCGGTTCAGGCCGGACGCGGCCGGACGATCCAGACGCCGAGCAGAATCGACAGCGCAAACGCCATCGGGATCACCGCCAGCCAGCTCGGCGCGGCCGCGACGGCGGCGGTCGCCGCCCAGGCGACGGAGGAGAAGGCTTCCGCAAAGGTGGCGATGCGCGAGGAGGTGTGGCGGCGGCGGAACTGGCTGCGCCGGGCCTGGGCGCGGAAACAGATCTGGATGAAAGTCGCCGCCGCGCTCGCCGCGACGATGCCCAGCGCCAGCACGGCGGCGGCATAGGCGGATTCGAAGGCCAGCAGCAGCGTCAGCGGCGCGAACACCCGCGCCACGCCGCCGAGCACGGCCTCGATCTTGGCGGTGAGCACGCGGGCCGGCGTCACCGGCGCGGTGGCGATGAGGTCCGGCGCGTCCTCGCCCGAGATCGACAGCCAGGCGAGGCCGCCGGCCAGTTGGCCGGCCGCCATCACCATCACCGGGATGAGGACGACGAAGGCGTTGGTGCCGTGGCGGAAGGTGACATAGAGCAGGATCGCCGGCGGCAGCAGATAGAGGATCTGCATCAGGGTCTGCGACACCAGCCAGGGGTCGCGCCACAACAGCAGCCATTCCTTGCGGCGCAGAGCGCTCGACGGCGAGCGCGGCCGGAAGTGCAGCGAGCGGCGGCGCTGGCGCACGGCGGCTGCCGAGACGCTCGCCGCCGCCAGCGCGTGTTCGCCGAAGCGCGCCGAGAACGTCACGATGGCGCCGCCGAGCACCAGTGCGGCGGCGGCGACGACGGCGGCGAGCGCGCCGAAGTCGCCGAGCACCGCTCGCGCCGGCCACCAGACGACGCTGCCGGCATCCGGCACATGCGCCAGCAGCCAGGGCGAATGCAGCGCGGCAAAACGTGACAAGGTGCCGCCGGAGAAGATCGCCATGATCTGCAGGCCGATGACGAAGCCGGCGCCGATCACCGCGGCGACGATCTGCGCGATCAGCCGGGTGCGCCGCGCGCCGGCGAGACGAAAAAGGCCGACCGTGAGCGCCAGCGCGCAGGCGGTCGCCGTCGCCGCCATCGCCGCGACCACGCCGTAGCCGGCAAGCCAGCGTACACCGCCATGCCAGACCAGCACGTTGATGAAAGGGGATGCCAGCAGGAGCGCGATCAGCGCCGAGGCTGCGGCGATGCGCGCCATGCGGATGGCGAACACCTTGCGCGCCGATACCGGCGAGGTGAGGATGAGATCGAGATCGGAGCGCGTGTAGAAGATGCGCGTCACCGATTCCATCGCCTGCGACAAGAGCAGCGCCCAGGACAACAGCAGTGTGCCGGTGATGGTGACGAGCGTCACCGGATCGGCGCCGATGTCGATCGCCGCATAGCCCTTCACCACCCAGTTGGCGAAAGCGTGCATGGCGATGGCGAAGACGGCGAGCGCCACGATGGCGTTGCGCCGCCGCCGCTTGCCGCCGGCGGTCATCAGCGACGTCAGATCGCGCCAGCCGAGGCGCAACTCATGGCCGGCGAGCCACGTCAGTGTCGCCGGCGCGCTCACGCCGCCGCGTCCGCGACCAGCGCGAGGAATGTATCTTCGAGACTGGCGACGCCGGCGCCGGTCTTCACCCGCAATTCGTCGAGCGTGCCCTCGGCGATCAGCCGGCCATGGGCGATGACGCCGATGCGGTCGGCCATGCGCTCGGCGACTTCGAGGATATGCGTCGTCATGATCACGGTGCCGCCGCGGGCGACGCGTTCGCGCAGCACGTTTTTGACGAGCCGCGCCGAGCCGGCATCGAGCCCGGTCAGCGGCTCGTCGAGGATAATGAGCTTGGGCTCGTGCACCAGCGCGCCGGCAAGCGCCACCTTCTGCCGCATGCCCTTGGAGAAGCCTTCGCAGCGCGTATGCGCATCATCCTCCAGGCCCAGCCAGCCGATGAGGTCGCGCGCCCGCGCCTGCGCCGTCGCGGCATCGATGCGCCACAGCCCGGCAACGAATTCGAGATATTCGTACGGCGTCAGCTTGTCGTAGATCATCGGCTCGTCGGACAGCCAGGCGGTGATCTGCTTGGCGTCTTCCGGCCGCGCCAGCGCGTCGATGCCGTCGATGGCGATGGTGCCGCCGTCGGGCTTGAGCAGCCCGACCACCATGCGCAAGGTCGTGGTCTTGCCGGCGCCGTTCGGGCCGAGCAGGCAATAGAACTCGCCGCCATAGACGGTGAGGTCGAGGCCATCGACCGCCGGCCGCTCGAAATCCTTGCGCAGCCCGCGCGTGGCGAGCGAAACCGGCCGGGTCGTATGCATGAGTTCCGCCAATTCTCGAAGCGTTCCTACCGCATTGTAACGGGTCAAGCCTTGCAGCGGCGTAAAACGTCGCCGGGCGAATGCACCGTCAAGGTTGAGAGGCCGTTAGGCATTCCCTCAAGGCGCGCTTTCGCTTGCGCCGACGGGCCAGAGGTATAAACTTTTCATAACAATGAACATAAGGGAGGCGTGCGATGGCGGGGGGAAGCCAGACAATCGCGACCGGCGTGGCGGCCGTGGTCGGAACCGTCGTCGCGGTGGCGGCGGCCGGGTACTTCATCTGGAACGCGACGGCGCAGCAACGGACCCATTACCTCGCCCAGATCGACGCGCTGAACGCCAAGATCGACAAGACCGACAGCGCCATTGCCGCGCTGCAAACCGCGATTCTCGCGCAGAAGCCGCCGTCGTTCGACGGCATCACGGCCTCGCTCGCCGACCTCAACGGCAAGATCGAGAAGACCGGCGCGGCGCTCACCGACCTCAAGGCGATGGCGCCGGCGGGCAAGGCCGATGCCGACAAGTCGATGGCGGCGCTGGCGGCGAAATTCGAGGCGACCGACAAGGCGCTGGCCGACATCAAGTCGGCGACGAGCAGCATCGCCGAATTCAAGACGGCGCTGGCGGGCCAACAGCAGGCGCTGCAGAAACTCGCCGCCTCGCTCGATGGATTGAAGACCGGCGCCACGCCGGCCGTGCTGACCTCGGCCGCGCCGGCTTCGGCCGTCGCCAAAGACGACGCCAAAATGCCGTCGGAGCGCGAACTCGTCGTGGTCTACATGCCGCGCCGCGGCGGCACCGCCGAAGCCAGCGCCAGCGTCGGCGCGACGGCGCCCTTGAGTGTGCGCTTCGACAAAATCGGCAGCACCAATGCCGGCAGCCAGACGCAGGCGCTCGCCGGCGACATCAAGAAGATCGTCGCTGGCCGCAAGGGCTGCGTCGTCGCGGTGTCGGGCTTTGCCGATACCTTGGGTGGCGACAAGATCAACCTCGCGGTGTCGCGCGAGCGCGCCGGCGCGGTGGCGAGCGGCCTGCACACGGCGCTCGGCCAGGACATCGAGGTGAAGGAAGTCGCCTGGGGCGAACGTCACCTCGCGGTGTGGACGCCGGACAATAAGAGCGAGAAGGCAAACCGCCGCGTCGATATCAGCGTCGATTGCAAGAGCTGAGGACCCTCATGTCATGCCCCGCGCAAGCGGGGCATCCAGCAATCAGTTGACGTTCGCGTTTACTGGATCGCCCGCTTCCGCGGGCGATGACGGTCCATCACGGCTTCGTGCCGCCGAGCTTGCCGGCGGTGTGCAGGATATAGGACAGCACCTCGGCGACGGCGCGATAGAGCTTCTCCGGAATCTCCTGATCGAGCGGCAGTTTCGACAGCGCCGCCGCCAGCGCCGGATTTTCCACCAGCGGCACGCCGTGATGCCGGGCGATCTCGGCAAAGCGCTCGGCCATTTCGCCCTGCCCGATCGCGGTGACGCGCGGCGCCGCGACCTTGTCGTATTCGAGCGCGACGGCGAGCGGCGGCTTGTGCGGGCTATCGTCGTTCATGAGGCGCGATTCACGAACTGGCCCTGCGGCGCGACCACCTTGGTCTGGTCATGGGTCAGGCAATGCAGATCGCCCGGCTCGAGAGCGGCACGCGTCAGGCCGTTTTGCAGCGTTGCCATGTTCGCCTGCAACGCGGCGGCGCTGGCCGGCCTTTCCGCCACCATGGTGACGCTGGTCTTGTCGCCGATCTGCGAAACGCGCGCCCGCACCGCGCCGAGCGGCTCGATATCGATGGCAAAGCGCACCGTCCAGATCGGCGCCTGCTGGTCGCGCTTCTGCGGCGCATCGCGCTCGATCTGCAACTGCATCACCGCCGTGCCCTGCGGCGTGACCAGCGGAATATCGAACACGAAACGCTGGGTGTGATCGTCCGGCGGATGCGAGGGCTGTTGCGACGCCGGCAGCGAGGCGATCTGCAACATCACATGACGGGCAATCGCCGCGTCGGTCTGCGATAGCACCTTGGTCGCAGCCTCACGCAAGCCGGTATCGACGATCGAGGCCGGTATCGGCGGCTGCGCCACCGGCAGCGAACCGCGAAACGGCGGCAGCGGCGGCGGCGCATGCAGATCGGGCGGCGTGCTGTCGATGCCGAGAAAGCTTTGCAACGCGCTGCGCAAGGCCTGGAGCGCCGACTTGATGTTGTCGCCCGCCGTGGCCGCCGGCAGCCGGCCGCTCGCCAGCATCGCCTCGAGCAACACGCCGGACTTGAGGACAGCCTGTTGCAGGGCCGGACCGCTGAGGCCGTCACCCGGCAGCCGCAGGTTCATCAGGGCCTGTGCGGCATCGCGAACCGTTTGCGGCACGCCGGGCTTGGTGAGCAAGGCCTGAAGATCGGCGAACAAGGGTGCCAGACCGTTCTGCCGTGTCGCCGCGGTGGCGAGCGCCTCGGTCAGCGCCGCCATCAGGGGATCGACGATGGCCGCTTCGACGGCCGCTGCCGCCGTCGCCGCACCGGCTGCGCCGCCACCGCCATTGCCGGCAACAGGCATCGGTTCCGGGCGCGTGCCGGTCGCGGCGTAGGACAGGCCGGGCTGCACGGGCACGACGGACATCCAGGGCCCCATGATTCGGCAGTTATTGAGTGTAGCCGAATTCACAGGCTGGCGCCGCCTATCCCTCCCCCGCAGGGGGAGGGATAGGCGGCGAGCGTCAGCGAGCGGTCGGGTGGGGAAACGATCGGGCAATCAACAAAGGCCGCCCCACCCCGATCGTGCTTCGCACGATCGACCCTCCCCTTTCAGGGGAGGGATAAAGGCTAGCGCGCGTTGCGCCGGCCCTCGCCCGGACCCCAAGCCCAGAAGTCCTGGCCCTCCTGGCGCATGAACTTGGCCAGCACCATCATGTGCACCTCGGACGCACCGTCGACCAGCTTCGCCGAGCGCGCGTAGCGATAGATCCACTCGACGATGGTGTCCTTGGAGAAGCCGCGTGCGCCCTGCAACTGAATGGCGACGTCGGCGGCCTGATGCAGCGCGTTGGCGACATGCACCTTGGCCATCGACACTTCCTTGCGCGCGCGGCCGCCCTGATCGAGCATCCACGCGGCGTGCATGGTGAGCAGGCGCGCGATCTGGATCTGCTGCGCGACTTCACCGAGCTTGATCTGCACGCTCTCGCGATCGGCCAGCTTGATGCCGAAACCCTCGCGGTTGGCGACGTAGTCCTGCGCGATCTCGACGCAGCGCTTGGCAAAGCCGGTCCAGCGCATGCAGTGCGTCAGCCGCGCCGGGCCAAGGCGCACCTGCATCAGCCGCAGCCCCTCGCCTTCGCCGAGCAGCACGTTCTCTTCCGGGATTTCCAGGCCGTCGAATTCCAGTTCGCAATGGCCGCCGTGTTCTTCCGGCCCCATGATCTCGATGCGGCGCACGATGCGCCAGCCCGGCTGGTCCTTGTGGAACATGAAAGCCGTGAGGCCCTTGCGCGCGTCATCCGACGTGCGCGCCATCAGAATGAAGTGCGCCGCGCCGTCGGCGCCGGTGATGAACCACTTGCGGCCGTGAACGACGTATTTGTTGCCCTTCTTCTCGGCGCGGGTGCGGATCATCGTCGGATCGGAGCCGCCGCCCGGCGCCGGCTCGGTCATGGCGAAGGACGAGCGCACCTTGCCGGCGACGATCGGCGCCAGCCATTTGTCCTTCTGCTCCTTGGTGCCGACGAGCCGCAGCATGTTCATGTTGCCGTCGTCCGGCGCCATGCAGTTGATGGCGAGCGGGCCGAAGATCGAACGCGCGGATTCCTCGTAGATCGCCGCCCAGGCGACCATCGGCAATTCCATGCCGCCATATTCTTTCGGGCTTTGCGGCGCCCACAGGCCGAGCTTGCGCGCTTTCTCGCGCACCGGCTCGAGCCGCGCATGCGGGATGTTCTCGTAGTCGGCGAAGTTCGCCGGGTCTTTCTCGAGCGGCAGTACTTCCTTGTCGATGAAGGCGCGGACCTTGAGGCGCAGCTCTTCGTGTTCGGGAGAGAGATTGAAGTCCATAATTACTCGCCTTCCCACGTTCGCTTTATCAAGCGGCTCAATTTCACGATAAGCTCTGATTCCAATTGAATTGCTTCCCTGTCCACTGTCACGCGGAAGCCAATTGGCGTGCGGACAAACGCTATATTTCTCTCGTCGAGAAGAGATGCCGCCTCGTCCTGCAACGCCTGGGCTATTCGGAATCCCAGCAGCGATTTGCCCATACTTCGCTTGTGTAGCCACATATAATTATAGCCACCTACGGTCAGGGCAATGTAATACTTCAGAAAATTGAGAGACGGCTTCTCGAACACGCCCCCGACTACTCGCAATAGCTCGTCGGCAGCATCCAGGGTCCATTGAGAAGTCTCGCTCCAGTAGTCTCGCGTATAAGTCGCTCCCCGCAACGATGTGCCATCGTCGATTTCTTCATAGGTATCTAACATCTTTGTAAAGTGAAGATGCTTCTTGCCGTCAATGTCAATCAGGGCAACCTGAATGGCAATGATGGGTATGGCATTGCTGAGGATGTGCACTACGTTAAAAAACCTCTTATTAATGTTTTCGGCCACCAACACAGCCGAATGCTTGCGTCGAGGCCACTTCCTTTTTTCAATATCCCAATATTCTATTGTCCTAATTATATGTGTCTCGTCGGTCGAGCCCAACATAACTTCGACCTCGAACATCGCATCGTCTTCCGGATTCTTTAGAAGAATATCCAGCCGGCCACCCGAGGACTGCTGCCGTTCAACGGCAATTGGCTCAAGGTCTCCCAGCCCCAGCCAATCTGGGTTTTCAATAATTTGAGTTTGTAGCCAATATTCGTCTAAACCGGCGCTACGAATTGGCACCGATTGTGCAAGTCGTATTTCCATCGGACACCCCTAAATAACAATCAGCCCTTGATCTGAATGACCTGGCCGCCATCGGCGACGATGGTGGCGCCGGTGATGTAGGCGCCGGCATTGGAGGCGAGCAGCAGCAGCGCGCCATCGAGGTCGCCCGGATTGCCGAAACGTCCCATCGGAATCTCGCGCTTGATGGCGGCGCCCTTGTCGCTGTTGAGATAGTCGTCGTTCATTTCGGTGACGAACCAGCCCGGCGCGATGGCGTTGACGCGGATGCCTTTGAACGACAGTTCGACCGCCAGCGCCTTGGTGAGCTGCACGACGCCGGCCTTGGCGGTGGCATAGGACGCGCCGCCCTTCGCCACCATCAGCCCGAGCACCGAGGCGATGTTGACGATCGAACCCTTCTTGTTCGCCTCCAGCATGCGCCGCGCCGCTTCCTGCGCCCAGTAGAAGACCGAGTCGAGATTGGTGGACATCATGCGGCGCCAGTCCTCCGGCGTGAGCTCGACCGCCCGGCCGCCATGGGCGATGCCGGCATTGTTGACCAGAACGGTCACGGTACCGAGTGCTTTTTCCGCAGCGTCGAACGCCGCGACCATGGCGGCACGGTCGGTGACATCGGCCTCGATGGCGATGGCCTTGGCGCCGGATTTTTCCAGCTCGGCCCTGAAAGCCTCCAGGCGCTCGGCGCGGCGCGCCACCAGCGCCACCGCGGCGCCGTTGTCCGCCAGCGCCTTGGCGAATTGCTGGCCGAGGCCCGACGACGCGCCGGTCACCAGCGCGACCTCGCCGGTCAGGTTGAACATGTCCGCGGCTTTCATGGGCGTCTTCCCTCTTCGTTACCGCCCATACAACGCGTGCGGCAGCGCGGTGGCAAGCCCCGGCCAGAACCACAGCACGATCAGCGCGACGAGCTGGATCGCGACGAACGGAATGACGCCGACATAGATGTGCCGCGTCGTGATTTCCTTTGGCGCGACGCCGCGCAGGTAGAACAAGGTCGGGCCGAGCGGCGGATGCATGTAGGAGGTCTGCAAATTCACCGCCATCATGATGCCGAGCCAGACCGGGTCGATGCCCGGCAGCTTCAGAAGCGCCGGCGCCACGATCGGCACGACGACGAAGACGATCTCGAAGGCGTCCATGACGAAGCCGAGCAGGAAGATCGCCAGCATCACCACCAGCACCGCACCGGCGGCGCCGCCCGGCAGATGCGTCAGCGCGCGCGAGACGAGATCGTCGCCGCCGAGCGCGCGGAACACCAGGCTGAACATCGTCGCGCCGATGAGAATGAGGAAGATCATCGCCGTGATCTGCGTCGTCTTCTCCGCCACCGGCCGCAGCAGCGCGAGAATGGGCGCGCGGCGCCATGCGAGCAGGATGGCGCCGACGGCGCCGACCGAGGCAGCCTCGGTCGGCGTCGCGACGCCGAACAGGATCGAGCCGAGCACCGCGACGATGAGCACGACCGGCGCCAGCAGCGCCTCGATCAGGCTGCCCGCCGGTACGGCGGCGGCGGCGACGGCCGGCGCGCTGTGCGGCTTCAGCCAGGCGATGAACGCGACATAAGCGAGATACAGCGCGACCAGCAGCAGCGCCGGCCCCAGCGCGCCGGCGAACAGGTCGCCGACCGAGACGACATTGGGAGCGAAGGTGCCCTGCGCCAGTTGCGCCGCCTGATAGGCGATGTTGAGCTGATCGCCGAGGATGACCAGCACCGTGGACGGCGGCACGATCTGCGCGAGCGTGGCTGAGGCCGCCACCGTGCCGGCGGCGAGCCGCGGATCGTAGCCGTGGCGCAGCATCGCCGGCAGCATGATGAGGCCCATCGTCACCGCGGTGGCGCCGACAATGCCGGTCGAGGCCGCGAGCAGCGCGCCGACCAGCACCACGGCGAAGCCGAGGCCGCCGCGCAGCCGGCCGAACAGGCGGCCGACGCGCTCGAGCAGGTCCTCGGCGATGCGCGATTGCTCCAGCATCACGCCCATGAAGACGAACATCGGCAGCGCCATGAGCACGTCGTTGGTCATGACGCCGTAGATGCGCTGCGGCAGCGCGCCGAGAATGGCGAAGTTCATCAGGCCAAGCGCGTCGCCGAGGAAGGCGAAGGCCAGCGAGATGCCGGCCAAAGTCAACGCGACGGGATAGCCGACCATCAGCGCGGCGATGGCGACGACGACGAGCAGGATCGAGAAAAGTTCAGGAAGCGACATTGTGCCTCTCGCCGCGAAGCACACTCACGCTGCGGATCGCCTGGGCGATGCCCTGCAGCGCCATCAGCACGGCAAACACCGGAACCAACGTCTTCAGCAGGTAGACGAAAGGCAGGCCGCTGGTTTCCTGCGAACGTTCCAGCACGGCCCAGGAGCGCGCCGCGAAGGGCAGCGCGAGATAAAGCAGCAGCAGCGCGAAGGGCAGCAGCAACAGCAGGCTGCCAAAGAGGTCGATGACGGCCCGGCTGCGCGGCGCCGCGTCGGCATAGAAAATATCGACCCGGACATGACCGCCGGTTTGCAGCGTCCAGGCCGCCGCCATCAGGAACAGTGTGGCGTGGCCGTAGATCACCGACTCGTTGAGCCAGATCGAACCGAAGCCGAACAGATAGCGGGCCAACACGAGAACGAATTGCAGCAGAACGATGGCAAGCACCAGCCAGGCCACGCTGCGGCCGATGGCGCGGGTCAGGCTGTCGATGGCGTCGGCAATCCGGGTCATGATGGCATGATGACATAGCAGCCGGCTTCGCGCTAAACGAGGCTGACAAGGATGTATTGAGTATGCCGATGCCCGATGACGATCTGCTGCGGCGCGCCTTCGACGTCGCCGACCGCGCCCTCGAGCGCGGCAACCACCCGTTCGGCGCCGTGCTGGCCGGGCCGGACGGCGAGGTCCTGCTGGAGATGGAAAATGGCTACCTGCCGGACGGCGACATGACCGGCCACGCCGAGCGGCTGCTCGCCACCGCCGCCTGCAAGGCCTTCGAGCCGGAGGAACTGGCCGAGTGCACGTTGTATTCTTCGGCCGAGCCCTGTGCGATGTGCGCCGGCGCCATCTATTGGGCCGGCATCGGCCGCGTCGTCTACGGCCTGTCGGAAGCGCGGCTCAAGGAGATCACCGGCAACCATCCGGAGAACCCGACCTTGTCGCTGCCCTGCCGCACCGTGTTCGCCGCCGGCCAGAGGCCGACCGAGGTGGTCGGCCCGCTGCTCGAGGACGAGGCGGCGGAATTGCATGAGGGCGTGTGGGACTGATCCGGCTTCCGCGCGCCGGGGCGGCGCGCTAAGCTGCCGCCATGGCTCATGACCACGACCACGATCATCACCACGATCACGAACATTCCGAGCTGTCGGAGACGCAGTTGCGCGTGCGCGCGCTGGAAACGATCCTGACCGAGAAGGGTTACGTCGATCCCAAGGCGCTCGACGCCATCGTCGAGATGTACGAGACCAAGATCGGCCCGCGCAACGGCGCCGCCGTCGTCGCCAAGGCCTGGAGCGATCCCGCGTTCAAGCAGGCGCTGCTCGCCGACGCCACCAAGGCCATCAACGCGCTCGGCCACTTCGCCCGCACCGGCGATCACCTGATCGCGGTCGAGAACACGCCGCAGCGCCACAACATGGTCGTCTGTACTTTGTGCTCCTGCTACCCGTGGGAAATGCTCGGCCTGCCGCCGGTCTGGTACAAGGCCGCGCCATACCGCTCGCGCGCAGTGAAGGACCCGCGCGGCGTGCTCGCCGACTTCGGCGTCAGCCTGCCGAAAGACACCGAAATCCGCGTCTGGGATTCGACGGCGGAGACGCGCTTCCTCGTATTGCCGATGCGCCCTGCCGGCACTGATGGCTGGAGCGAGGACAAGCTCGCCGAACTCGTGACGCGCGATTCCATGATCGGCACCGGGCTGCCGAAGGCTCCCGCGGAGCAGAAATCATGAACGGCGTTCATGACATGGGCGGCATGGACGGTTTCGGCAAGGTCGAGGCCGAAGCCAACGAGCCAACCTTCCATGAACAATGGGAAGGCCGCGTCATGGCCATGGTGCGCGCGATGGGCGCCAATGGCGGCGTCAACATCGACTCGCAGCGATTTGCCCGCGAGTCGCTGCCGCCGGAGGTCTATCTGGCGAGCTCGTATTATCAGAAGTGGTTTCTCGCCATCGAGAACCAGCTCATCGAACGCAACATGGTCGGCGCCGACGAGGTCGAAGCCGGCCATTCGCTGCACACGAGCCCGCCGCTGCTGCGCGGGCCGTTCACACCGCAAGACGTCAAGCGCTGCGAGACGCGCGGCAGCTTCGCCCGCGAGCCGCAGGGTCCCGCCATGTTCAAGCCCGGCGACAAGGTGCGGGCTAGGAACATCAACCCGGTGACGCATACGCGGCTGCCGCGTTACGTGCGCGGCCACACCGGCATCGTCGAGCGCATCAACGGCTGCCATGTATTTCCCGACACCAATGCGCACTTCAAGGGCGATCATCCGCAGTGGCTCTACACCGTGGTGTTCGATGCCCGCGAATTGTGGGGCGACGACGCCGACCCGACGCTGAAGGTGTCGATTGACGCCTTCGAGCCGTATCTGGAGAAGCTGTGATGGACAGCGCCGCTGCCCTGAATGCCGCTCGCGCCGTGCCGAGCATTCCGCAGGACGACGACGGCCCGGTGTTCAAGGAGCCGTGGCAGGCGCAGGCTTTTGCGATTGCGCTGGCGCTGCACGAGCGCGGCGTGTTCACCTGGAACGAATGGGCGGCGACGCTCTCCGACGAAATCAAGCGCGCGCAGGCCGCCGGCGATCCGGACACCGGCGAGACCTATTACCTGCACTGGCTGGCGACTCTGGAGCGGCTGGTCGCCGAGAAGGGCGTCGCTTCGCGCGACACCTTGCACGACTATCGCCATGCCTGGGAGCACGCCTGCGATCGCACGCCGCACGGCAAGCCGATCGAGCTAACGCCCGCCGATTTCCATCACTAGCGTGCGCACCAGTTCGGGCGCCGGCATTTCTCGAATGCGCGTCACGCCGCGACCGGCCCACAGCGAGATGTAATCCGGCAGGCCTTTCTTGCCCGACTCGGTGCGCATCGGCCGCGTCAAATCGTTCTGCTGGCGGAACGGCAACACCGGCACGCCGTCGCACTCATCGATGAAACGATTGCGCAGACCGCGCGCGGCGCGGCCGGAATAGACACGCGTGATGACCGTCGTATCCTCGCGCTTGCGCAGCGCGTCGCGATACGGCTCCTGCACGCCGCTCTCCGGGCACAGCAGAAACGCAGTGCCGAGTTGGGCCGCCTGTGCGCCGGCCTCGATGGCGCGGCGGATATCGGCGCCGTCCATCAGGCCGCCGGAGGCGAACACCGGCAGCTTCGTCGCCGCGAACACATCGCGCACGAGTTCATAGGTCGGCACCATCGATTCCTCGGCGTTGCGCAGGAAGGTGCCGCGATGCGCGCCGGCCTCCTCGCCCTGCGCGGCGATGGCATCGACGCCGGCAGCGGCCAGCACCCTGGCCTCCTCCACGGTCGTCGCCGTGCCGCACACCGGGATGCCGGCCTTCTGCACGCGTGCGATCTGCTGCGCGCTCGGCACGCCGAAGGTGAAGGAGAACAGCGCGGGCTTCGCGGCGATGATGGCTTCGAGCTGCGCGTCGAACGGCGAGGCGGGATTGGGCGGCAATGTCGGCGGCGCGAGGCCGAGACGTTCATGCGCGCGTCCCACCACCGCCAGCATCGGGCCCGGCTCGACGACGCGTTCCGGCTCATAGCCGCCGGCGAACAAATTGAGCGCGATCGGCTTCGATGTGAGGCCGCGGATTTCCTTGACCGTATCGAGGATCTGCTGTGGCGTCAGATAGGCCGCGCCGAAGGAACCGAGACCGCCGGCATTCGACACCGCCGCGACCAGCGCCGGGGAGCCGGCGCCGCCGGCCATCGGGCCGAGCACGATGGGATGCTCGACGCCGATATCTCGCAAAAATTTATTCGACATGATGCGCGCCGCTACACACTCCGCTCATTCCCGCGAAAGCGGGAATCCAGTTCCAGCGCGACGCTGCGATTGCCGCTCCTGGGTCCCCGCTTTTGCGGGGACGAGCGGAAGACTAGCGGCCCCGCTTCGTTCTGGCCATTCCTAAGCGGCGATAGCAGGCTCAACCATCCGCGAAGATCTCACACCCCGATCATGCGCTCGCTGACCATGTAGCCGGTCAACAGCAGCACGCCGAAGACGACGATGAGCACCGCTGCGGCGGCCTCGAAACCGCGCAGCAGCAACATGCCGCCGCCGGATTTCGACGCCGCAATGCGGCCGGCGACGCCGCGCGCCATCACCGCAAGGGTGGCAATGGTGGAGACGGTGATCGCCGTGCCGATGCCCATGACGAAGGTCGAGGCGACGCCGACCCAGAACAGACCCTGCGCCAGCGCAAACACCAGCACGATGATGGCGCCCGAACAGGGCCGCAGGCCCACCGCGACGACGGCGGCGAGGCCCTTGCGCAGCCAGTGCTTGCCCGTCAACTCGCTCGGCTCGGGCGCGTGGGCGTGGCCCCAGGCGTGCCCGTCATCGTCGTGATCGTGGTCGTGATGATGACCGTGCGCACAAGCCGCCGAGTGGACGTGATCGTGCACGTGGGCATGGCCGTGACCGTGCGCATGATCGTGCTTGTGATCGTGATCGTGATGAGCATGCGCGTGAGCATGGCCGTGGTCGTGGCCGGCATGCGCATGCGCAAGCTGCGGCGCGGAGCCCGGCATCAGCAACTTGAGAAACGCCCTGCCCTTTACCCAGGTGAGCCGCAGGCCGATGACGACGATCAGCGCGTAGCTCACGGTCTCGACGACCCGCACGGTGTCGCCCATCACTTTCGAGGTAGCGCCGAGCAGCACCGCGGCGATGGCGACAATGGCGATGGCGGTGAAAGCCTGAAGCACAGCCGACACGAAGGACAGCGCGATGCCGCGTTTCCAGGTTTCGTTGTTGGCGACGAGATAGGACGAGATCACTGCCTTGCCATGGCCGGGGCCGGCGGCGTGGAACACACCATAGGCAAACGAAATGCCCATCAGACCGACGGCGGCGGTGCCGTCGGCCTTGGCGGCGCGGATGGCGCCGGACAGCATGCGGTAGAAGCTCGCCTGCTGCATCAGGATCCAGCCGGCGAAACCGCCGACCGGCGCCGGCGCGCCGCCCGCCGACATGCCGAACGGCGCGGCCGAAGCCGTATCGACCGCGAGCGCGATCAGCGCGACGGCGGCGGCGAACAGCAGAGGCTGCGAAACACGAAAGCGCGGCGGCAGATTTGGCATCGATGATGTTCCCGGATCGCCGCCCCGCGATGGTGGAAGGTCAAGGACAGTGAACGAGAATCTTGTTGGCGAATTCCGAGCCGATGGCCATTGAGACATTGGGCTGATCGGCCGGGATCATGCTCAGCGCCTTGCCCTCGGCGAAGGTCATCTCGCGCGGCAGCACGACATCCATCTTGCAATGGGCCGGCGCATCGACGAGCCGCGCCGGATCCTTCTTGGCGAATTCGAAATCGACGAAGATCGACGGATCGTAGACATCGACGCGCAATTCCTTGGCCTTGACCGGTTCCTCGACCGGCAGCGTGAAGTGCAGCGTCAGCACCGCATCCTTCCAGTCAAGGTAATAGCCGGGCGCCGGATCCTTGAGCTTCACCTTCTTGCCGTCGGCGGTGACGTAGGTGAAGTAATCGTATTCCTTGAGCGACTCGACATTGACCTTGGCGAGCGGCTCGAGTTCTTCGCGGGTGAACTGACCCTTGACCTTGCTCTCATAGCCCTGCGTGGCGAAGGCCGAGAACATGTCGTCGAAGGCCCAGGCGTGGCGGATACCGGTCAGGGTGCCGTCCGGGGCGTAGACCAGTTCCGACGTCATCGTCACCCACACATGCGGGTGGGCGGACGCCGGCGCCGTGAGCGCGAGCATCGCCGCAAAAGATGTAATCGCCAGAAAAAGCCGGGATAGGGTCATGACCGCCGAACCGTGGATGCCGGCCACCATTAGCACAGTCTGCGGCGGAAACGGGGCGGCGTCGCGTAAAGGTTATTGCATCGGCTGGCAGGCGGTGGGGCAGCTCGCGTGCATCTCGAGTTCGACCTGCACCGTGGTGTGGCCGATGCCGAAACGGTGTTCCAGATCGTCGGCGACCCGGTGGAGAAACGCGTCGCCGGGGTGCCCGGCGGGTGTGACAATATGACAGGTGAGCGCGTTCTCGGTCGTGCTCATCGCCCAGATGTGCAGGTCGTGCAGGCCGCCGACCTCCGGCAGGCTTTCGAGGTATTCACGCACGGCGGCAAGGTCGATCGCGCGCGGCGCGGCGTTGAGCGCCAGCCGCAGCGAGTCGCGCAGCAGCCGCCAGGTGCCGATGAGGATGACCAGCGAGATCAGCAAGCTGACGGCGGGATCGAGCCACTGCCAGCCGGTCAGCCAGATACCGAGGCCGGCGAGGATGACGGCGACCGAGACCGCGGCATCGGCCACCATGTGCAGGAAGGCGCCGTGCATGTTGAGGTCGGACTTGCTGCCGTGACTGAGCAGCCAGGCGGAGAAGCCGTTGACGACGACGCCGATGGCGGCGAGCGCCATGACCGTGCCGCCGGCCACCGGCTCCGGTTCGCTGAAGCGGCCGATTGCCTCCCAGGCGATGATGGCGACGGCAGCGACCAGCAGCAGCGCATTGGCCAGCGCGGCGAGGATCGAGCCGGCACGCATCTGGTAGGTGTAGCCGCTCGACGGCCGCCAGGCGGCGAAGGCGAAGGCCGCCCAGGCCAGCACCAGGCCCATGACGTCGCTGAGGTTGTGTCCGGCGTCGGCGATCAGCGCCAGCGAATTGGCCCACAGGCCGAAGACGAACTGCGCCGCGACCAGCGCGATGTTGAGGCCGGTGGCGATCGCAAAGGTGCGGCCGAAGTTCGTCGGCGCGTGCGAATGGCCGTGGTCGTGGGAATGCGAATGTCCGCCGTGCATGAGGCTCACGTAGCAGCCGGGAAGATGAATACTAGAACGTGATAGTAGAACGTTTGTTTGAGCCGCACTCTCTTACCCTCCCCCTTGTGGGGAGGGTCGACTGCTTGAGTGCAACGAAAGCAGTCGGGGTGGGGGTCGACGATAATCGCCACTACCCCCACCCCGCTCGCTAGCGCTCGCGACCCTCCCCACAAGGGGGAGGGTGAAGTGCAGGCCGCTACACCCCCGCGGCGCCGCCGTCGGCGCGCGGATCGTGGCCGCCTTCCAAAGTGCCGCTGGCATGCAGCACCACGGCGCCGGCGTGGCCCATGGTGTCGGAGTAGTCTGCGTCGAGCACCTCGACGTCGTGCTTCGCCGACATCAGGCGGTCGATGAGCTTCTCGTCGAAGCGGCGCTCCAGACGCAGATTCATGTGCGACGAGCCCCAGGTGCGGCCGAGCAGCCAGCGTGGCGCGTCGAGCGCCCGATCGAGCGGCTGGCCATAAGTGATGTGGCGCGTGAAGATAGCGCTCTGCGTCTGCGGCTGGCCCTCGCCGCCCATGGTGCCGTAAGCCATGACGCGGCCGTCCTTGAGCACAGCGAGCGCCGGGTTGAGCGTGTGGAACGGCCGGCGACCGGGCGCCAGCGCGTTGATCGCGCGGTCATTCAGCGAAAAACTGGCGCCGCGGTTCTGCATCAGCACGCCGGTCTTCGGCAGCACGCAGCCGGAGCCGAACTCCCAGTACACCGACTGGATATACGAGACGACGAGGCCGGAGGCGTCGGCGGCGCCCATCCAGATCGTATCGCCGCGCGCGGACGGATCGGGCCACGGCGCGGCCTTCTTCATGTCGATCTTCGCCGCCTCGCCGTCAAGGAACGCCGCCTCGAGATAACGCGACAGCGGCCCCTCGACGTGATCGGGGTCGCGGATGGTGCGGTCGCGCACGAGGAAGGCGCGCTTGGTCGCCTCGATCAGGCCGTGGATGTGCTCGAAGCTTTCAGGCGCGGCGGCGCGCAGGCGGTCGTACAGCGCGAGAATAATGAGAGAGGCCAGCCCTTGCGTCGGCGGCGGCGAATTGTACAGCGTGCCGGCGCTGACATTGACGCTCAGCGGCGCGGTGACAATGGCCTCATACTTCGTCAAATCCTCGCGCGTCACCGGCGACCCGATGCGCTCGAGATCGGCGGCGATCTCGCGGCCGACATCGCCGCGGTAGAAATCCTGCAAGCCGACATTGGCGAGATGATCGAGCGTGGCGGCGAGCGCCGGCTGTTTCATCGTCGCGCCTTCGTCGGGCGCCTTGCCGTCGATGAGAAAGGTTTGCAGGAAACCCGGCGCGGATTCGAGCTCGTGATACTTGTCGCGGGTGAGCTGCGCCTGGCTGCGCGTCACCGTGTAACCATCGCGCGCATGTTTGATCGCCGGCGCCAGCAGCAGGTCGAGCGGCAACTTGCCGCCGTGCTGCTTTGCCGCCTCCTGCGCCAGCATCCAGCCGGCGATGGCGCCGGGCACGGTGAGCGCTGCGAGCGCGCCGCGCGCGGGAATCGCGTGATGGCCGGCGTCGCGATAGAAACGGATGGTGGCTTTCGAACCGGCGCGGCCGGCGCCCATCAGCGCCCGCACTCTTCCTGAAGGTTCGCGGATCAGCCAGAAGCCGTCGCCGCCGACGTGATTCATGTGCGGATAGACGGCGGCGATCGACGCCGCCATGGCGATCATCGCCTCGATGGCGTTGCCGCCTTCGGCGAGAATGGCGCGGCCGTCTTCGACGGCTGAGGCATGCGGCGCGGCGACGACGCCGCGGCGATGACCGGCGGTGTGGAGGTTCATTCTCTTGTCCCGGACGCGGTGCAGCGTGAGCGAAGCGAAACGGTGCACCGCTGATCCGGGACCGCCCAACATTGTGACGGTCCCGGTTCTGCGCAGCAACATTTCATGTTGCAGCGCGCCCGGGACAAGTACACTTCAAGCCGCCTCATCGAGTCCCCGCTTCTTGAGCAAGGCATCGACCGAGGGCAGCTTGCCGCGGAAGGCCTTGTAGGCGTCCGCCGGGTCGCGCAGGTTGCCGGCGCTGTAGATGAAGTCGTGCAGGCGCTTCGCCGTTTCCGGATCGAAGGCGTTGCCGGCTTCCTCGAACGCCTGGAACGCATCGGCGTCGAGCACTTCCGACCACATATACGAGTAATAGCCGGCGGCATAGCCGTCGCCGGAGAACAGATGCTGGAAGTGCGGCAGCCGGTGCCGCATCACGATCTCGTCCGGCATCTGAATCGCTTTGAGCCGATCCGTCTCGAACTGCGTGACGTCAAGTTTGTCGGCGACACCCTTGGCATGAATGTCGAGATCGACCAGCGCACAGGAGGTGTATTCGATCGTGGCGAAGCCCTGATTGAAGGTGCGCGTCGCCAGCACCTTGTCGAGCAAAGCCTTCGGCATCGGCGCGCCGGTCTTGGCGTGGCGCGCATATTTTTCGAGGATCGCCGGCACTTCGAGCCAGTGCTCGTAAAGCTGCGACGGCAGTTCGACGAAGTCGCGCGCCACCGCGGTGCCCGACAGCATCGGATAGGTGACGTTCGACAACAGGCCGTGCAGGCCGTGGCCGAATTCATGGAACAGCGTGCGCGCGTCGTCGAACGACAGTAGCGCCGGTTCGCCCGCCGCCGGCTTGGAGAAGTTGCAGACGTTGAGAATGACCGGCCGCGTGTCGCCGGTCAGACGCTGCTGATCGCGCAGCGACGTCATCCAGGCGCCGGAATGCTTGGAGGGCCGCGCGAAGTAATCGCCGATGAACAGGCCGACATGGTTGCCCGAAGCGTCGGTGACATCCCAGGCGCGGGCGTCGGGGTGATAGAGCGGCACCTCGACCGGCTTGAAGCTGAGGCCGAACAGGCGGTGCGCGGTGTCGAACGAGGCCTCGATGATCTTGTCGAGCTGGAAGTACGGCTTGATCTCGGACTCGTCGAGATCGTACTTCGCCTTGCGCAGCTTCTCGGCGTAATAGCGCCAGTCATGCGGCGCCAGTTTGAAGTTGCCGCCCTCCTCCGCGATCATCGCCTGCAAGGCGTCGCGCTCGCGGCCGGCCTTGGCGCGGGCGCGGCCCCAGACGTCGTTGAGCAGCTTGCGCGCTTCATCCGGCGTCTTGGCCATGGTGTCGTCGAGGCGATAGTCGGCGAAGCTGTCGAAGCCGAGCAGGCGGGCGCGCTCGTCGCGCAGCTTGACCATTTCGGCGATCACGGCGCGGTTGTCGGTCGTGCCGCCGTTCTCGCCGCGCTTGATCCAGGCGGCGAACACTTTTTCGCGCAAGTCTCTTCGTGAAGAGAATTGCAGGAAGCCCTCGCAGGACGAGCGCGCCAAAGTAATGGCGTACTTGCCGGGGTTGCCGGGGTTGCCGCGATCGGCGGCGGCTGCGCGCGCCGCATCGCGGGCGAAATCCGGCAGGCCCGCAAGATCGCCCTCCTCCAGGATCAGCGCCCATGATTTCTCGTCGGCGAGCACGTTCTGGCCGAACTGGGTGCCGAGCGAAGCGAGCCGCTCGTTGATGGCGGCGAGGCGGTCCTGCTTGTCCTTGTCGAGCGCGCCGCCGGCGCGGACGAAACGCAGGTGATAACGCTCGAGCAACCGCGCCTGCTCGGCATCGAGGCCGAGTTTGTCGCGACGCGAATAGAGCTCGGCGATGCGCGCATAAAGCGCGCGGTTCAGATACATCGCATTGGAGTGGCGGGCGAGCAGCGGCGAGACGTCGCGCTCGATGGCCTCGATCTCGTCCCCGGTATCAGCGCCAGCCTTGATGAAGAAGACATTGGCGACCTTGTCGAGGTCGCGGCCGCTCTTCTCCAGCGCCTCGATGGTATTGGCGAAGCTGGGCGCGGCCTTGTCGGACGCGATGGCGTCGATCTCGGCGCGGTGGCGCGTGAGCGCGGCATCGAAGGCCGGGCGGAAGTGCTCGGGCTTGAGATCGGCAAAGGCCGGCAGACCGAAGGCCTGGGTCCAGTCGGCGAGAAGCGGGTTCGTGGCAATGTTTGTCATGCCCCTGATCTAGGGCATGCGGGGCAAGGATTGAAGCGCGGCCTCACCACATTCTCCTCCCCTCCCCCTTGTGGGGAGGGGTTGGGGGTGGGGGTCGATGCGATGACAAACTAAACCACGACCCCCCTCCCTAACCCTCCCCCACAAGGGGGGAGGGAATAAGCGAGTGCGCGCTGCGCCCGGGACAAGTCACACACACAAAAAGACCCTGACCAAAGGTCAGGGTCTTTTCGGGCCGCCGCGGCATCCTGCCAGACCGCTCGGCCTCACTGCCCGGGGGGAATGGGCAGCGACTTACTTTGCTTAAGGCGCTACGCGGCCTTGGCGTTAATGCCGCGCTCGGCAAGACCGGTGAGCTTGGCGTCGGCCGCCTTCTCTTCCTTCAGCGTCTGTTCGAGCAGGCTGGCGACGTCGGCGCGGCCGAGCTGCTTGGCCCAGGCGATCAGCGTGCCGTAGCGGGTCATCTCGTAGTGCTCCACCGCCTGGCCGGCCGCGATCAACGCGGCGTCGAGGACGCGCTTGTCATCGACCTCACCGGCGATCTCGTTGGTCTCGTCGATGATGCCGTCGATCGCCGGGCAATCGACGCCCTCCGGCTTCATGCCGAGGATCTTGAAGGCCTGTTCGAGACGCGCGACGTGGTTCTTGGTCTCGGCAAGGTGACTGGTGAAGCCCTGCTTGAGGCCGGTGTCGGTGGCCTTTTCGACCATCTCGGGCAGCGCCTTCAGAATCTGGTTCTCGGCGTAATAAATGTCCTTGAGCGTGTGGATGAACAGATCGTCCATCGTCTTGATGTCACTGCTGAACAAACCCATTGGGGGCCTCCGTAATCGAGCGCATGTTATGGGAGCCGGCGCATCCGGTTGTTCTGTCAATGCACAACACGCGCGGCCGTTCCTGTTCCAATCAACGCAGTTTGAAGAGTTCGTTACACGCGGGAACTCAGCCGCGCAGCGCGCGCAGGGCGTTGAAGATGACGGCGACGTCGATCGCTTCCTGAAGCAACGCGCCTTCGACCGGCAGGAGATAACCAGCTGCCGCGGCGAGCATCGCCAGGATCGACAGGCCCATGCCGGCGGCCACGCTTTGCAACGCGATGGCGCGCGAGCGCCTGGCGATGGCGATGGCCGGCACGATGCGGTCGAGCTGATCGACCAGCAGCACGACGTCGGCGGCCTCGGAACTGGCGGCCGCGCCCTTGGCGCCCATGGCGACGCCGACATCGGCGGCGGCGAGTGCCGGGGCGTCGTTGACGCCGTCGCCGACCATCATCACCGGGCCGGCTTTGCGCTCTGACAGCACCGTGAGCACCTTCTGGTCCGGCGTCAGCTCGGCGCGCACCAGATCGAGGCCGAGGCCGTGGCTGATGAAGCGGGCGACGTCGCCGCGGTCGCCGGTCGCCAGCACCAGGCGCTCGATACCGGCGGCCCGCAGGTCGCGAAGCAGCGTCTCGGTGCCGGGACGCAGGACGTCGGCCAGGACGATGACGCCGACGGCCTTGCCGTCGATGGCGATCGCCACGGCGGCGGCGCCGGGCTGGTGGTTGCGGCTGAGCTTGTGAAGTTCGCCGTCCTCCACCCGGCCGGCGACATAGGCGAAGCCGCCGACAGATACGGCGCGGCCATCGACCTGACCGCTGATGCCCTCGCCCGGCGTTTCCTCGACCGCCGCCGGCACCGACAGAGCCAGCCCTCGTTCGCGCGCCGCCGCCACCAGCGTCCGGCCGATGATGTGCTGCGACGCCTGGTCGAGCGAGGCGGCGATGCGCAGCATCTCGTCCGGCGCGAGGCCACCGGCGACGCGCGTCTCGACGATACGGGCTTCGCCGCCGGTCAGCGTGCCGGTCTTGTCGATGACCAGCGCCCTGACCTGGGCCAGCATCTCCAGCGCCTTGCCGCTCTTGATCAGGATGCCGGCGTGGGCGGCGCGCGACAGGCCGGCCATCAGCGCCACCGGAACCGCCAGGATGAGCGGGCATGGCGTCGCCACGACCAGTACGGCGACGACGCGCACCGGGTCCGCCGTCAGCCAGCCGGCGAGCCCCGCGAGCGCCAGCGTCGCGGCGAGAAAGAACAGCGCGTAGCGGTCCGCCATGCGCGCCATCGGCGGCCGCGAACTCTGCGCCGCCGCCACCAGCCGGACGATGCCGGCATAGGTCGAATCGGCGGCGCGGCGCGTCGCCACCAGGTCGAAGGCGTCGCCGGCATTGGTCGCACCGCTCAGCGCGGCGTCGCCGGCCGAGAGCCGGACGGGGAGTGATTCGCCGGTCAGTGCCGACTGGTCGAGCACGGCGACGCCGTCGGCCACCGTGCCGTCGAGCGGCACGACATCGCCGCGGCGGATCAGCACACGGTCGCCGGGCTCGAGGTCGTCGAGCGCAACCTCCTCAAGCCGACCGTCGCGGTGGCACATGGCGGTGCGCGGCACCCGCGCCAGCAGCGCCGACATCTCCTTGCGGGCGCGGCGGGCGGCGTAGCTCTCGAGCACCTGGCCGCCGGCGTACATCAGCGCCACGATCGCCGCGGCCAGCGTCTCGCCGATGACGAGCGCCGCCGACATCGACAGCGCGGCGACGATGTCGAGGCCGAAGTCACCGCGGCGCAGGCTGACGGCGATCTCGGCGGCGAGCACGGCCAGCACCGGCACGCTCGCCACCGCCCATAATGTCGCAGCAAGCCGCTCCTCGCCCGCCAGATGCGCGGCCGCGCCGGCGGCAAGGCCCGCGGCGGGCCACACGATCAAAAGCGGCCGTAAACGGCTGATAAACGGTACATTCGCCATGGCCGCGAGCGTGGCCGGGGGCTCAGCGGCCCGCCATGCGCCAGATCAATCCCGGTCCTTGGGCCGCTTCCGGCCTTGATCCGGCCACCGCTTTCGGAGAGATTGCGGCCGCTCGAAGGAGAGATCCATGGCTCAAGGTCGCCGCATCGTCTGGCTCAATGTCATCACCGTCATCTCGGCGGCGATCCTGATTGGCGCCGAGGTGTTCGGCGCGGCCTTCGCCGGCTCCTGGGCGCTCGCCACCCTGTTCGAGCTCGGCTCGACCGGCCAGCGCGTCCTCGATGTGTGCTTCGTCATCGTCGGCGTGCTGGTGATGGCGCAGTTCATCCGCTTCGCGCACCGCATCGAGCCTTTCACCGCGCGCGGCTGACGCCGCGCTGGGTCAAGACGCGGCTGACGCCGCTTTCGCACCGCGCGCGGCTGAGACACCACGCCGCGCCGAAGCAGCGAAGCACCGGCGCTCCATCCAAAAGTTAAGGATGATTTGAGCCGCGCAGTAGAAATTCTCTTGCATGCGGCGCGAAAGGTGTTATTTCCACTCTTGCCCAATTTCGCACGTGCCTGTGGTCGTGTGTCAATCGGTAGGTAGCCGGACAAGAGGCCGGCCAGCCGCCTGAGGCGAGCGAGCTCCTTCCCACGGGAAGAGTAAGTAACCTCAAGTCTTCTGATTGGCAGCCGGAGGCGAAACCGGCGCACTCTGCTCTCCGCAGGGGACGCGACTTAAAGCAACGACGGAGCGGGCTTCTTTGGTCTCTGCTGGCCTTCCACCGCCAGCGACGGGTTACCGACGAGGCTTGTCCATCTTTGCCAACAGTGAGGCGGGGTCTCCCCTCCAATCTCAAGGCAGCACAGCGGTTAAGAGCTTAGCGGCACGGCTGCGTCCCCATCGCGCACCTGCCGGGAGCTCCTACACCGCGCCAATCGAGCGGCGATGCCGTTCCTTGAGCTGGGAGTGTGCGCCAATGACCGAGCGCATCCGTGAATTCTTGCGTGACCGCCGCGAGCGCGGCGTCGACGAGGGTCCCGTCCTGGTCGTCGACCTCGACGTGGTCAAGGACAACTACACCGCCTTCGCCAAGGCGCTGCCGGACACGCGCGTGTTCTACGCCGTCAAGGCGAACCCGGCGCCGGAAGTGCTGAAGCTGCTGGCCAGCCTCGGCTCGTGCTTCGACACCGCCTCGGTCCAGGAGATCGAGATGGCGCTCGCGGCCGGGGCGACGCCCGACCGCATCTCGTTCGGCAACACGATCAAGAAGGAACGCGATGTCGCGCGCGCCTACGCGCTCGGCATCCGCCTCTTCGCGGTCGATTGCCAGGCCGAGGTCGAGAAGGTGGCCCGCGCGGCCCCCGGCTCGAAGGTCTTCTGCCGCATCCTGTCGGACTGCGTCGGCGCCGAATGGCCGCTGTCGCGCAAGTTCGGCTGCGAGCCCGGCATGGCCGTCGATGTCCTGGAGCACGCGCTGCGTCAGGGTCTGGAGCCCTACGGCGTCTCGTTCCACGTTGGTTCGCAGCAGCGCAACCAGCATGCCTGGGACCGTGCCCTCGCTTCGGCGGCGGCCGTGTTCAAGGAGTGCGGCGAGCGCGGCATCAACCTGTCGATGGTCAACCTGGGCGGCGGCTTCCCGACCAAGTACCTGAAGAACGTTCCGTCGGTGAAGACCTACGGCAACGCCATCTTCAAGGCGCTGCGCAAGCACTTCGGCAACCGCATCCCGGAAACGATCATCGAGCCGGGCCGCGGCATGGTCGGCAATGCCGGCATGATCGAAACCGAAGTCGTCCTCGTCTCGAAGAAGAGCGAGGAAGACGACGTGCGCTGGGTCTACCTGGACATCGGCAAGTTCGGCGGTCTCGCCGAGACGATGGACGAGTCGATCCGCTACGCGATCCGCACGCCGCGGGACGCGGATGCGATGGCGCCGTGCGTGCTCGCCGGTCCGACCTGCGACTCGGCCGACGTGCTGTACGAGAAGCAGCCCTACCCGCTCCCGGTCAGCCTGGAGATCGGTGACAGGCTGCTGATCGAAGGCACCGGCGCCTACACGTCGACCTACTCGGCGGTGGCGTTCAACGGTTTCCCGCCGTTGAAGACGATCCACATCTAGGTCGTCACGCTAATAGCTAAGGGAGGCGGTGCGCCGCCTCCCCTCTTTCCCAAACGTCTGAACTGAACCCATCACCCTGAGGTGCGAGCGCGCTTGCGCGAGCCTCGATGGGCGACGGCCCGGGCCGCCCATCCTTCGAGGCTCAGCCTTCGGCTGAGCACCTCAGGATGACGGGTCGGAGGAAGGAGCTCGCTGCCATGATCCAGATCCGCCACGAACGGCTCGCCGACTTCGACGCGCGCGAACCGCTGCTCGACGCCGCTTTCGGCGACACGCGCTATCGCAAGTCGTCCGAGCGCCTGCGCGAAGACCGTCTGCCGGCCGACGGCCTGTCCTTCATCGCCGCGGAAGGCCGTAGAGTCATCGGCACCGCCCGGCTGTGGAACATCGCGGTCGGCAACGGCGCGGATGCGCTGCTGCTCGGCCCGGTGGCGATCGCCGAAGACTGCCGCTCGCAAGGCCTCGGCGGCGCCATGGTGCGCCGCGCGATCCAGAACGCGCGCAAGCTCGGCCATGGTGCGATCGTGCTGGTGGGCGATCCCGAGTACTACAGCCGCTTCGGCTTCTCCGGCGAGAAGACCGGCGCGCTGTGGATGCCGGGACCGTTCGAACGGCGCCGCCTGCTCGGCCGCGAACTCACCGCCGGCGCGCTCGATGGCGCGCGCGGCATGATCGCGCCGGCCGGCCGTATGGCGCCGACGCCGAACCTCGACGAACTCGTGGCGCAGGATGCCCGCGCCAACAGTCTTCGCCGGGTCTCGCGCGCCGCGTAAGCGCAGAAGAAGGCCGTCCACGGCCTAGCCTTGGGACGCTCCGCAAAGCGCGGGGCGTCCCTTCCGTTTGTCACACAGGCCGGATAAGACGGCACGTTTTCTTGAAGGAGCTACGCCATGCCCGATTGGCCCATCTACGCCACCATTACCGGACCGATTGTCATGGTCGGCTTCGGCTCGATCGGCAAAGGCACGCTGCCGATGATCGAGCGGCACTTCAAATTCGACAAGTCGCGCATGGTGGTGCTCGATCCAAAGGATGAGGGCCGCAAGGCGCTGTGCGAGAAGCACGGCGTGCGCTTCATCCAGCAGGGCCTGACCCGCGACAATTATCGCGACGTGCTGCGTCCGCTGCTCACTGCCGGCGGCGGCCAGGGCTTCTGCGTCAACCTGTCGGTCGATACCGGCTCGGTGGACATCATGGAGTTCTGCAACGAGATCGGCGCGCTCTATATCGACACGGTCAACGAGCCGTGGCTCGGCTTCTATTTCGATTCCTCGAAAGGCCCGGAAGCGCGCTCGAACTACGCGCTGCGCGAGACGACGCTCGCCGCCAAGAAGGCGCGCAAGCCCGGCTCGACCACCGCGGTGTCGTGCTGCGGCGCCAATCCCGGCATGGTGTCGTTCTTCGTCAAGCAGGCGCTGCTCAACGTCGCCGCCGATCTCAAGCTCAACGTACCGGAGCCGAAGTCGAAGGCGGAATGGGCCGACCTGATGCGCCACGCCGGCATCAAGGGCATCCACATCGCCGAGCGCGACACGCAGCGCTGCAAGACGCCGAAGGAAGCCGAGGTGTTCGTCAACACCTGGTCGGTCGAGGGCTTCCTGTCGGAAGGCATGCAGCCGGCCGAACTCGGCTGGGGCACGCACGAGACGTGGATGCCGGACAACGCGAAGACGCACGAGACCGGCTGCGGCGCGGCGATCTATCTCATGCAGCCCGGCGCCAACACGCGCGTGCGCACCTGGTGCCCGACGCGCGGCGCGCAATACGGCTTCCTCGTCACGCACAACGAGTCGATCTCGATCTCGGATTACTTCACCGTGCGCGATGCCGCCGGCAAGGCGGTGTACCGGCCGACCTGCCACTACGCCTATCATCCGGCGGACGATGCCGTGGTGTCGCTGCATGAATTGTTCGGCTCGGGCAAGATGCAGGAGAAGCACCACATCCTCGAGGAGCAGGAGATCGTCGATGGCATCGACGAGCTCGGCGTGCTGCTCTACGGCCACGGCAAGAACGCCTACTGGTTCGGCTCGCAGCTCTCGATCGAGGAGACTCGCGCGCTGGCGCCGTATCAGAACGCCACCGCGCTGCAGGTGACCTCGGCGGTGATCGGCGGCATGGTCTGGGCGCTGGAGCATCCGAAGGAAGGCATCGTCGAAGCCGACGAGATGGACTTCCATCGCCTGCTCGAGATCCAGCTTCCGTATCTCGGGCCGGTGAAGGGCTACTACACCGACTGGACGCCGCTCAAAGGCCGCCCGGGACTGTTTCCCGAGGATCTCGACCCGAGTGACCCGTGGCAGTTCAGGAACGTGCTGGTGAAGCAATAAATGCAAAGGGCGGCCGAAGGGCCGCCCTTTTTTGATCCGATGCGCTTGATCAATCTCCGCTCGTCCCCGCGGAAGCGGGGACCCAGACTAAGCGGCAAAAGAACGGATTCCCGCTTTCGCGGGAATGAGCGGAGGATGACGGGGCGCTTCGCCTGACCTCAGAGCGTCAGCACCCTGGCATCGCCCTGTTCGGTGCCCATCGCCAGCACCTGGCCCTCCGGGCTCCAGCCGAGCGCGCTGACGCTCTGGCCGTCAGCCTCGCGGGCCATGATCAGCGCGCCGTCTTCGAGGCGCACCATCAGCACCGTGCCGTCGGCAAAACCCGCGGCGCAGACCGGCTGCTTGGGATGACAGGCGACGCGCGTACAGCGCGCCGGCGATTGCGCATACATCGTCGGCTGGCGGCCCATCGGGCCGTCCTTGCCGTCGAACGGCCACAGGATCAGTTGTTCGGAGCCGGAGGTCGCCAGCAGGCTGCCGTCCTGCGACCACGACAGCGAGCGCACGCGCGCCGAATAACCGGACATGCGCATGTGCTTGGCATCGGCGAGGCGCCAGCCGTGCAAGGTCGGCTCCTGCATCATGGTGACGAGGAAGCGGCCGTCGGGGCTGAGCATCACGCCGAGATGTGAGCCCTTCCACTCCAGCGTCTCCGGCTTGGCGCCCGACGCGTTTGGAAACCAGAGCGTGACACCGTTGTAATGCGCGATCGCAACGCGGAAGCCCTTCGGGAAAAACGCGAGGCCGCCGACGGTCGAGGCCGCCTGATGCTCGCGCACCTCGCCCTTGCCGGTTTTGACGCGCGCGATCTTGCCGGTGGACCAGGCCACGGCGCCGTCGGGGCCAAGCGCGACCTGATCGATCCAGCGCTTGCGCTCGTCGGTCGCCAGCACTTGCGTGTTGCCGTCGCGATCAGTGGCGACGAGCTTGCCGTCGTCACCGCCGGTGACGATGCGCTGCTGATCGGCGGCGCTGACGAGGATGCCGCCGTCATGCGCGGCAACGCGCGTGCGCTTCTCCGCCGGCGCGAACAGCAGCGCTTCCTCGCCGAGCACGAAGACCGGCGTCTGACGCAGGAAGTGCACGCCAACGATGGTCGAGCCTTCGGCTTCGGAGACAATCCGCGCGCGATCGGCGAGCGAGGGGAGCGGGGTGTTGAGGTCGGTCATCTTCTTCTGTCATTCCGGGGCGCCGCGAAAGCGGCGAGCCCGGAATCCATATTCACAAGCAGGGGTTATGGATTCCGGGCTCGCGGTCTAACGACCGCGCCCCGGAATGACCAGAACTGTTAAGCCACGCAGGCTTCGAAACCCTTGCGGATCTTCTCTTCCGGCAAGTGCCGCCCAATGAAGACCGCGCGGGAGACGCGCTCCTCGCCGTCCTTCCATTTGCGCTGATGATCGCCGTCCAGGATCATGTGCACGCCCTGGAAGACGAAACGCTCGTCGTCATCCTTGAACGACAGGATGCCCTTGCAGCGCAGGATGTCCTTGCCCTCGGTCTGCACAAGCTCCTGGATCCACGGAAAGAACTTGTCCGGCGACAGCGGCTTGTCCGACGACACCGAAATGCTCTGCATCTCCTCGTCGTGATAGTGCTTCAGCCCGCCATGGTGATGGTGACCGTGATCGTGCCCGTGGTCATGATCGTGGTGATGATGATCGTGATCATGCTCGTCGGCTTCGAGGAAGGCCGGCTCGATCTCGAGAATGCGGTCGAGGTCGAAGGCGTTGCGGCCGAGCACGTCCTTGATATCGACGCGGGCGCGCTCGGTGCGATGCAGCTTGGCGTAAGGATTGATGCCGCGGATGCGCGCCTCGACTTCCTCGAGCTCGGCCGGCGTGACGAGATCGGTCTTGTTGAGCACGATGACGTCGGCGAAGGCGATCTGGTTCTTGGCCTCCGGCGCGTCCTTGAGGCGGTCCTTGAGCCACTTGGCGTCGGCCACCGTTACCACGGCGTCGAGCCGGGTCTTGGCGCCGACGTTCTCGTCCATGAAGAAGGTCTGCGCCACCGGCGCCGGATCGGCGAGCCCGGTGGTCTCGACGATGATGGCGTCGAACTTGCCCTTGCGGCGCATCAGGCCGTCGATGATGCGCACGAGATCGCCGCGCACCGTGCAGCAGATGCAGCCATTATTCATCTCGAACACTTCCTCGTCGGCGTCCACCACGAGGTCGTTGTCGATGCCGATCTCGCCGAATTCGTTGACGATGACGGCGAACTTCTGGCCGTGCGGCTCCGTCAGAATGCGGTTGAGCAGCGTGGTCTTGCCGGCGCCGAGATAGCCGGTGAGCACGGTAACGGGGATCTTGCCGGCCGGATCGGCCGCGGACGTGGCATCGGTCATGGTCTGTCGCTTTTTGGGAAAATGGGCTCCTTGGGCCAGACATATAGGGCCTCCCCGCCGCCCATGCAAAACCACCCTTTTCGCCCGCAAAATGCAGAAAGGCCGCCCCGAGGGGCGGCCTTTCGATGTGATTCAGCTCAGATGGCTTAGCGGCAGCGCACGTAGTGGCGGCGGCCGTAGCGGTCGCGCCAGTAGCAGCGACCCGGATTGGTCGCGTCCGCGATGATCGCACCGGCCGCAGCACCGACCAGACCGCCGGCAACCGCGCCGCCAGCCGTACCGGAAGCCAGACCGCCGACGAGGGCGCCGCCACCGGCGCCAATCAGCGCGCCACCGGCAACGCGATCCTGCCGCGCGGTTTCGCAGCCAGCCAGCGCCAGAGCCATGACGCTCACAACCAAGACCTTCTTGAGCATGTTCTATCTCCCGGGGTGTCGAATACGAATCGTTACAGGCCGTCTGATTAGCACATGGCCCGTTTTGTAATGCCCGAGAGGCCGATGAGTTCCACCACTTCTAGCTCTGAATCACCTTCACCTGGGCGCCGACCGGCACGCGGTTGTAGAGGTCGATGATGTCCTGGTTGTAAAGGCGGATGCAGCCGCTCGACACCGCGGTGCCGATGGTCTCCGGCTCGATGGTGCCGTGCAAGCGGAAGTAGGTGTCGCGTCCGCCGCGGTAGAGATAAAGCGCGCGCGGCCCGAGCGGATTGTCGGGACCGCCGGCCATGCCGCCGGCAAAGGCGCGGTAGCGCGGAATGGCCGACATCATGTTCGCGGTCGGCGTCCAGCGCGGCCACTTCTCCTTGCGGCCGATGACGGCGCTGCCGCGGAAATTCAGCGCTTCGCTGCGGCCGACGCCGACGCCGTAGCGAATCGCCCGGCCGCCGGCCTCGACGAGATAGAGCCGGCGCTGCGGCACGTTAACGACGATGGTGCCCGGTTTCTCGGGGCCGTTCCACGACACCTCTGTGCGCGCCAGCGACGGATCGAGGTTCTCGACGGCGGAAATCGTGTGTCCCCCGTCGCTCATGCCGCCATAGTCGGCGGTGACACAGCCCGCCACGAACAGCGGCAGGCCTAAGGTAAATGCGCGTCGGCTGAGACGGGCGGCGGATTCGGCATTGGGAAGTTCGATTTTCGGGCTTTTCATGGTCCACTCGAAGCGTTTGCGGCATTTTGCGGACATCTGTCGCATATGCAACGGGCGGAAGACGAAACCCACACGCTGTTGCGCTTGGGAGACAAATATTAACGCTGCGGCAGGGCGCGCGGGCCTCCGCAGAGGCGTTCGCGCTTTACCACGCCGATTAACTACCAGAACAAGCTGAAGCCGCGACCCTCGCGGCAGGCTGGTATTCTGGTTCCAGCCCTTGGACAGATTAGTGATGCCGTTTGTCCGGGCGAGAGGCAGCCGGGTGGTCACACATCCGGTTGCCTCGCTTCATTTTGCGGCCATTTTCAGGGCTTTTGACGCACGGCGCGCCGCGCCGTCGTCTCGAAGTTTCACGGCGATTTTTCAGTTTTGTTCACTCTTGCCGCCTAGGCTGGTTCCAACAACGCTTTCAACTTCGCCGCCTTCAGGTCTGTCCATGTCGCTCACGGCCATTGAAAACTTCCTGCAAAACGCGCGCGCCCAGATCGGCCAGCGGGACATCAATGAGAGCATGTTGCGCGCGCTCGCCGAGATGACGCGCGAGATCAAGCGCCTGGAAGACGAACTTCGCCGCGTCCAGCGCGACGTCCGCGTCGGCCGCCGATTCGGCTGAATACCTCTCCTCGCCGCTCCCTAGCGCTTGCGCAGCTCGTAACGCGCTTCGGCGACATCCTGCACCACGTCGCATCCGCATTCGTTGGCGAAGGCGCGCAGCGCCGACCGCGCGAACGGATCGGGCTCCCCCGGCGGAAATAGGCCCGCGAACTGACCATAGGTCAGGTCGAAGACGTGGCCGTTCGGCATGTCGGCCAGATAGCTCCTCAGGACGTCTCGGGTCAGCATGGCGGCCATCGGCACGGTCCTCCGCGCCGGCGGCCTCAAATGGCGCGGCGATGCCTTCCTGATAGCGCCGCCGAAGCGCCGATCAAGACCGCCGCGCGCCGTCGCCCACCACCGCCGGGTCCGCGCCTTAGTCTTGCCAAAAGAAATGTTATAATGTTACATCTATTCGCCCAGCACCCATGAGGAATGCCGATGCGCGTCCATATCGCCGCCGCCTTGCTTGCCCTTCTCGTCATGCCGCTCGCCGGGGCGCCGGCGCAGGCCGCCGACGGCAAGATCGCCGTGGTCGCCGCCGAGAACTTCTATGGCGAGATCGCCCGTGACATCGGCGGCGCCCATGTGACGGTCACCAGCATCATGTCCAACCCGGACCAGGACCCGCATTTGTTCGAAACCACGCCCGGCGTGGTCAAGCAGATCGCCGACGCGCAAATCGTCATCCTCAACGGCGCCGATTACGACCCGTGGATGCCGAAGCTGATGCAGGCGGCGCCGCGGCCGAACCGCGTCGTCATCAATGCCGGCGAGATCGTCGGCGCCAAGACCGGCGGCAACCCGCATCTGTGGTACGCGCCGGCGACCATGCCGGCCGTCGCCAAGGCGATCGCCGCCGCCTTCAGCAAGGCCGACAGCGCCCATGCGGCGGATTATGCCGCCAATCTCGACAAGACCCTGGCGCAGCTCGAGCGCGTCACCCAGCGCGTCGGCCAGCTTCGCGACAAGCACAAGGGCAAGGCGGTGACCGCCACCGAACCGGTGTTCGGGCTGATGGCGGAAGCTGTCGGTCTCACCATGCGCAACGAGAAATTTCAGCTCGCGATGATGAACGATACCGAGCCGAGCGCCCGCGACATCGCCGCGTTCGAGAACGACCTGAAGAACCACAAGGTCAAGGCGCTGATCTACAACAAGCAGGTATCGGAAAAGCTGACCGAACGGCTGCTGACCGTGGCGAAGAAGGCCAAGGTGCCGGTCGTTGCCGTGACCGAAACCAAGCCGGAAGGCGTCAGCTTCGCCGACTGGATGGTCGGCGAGCTCGACGCCCTCGACAAGGCGCTCGACGGCGCGAATTCGTAAGGCTAATCGATACCGCGGACGCGCTTCACCTCTCCCATAGGGAGAGGTCGGCACGCGGAACGCGTGCCGGGTGAGGGGTTACAAACTGTCGATAATCACTTGCCCCCTCACCCCAACCCTCTCCCCCAAGGGGAGAAGGAGCGCACCTGAGTACACGGATACGACGAGCATCTAATTTGACCTCCGTCATCACTCTCGACCACGCCACCATCACGCTCGGCCACCGCGCCGTGCTGCGCGATGTCAGCTTCGCTGTTCAGGCGGGCGACTTCGTCGGCGTGCTCGGCCCCAATGGCGCCGGCAAGACGACGCTGATGCGCGCCATTCTCGGCCTGGTGCCGCCGAGCGCCGGCACGCTGCGCGTGTTCGGCGAAACGCCGAAATTCGGCACGTCAGCCATCG
The DNA here is from genome assembly GCA_026125895.1 of Pseudolabrys sp. GTDB lineage: Bacteria > Pseudomonadota > Alphaproteobacteria > Rhizobiales > Xanthobacteraceae > Pseudolabrys. The sequence continues at coordinate 15,359 of JAHCKG010000025.1, read as the reverse complement.
GCTACCTGCCGCAACTGCGCACCGTGCTGCCCGACCTGCGCGTGCGCGGCCTCGATTACATCGCCAGTTCGCTGCACGGCGAGCGCTGGGGCCTGCCCTCGCTCAAGGCCGCCGACCGCCACGCCATCGAGGAAACGCTGCACGCCGTCGGCGCCAGCGATCTGGCCCGGCGGCCGCTGTCCGACATGTCCGGCGGCGAACGCCAGCGCCTGCTGCTGGCGCAGGCGCTGATGGGCAAGCCGAAGCTGTTGCTGCTCGACGAGCCACTGATCAGCCTCGATGCCCGGCACCAGGAAGTCGTCATCGACGTGGTGCGCAGGATCGCGCGCGAGCGCGGCATTACGGTGTTGTTTTCGGCGCACGAACTCAACCAGTTGCTCGGGGCCATCGACAAGGTGCTGTATCTCGGCAACGGCCACGCCGCGCTCGGCACCGTCGATGAGGTGGTCACCGCGCCGGTGCTGTCGCAGCTCTACGGCACCGAGATCGAAGTGCTGCGCGCCGGCGGCCACATCTTCGTCATGTCACGCGGCCGCGATGTCGAACGCGACGCGCACCAGCATGATCATGAGCACGGGCATGATCATGGCCACTACGGGCATGAGCACTAAGGCCACAGCACCATGTTCCAATACGAATTCATCACCAACGCCTTCATCGCCGCCGGCATCGTCGCCGTCGTGTCCGGCGTGACCGGATATTTCCTGGTGATGCGCGGGCAGACCTTCGCCGGTCACGCGCTCTCGCATATCGGCTTTGCCGGCGCGACCGGCGCCGGACTGATCGGCCTGTCGCCGCTGTGGGGGCTGGTCGGCTTCACCGTCATCGCCGGCATCGCCATGGGCGCGATGAGCGAGCGCATCTCGAACCGCGACGTTGCCATCGGCGTCGTGCTGGCGCTGGCGCTCGGCTTCGGCCTCTTGTTCCTGCATTACTACACGTCGTTCGCGACGCAGGCGACGGCGCTCTTGTTCGGCAACGTGCTGGCGGTCGATCGCGCCATGATCGGCGCGCTGGCGCTGCTCGGCGGCCTCACCATCGTCGGGCTCGGCGCGATCATGCGGCCTTTGATCTTCGCGACGCTGCAGCCGGAGCTCGCCGAGGCCAAGGGCGTGCCGATGCGCTTCATCTCCACCGCCTTCCTCGCCATCGTGGCGCTGGCGGTCGCCGCCTGCGCGCAGATCGTCGGGGTGCTGATGGTATTCACGCTGATGGTCGGACCCGCCGCCGCCGCGCAACGCATAACCGGCGGCCTGTGGAGCGGTCTGGTCACGGCCGCCCTGCTCGCGCTGGCGGAAGCCTGGCTCGGCATCGCCATCGCCTTCGAGACGGACTGGCCGGTGAGCTTCTGCATCGCCGTGCTCAGCGCCATCGTCTATTTCGCCGCGACGTTGTGGCCGGCGGCGGCCCGCCACACGCATTAAAAAAAACGGCCCCGCCCGAGGCGGGGCCGCTCGCATGTCCCGGCGACGCCGCTTTACATCTTCGCGCCGCGCTCCTTGAAGAACTTCACCGCGCCCGGATGCCACGGCACCGGCGAGTTGTCCTTGATCTGGTTCTCGACCGAGAAGCTGTTGGCTTCCTTGTGCACGGCGACCAGGTCGGCCTTCTTGTCCACGATGAGCTTGACGATGTTGTAGGCCTCGTCGTCCGACATCTTGCTGCCTGTGACGAGGATGTTCCACACCGCGGTCGCCTTGTTCGGCTTGCTCTGGTTCGGATAGGTGCCGGCCTTGATGTCGGCGGTCGCGTAGAGATTGTTGTACTTCTCGTTCATCTTCTTCACGACGTCCGAGTGATCGACCAGCTTCATGGTCACGCCGGGCGTGGCGCCGAGATCGGTGACCGCCGCCGTCGGCAGGCCGCCGACCCAGAAGAAGGCATCGATCTTGTGATCCTTGATGGCGTTGACCGATTCCGCGACGCCGAGGCGCTCGCGCTTCATGTCCTTGTCCTTGTCGAGACCGGCGGCCTCGATGACGCGGAACGCCATCACTTCGGTGGCGCTGCCGGGCGAGCCGGTCGATACGCGCTTGCCCTTGAGATCGGCGACCGAGTTGACGCCGGTGCCATCGATGGTCACGACGTGCATGACGTTCGGATAGAGCACCATCAGCGTCTGCAGGCCGACCTTGTTGCCCTTGAACTTGTCGACACCGCTATAGGCATCGAGCGCGGCGTCGGCCATCGAGAAGCCGAGTTCGCTCTGGCCCGAGCCGATGAGCTTGAGGTTATCGACGGAGCCGCCGGTGACTTCGGCGGTGGCCTGCGTGTTCGGCAGGTTCTTCGACAGGAGATTGGCGAGGCCGCCGCCGATCGGATAATAAACGCCGCCCGTGCCGCCCGTGCCGATGGCGATGGTCTTCTGCTGCGCCGTCGCGCCGCTCACTGAAAGCGCCACGGTGGCCGCAGCCGCCAGTACGCCGACGAAAAGCCTGTTCATTGTTGTCGCCTCCCATTGCTGTTTTTTTAGTAACGCTGATTTTGAAGTCCGGCCGGGTATCCCCGGCTTCTCGTCTTTATTGTGCCGGTTCAATCCGGCAATTCCAACGGCCTTTCCGGCGTCAGACCGACGCGGCCGAAGGTCGCGGCGATTTCCACTGCCACAACAGAACCGCCGCGCCAATCGCGATCCCGAACGGCGCCGGGTGCGGAATATCGAGCCCGGTGACGTATTCGAGCATGGCCTCGAGCAAACTGGGGAACACCAGCAGCAGGCCCGCGATCAGGAACAGGAAGCGTTCGACCGGCGGGGTATGCCGCAGCGCCCAGCTCTGCGCCGCGGCGGACAGCGCCGCCAGACCGGCCGCGGTGACGACGGCGATCCAGACGATGTCGAGCCACGAGCCGTCCTTCGGGATCTTCATCAGCAGGCCGATGCCAAGCGGATCGAGCACGAAGACGAAGGGCACGAGGAAGGCCGGCAGCGTGTATTTCCACGCCTGCAAGGTGGTCTTGTAGGGATCGCCGCCGGTGATCGCCGCGGCGGCGAAAGGCGACAGCGCCGTCGGCGGCGACACTTCCGAGAGCACCGCGTAATAGAAGATGAACATGTGCGCGGCGTAGTCCGGCACGCCGAGCTTGATCAGCGCCGGCGCCGCGATCACCGCGCAGATGATGTAGGACGCCGTCACCGGCACCGCGAGCCCGATGATCCACACGACGAGCGACGTGTAGATCGCGGTCAGCAGCAGGCTGCCGCCGGCCATGTCGATGACAATCGATGAGAACTTGAGGCCGAGGCCGGTCAGCGTGACGACGCCCACGATGATGCCGGCGGCGGCGCAGGTGGTCGCGGCGCTGAGCACGCCGATCGAACCGTCGGCCAGCGCCGAGGTCATCTTGGCCGCGCTCGGCACTTTCTCACGGCCTTTCTGCGTCAGGCCGAGATAGGCGATGGCGCCCATGATCACGAGGATGAGCAGCGGAAAATAGGTCTGCAAGGCGCTGCCGGCCGCCGACAGCGACACGCCGGGAACCGCCATCAGCACGGCGATGCCGACGCTGGCGGCGAGCAGCGCCAGCAGCAGACGCCGCGGGCCGAGCGCGGTCTCCGGCGCCAGCGCGCTCATGGTGAAGGCGAGCACCGTCGAATAGAAAACCGACAGCATCGGCGAGAAGCCGATCACCATGAAGATGACGACCGCGACCAGCGACACGAAGTGGAAGCCGTAGCGCCGCGTCATCTGCGCGATGGTCATGTCCTGCTTGAACACGACCTCGCGGGCGCCAAAGCGCAGCGCGTCGAGCTCGACCATGAAGACGAGCGACAGGTAATAGAGACAGGTCGGAATCACCGCCATCCAGATGACATCGAGATAGCCGATCTTGAGAAACTCGGCGATCAGGAACGCCGCCGCGCCCAGCACCGGCGGCGAGATGATGGCGCCGAGGCCGCCGGCGGCGAGCAGGCCGCCCGCGGCATTGCGCTCGAAGCCGGCTTTCTTGAGCATCGGCCAGGCGACCGTGCCGATCATCACCGTGGTGGCGACGCCCGAGCCCGACGGCCCGCCGAGCAGGAACGATGAGGCGACGACGGCGCGGCCGGCGCTCGACGGCTTGCCGCCCATCACGGCGAGCGAGAAGTCGATGAAGAACTTGCCGGCGCCGGAATGCTGGAGAATAGCGCCGTAGATCGTGAACATGATGATCAGCGACGCCGACACGTCCACCGCGACGCCGAAGATGCCTTCGAGCGTGATGAACAGATGGCCGACCAGGCGCGCGATGTCGAAGCCGCGATGCGTCCATGGCGGCGGCAGATGCGGGCCGAGCATCGCATAGGCGATGAACAGAATGGCGACGATCGGCATGATCGGGCCGGTGGTGCGCCGCGCCGCCTCGAGCACGAGCACGATGAACAGGCCCCCCATGATGACGTCCATCCGGTCGGGCACCGTGGCGCGGTCGGTGAAGTCCTCGCCGCCCCACAGGGCGTAAAGGATGATGACGATGCCGGCGAGCGCCGGGATGACGTCGAACCATTGCAGGCGGTTGCGAAAACGATCCGCCATGGGAAAGAGCATGAAGCTGAGCAGCAGCACGAAGGCGACGTGGATGTAGCGCAGCGGCTGCGTCGGGACGATGTCGTAGGCCGCGTAGAGGTGGAACAAGGTCATCGCAATGGCGATGCCGATCACCGCGGTGCCGACCCAGCCGGTCAGGCGGTTGCCCGCGCCTTCTTCCTGCTGGACATATTCTTCGGCCTTGCGCAGGCCCTCGGCGGAAATGCTGTCATCCGTTACGGCAGCCGTCTTCTCGTCCGCGGTCATCGTCCCCCCAATCCAATTCTGCCGATCGCGGGCTTTTCGCCTTCGTCTCGATCGCAGTCCGTCGCCCCCCGGCCATATCACGTTTGCGCGGCGGGCAAAATCGCCCGCGCCGCTGCGGCGCAATAGAGCCACGGAACCGGCCCCGACGGCTGCCCGCGCCCAACTTGTCTTGGCGGGCGCCTTCACGCACATTGCGGCCCGCTGGAGTATCCGTGTGTGAAAGTCCCGTCGAAATCGATCCTGTCCTGGTGCGCGGCGCTGCTGGTCATCGCGGCCGTCGGCACCTGCGGCTATCTCGTCTACGACCGCAGCGGCCGGGCCGAGGCGAGGGCGACCGGTGACGAGCGCATCGGCCTCTATGCCTCGACGCTCGATCAGGTGGTCGAGCGATTCCGTACCCTGCCCTTCGTTCTCGCCAATGACGAGGGCATCCACCGCATGCTGCAGGCGCCGACCGATCGTGCGCTCATCGACCGCGTCAATCGCTCGCTCGCCGCGCTGGCGACCGCGGCCGGGGCCGATGACCTCTACATCATGAATGCGTCGGGCCTGACGCTGGCGGCGAGCAATTACGACCAGCCCAAAAGCTTCGTCGGCGAGAACTACAGCTTTCGTCCCTATTTCCGCGACGCCGTGGAGCATGGCCGCGGCCAGTTCTTCGCCATAGGCGTCACCACCGGCGAGCCGGGCTATTTCCTGTCGCGGCCGGTGTGGCGTAACGGCACGTTGCTCGGCGTCGCGGTGGTGAAGATCTCGCTCGAGGGCCTCGAAGCCGACTGGCGTTCGGCCGGCAGCAACATCGCGCTCGCCGACAACCGCGGCGTCCTGTTTCTCGCCAGTCCGCCGAACTGGAAGTACCGCCCGATCCGCCCGCTGAGCGAAACTGAACGCGCCGACATCCGGCGCTCGATGCAATATTCCGGCATCTCGCTGGAAGGCTGGCCGCTGCTCAAGCATGCCCAGTCGCCGGCCAACGGCGATGTCGTGAAGATAGAGATGGCGGACAACGAGCAGCACAGCTTCCTCGTCACGCGCTCCGATCTCGAAGGCTACGGCTGGACGCTCTATTCGTTTACTGATCTCGCCCCGATCCGCCACGCCGCCATTCTCGCCGGCGCCGCCTCCGCGCTGACCGCGGCGGTGTTGCTGCTGCTGTTCCTGTGGTGGCGCGGCCGCCGGGCCGCGTTGCGCGCCAAACTCGACGCCCATGACCTCCTCGAACAGCGCGTCACCGAGCGCACGCAGGAACTCGTCCGCGCCAATGACAGCCTGAGCCGCGAGATCGAAGACCGCCGTCGCGCCGAGGAAGCGCTCAAGCGCGCGCAGGACGAACTCGTGCAGGCGAGCAAGCTCGCCGCGCTCGGCCAGATGTCGGCGGCTTTGGCCCATGAGATCAACCAGCCGCTCGCCGCGTTGAAGACGACCCTGGCGAGCGCCAAACTGTTGATCCGCAACGGCGCGACCGAACGCGCCGCCGCGACGGTGGCGACCATCGACGACCTCGTCGCGCGCATGAGCGAACTGACGCAGCATCTGCGCGCCTTCGCGCGCAAGGATTTCGGCGAGATGGAGCCGGTGGATGTCACGGTCGTCGTGCAGCGCGCGCTGGCGCTGGCCAATGCCCGGCTCGGCGCCGAAGGCGTGCGCACGGTCATCGACATGCCGGCCGGCGGCGTCATGGTCACCGGCAATGCGACGCGGCTCGAGCAGGTGCTGCTCAACCTCCTGAGCAATGCCGCCGATGCGGTGTCCCATGCGCGCGAGCGCATGATCGCGGTGTCGGTCATGCAGAACGACGACCAGGTGCAGGTGGGCGTCGCCGACACCGGCTCCGGCATCGCGGCCGGCGACATGGCATCGGTGTTCGATCCGTTCTTCACCACCAAGCAGGTCGGCAAGGGTCTCGGCCTCGGCCTGTCGATCTCCTACGCCATCATCGAGGATCACGGCGGGCGCCTGCGCGCCCAGAACCGTGACGGCGGCGGCGCCGAATTCTCGTTCAGCCTGCCGCTCGCGCAGGCCGCCGCGCCAGCCGTCACCGCGCTCGGGGCCTGACGATGGCCTGCCGCGTCCTGTTCGTTGACGACGACAAAGCGCTGCGCACCTCGTCCGTGCAATGGCTCGAGCTGTCCGGCTTTGACGTCGCCGCCGCCGACAGCGCCGAACGCGCCTTCGCGATGGCGGCGGCCGACCCGCCGGACGTCATCGTCAGCGACGTGCGCATGCCCGGCGCCGACGGCCTGTCGGTGCTGCGGCATTTCACCGAACTCGACCCGACCTTGCCCGTGATCCTCATCACCGGTCATGGCGACGTGCCACTCGCTGTCGAGGCGATGCGGCTCGGCGCCTACGATTTCCTGCTCAAGCCGTTCGAGCCCGAACATCTGGTCGAGGTCATCCGCAAGGCGGACGACAAGCGCCGCCTGATGCGCGAGGTCATTCGCCTGCGCTCGCTGCTCGGCGGCGAGGAGAATCTCGCCGGCCGCGTGATCGGGTCGAGCCCGCAGGCCGCGGCCATGCGCGCCAAGATCGCGGCGCTGGCCAGCGTCGATTGCGATGTCATCGTCATGGGCGAGACCGGCACCGGCAAGGAGGTCGTGGCCCGCGCGCTGCACGATCTGTCGCGCCGCGCCTCCGGTCCCTATGTCGCCATCAACTGCGCCGCCATTCCCGCCGACATGTTCGAGAGCGAATTGTTCGGCCACGAGGCCGGCGCCTTCACCGGCGCCCGCGGCGTCCGCGTCGGCCGGCTCGAATACGCCAATGGCGGCACCTTGCTGCTCGACGAAATCGAAAGCATGCCGCTCGCCTTGCAGGCCAAGGTGCTGCGCGCGGTTCAGGAGCGGCACATCGAACGCCTCGGCTCCAACCGGCCGATCCCGCTCGATCTGCGCATCGTCGCCGCCACCAAGGAAGATCTCAAGGCGGCGAGCGAAGCCGGGCGCTTCCGCCAGGATCTGTATTATCGCCTGCACGTCGGCGAGATCGTGCTGCCGCCGCTGCGCGAGCGCGGCGAGGATATTCCCCTGCTCTTCCTGCATTTCGCCAGCGAGGCCGCGCACCGTCACGGCCGCGAGTTGCGGCCGCTCGACAAGGGCAATATCGCGGCGCTGCTGCGCCACGATTGGCCGGGCAACGTGCGTGAATTGCGCACAGCGGCCGAGCGTTTCGCCATCGGCCTGGAGACGCCGGCGGAGCAGCTGGCATTGCCCGCCCTGGACGCGGCCGCGGCCTGGCTGCCGGCGCAACTCGCCGCCTTCGAGCGCGAACTGATCGCAGCCGCCATTCGCGAGCATCGCGGCGACATGGCCGCCGTCGCGCAGGCGCTGGGCGTTCCGCGCCGCACGCTCAATGAGAAGATGACTCGGCACGGCATCAGCCGTCGCGACGCGACGGAACAGACCGGCTAGTTCCGCATTCCGGCAGGTTTCCGCCGGGCCGAACGAGCGGATCGGCAAGATCTTGCCAAGCGCGCGTCCGCATACAGGCGATGTGCAACTAACCTCTTGAACCCGCGTGATGATGGTGCACAAGTGCGCCCATCGCTGCTGGCACGGTTCTTGTTAACGACCAGACGCAAGCCGTAAAGGCAGACAGCCAATTGAGGAAACCAGGAGGATCAATCAATGACTTTATCCCGACGTCTGTGCGCGACCGCTCTCGCCGGCGCCATGATGGCGCTGCCGATGCAGGCCTACGCCGACCAATTCATCAACATTCTCACCGGCGGCACGGGCGGCGTTTATTATCCACTCGGCGTCGCGATCTCGAAGGTCTATGCCGAGAAGATCAAGGACTCGAAGCCCTCGGTGCAGTCGACCAAGGCTTCGGTCGAGAACCTCAACCTGATCCAGCAGGGCAAGGGCGAACTCGCCTTCACGCTCGGTGACTCGCTCGCCGACGCCTGGAAGGGCAACGCCGAAGTCGGCTTCAAGGCCAAGCTCGACAAGCTGCGCACCGTCGCCGCGATCTATCCGAACTACATCCAGATCGCCGCGCTGAAGGATTCCGGCGTCAAGACGCTCGCCGATCTCAAGGGCAAGCGCCTGTCGGTCGGCGCGCCGAAGTCGGGCACCGAGCTCAACGCCCGCGCCATCCTCGAAGGCGCCGGCATGAGCTACAAGGATCTCGGCAAGGTCGAGTATCTGCCGTTCAACGAGTCCGTCGAACTGATGAAGAACCGTCAGCTCGACGCCACGCTGATCTCGGCCGGTCTCGGCGTCTCGGCGATCCGCGACCTGTGCGCGTCGGTCGAGTGCGTCATCGTCGAAATTCCGAAGTCGGTGGTCGAGAAGGTCGGCACGCCCTATCAGGCTGTCACCATCCCCGGCGGCACCTATCCGGGCAACGACAAGGACGTCGCCGCGGCGGCGGTGCAGAACTATCTCGTCACCAACGCCAAGCTGTCGGACGACCTCGTCTATCAGATGACCAAGGATCTGTTCGACGCGCTGCCGACGCTGCAGGCCGCGCACGCCGCCGCCAAGGCGATCAAGATCGACGCTGCGGGCAAGAACCCGCCGGCGCCGCTGCACCCGGGCGCCGAGAAGTTCTACAAGGAAAAGGGCGCGCTGTAAGACGCGCTCCGGACGGCGCGAAGGCGACCCAGCCTTCGCGCCGTTTCTTCATCGATTTCTTCATCCCAGGACGCGCCGCGCGCGTCGCGGAATGACGAAACCACTCGCCTCCAGGACCGAACCATGACCGACGCCGACATCGCCGCCGTGCAGCCGGGTGCGCCCATTCCCGGCCAGACCAAAGCCGAAGCCCAGCTCGAAAAAGGCTGGGGCACCAATTTCGAAGGGCGCACTTTGTTCTGGATCGCCGTCGCCTTCTCGACGTTCCAGATCGTCACGGCCATGTTCTCGCCGCTGCCGAGCCAGATCGTGCGCTCCGTGCATGTCGGCTTCCTGATGGTCGTCGTATTCGGCGTCAGCGCCACGCTGACCGACAGGCGGATGATGAAGGCCGCCTTCTGGGCGCTCGGCATCGCCGGCTTCGTGCTCGGCCTCTATCACTGGGTGTTCTACGAGGACCTCATCACCCGCGCCGGCGACCCGAGCACCATGGACATCGCGGTCGGCGTGCTGGTGGTGCTGCTGGTGTTCGAAGCCGGCCGCCGCATGATGGGGCCGATCCTGCCGATCATCTGCGCCATCTTCCTGAGTTACGCCTTCTTCGGCGAGTACTTCCCGAGCCCGCTCAACACCCGCGGCTACGATTTCGGCCAGGTCATCGACCAGATGTTCGGCGGCACCGAAGGCATCTACGGCACGCCGATCTATGTGTCCTCGACCTACATCTTCCTGTTCATCCTGTTCGGCGCTTTCCTCGAGCGCGCCGGCATGATCTCGCTGTTCAACGACATTTCGATGGGTCTCGTCGGCCACAGGCGCGGCGGCCCCGCCAAGGTCGCCGTGATCTCGTCGGGTCTGATGGGCACGATCAACGGCTCCGGCATCGCCAATGTCGTCACCGTCGGCCAGTTCACCATTCCGCTGATGAAGCGCTTCGGCTATCCGGCCTATTTCGCCGGCGCCGTTGAGGCGACGTCGTCGATGGGCGGCCAGATCATGCCGCCGGTGATGGGCGCCGTCGCCTTCATCATGGCGGAAACCATCAACGTGCCCTACTCCGCGGTCTGCATCGCGGCGGTCGTTCCGGCCGTTCTCTACTACTATTCGGCGTTCTGGGCCGTGCACCTGGAAGCCGGCAAGCGCGGCCTCGTCGGCCTGTCGAAGGACCAGACCCCGAGCCCGATCGCGGCGCTGCGCAAGAACTGGTATCTGCTGATGCCGCTCGCCGCGCTGGTGGTCCTCCTGTTCGCCGGCTACACGCCGCTGTTCGCCGGCACCGTCGGCCTCGGCCTCACCGTGATGGTGATCTTCAGCCATCCGATCGTCGCCGCCATTCCGGCGCCGGTGCTGCGCATCGTGTTCTGGATCGCGCTCGGCCTGTCGGCGGCGCTGTTCTTCGAGTTCGGCATCTGGCTCCTGATCTCGATGGTGGTGGCGCTGATGGCGATCACCGTCTTCGTCAAGGGCGGCCGCGAGACGCTGAGCATCGCGCTCAACTCGCTGGCCGACGGCGCCCGGCACGCGCTGCCGGTCGGCGTCGCCTGCGCGCTGGTCGGCACCATCATCGGCACCCTGACGCTCACCGGCGCCGCGACCAACTTCGTCCGCGTCATCGTCTCGGTCGGCGAAAGCTCGATCTTCCTGTCGCTGTGCCTCACCGCACTGGTGTCGCTGATCCTCGGCATGGGCATCCCGACCATCCCGAACTACATCATCACCTCGTCGATCGCGGCGCCGGCGCTGCTGCATCTCGGCGTGCCGCTGATCGTGTCGCACATGTTCGTGTTCTACTTCGGCATCATGGCCGACCTGACGCCGCCGGTGGCGCTCGCCGCCTTCGCGGCCGCGTCAATCGCCAAGGAAAGCGGATTCAAGATAGGCTGGACGGCGGTGAAGATAGCCCTGCCCGGCTGGATCGTGCCGTTCATGGCGATCTACTCGCCGGCGCTGATGCTGCAGCCGGTCGGCAACCACGTCGCCGAATGGGGTTTCGCCGCCGCCGCTGTCTACATGGTGCTCAAGGCCGTGATTGCCGTGACACTGTGGGGCGTGACCGCGATCGGTTATTTCCTCGGCCCGGTCGGCTGGATCGCGCGCATCGTCGCCTTCGGCTCGGCGGTGTTGCTGGTGCTGGAATATCCGTACACCGACCCGATCGGCTTCGTCTGTTGCGGCGCCTTCCTCGCCTACCAGTTCTGGCAGCACCGCAACCGGCAGACGCCGGCCACCGCCACGGCCGCGGAGTAAGCGATGGAGTTCTGCCTGCTCGCGGCTGGCGCCACCGTGCGGCTCGGCACGATGGCGCTGACGCTGGCCTGGACGCACTCGATCGAGAAGATCCGCTGGGAAGAAGACTATCGCGCAACCCCGGCCGGCGTCGTGCTGCTCGAGGACCGCGTGCAGGGCACGGGCGCCGGCATGGAGCCGCCGCCCGACGCCAAGTTCGATGGAAAGTGGTGGCGCTACAATCCGCATGTCGCGCCGCTGCCACAGGTCATCCTGCGGCGCTCCGGCATGACGGTCGGCGACTGGCAGGTCTGTATCGGCGAAGCAAAGGGACAGGCTTGCAAGCCGATGGGCGACTACCTGCCCGACAAGAAAGCCGATCCGGTGACGCTGACGACCTGCCCTTAATCAGGCCAGAACGTCGTTATCGACTTCACCCGGCAGTTCGGCGAATTGCTGCGGCACCAGTTCGAGCGGCTCTTCGACCGCCGGCAGCGCCGCGGCTGGCTGGGCCTGGCTCGGGACCTTCGCTTCGTTGATGCTGGGCGCATCCACCGCCCGCTCGAGACGGCGCGACGAGCCTTCGAACACCACATTCGGTTCGATGCTGAGCGACTTGTTGTACACCTCGCCCTGCACCAGCGCTTCGCCCTGGAGCTTCACGGCGTTGGCATAGAGCGTGCCCTTGAAAGTGCCCTGCACCACGGCGTCGCGCGCCGTGACGGTGCCCTCGACATAGGCGCCCGGGCCGATGATGAGGTGCTCGGCGCGGACGTCGCCGATGACACGGCCGAAGATCTGCACCGCGCCGGCGGCGACCACGTTGCCGGTGACCAGCATGCCGGAGCCGAAGGTGGTGACGATGTCGGGCTGCGCCCGCAGCGAGGAACCGAGACGCGGCTCGACGGCCGGATTGTCCTTGGACAGAAAGCTCATGACGTCACCTTCCGAACGGCGCCGCGGCGAAGCCGGCGGCATTGGATTAAACACGGTCCGAAAGGTATCGCCTGCGGGGCAGGCCGCCAGCACAACCTCTGTTAATCACTAACGCCTGGGCGCATTAACTCAATGTACGGCCGCAACTTGATTAATAACAAACAGCCTCGTTTAAATAGCGTCATGTCCAACAGCGCGTTGCAGAAACAGTCCGCGCCCGGAACCTCGACCCAGGACCTGGTCGTCGAGGCGGCCGTCCGCCAGTTCATGCGGACCATCGATTACGCCGCCCGCCGCGAGCTGGAAAAGCACATCCGCAAGGCCCATGCCGAGGGCCGCATCAAGCCGGGCGACAGCTTCACCACCGGCATGGGCGTTGCCAGCCGCGCGCTCGAACTCAACGTCACCGTCTACGGCAAAATCGAACTCTGAAACGAAAAACCGCCGGCCCAAAGAGCCGACGGCTTGATGTGGCGCGTGCCGCGCCGGTCTATTCCGCCGGCACGCCGAGCTTGGCCTGCCGCCGCGCGGCCCGGCGCTCACGCCAGCGGTCGCGACGCGCCGCGATGTTGGCGATGCCCATCAGCGCCGCCGGCGTCACGATCAGCGTCAGCACCGTGGCGAAGCCGAGGCCGAAGACGATCGCGGTCGACAGGCTGATCCACCACTGCGTCGCCGGCGCGCCGTGCGTCACCTCGCGGCCGATGAAGTCGAGGTTGATGCCGAAGGCGATCGGCAGCACGCCGAGGATCGCCGTCACCGCCGTCAGCACCACCGGACGCGCGCGCTCGCGGCAGGTCTCGAGGATCGCCTCATAGGCGTTCTGCCCTTCGCGGCGCAGCCGGTCGTAGGTGTCGATCAGCACGATGTTGTTGTTCACGATGACGCCGGCATTGGCGATGATGCCGATGCCGGTCATCACCACGCCGAACGGCTGGCCCATGATCATGAGGCCGAGCAGCACGCCGATGGTCGAGAGCAACACCGCCGACAGCACCAGCCCGACCGAGATGAAGCGGTTGAACTGCGCCAGCAGGATCGCGAAGATCAGGAAAAGCGCCGTGCCGAAGGCCTTGCCGAGGAAGGCGCCGGCCTTGTCGCGCTCCTCGTCTTCGCCCTTGAGCTTGAAGGTGACGCCGCTGCCGAGATCCATCTTGGCGAGCTTGTCGGTAATCTCCTTCTGCACCACCGCGTTCTGCACGCCGTCGGCGATGTTCGACGACACCGTCATGACGCGGTTGCCGTTGACGCGGTTGATGTAGCCGACGCGTTGCGCCGGTTCGCGCTGCACGAAGTTGCCGATCGGCACGTAGCCGGCCTGCGTCTGCACGCGCAGTTCGTCGATGGTGTCGAGGCTGCGGCGGTCCTCCGGGAAGCGGACGATGATGTCCACCGCCTTGTCGTTGTCGGACGGGCGATACTCGGTCACCTTGACGCCGTTGGTGACGAGCTGCACCGCGTTGCCGACCGAACCGAGGCCGGCGCCGTATTTGGCGGCCTCGGTCTTGTCCACCTTGATCTTCCAGTCGATGCCCGGCAGCGGCAGGCCGTCGTCGAGATCGCGGACCTCCGGCATGGTGGCAAGCGCCGCCGCGACCTGCTTGGCGGCCGCCGGCAGCTTGTCGGGATCGAGCGCGGCGAGCTGCACCTGGATCGGCTTGCCGGTCGGCGGGCCGGCGCGCGGCGCCGTCACCTCGACCAGCACGCCCGGAATATTCCGCGTCTGGTCGCGGATCTGGTCCATGATCTTGTGCGCCGGCAGGCGCTTCTGCCAATCGTCGAACTCGTACTGGATGACGCCGATCGTGTCTTCGGTCAGTTCGTTGGAGCCGCGCGGCTGTTCGCCGATACGGGTGTAAACGGTCTTGAGGCCGCCGGTCGCCAGAACGACCTTCTCGACCTGCTTGAGGATGGCGTCCTTCTCGTCGAGCGAGACGTTGCCGCGCGCGTGCACGATCACCTGGCCGTAGTCGGGCTCGACCGAGGGGAAGAACTCGACGCCGTTGCCGAACTTGGCATAGGTCGAGATCACCGCGATTAGGAGGCCGACGGCGAGCGTCAGGATCAGGCCCGGGCGATGCAGGGCGAAGCGCACGGTGCGCATGTAGAGACCGCGATCGGAGGCGCGCTCGTCATGCGGCACCGGCGAGGCGCGGCCGAGCAGCGCCCCGAGCGTCGGCGTGAAGAACAGCGCCACCGCCAGTGACGCCGACAAGGTCGCGATCAGAGTGATCGGCATGTACTTCATGAACTCGCCGACGATGCCCGGCCAGAACAGGAGCGGCGAGAATGCGGCAACGCGCGTCGCGGTCGCCGCGATCACCGGGCCGGCCATGCGGCTCGCGGCCTGGCGGTAGGCTTCCTTCGGCGCCATGCCTTCGGCCATACGGCGCTCCGCGAACTCCGAGACGATGATGGCATCGTCCACCAGCATGCCGACCGCGAGGATCAGCGAGAACAGCACCACGATGTTCACGGTCAGCCCCGCGAGCTGCAGGCCGAGCACGCCGGCGAGGAACGACGCCGGAATGGCGATGCCGATGAACAGCGAGGCGCGGAAGCCGAGCGCGAACAGGATGATGACGGCGACCAGCAGCACGCCGGTAGCGACCGAGTTCTGCAAATCCGCCAGCATCTGTCGGATCAGCTTCGACTTGTCCTGGGTGTAGCCGACCTCGACCCCCTGCGGCCAGGTCTGCTTCATGCGCTCGACCTGACGCTTCACCGCGTCCACGGTCTCGATCAGGTTAGCGCCGGTGCGCTTCGACACTTCGATGGTCATCGCCGGGCGGCCGCTGACGCGCGTGATCGAGGTCGCGTCCTTGAAGGTCGGGCGCACCGTGGCGAT
>JAHCKG010000024.1 GCA_026125895.1 Pseudolabrys sp. | reverse complement strand
CTCGAGCAGCTTCTTGGACTCGTCGTACTGCTTCCGGATCGCTTCGATCTCGGCCATCAGCTTGTCGTTCGGCGAGGCAAACTGCCACCACTGCGAGCGCGGGTACTCGTCGAGCACCGCGCGGGTGATCTTGGAGTCCTTCTTGAAGCCCTTCGGGCCGGCAATGCCCTGGCGGCCTTCGAGCAGCTCGGCGAGACGGCCGTAGACGTTACGGTCGAGAATCGCCTGCTCGTCGTCGCGGTCCTTGGCGAGACGTTCGATTTCCTCACGTTCGATGGCGAGCGCGCGCTCGTCCTTCTCGACACCGTGGCGGTTGAAGACGCGGACTTCGACGACGGTGCCCTGCACGCCCGGAGGCACGCGGAGCGAGGTGTCGCGAACGTCGGAGGCCTTCTCGCCGAAGATGGCGCGCAGAAGCTTTTCTTCCGGCGTCATCGGGCTTTCGCCCTTCGGCGTGATCTTGCCGCAGAGAATGTCACCGGCGTGCACTTCGGCGCCGATGTAAACGATGCCCGCTTCGTCGAGATTCTTCAGCGCCTCTTCCGAGACGTTGGGAATGTCGCGGGTGATTTCTTCCGGACCCAGCTTGGTGTCACGCGCCATCACCTCGAACTCTTCGATGTGGATGGAGGTAAACACGTCTTCCTTCACGATGCGCTCGGAAAGAAGGATCGAGTCCTCGAAGTTGTAGCCATTCCACGGCATGAACGCGACGAGCACGTTGCGGCCGAGCGCGAGTTCGCCGAGGTCGGTCGAGGGACCGTCCGCGATGATGTCGCCCTTCTCGACGCGGTCGCCCACCTTCACCAGCGGACGCTGGTTGATGCAGGTCGACTGGTTCGAGCGCTGGTACTTCATCAGCCGGTAGATATCGACGCCCGGCTTGGTCGGATCGGTCTCGCCGGTGGCGCGCACGACGATACGGGTGGCGTCCACCTGGTCGATGATGCCGGCGCGGCGCGCGGCGATCGAAGCGCCCGAGTCACGGGCGACAACGCCTTCCATGCCGGTGCCGACGAACGGCGCCTCGGCACGAACCAGCGGCACCGCCTGGCGCTGCATGTTCGAGCCCATCAGCGCGCGGTTGGCGTCGTCGTTCTCAAGGAACGGGATCAGCGCCGCGGCGACCGAGACGAGCTGCTTGGGCGACACGTCCATGAAGTCCACCTTCTCCCGCGGAACGGGATGGACGTCACGGTTCGAACCGCCGCGGCAGATGATCAGCTCTTCGGTGAACTTGCCCTTGGCATCGACCGAGGCGTTCGCCTGGGCGACCGAGTAACGGCCCTCTTCCACCGCCGAAAGGTACACGACCTCGTCGGTGACACGGCCGTCCTTGACCTTGCGGTACGGCGTTTCGACGAAGCCGTACTTGTTGACGCGCGCGAAGGTGGCCAGCGAGTTGATCAGACCGATGTTCGGGCCTTCCGGCGTTTCGATCGGGCAGATGCGGCCGTAATGCGTCGGGTGCACGTCGCGCACTTCGAAGCCGGCGCGCTCGCGGGTCAGACCGCCCGGGCCAAGCGCCGAGAGACGACGCTTGTGGGTGATCTCCGACAGCGGGTTGGTCTGGTCCATGAACTGCGAGAGCTGTGACGAGCCGAAGAACTCGCGCACCGCGGCAGCCGCCGGCTTGGCGTTGATCAGGTCCTGCGGCATGACGGTGTCGATATCGACCGACGACATGCGCTCCTTGATCGCGCGTTCCATGCGCAGCAGACCGATGCGGTACTGATTCTCCATGAGTTCGCCGACCGAGCGCACGCGGCGATTGCCGAGATTGTCGATGTCGTCAATCTCGCCGCGGCCGTCGCGCAGGTCCACCAAGGTCTTGATGACCGAGAGGATGTCTTCCTTGCGCAGCACGCGCATGGTGTCCGGCGCATCGAGTTCGAGGCGCATGTTCATCTTGACGCGGCCGACGGCCGAAAGGTCGTAGCGCTCGGCATCGAAGAACAGCGAACGGAACATCGCTTCTGCGGTGTCCACCGTCGGCGGCTCGCCCGGACGCATGACGCGGTAGATGTCGAACAGCGCGTCTTCACGCGTCATGTTCTTGTCGACGGCCAGCGTGTTGCGGATGTAAGCGCCGACATTGACGTGGTCGATGTCGAGGAGCGGCAGCTCCTTGTAGCCGGCTTCGGTGAGAACCTTGAGGTTCTTTTCGTCGATCTCAGCGCCGGCCTCGAGATAGATCTCGCCGGTCTTCACGTTGACGAGGTCTTCGGCGACGTAGTGGCCGATGAGCTCTTCGTCGGTCATGCGCAGGGCCTTGAGGCCCTTCTCGGCGAGCTGGCGAGCCTGACGCACGCTGAGCTTCTTGCCGGCTTCGACGACGACCTTGCCGGTGTCGGCGTCAACGAGATCGTTGATCGCCTTGTAACCCTTCATGCGGTTGGCATCGAAGGGCACGCGCCAGCCGTCCTTGGTGCGCTTGTAAGTGACGTGCTTGTAGAAGGTGCGGAGGATTTCCTCGCCATCGAGGCCGAGCGCATAGAGCAGCGACGTCACCGGAATCTTGCGGCGGCGGTCGATACGCGCATAGACGATGTCCTTGGCGTCGAACTCGATGTCGAGCCAGGAGCCGCGATACGGAATGATGCGGGCGGCGAACAAAAGCTTGCCCGACGAGTGCGTCTTGCCCTTGTCGTGGTCGAAGAACACGCCCGGTGAACGGTGCATCTGCGAGACGATGACGCGCTCGGTGCCGTTGACGATGAAGGTGCCGTTCGACGTCATGAGCGGAATGTCGCCCATGTAGACGTCCTGCTCCTTGATGTCCTTGACCGACTTGGCGCCCGTCTCTTCGTCGATATCGAACACGATCAGGCGGAGCGTCACCTTGAGCGGCGCAGCGAACGTCATGCCGCGCTGGCGGCACTCGTCGACGTCGTACTTCGGCTGTTCGAATTCATACTTGACGAATTCGAGCATCGACGCGCCGGAGAAATCCGAAATCGGAAACACCGAGCGGAATACGGCCTGAAGCCCTTCGTCGAGACGGCCGCCTTCGGGCTCGTTGACCATCAGGAATTGATCGTAGGACGCCTTCTGAACCTCGATGAGGTTCGGCATCTCCGCGACTTCTTTGATGGACCCGAAAAATTTGCGTACGCGCTTGCGACCGGTGAACGTCTGCGCCATCGTTTCTTTCTCTCAATGTTTTCGGGGGTAAGCGCGGGCGCCTCTCCGAAAAGCCGCATTCCATCGCGGCAATCAGGACAGGCGTCGGGGGCTACCCGGTTCTTCTATGCGATTCGGAACCTGAGGGCCGAAGCCGGGTTACCGAACCGTCGAAATCTCGATCGTCAGGCCGCGACCACTCTTGAGGGCGGTTCGCGCGTTTGTCGGCGGACACCTCGATCAACGGAGGCTGGCCTCGCCCGGGTAGTTCGACGCTCCCGGGACTTAAGTGCCGGGAATATCGATTGTTTTGTCGGAAATGGCGGGCCTCTGGGAACCCGGCACTCCCGGTAGATATGCAGCCTTCAGCATTTTGCGACCCCCGGGGTGGCGCAGGTGCCCCACCCCGGAAATCACGAAGATTTTTGCAATCCCGGGCTCGCGACAAGCTCGCCCGGGATCCGGCCCAAATAACCTGCGGTTACTTGAGCTCGATCTTGGCGCCGGCCTTTTCGAGCGTGGCCTTGATCTTCTCGGCCTCGTCCTTGGCAACGCCTTCCTTGACGGTCTTCGGCGCGCCTTCGACCAGGTCCTTGGCTTCCTTGAGGCCCAGGCCGGTGAGCGCACGCACTTCCTTGATCACTTCGATCTTCTTGTCGCCGGCCGAAGCGAGAACGACCGTGAACTCGGTCTTCTCTTCGGCGGCAGCGGCACCGCCGCCACCAGCGGCCGGGCCGGCAACCGCAACAGCGGCGGCAGCCGAGACGCCCCACTTCTCTTCGAGCATCTTCGCCAGATCCGCCGCTTCGAGGACGGTCAGGCTCGACAGGTCGTCGACGATCTTCTGCAGGTCAGCCATTTTGAAGTTTCCTTAGGTTCGAACCAGTTGGTTGTTTGGAGTAGGCCGTCAGGCCGCTTCGCCCTTGGAGGCATAAGCCTGGACAACGCGCGCGACCTTGGCCGCGGGAGCGTTGGTGAGCTGCGCGATCTTGGTCGCCGGCGCCACGAGGAGGCCGAGGATCTTGGCACGCAGTTCGTCCAGCGACGGCAGCGAGGCGAGCGCCTTCACGCCGTTCTGGTCCAGGGCAGTCTTGCCCATCGATCCGCCGAGAATGACGAACTGTTCGTTCGCCTTGGCGAAATCGGTTGCAACCTTCGGCGCGGCGATCGGGTCCTTGGAGTAAGCAAGAACCGTCGGCCCCTTGAGAAGGGGCGCGATCGAAGCGACGTCGGTGTCCTTGAGAGCGATTTGGGCGAGACGGTTTTTCGCGACCTTCACGCTGCCGCCAGCCTGCCGCATCTGCCTGCGCAGCTGCTGCATCTGGGCGACGGTGAGGCCGGCGTAGTGAGCCACCACGACAACGGACGAAGTCTTGAAGACTTCGGTCAGTTCGGTGATCGACTCCTGTTTTGCCGCTCGATCCACTGCAAGCTCTTTCCGGTTTGGCGGCCGTTCGCGGAATGCTCCGGGCCGCCGGTTGCACCAGCCCTCCCGTCAGGATCACGCGAAGTCATCCGGGCAGGACAGCATGTGAGTAGCCTGCCCCCGAAACATGACCTTCGGTCATGAACCGGTATCCGAGGTTCGAACCAATTCGGCGCCCTGCAAGAGAACGCAAAATCGTCTGATCCCCGTCTGTGCTGGTTCCCGGCTGGGAATTAAGCGTCAATCCCGAAGGACTTCGGCACCGGCAGTCTTGGACAGGTCCGCGTTCCGCAAAGATCAATGACGCCGGCTAGCCCCTTCCAGATGACCAAATGGCTCTCTAAAAGGAATGCTGTCCGTTCACCACTGAGTTTGAGAGACGCGCAAAGGCGTGCCGACAAATGGGCCGGCACGCCCTCGCCGAACGGTTTAGTCGCTTTGCCCAGCCTTGCCAAGGGGGAAGTTTCGCCAATTCCCCGCCGGATCAGTCCGCCGCGCGCATGAAGCCGTCAAAATAGGCCGAAAGTTCCCGGAATCCCTCCAGCGGCAGGACATGGCCCACGTACTGATCCGGCCGGACGACCACCAGGCCCCCCTGATCCCTGTCGATCGCCCGCATGTCGAAGATATCCCGGCCGCCCTTGAGGTCCGGGGCAAAGGCCTTTTCGTAGTCCGTCAGACCGAACTTGCCCTTGGCCGGCCGCAGCAGCGACGGCACGCCGCCGATATCGAACTCACGGTGGCCCTGCTGGAAGATACCGCGCACATCCATGACCGCATCGATATCGGTCCCCGCCGGCGTGTACTTCCGCAGAGGCGACGCGGCGTCGCGCTCGAGGAAATCGCACAGCGCCCGCATGCGGCCGCCCGCCTGCCCCGCATCGCCCTCCGGCGCAAAGGCGAACAACCGCCAGCGGCCATCGGCCTTCACCGTATGGCCGAGTTCTATCCGCATGGCGTCGGCCACACGGACCACCGGCGCCGAATGAAAGCGCATACCGATCGTCAGCCCCTTGGCGAGATGCTGATGGCTCGATGCGCCGGTGAGCAACGCCGGGCGATAGCGCGTCGCCGTGCCGGCGGTGTAACGGCCGTGCTGGACGAAATAACGCTGCGTCTCAACCGGATCAGCGCCCTTCGACGACGAGATGACCTGCGCCCACTCGCGATCGAAATCGATCAGCTCCTTGGCCACCGCCTGACGTTCGGCGGAATATGTATGCAGCAGCTCCGGCTTGCAGCGGCCGCGCAGCACCGAGGCCAGCTTCCAGCCGAGATTGAAGCCGTCCTGCATCGACACGTTCATGCCCTGCCCGGCTTTCGGCGAGTGAGTGTGACACGCGTCGCCGGCGATGAACACGCACGGCACCGAGTCTACACCGTCAGCGACGTCGTCGAACTTGCCGCACAGGCGCTGGCCGATCTCGTAGACCGACCACCAAGCCACTTCCTTGATCTCCAGCGTATAAGGATGAAACACGCGCTGGGCGGCGGCAATGACGTCATCGGCCGTGATCTTGCGGTCGGATACACGCTCGTGCTCGGCGAGCTTGTCCATCTCGACATAGATGCGGAACAGATAGCCGCCCTCGCGCGGGATGATGATGATGCTGCCGTCCTTGGCCGACTGGATCAGGCTCTTCATCCGCACGTCGGGAAAATCTGTCACCGCCAGCACGTCCATCACGCCCCAGGCATGATTGGCCGAATCGCCTTCCAGTGTGCGACCGATGGACTTGCGCACGGCGCTGCGCGCGCCATCGCAGCCGATGACGTAGCGCGCCTTGATGGTTTCGATCTCGCCTTGATGCGCCTCATCGACACGCTCGAAGCGCGCGGTGACGCGATACGGATCGTTGCCCGAAGCCTTATCAATCGTCAGGTCGATCAGCCGCCGCGCATAATGCGGCTCGAGCTTCGACGGCGATTTGCGCATGACGTCGAGATAGAAGTCGTGCACCCGCGCCTGATTGAGAACCACGTGCGGAAATTCCGAGAGCCCGTCCTCGACGTCCTGGATGCGGCCCGAGCGCACGATGTGATCGCGCTGTTTGTCGTCGGGTCTCCAGAACGTGGTCTCGTTGATCCAGCAAGCCTCCTTCAGCACCTTCTCGCTGAAGCCGAAGGCTTCGAACATTTCAACGGTGCGGCAGGCAATTCCGTCCGCCTGGCCGCGCAACAGCGGCCCGGGCTTCTGCTCGGCGATGACCGTCTTGATGTCGGGAAAGGCCGAAAGCTGCGCCGCCAGTGTCAGCCCGGCAGGACCGCAGCCGACGACAAGCACATCGACGTCCGCCGGCAGCGCGCTTTGCGCGCCCGAAGCCGGATAACGCCGCGCCGGATCGGCGATCTCCGGATCGCCCGGCTCGAAGCCATTGAGATGAAACTGCACGCCAACCCTCCCCGACCCTGCGCAGGCTCGAACCTTGCTTATTGCGCAGTATGCTGATGATCAGTATACTTGTCAAATACGCCGACAGGCGCGGCAACAGGCGAAGGGGAACGGGGTGAGGAATCTCAACGACAAACCGGGCCACCTCGCCCGCCGCTTCCAGCAAATCGCTGTGGCCGTATTCCACGCGGAGATGGAGCAAGCCGGCTTCGATCTGACGCCCGTCCAATACGCTGCGCTGGCCGCCATCGCGGCCCATCCGGGCATGGATCAGGCGACGCTCGCCGGCACCATTGCCTATGACCGCACCACCATCACCGGCGTCGTCGATCGGCTGACGCAAAAGGGGCTGGTCGCGCGCAATCCGAGCCCGCGCGATCGCCGCGCTCATCAACTCTCGATCACCGACGCCGGCGAGAAAACGCTGGATCAGATCGAGCCGGCGGTTCAGACGGCGCAACAGGCGATGATGGCCGGGCTCACCGCCGCCGAAGGCAAGGAACTGATGCGTCTCATGCGCAAGGCCATCGACGCCGGCAACGAACTCAGCCGGGCGCCGATGCGCGAGATGGCGGCAGCGAAGAAGGCTTGAGCCGCCAGCGCCATCCGCGCAGATTTGATGTCGCTCAAGATGGCGCATCGCCTCGCCTGCTACGGACAAAGCGTTCCGTCAGCAGACGTGTGGAGGCGAGCCGTGGACCTCAACGAAGCGATTGCGACACGTCGCGCGGTGCGCGACTACAAACCCGACGCCATTGACGATGCCACGATCCGCGCGCTGATCGACGCCGCGATCCAGGCGCCGAGCGCGATGAACGAGCAGCCATGGACCTTCACGGTCGTCCGCAGCCGGCCGTTGCTCGACCGCATTTCGCAGGAAGCCAAGGCGCACATGCTGCGCACGACGCCGGCCGGCCTGCTATCGCATCATTTAAGCGACATCTTGGCGGACAAGTCCTTTCAGATTTTCTATCACGCGCCGGCGCTGATCGTGATCTCGAGCCGCAGCGAAGGCCCGTGGGCCATCATCGACTGCACGCTGGCGGCGCAGAATCTGATGCTGGCGGCGCGCGAGCGCGGTCTCGGCTCCTGTTGGATCGGCTTTGCGCAATCCTGGCTCGGCACACCGGCCGGCAGGGAGGCGTTGAAGCTGCCGCCGAGTTGCGTGCCCGTCGCGCCGATCATTGTCGGATACCCTGTCGCCTTCCCGGCTACGGTCGCGCGCAAGCCGGCGGAGATCAATTGGATCGCGGCCTGATCGCGGCGCTGCGAAAGGTCTTCTCGACGTCCGGCTACTGAGCGCCGCCGGCGGAACGATCCGGCCGCCGCGCCGCGATCGGCTGGCGCGCCAGTTCGCGCGCCGTCTCGGCCGCCAGCGCGGCGCCGAAACGATGCCGCAACACCGACCACAGCTTCGAGGCGATACCCGACGGCGTCAGCCGCAACAGGTTTTCCTGGTGGCGCATGCCCTTGCCGCCGGGGACCAGACCGAGCGGACGCACGAGGCAATAGTCCCCGTTGGACATGCGCACCAACTCGACGTCCTTGTAGGTTTCACGCTTGAAGTAGCCCAGCACGCCCCGGATCCTCATAGCCTGTGCGAAGAATGCACCGGCCTCTGATTCGGTCAAACGACGCGGCCCGGGCGCAAAAAAAGGGGCCGGACGCCGGGTCCGGCCCCTTCCAGCTGTTAGCGCCCGCCCTCACACCGCCGCGCGCACGAAAGGCAATTCGCGCGGCCGCTTCTGGCCGAGCCGCGCCAGGGCATTGGCCACGGCCGGGCCGATCGGCGGAACGCCGGGTTCGCCGACGCCGCTCGGCTTCTCCGACGATTTCACGATCGTCACCTCGACCTCCGGCATCTCGTTGATGCGCAGCGAGCGGTAGGTGTCGAAGTTCTTCGGCACCGGCCGGCCCTGGTCGATCGGCACTTCCGCAAACAGCACATGGCCGAGGCCATAGCCGATGCCGCCTTCCATCTGCGCCCGGATGATATCCGGGTTGACGGCGACGCCGCAGTCGACCGCGCACCACACCTTGTGCACGCGCGGGCCGTCGCCATCGCCGGCCGAGACTTCGGCAATCTGCGCGACGAAGGAGCCGAAGCTTTCGACCACAGCGACGCCGCGGGCGCGGCCGTTGCCGACGTCGGGCCCTGACCACTTCGCCAGCTCCGCGACGGCACGCAACACGCCGGCGGCGCGCTTGTTCTTGTCCATCATCGCCAGGCGGCCGGCGACCGGGTCCTGCCCTGCCGCCTGCAGCAATTCGTCGACGAAGGTTTCGACCGCGTAGCCGGTGTGCGTGTGACCGACCGAGCGCCACCACAAGGTCGGAATGCCGACATCGGCGGTGTGCACGTCGCACTGGAAGTCGGCGATGTCGTAGAGCAGTTCGCGCGAGCCCTCGACCATGGTCGGATCGACGCCGTCCTTGATCATGGCGGCGAAGGCCGAGCCCGCCATGAACGACTGACCGACCACCGTGTTGCTCCAGGCGACGATCTTGCCGTCGGCGACGGCGCCGCGCAGCCGGTGCAGGAACATCGGCCGGTAGTAACCGCCCTGGATGTCGTCTTCGCGCGTCCACATCAGCTTGATCGGCTTCCCCGGACCGATCGCCTTGGCAGCTTGCGCCAGTTCGGCGACGAGTTGCGCGTTGGCCTGAGCGCGGCGGCCGAAGCTGCCGCCCGCCAGCAACATGTCGATCTTCACCTGCTCCGGCTTCAGACCAAGAATGCCGGCGATCGTGCCCTGATCCACGGTCTGGAACTGACAGCCATAGCGCGCGTGCGCCTGTTGGCCGTCCCACATGAGATAGGCATCGAGCGGCTCCATCGGGGCGTGCGCCAGATACGGGAAGACATACTCCGCCTCGATCACCTGCCCCGCTTTCGCGAGCGCGGCGTTGGCATCGCCCGACTTGCCGGCAATGGCGCCCGGCTTGGCGGCCATGGCGCGATAGTCGGCGAGCAACTGCGCAGTGCCGCGCTTTTCCGCCTTACTGTCGTCCCACTCGATCTTGAGCGCGTCGCGCGCCTTGATTGCGGGCCACATGCTGGTCGCATACACGGCAACGCCGGACGGCAGAGTCTTGATATCGACGATGCCGGCGATCTTGCGCGCGGCGCTGTCATCGACCTTGGCCACCATGCCGCCGAAGCGCGGCGGATGGGCGACGACCACCGTGAGCATGTTCGGCTCATGGATATCGATGGTGAACTGCGCGGCGCCGTTGGTCTTGGATGGCACATCGAGCCGTGTGACCGCGCCGTCCTTGCCGATGAGCGTGAACTCTTCCGGCTTCTTCAGCGTCACGTTCGCCGGCATCGGCAGCTTGGCCGCAGCCTCCGCCAATTGCCCGAAGGTCGTCTGCCGGCCAGACTTGGCGTGGCGCACCACGCCGCGCGCGACCGTGATCTCGCCGGCCGGCACCTTCCATTCGTTGGCGGCCGCCTGCACCAGCATCGCCCGCGCGGTAGCACCGGCCTTGCGCAACTGATCATAGGAATTTGCGATCGCGGTCGAGCCGCCAGTACCCTGGATCGGACCGAAGGCGAGGTTGTTGTAGAGCTTGTTGTTGGCCGGCGCGCCTTCGGCGCGCATCTGCGACCAGTCGGCATCGAGCTCTTCCGCCACGATGGTGGTGAGGCCCGTGTACGGTCCCTGCCCCATCTCGATGTGCTTGGCGAGCACGGTGACGGTGTTGTCCTTGGCGACGCGCACGAAGGCGTTCGGCGCGAATGCCGCGCCATCGGTAGCGGCCGCTGCCCGGGCCTTGCCGGGCGTCGGCAGATAGAACGCGACCATCAGCGCAGCGGTGCCTTGCAGGATATTGCGGCGGGACAGTTTGGTGTCGTGAATCGTCATGATCAGCCCTCCAGCGACTTGGCGGCGTCGTGGATGGCCGCGCGGATACGGACATAGGTGGCGCAACGGCAAAGATTGCCGCTCATGGCATCATCAATGTCCTTGTCGGTGGGCTTCTTGTTGTCGGTGAGGAGAGCGACGGCGCTCATGATCTGACCGGACTGGCAGTAGCCGCACTGCGGCACCTGATGTGCGATCCAGGCCTCCTGCACCGCCTTGGCTTCCTTGCTGCCGATGCCTTCGATGGTGGTGATCTTGCCGTCGCCGACGTCGGAAACGGCGGTCTGGCACGAGCGCGCCGGCGCGCCGTCGATGTGCACGGTGCAGGCGCCGCACTGGGCGATGCCGCAGCCGAATTTCGTCCCGGTGAACTTGAGTTCGTCGCGAAGTACCCAAAGCAACGGCGTGTCCGGCAACACATCGACACGATGGGTCTGGCCGTTCACGGAAATACTGAATTCCGCCATGTCACTATTCCTTCCGGGCAACTTTCATCAAAGCTGCCGTGTCCAAGCCGTGCTCGTAGACACGGCGATGTCGGTGACGCCTTTCGCCAAGGGCGCCCTGGAAGGGATCTAGGGAACAGTTGCCGCCCGGCAAGAGCCCGCTACCGCGGATGGGGCTTCGACCATTGTCGAAGTGACAGAGCGGAATTGGCAAACGAAAAGCCCGGCTCTCGCGAGCCGGGCTTTTGATTTCTTGAAGTGTCGAAGGGTCTTACGCCTTCGGCGCCGACAGCGTCGAGGTATCGACCTTCACGCCCGGGCCCATGGTCGAGGAGACCGAGACGCGGTTGATGTAGGTGCCCTTGGCGCCCGCCGGCTTGGCTTTGTTCACGGCATCGACGAACGCCATGATGTTCTGCACGAGCTGCTCCTCGCCGAACGACGCCTTGCCGACGCCGGCCTGCACGATGCCGGCCTTCTCGACGCGGAATTCGACCGAACCGCCCTTCGAGGCCTTCACCGCATTGGCGACGTCCATCGTCACGGTGCCGACCTTCGGGTTCGGCATCATGCCGCGCGGGCCGAGCACCTTACCGAGACGGCCGACGAGCGGCATCATGTCCGGGGTGGCAATGCAGCGGTCGAAGTCGATCTTGCCGCCGTTGACGATCTCGAAGAGATCCTCGGCGCCGACGACGTCGGCACCCGCAGCCTTGGCTTCTTCCGCCTTGGCGCCGCGCGCGAACACGCCGACGCGCACGGTGCGGCCCGAGCCGTTCGGCAGGTTGCACACGCCGCGAACCATCTGGTCGGCGTGCTTGGGATCGACGCCGAGGTTCATCGCAATTTCGATGGTCTCGTCGAACTTCGCCTTGGCGCGAGCCTTCACCAGCTTGACGGCTTCCGAGATCGGGTAGGCCTGAGCCGGATCGATGCCCTTCTTGATTTCAGTCGTACGCTTGCCTGACATGTCCGTTACTCCACCCGAAGGCCCATCGACCGGGCCGAACCCTCGATCATCTTCATCGCCGCCTCGACGTCATTGGCGTTGAGGTCCTTCATCTTCTGTTCGGCGATTTCCTTGATCTGCGCCTTGGTCACCGAACCGACGATGTCGCGGCCCGGGGTCTTCGACGCGGATTCGAGCTTGGCGGCCTTCTTGAGGAAATAGGACACCGGCGGAGTCTTCAGTTCGAACGTGAACGAGCGATCCTGGTAGGTCGTGATGACGACCGGGATCGGCATGTTCTTTTCCATCTTCTGGGTCTGCGCGTTGAACGCCTTGCAGAACTCCATGATGTTGAGACCGCGCTGGCCCAGCGCCGGACCGATCGGCGGCGACGGGTTGGCAGCGCCGGCAGGCACCTGCAGTTTGAGGAATCCGGTTACTTTCTTAGCCATCTCTCTACTCCGTTAGTGGTGCGGATCTCGACGGCTGGCTAAGCCGCCTCACCTCCCACGCTCCATATCCTCGCCCCGCTGATGCGGCGCGAGGTAAACGATCAGACCTTCTCGACCTGACCGAATTCCAGTTCGACCGGCGTCGCGCGGCCGAAGATCGACACCGCGACCTTGACGCGCGAACGCGCTTCGTCGACTTCCTCGACGACGCCGTTGAACGAGGCGAACGGACCGTCCGAAACGCGGACGTTCTCGCCGACTTCGAACGACACCGACGGCTTTGGCCGCTCGATGCCTTCCTGCACCTGTTGCAGGAGGCGGGTCGCCTCGGCATCCGAGATCGGCTGCGGCTTGTCGGTGGCGCCGAGGAAGCCGGTGACCTTCGGCGTGTTCTTGATGAGATGGAAGACCTCGTCGGTCAGCGCCATCTTGACCAGCACGTAGCCGGGGAAAAACTTGCGTTCCGAATTCACCTTGCGGCCGCGGCGCACTTCGGTGACGGTTTCGGTCGGCACCAGAACTTCGTCGAAGTGGTCCTCGAGGCCGCGCTGCTTGGCCTGCTCGCGGATCGACTCGGCGACCTTCTTCTCGAAGTTCGAATAGGCGTGGACGATGTACCAGCGCTTCGGCTTGGTCGTCACGGCGGTGTCGGTCATCTTTTCAATCGCTCTTTAGCTTGCAAAGCGTCTCAGCCGCCGAGACCGAGCACAAAGGTCACGGCGATCCGGATCACTTGGTCGGCAACCAGGAAGAAGATCGAGGCGACGGCGACCATCACGAACACCATCGCGGTGGTGATCATGGTTTCCTTGCGCGAAGGCCAGGTGACCTTGCGCGTTTCCTCACGCACTTCCTGAAGAAACTTGAACGGAGACGTTGCCATTCACTTCAATCCCAACATCAAAGTCGCGGGGCGCCCCGCTCGATCGGTGACGCCAAGTATCTAGGTACGCAGGAGCGAATTTGCCGCTCTCAATCCATCGCTCGCAATTTCATCGCTCTAGGACCGTTTCCGTTTGGACCTGCCGGCGTCCGGCTCGTCTTGCATGAAAGCCAGACAAGAAGCCGGGCCGCCTTGGCAGGGGCGGCAGGGTTCGAACCCGCGACCCCCGGTTTTGGAGACCGGTGCTCTACCAGCTGAGCTACACCCCTCCGGAAGCGGAAGCGGCGGACCATAGAAGGGTCCGCCGCCGCGACTTCATGCATGATCGGGCGCGGCTTTGCAAGACCTGAAGCGAGGGTTGAACCCGCCCGGATTCCGCCCGGATCGGGGCGAAACCGGCCGGTTTCGGCCCTCCCCGGCCCCGCCCGCGTCCGTTACCGGCCGGCGGCATAGCCCTGCATCCCGCGCGGATTCGCCGCTGCCCGGCGCCGCACCCCGTCGAGCGAGGCCGCGACCAGCCGGCCCTCGGACCAGTCGTCGCCGATCTCGACCACATGGCCGCGCCGGCGCAGCTCCTCGATCGTGGCTTTGGGCAGCCGGTTTTCGACCACCAGCACCCCCGGCCGCGACTGCCGCGGCCAGAACGACTGCGGGAAATGCTCGCTGTGCCAGGCCGGGGCGTCGATCGCCTCCTGCAGGTTGAGACCGCAATCGGCGTGGCGCAGGAAGAACTGCGGGATCCACTGGTCCTGCTGGTCGCCGCCGGGCGAGCCCCAGGCGAGATACGGCTTGCCGTCGCGCAGCGCCATGGTCGGCGACAGGGTCGAGCGCGGCCGCTTGCCCGGCAGCAACGCCGCCGGGTGGCTGGCGTCGAGCCAGAACATCTGCGCCCGCGTGCCGAGGCAGAAGCCGAGTTCGGGAATGACCGGCGAACTTTGCAGCCAGCCCCCGGACGGCGTCGCCGCGATCATGTTGCCGTCCTTGTCGACGATGTCGAAATGCACGGTGTCGCCGCGCACCTGACCGAGCCGGCCGACCGTCGGCTCGCCGGCGCCGGACGCGCCGACCGCGACGCGCTCGGCATTGGAGACGCGGGCATCGACCTTGCCGCCGAAGCCGGCAATCGTGCCCGGCCGCAAATCCATCGACGCGGTCTCGCCGATCAGCGCGCGACGCTCTTTATTATAGGCGTCGGACAGGAGCGTCTCGACCGGCACTTCGACAAAGGCCGGATCGCCGTAGAACGCCTCGCGGTCGGCGAAAGCGAGCTTTGAGGCTTCGACGATGAGATGGATGAAATCGGCATCGGTCGGCTTCATCTTGTTCAGTTCAAAACCCTTGAGCAGCGCGAGCTGCTGCAACGCCACCAGCCCTTGCGTCCACGGACCCGCCTTGAGCACGCGATAGCGTCCGTAGTCGTAGCCGATCGGCTCCTCAACGGTCGACTGCCACGTCGCCATGTCCTCACCGGTGAGCACGCCGCGATGCGGCGCGCCGGTGACGTCCATCACCTCTTGCGTCCGGCAAAAGCGATCGATCGCTTCCGCAACGAAGCCTTGCGACCACGCCTTGCGCGCCGCTTCGATCTGCTGGCCGCGATCGCCACCGGCGGACTTCGCTTCGCGCACGATGCGCGTGTAGGTGTCGGCGAGCACGGTGTTGGTGAACATCGTGCCCGGCGCCGGCACGTCGCCATGCGGCATGTAGATGGCGGCGGAGGTCGGCCAATGGTCGCGGAACAGATCCTTGACGGTGTCGATGGTGGCGCTGGCGCGCTCGACCAGCGGATGGCCGTTGCGGGCGTAGGAGATCGCCGGCGCCAGCACCTCTTCCAGAGTCATGGTGCCGTAGTCGCGCAGCAGCCGCATCCAGGTGTCGAAGGTGCCGGGCACGCAGGCCGCGAGCAGGCCGGTGCCGGGCACGAGATCGAGGCCGAGCGAGCGGCAGTATTCGATCGAGAGGCCGGCCGGCGCCGGGCCCTGCCCGCAGATCACTTCGGTTTTGCCGCGGCGCGCATCGTGCAGGATCACCGGCACGTCGCCGCCGGGTCCGTTGAGATGCGGCTCGACGACTTGCAGCGTGAAGGCGGTGGCGCAACCGGCGTCGAAAGCGTTGCCGCCCTTCTCCAGGATCGACATGCCGACCGCGGTGGCGATCCAGTGCGTCGTGGTGACTACGCCGAAGGTGCCTTCGATCTCGGGCCGCGTGGTGAAGGGCGACGGATTGATGAAGGCCATGGCGAAACCTTTTCGAGGCGAATGCGGATGCTGCTGGATTGTCGATAGGCCGCGGCAGAAGCCGCGGTCAATGGCGGCGCAGACATTGCTCGAATGCAACCGTCGTCATTCTGGGGCGGCCCGAAGGGCCGAACCCGGAATCCATATTCACGGACCGGGGTTATGGATTCCGGCGACGACGCTCTTTACCCTCCCCCTTGTGGGGAGGGTCGACCGCCAAGCGACAGCGAAGGCGGTCGGGGTGGGGGTCGAAAACGATGGCCATTACCCCACCCCGCTCGCTATCGCTCCATAGCCGATGCTCGCATCGGCGTTCTTAAAGTAGCAACGGCGGCCAAAGGCCGCCTATGCCTCCCCACAAGGGGGAGGGTACAGAAAGAAGAAGAGCGCGCTTTCCTCACCGCTCGACGAAACTCAGCGCCAGGTTGCCGGCAAAGGCATGCGGCACGACGATGCCGCCCGACGGCAGGGCCGTATAAGGAATGCCCGCACTGTCCAGCACCGCGCGCGGCGCATCCAACGAGCGAACGGCAAAGGCGAGCGCCACCATGCGGTCCGCCCCATCAGGACTGACCGGCGCGGCGTCCCGGTAGCGTTCGGCAACGGCGTCCGGCGTCAGGATCAGCACCGTCATGGCACCGGCGGCGAAGGACAGGCCGCCGGCAACCGGCGTCGTCAAATGCGGACCGAACATGGCTTCGTACAGCGCCGCGGTGCGCGCCGGCTCGTGGGAGGCAATGACGAATTCGGCGATGCCGAGCGCGCCGTTGCGATGCGCCTGCCATTCCGGCCGCCACACCAGTTCCGGCGTGTGATGATGACAGAAGAAGGTGCGGCCGTTCGCCACCACCTCCGGCGGCATCGTGATGACGGTGAAGCGCGCTTCCGCCGTCGAACGATCCGGCGCCGCGACCGGCCGCGCGAAGGACATCGGCTCGCGCACCGGTACGCCGCGCGCACGCATTGTCGCATAAACCTGGGCCGGATCGTCGGCCTTAAAAGCCAGTCCGGTCAGCCCCGCCGGGTGACCGGCAAGATCAGGCCGCTTGCCCTCATTGCCCGGCAGGAAGCCGAGCAGTTCCAGATAGCCTTCGCCGAACACGGCGAGATGATTGCTGGAGCCGAGCGAATGATGGCCGCGCGCGGTGAGCTGGAAGCCGAGGCGCGTGAATTGCGCCGCGACCTCGTCGAGCCGCGTCATCACATTGACGACCACGTGGTCGAGCACGGGACGGATGAGGCCGGGGGACGTCATGCGCGCTCGAACACCGCGGCGATGCCCTGCCCGCCGCCGATGCACATCGTGACCAGCGCGTAGCGGCCGCCGATGCGCTGCAATTCGTACAGCGCCTTGACCGTGACGATCGTGCCGGTAGCGCCGACCGGATGGCCGAGGGAAATGCCGGAGCCGTTCGGATTGACCTTGGCCGGATCGAAGCCGAGTTCTCGGCTCACCGCGCAGGCCTGCGCGGCAAAGGCTTCGTTGGATTCGACGACATCGAGATCGGACACCGTCAGGCCGACGCGATCGAGCAGCTTGCGCGTCGCCGGCACCGGGCCGATGCCCATGAAGGCCGGATCGACGCCGGCATAAGCGTAGCCGACCAGCCGCGCCAGCGGCTTGAGGTTCTGCGCCTTCACCGCCTCGCCGCTCGCCAGCACGACCGCGGCCGCGCCGTCATTGATGCCGGATGCGTTGCCGGCGGTGACGCTGCCGCCATCGCGCTTGAACGCCGGCTTCATCCCCGACAGGACTTCGAGCGTCGTGTCCGCCTTGACGTGCTCGTCGGTGTCGAACTCGATGACGCGCTTGCGGCTGGCGATCTTGACCGGAACGATCTGCTCCTTGAAGCGGCCTTCCGCGATCGCCCTGGCGGCGCGCGCGTGGCTGGCGACCGCCAGCTCGTCCATCATCTGCCGCGTGATGCCGAAACGCTCGGCGACGTTCTCGGCGGTGACGCCCATGTGGATCTTGTGGAACGGGTCGTGCAGCGCGTTGAGCATCAAGTCGAGCAGCGCCGCGTCGCCCATGCGCGCGCCGAAACGCATCGCCGGCGCCAGATAGCCGGCGCGCGACATCGACTCGGCGCCGGCGCCGACCGCGACCTCGACATCGCCGCACAGGATGGTCTGCGCCGAGGAGACGATGGCCTGCAAACCGGAGCCGCACAGCCGGTTGACGTTGAAAGCCGAGACCTCCTGCGGCAGCCCGGCGTCGAGCGCGGCGATGCGGCTGAGATAGATGTCGCGCGGCTCGGTGGTGATCACCGTGCCCATCGATACGTGGCCGACGCTCTGCGTGTCGGCGCCGCTGCGCGTCACCGCCTCGCGGACCACCGTGCCCGCCAGCTCGGCGAGCGGCGTATCCTTCAGCGTGCCGCCGAAACTGCCGACCGCGGTGCGCACCGCCGAGACGATATAGACGTCCTTGGCCGTCTGGCCTGCCTGACTTGCCACCTGCACAACCTCTCTCTCATGCCAGCCGCTCGACCGGCGGATAACGGAAGGTCCCGCCGAGATGGGTACGGTGCGGCTGGTACAGGCGCAAGGTCAGATAGAAGCCGTCATCCGGCGCCGGCAGCCAGTTGACGCCAGGACCGGGATCGGCGGGCTGGATGACGATGGTGAGGCCGCCATCGGCATCGCGCGACAGGCCCGCGGTGCGGTCGCCGATCGAGTGGCGTCCGATCGGATTGGCGACCAGCAGGCAGTCGCTGCGCCGATATAATGTGATCGACCAGAAGGCATCGACCTGCGGCCCGCCGCCAGGCGGGAAGCGCAAGCGATAACGCCGCGCGCCGGTCAGCGCTTCGCCGTCGGCATCGACCTCGGCCATGATGTACATCGCCTCCTCGACGCCGAGCGTGCCGATCCAGTTGCGCGCGACGCGGGCGCGCGTGAGGAAGTCGTCGCCGAAACTGGTTTGCACCGTCACCGCCGTCACCCAACCGCCGCCGAGAGCGGAGGCGTCGGGCACATCGCGCAGTTCTGTGTAGACGTCGGTGAGCGCGCGCTGCAGTTCGTCCGGCGCCGGCGGCCAGCCTCGCACAGCAGCGGCGGGCGGATTGCGCGCGAGCATGACATCGACGACGCGGCGATATTCGCCGGCATCAGGAATGCCGGCGCCGCGATCCTCGATCAACGTATCGACGCGGCCGAGCGCCGGCGCGCCATCCGGCTTTCGCAGCACGAAGGCGTCCTGCAGGGCGTGGACGCGCGCCAGATCCGCCGGGTCGGCATCGACGAGGATGCGGCCGATGATCCAGACGTCGTCGCCCGGCGCGGCGATGCGATGCATGCCGACCGGCACTTTTCCCCGCCAGTTCGGACCGTGGACGAAGAGTTGCTGCGCGCCGCCGCCGGTGGTGCGCCGCCCCGCATAGGCCCAAGGATTGGTCCAGGCATCGAGAAAGCCGAGCACCCAGTAACGCGGCCCCATCGCCGGCACGTCGATGACCAAGGGGCCTTCCGACAGATCGAGCCAGGCATTGGTGAACAAGGTGTCGTTGTTCGGCGTGACGACTTCCTTGTCGTCCGGGCTGCGCAGACGGCGCGTGTGGGTGAACTGATTGACCCAGCGCATGCGCGAGGCCGGGCTGTCGCCGGCGAAGCCCTCGCGCGGATGCTTGCGCGCGGTGGTGGCGGCGCGCATGCGCGCCATCTCGAACAGCGGCAAGGTTTCGACGACGACATCGCGCGCGACGTCGTGCTCCTGGCGCGGCGGCGGCGGCGTGGTCAGCAGCACGGCGTCGAGCGCCAGCGCGCCCTCGCCTTGCGGCAGCACGACGAACGGATTGAGCTCGGCCGAGACCAGCGCCGGGCCGGCCGACAGGGCGAACTCCGACAGCCGCACGATGGCGTCGGCCAGCGCCGCGACGTCGGCGCGCGGCGCGCCGCGGAAGCCATGGAACAGCGGCGCCGTCTTCAGCTCATCGATCATCGCCAAAGCCTGCGCATGATCGACCGGCGCCAGCCGCAGGCTGACATCGCCCAGAAGCTCGACATTGACGCCGCCGCTGCCGAGCATGACGACGATGCCGAACACCGGATCGCGGCGCACGCCGATGATGCATTCGACGCCGCCGCGCACCATCGGCGCCACCAGCACGCCGTCCAGCGTTGCCGACGGCGCGGCGGCGCGCACCGAGCTCATGATGCGGTCGTAGGCATCGGCCGCCTGCGCGGCACTGCCAATGTTCAGCGCCACGCCGCCGGCGTCACTCTTGTGCGTGATGTCGGCGGACAAGACCTTGATCGCCACCGGAAAGCCGAGCGCCGCGGCGGCCGCGGCCGCGGCGTCGCGTGTGGCGGCGCGCTTCGCCGCCAACACCGGCACGCCGGCCTTGCCGAGCAGGTCCAAAGCATCGGCCTCGGTGTAGCGGCCCGGCTGAACGATCGGTCCGGGGCGCAGCGTCAGCCCGGCATCCATCGGCCGCGCGCGCTGCTCCTGCAAGAACGCCATCGCGGCGAGCACGCGGATGGCGCGCGCCGGATCGGAAAAGCACAAGGATCCTGCCGCCTCGAGTGCGCGCTGCTGCGCGGCATCGGCGAGCCGGCTGAAGATCAGCAGGCGATCGGGAAAGTCGCGGCGCAAATCGCGCGCCAGTTGCTGCTGCAACGCCTCGACCGCGGGCGTGCTGCCGAAGGCGGCGAGAAAGATCAGCAGGCTGCCATAGCCGCCCTGCTCCAGCATGGTGCGGGCGGCGAAATCGATCAGCGACGGATCGGCTGTCACCTGCCCGGTGAGATCGACCGGGTTGTGCGTCGCCGCCAGCGGCACGCGGCCGCGAATGACATCCTGCGCGGCCTCGGGCAATGCCGCGACGTCGAGGCCGGCCTGCTCGGCGTGATCGGCCATCATGACGCCGACACCGCCCGACACGGTGAGCAGGCCGACCTTCTTGTTGGCCGGCAGGCCGGACACCGCCAGACCATGCGCGACGTCGAAGAATTCGTCGATCGTATCGGCGCGCCAGGCGCCGTGCTGGCGAAACAAGGCATCGAACACGGCATCGTCGCCGGCCAATGCCGCGGTGTGCGATGCCGCCGCCGCCATGCCGAGCGCCGTGCGGCCGACCTTGACCACGACCACCGGCTTGCCGGCGGCGCGCGCGTCGCCGAGCGCGCTGCGCAGCCTGGCGCCGTCGCGGCAGCCTTCGAGATAGGCCATGATGATATCGGTCGCCGGATCGCGCGCCATCCAGGCGATGCAATCGGCGACGTCGATGTCGGCCTCGTTGCCGGTGGTGATCCAGGCGGACAGCCCGACGTCGCGCTCGCGCGCCATCGCATAAGCATACGCGCCGAACGCGCCGCTCTGGCTGACGATGCCGACCTTGCCGGGCTTCACCAGCCCGGTCGAGACCACCGGCGAGAACGTCGCATAGACGCCACGCGCCACGTTCATGAAGCCGAGGCAGTTCGGCCCGAGCAGGCGGATGCCGGCGGCGCGCGCCTTGGCCGCGAGCGCCTGCTGCGCCGCGCCGCCTGCGCCGCCGCTTTCGGCGAAGCCGGCCGAGAACATGACGATGTTTCTGACGCCGGCGGCGATGGCATCGTCGAGCGCCGCCGCGGCGGCGGATGCCGGAATGGCGAAGATGGCAAGATCGATCGGCTGGCCGACGGCAGAGAGCGAAGCGAGGGCCGGACGGTTGGCGATGCGCGCCGCCTTGGCGTTGATCGGATAGATGGCGCCGGCGAAACCGTGCTCGATGAGATGGCGCAGCGCTACGGCGCCGATCTTGGCCGGCTCCGACGACGCGCCGACCACGGCGATAGAGGCTGGCGACAGGAAGGAGTCGAGGTCGGTCTGCTGCATGGCAGAACCAGACCGCAGCGCCGTTTATCGGGCAAGCTGAGAATTCCGAGACTTCTATCGGGAAATCTTATTGATCCGCGAGCGCTTGCGCGGCCCGCGGCCGGCGGGCTTCGGCACCGGCTTTCCGGCGTCGCTGCCGGCCGCGGCATCGAGCGTGAAGCGCACGAAGCTCTCCACCGCCGGCGAAGCCAGCGGCCGCTTGCGCACGAACATGGCGATGCGCCAGGTCACGGTCGGCTGGCACAACGGCCGCACCACGAGGCCGAAACCCTCGGCGAGTGAGCGCGCCATCGACGGGCAGATGACGCGGCCCGGCCGCACCCGCAACAGCGAAAGTGCCGTGTTGACGCGATGCACCGGCACAATCTGCTTCGGATGATGCCGCACCGGCACATGGCTGAGCACGTTGAGCGCGAGGTTCGGCATGTAGTTGATCAGTGGCAGGTCATCCATGTCCTTCCAGCGCACCGCGTCGTCGCCGGCGCGCGGATCGTCGGGCCGCAACGCCACCCACAACGGATCGGCGGCGACGACGTGGGCCTCCACCGCATCGTCATCGACGACGCCGGCCGGGCCGAAGCCGATATCGACGCTGCCGCTGTTCAGGCTGGCGATCACCTGCTCGATCGGCACGTCCTCGAAGCGCACGTCGATGCCGGGACGATGCGCGGCGTAGTCGGCGATCAGTCCGGGCAGCAGCGTGCAGGACAAGGTCTCCGGCGCGGCGACGCGCACCAGGCCGCGACGCAACTCTTTGAGATTGACGACGCTCTCCAGCGCCTCGTCGAGATCGGCCAGCACCCGGCGCACCATCGGCTCGAAGGCGGCGCCGACCACCGAGGCGCTGACATGGCGCGTGTTGCGATCGAGCAGCCGCACGCCGATGCGGTTCTCCAGTTCCCGAACCAGGCCGCTGAGCGCGGCCTGCGACAGATGCAGGCTTTCGGCGGCGTCGGAAAAGCTGCCGTGATCGAGCACGCTGACGAAGGCCCGCATCTGCCGCAACGTCACCTCGAACGCCATAAGCTGCTCTTTCGCGTTTCCCGACCTATAAGGCCAGCTTTTAGATTATCAATAAAATGCTGATATCCTAATAAAATGACCCCTCTATCATCAATCCCGAAAAGGCGGGCCCGACCCGCCGGCGGCGCCGCAAGACGCGCATTAAGAACGCAGGGAGAGAAACGACAATGAGCATCGACCGACGGACGTTTCTGGGTATGGCCGCCGCCGGCCTCACTGCCGGCGCCGCGACACAGGCCTTCGGCCAGGACAAGTGGCCGACGCGTACCGTGCGCCTCATCTCACCCTACGGCGCCGGCGGTCCGAGCGACATCGCCACGCGGCTGATCGGCAAATATCTCCAGGACCGGCTCGGCCAATCCTTCATCGTCGAGAACAAGGCCGGCGCCGGCACCATGCTGGCCAACGATTACGTCGCCCATGTCACGCCGGACGGCTACACCCTGCTGCACGCCGCCGCGCCCTATTCCACGCTCGAAGCGCTGCAAGGCAAACTGAACTACGATCCAAAGAAGGACCTGCAGCCGATCGCCATGACGGCAACGGTGCCGCTGTTCCTCGTCGTCAATGCAAGCTCGCCGGCCAAGACCGTCGCGGAGTTCGTCGCGCACGGCAAGTCGAAGGCCGACGGCCTGAACTTCGGCTCGCCCGGCAACGGCTCGCTGCCGCATCTGGCGGTCGAACTGCTGATGCGCGACGCCGGCATCAAAGGCACCGTCATCCAGTATCGCGGCGATGTTCCGGCTTACACCGATCTGCTCGGCGGCCGCATCGACGCGACGCTGACCGCCATCACCGCGGCGCTGCCGCACATCCAGGCCGGCAAGCTGCGGGCGCTCGGCGTCGCCGCCACCGCGCGCAGCGAGATCTTCAAGGACGCGCCGCCGCTCGCCGAGCAAGGACTGCCGCGCGTCGTTGCCGCCGGCTGGTACGGCTTCATGGCCCCTGCCGGCGTGCCGGCGCCGATCGTTCGGCGGCTCGACAACGAGATCAACCGCGCCTTGCGCGAGCCGGAGATGAAACAGAAGTTCCTCGAGCAAGGCATGGAAACGCACGGCCTGAACGCGGCCGACTTCGGCAAGTTCATCGAGGCGGAGACGGCGAAATGGTCCGGCGTCATCAAGGCGGCCGGCATCAAAGGGGCGTGAGGCTCAGGAGACGGCTGGAGCGGGTGAAGGGAATCGAACCCTCGTATTCAGCTTGGAAGGCTGCTGCTCTACCATTGAGCTACACCCGCAACTCACTGACGCGGCGGCATAATCCGCCTTGCCAGGGTGCCGGCGGGCTTGAACCCGACCGGCCATGAGCCGTCCCCGACTGCTACCGGAGCCTAGGGATCAAGGCAAGTCCGCAACATTGGGTGCAGCGTTGGGCGCAGGCGACGCGGGTTAGCTGTGCTCGGCCCGTACCAGAGCCGCGCCCTCCACCATGGCCTTGAGCTTGCCGAAGGCGACCTCGCGCGGCAGGTACTTCATGCCGCAGTCCGGCGCCGGGATCAGGCGGTCGGGGCTGACATGCTTGAGGCCGAGGCGGATGCGCTCGGCGACGCGCTGCGGCGTCTCGACCACCAGATCGGACAGGTCGAGCACCCCGAGCATGATCTTCTTCGGCGCGAGATCGGCGAGCACGCCGAGATCGATCTTGGGTTGCGCGCTCTCGATCGAGATCATGGTCGCCGTGGTGTCGGCGAGTTCGGCGAGAAAGGAATAGCCGGTCGGCTTGGTTTCGCCCGGCACCACCGCGGCATAGCCGAAGCACAGATGCACCACGGTCGGCACCTTGATGCCTTCGAGCGCGCGGTTGATCGCCTTGACGGCGTAGCGCCGTGCGCTGTCCGGATCGTTGCGCACCCAGGGCTCGTCGAGCTGGATGACGTCGGCCCCTGCCCGCACCAGATCGTGCGCCTCCTCGTTCACCGCGGCCGCCATGTCCATGGCCAGCGCCTCGGCGTCCTTGTAGTGCTCGTCCTTGGCCTGCTGGCTCATGGTGAAGGGGCCGGGCAGCGTGATCTTGGCGATGCGGTCGGTGTTGGCGCGCAGGAACTGCATGTCGCGCACCTCGACGGGACCAAGACGGCGCACCTTGCCGACGATGCGCGGCACCGGCGTCTGCTGGCCGGAGCGCGCCTTGACGAAACCAGGGTTCTCGATATCGACGCCATCGAGCGCGGTGGCGAAGCGATTGGAATAACTCTCGCGACGCATCTCGCCGTCGGTGATGACATCGACCCCCGCCCGCTCCATGGCGCGGATGGCGACGATGGTGGCGTCGTCCTGCGCCTGCTCGAGCCATTCGTCCGGCACGCGCCACATCTCCTTCATGCGCACGCGCGGCACCACCTTCGACAGCATCTTGCGATCGACCAGCCAGTCCGGCTGCGGATAGCTGCCGACAACGGTGGTGGGGAACAGTTTTTCGGCCATGACGACTCCGGAACTTGCAGGGCTTGAAACTAGGCGGTGGCCGGCGCCGGCAGGCGCGCGGCGCGAACGTCCTCGGTGGAGGCGACCCGGCGGCCGGCGGTCTGCCAGGCCAATGTGCGGCGCTCGATGGCGCGAACCGCCAGATCGAAGGCGATCGACAACAGCAGCACGACGATGATCGCGGCGAAGACGCGCGGGCTGTCGAGAATGGTGCGGTTGATGGTGACGAGATACCCGATGCCGCTCGCCGAGGTCAGCATCTCGGAGACGACGACGCCGATGATGGTCAGCGCGCCGCCGAGCCGCAGGCCCGCGAGCACCGTCGGGATCGCCGCCGGAATGATGACGCGGGTGATGAGTTGCGGCAGGCTCGCGCCCATGCTGCGCGCGGCGAGGAGATATTGCTCGTCGATGGTGCGAATGCCGGCGGCAGTGGACAGCATTACCGGGAAGAAGCCATAGACGCCGGCGAAGGCGATCTTCGATTCCGAGCCGATGCCGAACCATGCGGTGAAGATCGGATACAGGATGACGATCGGGATGGCGTAGAGGCTCGACACCACCGGCAACATCAGGTTGCGGACGACGGCGACGCCGCCGACGATGGCGCCGAGCAGAATGCCGGCGCCGCAGGCGATCAGCATGGCGAAGAAAACTTCATACAGGGTGACCATCAGGCCGCCGAGATAAATCAGCCGGTCGCTCCACAGCACGGCCAATGTCTTGGTCAAAGGCGGCACGAACAGTTCCGGCAGAATGCCGAGCCGCGGCACCGCTTCCCATAATACGAGCACGCCAAGGCCGATGAGACGGCGGACGGTTTGCGGCGACGGGCGGTTCATGGCGCCCTACTCCTTGGCGCGGATCTGCTGCCAGATCCGTTCGCGCAACTGGCCGAACTTGTCGGTCGCCATCATCTGGTAGGTGCGCGGCCGCGGCAGATCGACGGCGACGCGGTCGATGATACGGCCGGGTCGCGCCGACATCACCAGCACCTCGTCGGCGAGATAGACCGCTTCAGTGAGGCTGTGCGTGATGAACACCACCGTCTTGTTGGTCTCGTCCCAGATGCGCAGCAGTTCGTGGCCCATGGTCATGCGCGTCTGCTCGTCGAGCGCGGCGAAGGGCTCGTCCATCAGCAGCACCGGCGGGTCCTGCACCAGGCCGCGCGCGATCGAGACGCGCTGCTTCATGCCGCCGGACAGTTCATGCGGGTAGCGGCCGCCGAAACCGTCGAGGCCGACCAGCTTGAGCATCGCCTGCGCGCGGTCGCGGCGCTCGCCGCGCGGCGCGCCCTTGAGCGCCAGCGGGAATTCGACATTGTCGAGCGCGCTCAGCCAGGGATAGAGGCTCGCCTCCTGAAACACGACGCCGACGCGCTGCGGATCCGGCGATGGGATCGGCCGCCCGTCGCACAGGATGGTGCCTTCGGTCGGCGTGCGCAGCCCGGCGAGCATCATCAGCAGCGAGGTCTTGCCGCAGCCCGACGGCCCAACGATGACGGTGAAGTGCCCGGCCGGCACGGTCATGTCGATGTCGGTCAGCGCCGGCACCGCGCCTTCGCGGCCGTGATAGATGTGACTGACGCCGGTCACCTCGACCGCGTTCGCCCGTCCCGTTTCCGCCTGAGGCTTCAGCTTCGCCACCTGCTGCATCTCACCTCCAGTGACCGGACCAGTTCGTTAAAAGCCATCGCCGCCAGCGCCAGCACGATCACGCCGGCGAACAATTGCGGCAGCATGAAATTCTCGCCCCAGTTGGCAATCATGTGGCCGACGCCGGTGCGCGAGGCATACATCTCCGCGATCATGACGCCGGTGAAATTGAAGATCATCGAAATGCGGACGGCTTCGAGCAGGATCGGCATCATGCTCGGCACATAGACACGGCGCAGGATCTGCGCCCGCGTCGCGCCGTAGGATTGCGCGACCAGGATGTACTCCGCCTTGACCGATTCCACCGCCGCGGTG
This sequence comes from Pseudolabrys sp., assembly GCA_026125895.1. Taxonomy (GTDB): domain Bacteria; phylum Pseudomonadota; class Alphaproteobacteria; order Rhizobiales; family Xanthobacteraceae; genus Pseudolabrys. Next base: position 50,471 of record JAHCKG010000024.1, on the reverse strand, counting down.
GTGCTCATGATGACGATGAACACCGTCGAGAACGTCGCGTAAGCCACCTTCTGGCCGAAGCCGATGCCGAAGGCGAGGATGAACATCGGCAGAAAAATCGATTTCGGGATGCTGAAGACGTAGAACAGCATCGGCCGGAAAATGGCGCCGAGATAGGCGTTTTCCGCGAACAGCACGCCGAGCGCGGCGCCGAGCGGCACGGCGATGACGAAGGCGACCACGACCTCGGCCGCCGTCACCGCCATGGCCTCGCGGAAATCGCTGCGCGCCACGATGTCGCCGAGCGTCGCCAGCACCTGCGACAAAGGCGGCAGCAGCATCGGATTGACGATCCCGGCGCGCGGGAGAAACTCCCACGCGCCGAGAAAGACGACGAGCATGGCGAGCCGGGTCAGGAGTGTCGCGGTCCTGCTCATGACGATCCCCCGGACCGCACGCTACTTGGTCGGCACCGCCTTGAACTTCTCGGTGTAGATCTGGTCGATCGGCGCCAGATCCGTCATGCCGACGAGCTTGGCCATGTCGAGGCCGCGCTGCACCCAATCCTTCTTCATTTCGCCATCGGCGGACAATTTGAGGATGTTGCCCTCGAGCTCGGCCTCGGCAATCTGCGGCGGGATCTCGTCGACTTCGGCGATCAGCTTGACGGCACCCGCCTTGTCGGCCTTCAGCACCGTCATGGCGCCGAACAGCGCGTTGACCGCCTTCTGCACCATCGCCGGCTTTTCCTTGATCACCTTGTCGGAGGCGATCCACACGCCGCTGAGGTGCTCCGGCATCGCCTGGCCGTAATCGATCAGCGCGCGGCCGGTCTTCTCCTGCAGCACTTTGAAGCTGAGCGGCGAATACAGCACGATGGCATCGACGTTGCCGGACAGCATGTTCGGAACCAGGCCGCCGCCGCCGAGCGGCACCGCGGTGAACTTGATCTTCTTGTCCGCCATGGTCCAGCGCGCGATGATATCGCTCGCCGAGCCGGCCGACGTGATGCCGACTTTCTTGCCGTCGAGATCCTTGACATCCTTGATCGGCGAATCCGGTTTCACCATCAGGTACCAGCCGGTGTAGCCCATCCCGGCACCGGCGACGGCCTGCGTGTGCACGCCCTTCTTGATGCCGGCGGCGACGATCGCGGTCGAGCCGACCGTGAGATCGGCGGCGCCCGCGGCGACCGCCTCGAAGGCCTCGGCGCCGCCGCGATAGACGGTGAGCTCGGCCTTGATGCCTTCCTTCTCGAATCGCTTATAGCGCAGCGCCGCTTCCGAGATGATGGTCGGGTAATAGGTTTTGGTCGGCAGCGCGATGCGAACCGTGTCTTGCGCCGCGGCCGGCATCGCATGCGAAAGCACAACGGCCAAGCCGCCGAGAACCGCGGCCGCCACGCCGGCGACCGTACGGCCGCGCGTCTTCGTTGAGATCATGACGTCTCCTCCTCGCCCATGTCCTCCATGCCGGCGCGCCCGCTTCTTTACACGAGCAGGCTGCGCCGCCAGGGACGCGAACCATGGCAGTTGTAGGAGTGTATGACAAGATGAGGGGGCGGCGCCGTTGCCCGCCCGGGCCGAAGCGGGACGTCAGCCCGACGGTTCGATCACCGCGTCGGCCGCCGGGTGAGCCCCCGAGGTCCGCGCCTCTTCGGCCTTCAACTTCTGCAGCGCCTTGAGCGGCAGCGGATCGAGGCCGGCGCCTCCGGCGTCGAGATGCGTGAATATCTTGGCCCGCATGCGCGGATCCCAGAACTTGCGGATGTGGGTGGCGACGCCATCGACATCGCCGCCCTGTTTCTGCGTGGCGAAGAACTTGCCGATCTGGTTGGCCATATAGACCAGCTTGACGGGTGAATTAGCCGGCGACGACATGGAGACTCCGCTCTTCCTTGATGCGCTCAGGGTGCGTGAAAACTTCAAAGCCGTCGGACCGTGCCACGGCGACGAGGGTCATGCCGGCGCTTTCGGCGGCGCGCACGGCGAGCGCCGTCGGCGCCGACACCGCGACCAGGATCGGAATGCCGATCATCGCCGCCTTCTGAATCATCTCGATCGACAGCCGGCTGGTGACCACGGCGAAACCGCTCTGCCGCGATACATTGTCGCGCAGGAGCGCGCCGCACAGCTTGTCGAGCGCGTTATGGCGGCCGACGTCTTCGCGCATGATCAGGCTGTCGTCGCCCGGACGATAGAACGCCGCACCATGCACGGCGCGGGTCTGCTGGTTGATGACCTGCAAATCGGACAGCGCGCCGATCGCGCGCATGATGTCGCGCGGCGTCGCCGAGACGTCGCCGGCGAGCGGCGTCAGGGGGCGCATCGCCTCGGTCAGCGATTCGATGCCGCACAGGCCGCAGCCGGTCGGCCCGGCGAGATGACGCCGCCGCGCCGCCAGCGCTCCGGCGCGGGTTTCGTTGAGCCGCATCTGCAGCTCGATGCCGGCATCGAGCTCGAGCACTTCGAGCGATTCGATCTCGTCCGGCGAGGCGACGATGCCCTCGGTCAAGGTGAAGCCGACGGCGAAGTCCTCGAGGTCCTGCGGCGTCGCCATCATCACGGCATAGGTCGTGCCGTTATACGTGAAGGCGACCGCCGTCTCCTCGGCGATGACCCGCTCGCCCGACGTGAAGCGCCCTGCCCGCCAGGCCAGACGTTCGACGGTGCGGACCGGACCGGGCACAGGTTACTCCGCGGCTTCCGCCGGAACGATGCGCCGCGTCTCCTTGGAGAAGCGCTCGTATTCCTCCTGCCACGGCGTCGGTCCGTTGGAAGGCGACACCTGCACCGCGGTGACCTTGTATTCGGGGCAGTTGGTGGCCCAGTCGGAATAGTCCGTGGTGATGACGTTGGCCTGCGTGTCCGGGTGATGGAACGTGGTGTAGACCACGCCCGGCGCCACCTTGTCGGTGACCTGCGCGCGCAAGGTCGTCTCGCCGGCTCTACTCGCCAGCTTGACGAAATCGCCGTCCTTCACGCCACGATCTTCGGCGTCCTGCGGATGGATTTCGAGCACGTCCTCGGCATGCCACAGCGAGTTGTCGGTGCGCCGCGTCTGGGCGCCGACATTGTACTGCGACAGAATACGGCCGGTGGTGAGCAGCAGCGGGAAACGCGGCCCCACCTTCTCGTCGGTCGCCACGTATTCGGTGACGATGAACTTGCCCTTGCCGCGAACGAAGCCGTTGACGTGCATGATCGGCGAGCCTTCCGGCGCGTTGTCGTTGCACGGCCACTGCACCGAGCCGCGCTCCTCCAGCATCTTGAAGGAGACGTTGGCGAAGCCGGGCGTGAGGCGCGCGATCTCGTCCATGATCTGCGACGGATGATCGTAGTGCATCGGATAGCCCAGCGCGTTGCTGAGCATGCAGGTGATCTCCCAGTCCTCGTAGCCGTTCTTCGGCGTCATCACGCGGCGCACGAGCTGGATGCGGCGCTCGGCATTGGTGAAGGTGCCGTTCTTTTCGAGGAAGGTCGAGCCCGGCAGGAAGACGTGGGCGTAACGCGCGGTCTCGTTGAGGAACAGGTCCTGCACCACGACGCATTCCATCGCCTCGAGACCGGCGGCGACATGCTTGGTGTCCGGATCGGACTGCAGGATGTCTTCGCCCTGGATATAGAGGCCCTTGAAGGTACCGTCGACGGCGGCGTCGAGCATGTTGTTGATGCGCAGGCCCGGCTCCTTGTCGAGCGTCACGCCCCAGTCCTTCTCGAAGAGCGCACGCGGCTCGTCGAGCGAGATGTGGCGATAGCCGGACAGTTCGTGCGGGAACGAGCCCATGTCGCACGAACCTTGCACGTTGTTCTGGCCGCGCAGCGGATTCACGCCGACGCCCGGGCGGCCGATATTGCCGGTCGCCATCGCCAGGTTGGCGATGCCCATGACGGCGGTCGAACCCTGCGAATGCTCGGTAACACCGAGGCCGTAGTAAATGGCGCCGTTGCCGCCGGTGGCGTAAAGGCGCGCCGCGCCGCGAATCTGCTCGGCGGCGACGCCGGTCGCCTTGGCGACGCTTTCCGGCGAGTTCTGCGGCAGCGATACGAACTCGGCCCAGTGCTGGAATTCATCCCAATCGCAACGCTCGCGGATGAACTTCTCGTCGTAGAGCTTCTCGGTGACGATGACGTGCGCCAGCGCCGTGAGCATGGCGACGTTGGTGCCGGGCAGCAGCGGCAGGTGGTAGGCGGCATCGATATGCGCCGACTTGACCATCTCGGTGCGGCGCGGATCGATGACGATCAGCTTGGCGCCCTCGCGCAGACGCTTCTTCATGCGCGAGGCGAACACCGGATGCGCCGCCGCCGGGTTGGCGCCGATGACGATGATGACGTCGGACTCTTCGACCGAGTCGAAGTTCTGCGTGCCGGCCGAGGTGCCGTAGGTCTGGCCGAGTCCGTAGCCGGTCGGCGAATGGCAGACGCGGGCGCAGGTATCGACGTTGTTATTGCCGAAGGTCGCGCGGATCAGCTTCTGCACCAGGAAGGTCTCTTCGTTGGTGCAGCGCGACGACGTGATGCCGCCGACCGACGAGCGGCCGTACTTCTTCTGGATGCGCTTGAACTCGGAGGCGGTGTAGGCGATCGCCTCGTCCCAGCTCACTTCCTTCCACGGCTCGTGGATCGACGAGCGGATCATCGGCTTGAGGATGCGCTCCTTGTGCGTGGCGTAGCCCCAGGCGAAGCGGCCCTTGACGCAGGAGTGGCCGCGATTGGCCTCGCCGTCCTTGTACGGCACCATGCGCACCAGTTCTTCGCCGCGCATCTCGGCCTTGAAGGAACAGCCGACGCCGCAATAGGCGCAAGTGGTGACGACCGAGTGCTCGGGCTTGCCGATCTCGATGACCTTCTTCTCGTTCAGTGTCGCGGTCGGGCAGGCCTGCACGCAGGCGCCGCAGGACACACACTCCGAACCGAGGAAGCTCTCTTCCATACCGGCGGCGACGCGGCTGTCGAAGCCGCGGCCGGCGATGGTCAGCGCGAAGGTGCCCTGCACTTCCTCGCAGGCGCGCACGCAGCGCGAACAGACGATGCACTTCGACGGCTCGTAGGTGAAGTACGGATTCGACTCGTCCTTCGGCAGCCAGTTCGGGTTGAGACCTTCGGGCGACTTGGCGAAGACGTGGTTCTCGCCTTCATAACCGTAGCGCACGTCGCGCAGGCCGACCTGGCCGGCCATATCCTGCAATTCGCAGTCGCCGTTCGCCGAGCAGGTCAGACAGTCGAGCGGATGGTCGGAGATGTACAGCTCCATCACGCCCTTGCGGATCTGATGCAGGCGGTCGGTCTGCGTCTTGACGACGATGCCCGGCGCCACCGGCGTCGTGCAGGAAGCGGGCGTGCCGGCGCGGCCCTCGATCTCGACGAGGCAGAGGCGGCAGGAGCCGAAGGCATCGACCATGTCAGTCGCGCACAGTTTCGGGATCTGCGTGCCCATGTCCATGGCGGCGCGCATGATCGAGGTGCCCTCCGGCACCGTGACCTCGACGCCGTCGATGGTGAGCGTCACCATCTTCTCGGACTTGGATTTGGGCGTGCCGTAATCGGTTTCGTGGATGAGAGACATGACCGGTCTCCTTTATTCAGCAGCTTGAAGACGCGGCGCGGCGCCGAAGTCTTCGGGGAAATGGGTGAGCGCGCTCATCACCGGATACGGCGTGAAGCCGCCCAGCGCGCAGAGCGAGCCGAATTTCATGGTGTTACAGAGGTCGGTGAGGACTTCGAGATTCTTGTCGCGCTCGATGCCCTTCACGATGCGATCGACGGTCTCGACGCCGCGCGTCGAGCCGATGCGGCACGGCGTGCACTTGCCGCAGGATTCGATGGCGCAGAATTCCATGGCGAAGCGCGCCTGCTTGGCCATATCGACCGAGTCGTCGAACACGACGATGCCGCCGTGCCCGATCAGGCCGTCCTTGGCGGCGAAGGCTTCATAGTCGAACGGCGTGTCGAACAGCGCGCGGGGGAAGTAGGCCCCGAGCGGGCCGCCGACCTGCACGGCCTTCACCGGACGGCCGGTGAAGCAGCCGCCGCCGATCTCATCCACCAGTTCGCCGAGCGTGATGCCGAAGGCGGTTTCGAACAGGCCGCCGAAATTGAGATTGCCGGCGAGCTGGATCGGCATGGTGCCGCGCGAACGGCCCATGCCGAAGTTCTTATAAAACTCCGCGCCCTTGTCCATGACGATCGGCACGGTGGCGAGCGACAGCACGTTGTTGATAACGGTCGGCTTGCCGAACAGGCCCTTGTGCGCCGGCAGCGGCGGCTTGGCCCTCACCTGCCCGCGCTTGCCTTCGAGACTATCGAGCAGCGCGGTTTCCTCGCCGCACACATAGGCGCCGGCGCCGACGCGCACTTCGAGATCGAAGGCGTAACTGGAGCCGCACACCGATGCACCGAGCACGCCGCCGCGGCGCGCCGCGGCGATGGCGTCGTTCATGACGTCGATGGCGTGCGGATATTCGGAGCGGATGTAGATGTAGCCCTTGGTGGCGCCCACCGCGATGCCGGCAATCGTCATGCCCTCGATGAGCACGAAGGGATCGCCTTCCATGATCATGCGGTCGGCGAAGGTGCCGCTGTCGCCCTCGTCGGCGTTGCAGACGATGTATTTCTGATCGGCCTTGGTGTCGGCGACCGTCTTCCACTTGATGCCGGTCGGGAAGCCGGCGCCGCCGCGGCCGCGCAGGCCGGACTGCGTGACTTCGGCGACGATGTTGGCGGGCTTGGCCAGCGCCTTGTTGAGGCCGCGATAGCCGCCATGGGCGCAGTAGTCTTCCAGCGAGCGCGGATCGACGATGCCGCAGCGGGCAAAGGTCAGCCGCGTCTGCTTCTTGATGAACGGATGGTCTTCCGGCTTGCCGACGCGCAGGCGGTGTTCGCCGCCGTTCGCCAGCATCGCCTCGAACACGCTCTCGGCGTCGCTCGGCTCGACCGGGCCGTACGCAATGCGGCCTTCCGGCGTCGCGACTTCCAGCATCGGCTCGAGCCAGTGCATGCCGCGCGAGCCGTTGCGGATCACCTGCACGGCGACATTCTTCTTGCCCGCGAGGTCGCGGATCGTTTTGGCGATGTCGTCGGCGCCGCAGGCCACCGCCGCGGCGTCACCGGGAACGTAAATGCGGATCGTGCTCATCGCGAGGTCTCCGCGATCAAGGCGTCGAGTTTCTGGGCGTCGAGGCGGCCGACGATGCGGCCGTCGATCATCGCCGAGGGCGATACCGAACAAAGGCCGAGGCAGTAAACCGGTTCCAGCGTGACGCGGCCATCGGCCGAGGTTTCACCCATCTTCACGCCGAGCTTGGTCTGCGCCTGCGCAGCCAGGGCGTCGCTGCCGCAGGCCTGGCAGGCTTCGGCCTGGCAGAGCTTGAGCACGTGTCGGCCGGCCGGGGCGCGGCGGTAATCGTGGTAGAAGGTGACGACGCCGTGCACTTCGGCGCGGGATATATTGAGGGCCTCGGCGACCATGGGCTCGGCCGGTTCCGGGATATAGCCGAAGGCCTCCTGGAAGCCGTGCAGGATCGGGAGCAATGGCCCCTCGATGTCCTTGTGCCGGCGGATAATGTCCGCCGCCAGAGTTGCGTCCCACCCGGATGTTGCTGTCATGCTGTCGAACCGCTTTTTTGGCGTTCTCCGCATTAGAATTCTTTAAAATAACCGATCAAGAACCCTGTTTCGATGGATTGATTGACGATCTCTATCAAAAATTCATCTGGCGATAACATTTCGCAATAGCGAAGTCCTATCAGGACACCGGATCGACGATTTTTGCCGGCGTTTGGAAGCAGCTTTTGAGAAACGGCTCCAAACATGGTCGAATTCGCCGCCCTTGCCTCCAGCACTGACGGAGACGGCCGACCCCGCCGAACCCTTCACATTATTATGTATGCCAATGCCGGGCGGGCTGGAGATCAGGACGCGGCCGCCAAACCGCCGCCGAGGAAGAGCTGGGCGATGCGCGGGTCATTGAGGATGCTCGCCGCGGTGTCCTCGATTCGGGTCTGGCCCTGCTCCAGCACCAGGCCGTAATCCGATATCTGCAGCGCCTGCTTGGCGTTCTGCTCGATGAGCAGGATGGTGACGCCCTTGTCGCGCAGGCCTTTGAGGATGCCGAACACCTCCTGCACCATCAGCGGCGACAGGCCGATCGACGGCTCGTCGATCAGGATCAGCTTCGGATCGAGCAGCAGGCCGCGCGCCACCTCGAGCAGCTTCTGCTGGCCGCCCGACAGGGTCGAGGCCTGCGCATCGGCCTTCTCGCGCAGCATCGGGAAGCGCTGCATGATGCGCTCCATGCGCTCGCCGAGGCCCGACTGATCCGGCAGCGCGACGCCGCCGAGTTCGAGGTTATGGCGCACGCTGAGCTCGGGGAAAATGTTGCGGCCCTGCGGGATGTAGGCCATGCCGGCGTCGAGCACCTGGCGCGGCTGGAAGTTGGTGGTGGCGCGGCCGTCGAACACGATCGAGCCGGTGCGCACCGGCAAGAGGCCGAAGATCGTCTTGAACAGAGTCGATTTGCCGGCGCCGTTCGGCCCGATCACCGTGGTGATCGCGGCGCGCCTGATGCGCGCGGTGGTGCCGTTGAGGATCGTCATCTTGCCGTAGCCGGCATAGACGTCGTCGATGACGAGGATGGCGTTGGTGTCGGTCATCGCGCCCTCCTCAATGCCCGAGATAAGCTTCGATCACGGCCGGGTTGCGGCGCACTTCTTCCGGCGCACCCTCGGCGATGATCCGGCCTTCCGCCAGCACCAGCACGCGCGTGCACAGCGCCATGACGAATTCCATCTGGTGCTCGATGACGACGAAGGTCGCCTTGCGCTCCGCGTGATAGGCCTGCAGCCGCTCGCGCAAGAGGCCGAGCATGGTGAGGTTGACGCCGCCGGCGGGCTCGTCGAGCAGCACGAGGCGCGGGCCTGCCATGAAGGCCATCGCGGCATCGAGCAGCTTCTGCTGGCCGTAGCTGAGCATGCCGGCCTGTTCGTCGGCGAGATGCGTCAGGCGAAAGAACGCGATCATTTGCTCGGCGGCCTCGCCCAGGCCCGCATCGGGCCGGCCGAACAGCCGCGACGTCATCGAACCCTGATGCTCCTGCCCGGCGAGAATGAGATTGTCGCGCACCGAGAGCTGCGGAAACACCTGAAGCAGCTGGAATGTCCGGCTGACGCCGAGGCGGTTGAGATCGCACGGCCGCATGCCGGTCGAGTCCTGACCGTCGATGCGCACCGAGCCTTCGGTCGGGATGAGCTGGCCGAGCACGCAATTGAACAAGGTCGATTTGCCCGAGCCGTTCGGTCCGATGATGCCGAGGATGTCGCCGTCGTTGACGGTGAAGGACACATTGTCCACCGCGACGATGCCGCCGAAGCGCTTGCTCAGATTGCTGACTTCGAGGACGGCGGTCACGGCGAGGCCTCCGCCCTGAGCGGCGCGGCGGGAGCCGGCGGCTTCTTCGGCCTGAACGCCTTCTCGAACAGACCGATGACGCCGGACGGGCAGAACACCATCAGCACCATTACCAGCATGGCGTAGACGATGAGGTAGTAACCTTCGGCGACGCGCATCCATTCCGGCAGCAGCACGGCGATCAGCGCGCCGACAAAGGGCCCGAAGAAGCGGCCGCTGCCGCCGACGATGACCATCAGCAGCAGATTGAACGACATGTTGAGCGAGAACGAGTTCGGCTCGATGAACTGCACCAGCGGCGCGTAGAGCCCGCCCGCCAGACCACCGAGCGTCGAGCCGATGGCGAAGGCCATCAGTGTGTAGCGCCGCGTATCGAGGCCGAGCGACAGCGCGCGGATCGGGTTCTCGCGCAGCGCGACGAAGGCGCGGCCCCAGGGCGAGCGCAGCATCCACCACGTCGCCGCCGACAGCAGCACCAGCATGAACAGGCAGAAGAAATAGAAAGCCCGTGCATTGTCGGTCGAAAAGCCGAACAGGCTCGGCCGGTCGGTGCCGGCGATGCCGTAGGTTCCCCGCGTCAGCCATTCCTCGTTGCGCAGCACGAGGAAGACCAGTGTGTTGAAGGCGAGCGTCACGAAGGCGAGATAATGATGCTGCACGCGCAAGGCCGGATAGCCGAGCAGCCAGCCGATGATGAAGCACAGCACGCCGGCGAGGATGAAGGCGGGAAAGAACGGCCAGCCGGCGGCGGTGAGCAGCGCCACCGTATAGGCGCCGATGCCGACAAAGGCGCCCTGCGCCATCGAGATCTGGCCGGCATAGCCGAGCGTCAGGTTGAGCCCGATGGCGGCGATGGTCAGCACCACCCACATCGAGATGAGATAGACGCCGAACGGCTTGAGCAGGAACGGCAGCACCAGCGCCGCCGCGCCGGCGATAGCCACCGTGAGAAGCGCGAGCCGGTTCATACCGCGCGCTCCTCGGCGCGGCCGAGCAGGCCCTGCGGCCGGAACAGGATGACCGCAATCAGGATCACCAGCGGAAAGGCGCCGCGATACGCCGACGACAGATAGGCCGCCGACAGGTTGTCGAGCACGCCGAGAATGATGCCGCCGAGAATGGCGCCGCGCACCTGGTTGAAGCCGCCGATGATGGCGGCGATGAAGGCCGCCATGCCGAGCGCCTCGCCGTTGGTGAATTTGGCGAGATAGATCGGCGAGATCAGGAGCGATGCGATGGCGACCAGCGCGCCGTTGATGAGGAAGGTGTAGAGCACCATGCGGCCGACCGGGATGCCCAGAATGCGCGCGACCGTCGGGTTCTGCGCGGTGGCCTGCATGCAGCGCCCCAGCCGCGTCTTGTTGAGCAGCAGATGCAGCGCGATCACGGTCACGACGGCGACGGCAAGCACGACGACGCTTTGCAGCGACACCACGGCGCCGAAGAAATGCAGGTCGCGCGGCGCCACCAAAGCCGGGAACGGCTGTGCCTGCGACGAGTAGAAATCCTTGACGCTCTCCTTGAGGAACAGCGACAGCGCGATCGTGGTAATGACCAGCGGCAACACGCCGTGCTTGATCATCGGATCGACGATGATGGCCTTGAACAGCACGCCGAGGATGAGAACTGCGAGCGCGATGCCGATCAGCGCCGCCAGCCAGTACGGCGCGCCCATGTTCATCGCCGCCAGGACGAAGAACGCCGGCAGCATGACGAATTCGCCCTGCGCGAAGTTGATCGTCTGCGACGTCTGCCACAGCAGCGTGAAGCCGATCGCGATCAGCGCATAGATGGCTCCGGTCGCGAGACCGGACACCAGCAGCTGGATGAACGAGGACATGAGCCTTGCGCCTGTCAGGCCCGCCCGGCGGTGACGCCGGGCGGTGCGTTGCGGTGAGAGGCGCGGGTTACTTCTTGCTCAGCATCGGCAAGGTCTTGACGATCTTCTGCTTGCCGTCGACTACTTCGCCGAGGAAGCTCTCGCGGTCGATGTCGCCGTTCTTGTCCCACATGGCTTCCATCAGGATGCCGGGTTCGTCCTTCGGCGAGATGGTGATGCCGTGCGCCTTCTCGGCAAAGGCCTTGCTGTCGAACTTGCCGATCTTCTCGGTCACGTATTTGACGAAGTAAACGCCGGTGTAGCCCTTGATGCCGTTGTGGTCGCAGACATAGTTGAAGCGCTGCTTGAACTTGGCGGCGAAATCCTGCACCGCCTTGATCGGCGCATCGACGGTGAGACCGACATGGCCCTGTACGCCTTCGGCGGCGCCGCCGGCGAGGTCGATCACCTTCTGGCCGAGCAGCGTGGTCTCGCCGATCAACGGCGCCTTGATGCCCTGCTTCTTGGCTTCCTTGAGGAAGCGCGCGCTTTCTTCCTCATTGAGATAGACGAACACGGCGTCGGCATTGGCGCCCTTGAGTTTGACGACGTCGGCGGAGAAGTCCGCCTGGCCGACCTCGGTCGAGATGTCGGCGGATACGGTAATGCCGCGGTCCTTCATCTCCTTGGAGAAATTGTCGCGGCCGCCCTTGCCGAAGTCGTTGTTGACCCAGACCACCGCCACGCTCTTGGCCTTGACGCTGTCGTGGATGTAGTTGGCGATCTTCGGCATCGAGAATTGCTGGCCGAAGGAGGTGCGGAAGACGTACGTGTTGTTCTTCTGCGTGATCGCCGCCGCCTCGCCGCCGACGATTTCCGGGATCTCGGCCTTCATCGTCATCAGCTGCGTCACCAGCACCGAACCGGAGAACACCGGGCCGAACACGACATAGGGATTGTTGTCGAGCACCTTCTGGAGCTGGGCGCGCGAGGTGCCGGCATCGCTCTGCGTGTCGAGCACCGGCGTCTCGATCTTGTGGCCGAGAATGCCGCCGGCCTTGTTGATCTCGTCGATGGCCATCAACATGCCATCGCGGAAGTTGGTGCCGGAGACGGCGCCGGGGCCGGACAATTCGAGAATCGCCGGCATGTAGACGGTTTTCTGCTGCGCGTGCGCGGCGCCGGCAAGGCCGAGACCGGCGGCGACGACCGAGGCAAGGAATCCAAGACGAAGCATGAGCATCTCCCCTGAGTGTTGAAGCGGCGCCGGTTATGGTCCGGCGTTTTGGTCGGCTTGGTCCGTGGCGCGGACCCTTCCCTGGTTGCTCGACCTTGGCGGCGCGGACCGCGTCAGGTCAATAACCAAAACGTACTCAAAACTTAACATCGTGTTATTTGCGCGCCACCTCCCGGACGGCGGCAACCTTGTTGCGGCGCGGCGGCGCCGCAGGCGCACCGAGGCTCTCCATGTGCGCACGCAACGCGGCGACGAACGACGCGGCATAGCGCGACAGCACCGCGTCCTTGCGGTGCGCCACATAGGTCTCGAACACAGTCGGCTCGGCGATATCGAGCGCCCGCACCTGCGGCCAGTTGTTGGCTGCGAGCGTGAACTCGTCGACGATGGCGACGCCGAGGCCCTGCGTGACCAGCGCACACACCGTGGAGCCGAAGCGGGCGCGGATGGTCACTTCGTAATCCAGCGCGTGACGGGTGAAGACATCGGCGATGATGCGGCCGTAAGGGTCGTTCGGATCGACGCCGATCAGCGGATACTGCGCGATCTCGGCGGCGCCGACCTGCGTGCGCCGCGCCAGCGGATGATCCGCCGGCACGATGCATTTGAGCCGGCCACGGGCCAGCGGCGCGCAGGTCAGCATCGGATGCTCGATCTTCGAGCTCATGGCGACGAGTTCGCCCTTGCCCAGCAACAGGTAATCGACGGCGTCCTCGATCTTGAGGATGTCGCAGTCGATCAGCAAATTGGGAAAGGCCTGGCGCACATTGGCGAGCGCGCGCGGCACCATGACGTTGGCGATGCTCGGCACCGAGGCGACCTTGAGTTCGCTGTCGGCGCCGCGCTTGAGCCGCGCAATGACGAACTGCAGATCCTCGATCTTGTCGTAGACGCCGTTGATCTGATCGAAGATCGCATGCGCCTCCTGGGTCGGCGCGTAGCGGCCGCCCTTGCGGTCGAACAGTTTGACGCCGACCGAGGTCTCGGCGTGCTTCATGACGCGGCTGATGCCGGGCGACGACACATTGAGCAGCCGCGCGGCGCCGCCCACCGTGCCGGTCACCATGATGGCGCGGATGACTTCGATCTGGCGGAGCGTCAGCATGGGGAAGCGGCCGGGCCGGTTGGGGACGTCGGCCGGCAGGGTAGCAGGTCCCGGACGGACGGCCAGCGCGCGGGAGGCGACCTCGCGCGCGCGGGCACGCACCCGCGCGAGCGGCATCGCCCGCGCGGCGGCTCGACCCGCGCCTGCCGTTTCCCCCGTCATGCGTGCCGTCACTTGTGCCGTGACTCCCATGCCGCGCCGTCCCTTGTCGGCTAGAGTTGCGAGCCCCGCGACTGGTGTCAATGATTATCCGACATTGTGAGTGGTCGTTTGCTATCCCCAAATACCCGGTGGTAGGCTCTGGCCCGGCCCGCCTGTCCCGGCCGCCGGAAAACCGCGCATGCCCGCTCAGCTCTCCCGCAATATTTCCTTCGTCAGCCACACCGACATGAACGGCCATGCCGATGGCGTGCAGATCATGGTGCACCGCGGCTTCGCCTATGTCGGCCACGGTTTCTCCAACGGCATCACCACGCTCGACGTGCGCGATGCCAAGAACCCGAAGGTGGTCGACTTCATCGCCTGCCCGCCGGGCACGCGCGCGCTGCATTTGCAGACCCATGACGACCTTTTGCTCGCCGTGAACGCGCCGAGCGTCTGGCACATGCAACAATTCCAGACGGACAAGGCCTATTTCGGCGGCTCCTGGGCCGAGCAGATGAAGGCCATGGGCCACACCTTCACGCCCGGCATCCGCGTTTACGACATCTCCAGGCCCGAGAAGCCGAAAGAGATCGGCTTCATGCCGGTCGAAGGCGTCGGCCCGCACCGGCTCTGGTATGTCGGCGGCCGCTACGCCTATGCCTCGATCCACTTCCACGACTTCACCGATCACATCCTCGCGGTGATCGACATGGCCGACCCGACGAAGCCGCACGTCGTCGGCCGTTGCTGGATCCCCGGCATGTGGCGCGGCGGCGGCGAAAGCCCGAGCTGGCCAACGAACCGGCGCTACGCGCTGCATCACGCCCTGGTCGCCGGCGATCTCGCCTTCGGCGCCTGGCGCGATGGCGGCCTCACCGTGATCGACCTCGCCGACCGGACGAAGCCGCGCATCATCGCGCACCGCAACACCGATCCGCCGTTCGGCGGCGGCACACACTCGCCTTTGCCGCTGCCGGATCGCAATTTGCTGGTCGTCGCCGACGAACCCTCCACCAACAACTGCGCCGACGGTCTGCGTCATATCTGGGTCTACGATATCCGCGCGCCGCATAATCCGGTCAGCATCGCCACCATGCCGATGCCGGCGGAAGACGACTATTGCGCCAAGGGCGGCTTCTTCGGCGCGCACAACATGCACGAGAACCGGCCCGGCTCGTTCCAGAGCTCGGAACTGATCTTCGCGACGTTCTATAATGCCGGCGTACGCGTCTTCGACATCGCCAACCAGTTCCAGCCGAAAGAAGTCGGTTTCTACGTGCCGCCCAATCCGGTGAAGATGATGGACCCGCGGCCGAACCGGCCGCAGGTCGTACAGTCGGCCGATTGCTTCGTCGACAAGAACGGGCTCATGTACGTGACCGATCCGAATGCCGGGCTGAACATCCTGCAGTTCAACGGGGCTTGAGCGCCAAAGCATGTCGCCGCGCATTGCCGTCTTCACCAAGAACCTCGTCAATCCCGGCTACCAGTCGGCGCGCATCGGCGCCGAGCGCACCGCGGCCCGTCTCGGCGCCACGGTGACGCATTACGTGCCGCAGAAACCGGACAACGTCGATGAGCAGATCGCGCTGATCGGCCGGGCCATCAAGGAGAAGCCGGACGCCGTGGTGTTCGTGCCGGTGCACGACACCGCGGTGAACGATGCCATCCTGCAATTCGATGCCGCCGGCATTCCGTTGTTCAACATCGTGTCGAAGACCACGGCGGGCCAGCGCGTCTCCTTCATCGGCTCGGACGACCGCGCGCTGGGCCGCGACATCGCGAAGTATCTGTTCGACAGGCTCGGCGGCCGCGGCGACATCGTCATCGTCGAGGGCGCCGCCGCCTCCCCCACCAGCCGCGACCGGCTGATCGGTTTCCGCGAGGTGCTGACGGCGACGCCGGGCATCACGGTGCGGGCGTCGCTGCACGGCGAATACATGCGCGACGTGGCGCGAAAGGTCTGGCTGTTCGCCGACGACCAGCTCGACGGCATCGACGCGGTGCTCAGCGCCAACGATCACATGGCGCTCGGCGTCATCGACGCCATGACCGAACGCGGCGTTGCCGAACTGCCGCCGATGGTCGGCATCAACGCCATCCCCGACGCCATCGTCGAAATCGCCGCCGGACGCATGCTGGCGACGGCGAATTTCGATCCGATGTCGATGAGCGCCATCGCCGTCGAGGCCGCCATGCGCCATCTCAAGGGCGAGCGCGTGCCGGCCGAGATTGTCCTGCCTGTGCAGATCATCGACGCCAGCAACTGCGCCGCCTGGAACAAGCCTTACGAGGCGCGGCCGCTGCCGGTCTGGGGCGACGTCATGCGGGAGGTTCGCGTTTGAGACGTCCTGCGAAAAAACCGGCCGCCACCGACGCCGCCGCCGCCGCCGAAGGCGCCGAGCGCACCCAAGGCGGCGTCCAGTCCATCGCCCGCGCCTTCTCGATCCTCGAGGAGGTCGCGCGCAACCGCGAAGGCATCGGCCTTGCCGAGCTGAGCAAGCGTGTCGGCCTGCACAACTCGACGACGTTCCACCTGGTCAGGACCATGGTGTCGCTCGGCTACATCCGCCAGATTCAGGACAGCAAGCGCTACCGCATCGGCCGGCCGCTGTTCGCGCTGGCCGCGAGCGCGCTCGACGAAATGGAAATGGTGAGCATGGCAACGCCCGTGCTCGAGAAGCTGGCGCACGACACCGGCGAGAGCGCGCATTTCGCCACACGCATCGGCGATGCGGTCGTGGTGCTGGCGCGCACGCCCGGGCCCGGCGCGTTCCAGTTGACCGAGCGGGTCGGCGTGGTGCGTCCCGCCTACTGCACCGCGCTCGGCAAGGTCATCCTCGCCGCGCTCAGCCCGGAGCAGCTCGAGCACTATCTCGACCGCGTGACGCTCGAAGCGCTGACCTCCACCACCATCACCGACAAGGCCCGCCTGCGTCACGAAATCGAGGAGATCCGTCACGCCGGCATCGGTTTCGACGACGGCGAGTTCAACAGCGAAGTGCGCTGCGCGGCGATGCCGGTCTACGACTTCAGCGGCCAGGTGACGGGCGCCATCGGCATTTCCGGTCCGGTGTGGCGGCTGTCGATCCAGGGGCTGCAAAGCCGGTCCAAGAATCTCGCCGCTTCCGCCAAGTCGTTGTCGGAAGCCTTCGGCGCCAGCGACGTGCTCAACGCGCCGAAGTAGCAAGCCCGCTTTACACCGTCAGTCGATGAAGGCGCCGTTGCGGCGCTCGGCGGCGTATTTGACCAGCGCCAGGAAGCGATAGAGGCCGTGCACGAACTTGCCGTAAGGCAGGCTCAGGAACAGGCCGAGCACCGTGCCGAGGTGAATCGCGAGCAAGATGCCCATGGCGCGGGTGTCGCGCAACGCCAGCAGCAGCAATCCGGTCAGCGCCACCAGAAACAGCATGGCGATGAACGCCGTCGCCATGTCGCGGCGGTTGACGTCGGTCAGCACCGGATCGCGGCGCCGCGACAGCGCATAGAGCCCCGCTGGGCCGACGATAAGGCCGATGCCGCCGATCGTGCCGAGTATCACCGGCAGGCTGAACAGCGCATAGGGCGCCTTCCAGCCGAACGCATAGTGATAGAGCGTCGCCACTGAGGTGGACGCAAAGCAGAGCATGAAGCCATAGAAGGTGAAGTGATGGAACAGTCGGCGCGACGGCGACGGGCGCTTGTCCTCGCTGGTGCAGCCGCCGCCCCCACCGTGCAGATAAGTTAGATGGAAGGTGTCGATCAGCGCGCGGCCGAAATCGCGCAGGCCGATCGGCGCGCCGCCGTTGATGTCGCGCCAGAAGCGCGTCAGGCTGATGGCGAAGGCGAGGATCGCATAGAGCGCCACGACGCCGAAGATGCCGGCCATCGCGTTGTGCGGCATGATCCTGTAGAAGTCGCCACTATGCGCCGCGAACAACGCCGCCGGATCGACCCACAGCACGAAGCCGACGATGAAAGCGGCAAGGCTCAAAGCAGTCAGCAGCGTCACGAGCAGGCCGTTGCGGTCGAACACGCCGGCGAGGAAGCCGGGCCAGACGTAATGCGCATAGCTGTCATTGCGCGCCACCGCCATCGCCGCCGGGACGTTGACGTTGAATTCGTGCGGCGGCGAATACTGGCAGTCGCTGTAACAGGCGCCGCATTGGTGGCAGAGATTGGCGAGATAGTTGATGTCGGCGTCGGCAAAGGTGCGGCGCATTTCCATCGCTGGAAACACAGCGCACAAGCCTTCGCAATAGCGGCAGGCGTTGCAGATCGTCATCAGACGATCGACTTCGATGAGGGCTGGTGAGCGGTTGGCAGTCATCACATCGCTCCGCTCGTCCCCGCGCATAGCCGTCCAAAGGACGGCGTTCTTTCAGAACGCCTATGAGCGGGGACCCAGTGCTGCACATAAGAACGCACGAGACCGTGGCCACTGGATTCCCGCTTGCGCGGGAATGAGCGGGGTGTGTCAGTTCCGTGCATGGAGAGCGGCTCCCTCACCCGCGAGCCGCCCGAACACGGCGCCGATCGTCATGCCGATGCCGGCGAGATAGCCCTTGCCCAGCACGTTGCCGGCCATGATTTCGCCGGCCGCGAACATGTTGCCGGAGGACGTGCCGTTCGCCATCAGCATGCGCGCCTGCTCGTTCACCCGCACGCCGAGATAGGTGAACGTGATGCCCGGCCGCAGCGGATAAGCGTAATATGGCGGATGGTCGATGGCGCGCGCCCAGTGGGTCTTCTCGATCGCCAGACCTTGTGTGCGGCAATCGTCGAGCACGGTGTGGTCGAAGGCGCCGGGCCGCACCGCGGCGTTGAACTCGGCGACCGTCTTCTCCAGCGCCGCGGCATCGAGCGACAATTTCGCCGCGAGTTCGCCGATGGTCTGCGCCTCGATGGCCGGAAAGATCGACGGCATGAACAGCCGGATCGAGCGGGAATCGATGATCGAATAAGCGATCTGGTCCGGCTGCTGCGCGATCAAGCGGCCCCAGATGGCGTAGCGCTTGGGCCAGACGTCCTCGCCCTCGTCATAGAAGCGCTGCGCATCGTGGTTGACGACGATGCCGAAGACGATGCTGTCCAGGCGCGTGGCGATGCCGCCGTCGAATTTCGGCGCCCGGGCGTCGAGCGCGATGGCGTGACACTGGGTCGGATCTCCCACCGGCTGCACGCCGGCATCGAGCAATTGCTTGAGCACGTCTCCGCGATTGAACTTCGTGCCGCGGATGATGAAGTTGTCGGCCGCCTCGCCCCAATATTCCTTGAGCCACTCGATGTTGGATTCGAAACCGCCGGCCGCGGCCACCAGCGCCTTGCCGCGCACGGTGCGCGGCGCGCCGTTATAATCCAACTGAGCCGAGACGAAGTAGCCGTTCTCGATGGTGAGCGCGGTCACCCGCGCGTCGTACAGGCAGACGACGCCCAGATCCTCGGCCTTGCGGTACAGCGCATTGAGCATGCCGCGGCCGCCGCCGAGGAAGAAGGCGTTGGTCTTGCCGAGACTCAAGGTGCCGCCGAGCGGCGGCTGGAAGCGCACGCCGACATCATCCATGAAGGACAGCAGTTCGCGCGACTTCGCGATGGTGAGTTCGGCGAGCGCCTTGTCGGTCTGGCCGCCGGTGACGCGGTAGAGGTCGTCGAGAAATTCGCCTTGCTCGTAGGGCCCGGTCATGGTCGGCGCGGTGCCGTCATGCGAGCAGCGCAGGTTGCGGGTGTGGCGCGTATTGCCGCCGCGATAGAACTCCGGCGCGCCCTCGAGCACGATGACGCTGCGCCCGGCCCGCCGCGCGGTGATCGCCGCGCATAGCGCCGCGTTGCCGCCGCCGATCACGACGACGTCATAGGCCCCATCGAAAACCGTGGACGATGCCAAAGCCGACCCTGCCGATCAGTTGCCCGGGATGTAGCGCGTGCCAATCGACGGCTTGCTGGTGCCAAGACCCGGCAGTTCCCACACGCCGGCACCGGCCGGATTTGTATCCGCCGCGATGTCCACGTCAATCACATATGGCTTGCTAGCTGATATACCTTTACGGATGGCCTCGCCGATATCGGCAGCGCGATCGACGCGGACGCCCTCGACGCCGGCGGACCGCGCCATCGCGGCGAAGTCGGGATTGTAGCGCTGGCCGGTGACCGGATCGTGGAAGTCGGTTGCCAGCTCGCGGCCATTGAGATAGCCGCGCTGCAGGCCGCGGATCGAGGCGTAGGCGTAATTGTTCCACACCACCCAGACCACCGGCAGATTGTATTCGACCGCCGTGCCGAGCACGTTGGCGTGCATGAAGAAGGCGCCGTCGCCGCACACGGAGACGCAAGGCCGGTCGGGCGCGGCGAACTTGGCGCCCAGCACGCCGGCGACGCCGAAGCCCATGGCGCCGTAGCCCATGCAGCCGATCAGCGAATCCGGGCGGCGCGGCTTGCAGTAGCCGAGCAGCCAGTTGTGATGCACGCCGATGTCGGAGACGAGGATGGCATCTTCCGGCAGCGCGCGGTCGATTTCGAAGGCGGCGCGCTGCGGATTGATCGGCTGGCTATCGTCGGTGAAGCCCGGCGCGACGAGCTTGTCCCATTCCTTACGATAGGTGTCGATTTTGGCCAGCCATTGCTTGCGGGCATCGAGCTTCCTGTCGATGTCCTTGCGGCGGTCGAGTTCGGCCAGCACCTGACGCAGGAAAGTGCGCAGGTCGGCCATCAGGCCGAGCGCCACCGGATAATTGCGGCCGATCTCTTCCGGATCGATATCGACGTGAATCAGCCGCGTCGGCGGGATGGTGAAGGAGTAACCGGGAATCCAGGAGCTCGAGGTGCGGTCATCGAAGCGCGCGCCCAGCGAGAGCAGCACGTCGGCCTGACGCGCGGCGTGGTTGGCCTGATAGTGGCCGCCGCGCGCGACCATGCCGAGCGCGAGCGGATGATGGGTGTCGAGCGCGCCGAGGCCGCTCATCGACGCCGCAACCGGTATCTGTAGTCGTTCGGCGAGTTGCCTGAGTTCGGTGGCGGCATCGCCGTGGCGGATCTGCTGGCCGACGAGAATGACCGGACGCTCCGCGCCAAGCAGCATATCGACAGCTTTGACGACGCCATCGGGATCGGCGCCGCAGCGGCTCGAGATGTTCGCGCTCCACTCCGCCGGATTGGGCGCCTCTTCCGCCGCTGCCTCCATGAACACATCGAACGGTACATCGAGCACCACCGGACCGGGACGGCCGGTCACCATGGTCTTCCACGCCTGGCGCACGGCAAGCGGCACCATCTCGCCGCGTGTCGGCTGATAGACGCGCTTGCACAGACTGCGCACGCTGGAGGGAAAATCGGCCTGCCCCTGCCGGTACATCTCCTGAAAGGCACCGCGGTTGAACTGGCTGGTCGGCACGTTCCCGGTCACCGCCAGGAACGGCACCGAATCGAGATAGGCGGTCGCCAGCGCGATCGGCAAATTGGCCGAGCCCGGGCCGCAGGACGTGAAAGTCGCGACCGGCTGGCGCTTCACCCGGTAATAGGCGTCCGCCATGAAGCCGGCGACGCTCTCGTGATGCGTCGAGATCGTCTTGATGTCGGAGGAGCGCTCGTACAGCGCGTCGATGAACTGGATGTTGCCGTGGCCGCACAGGCCGAAGGCGTACGGCACTTTCTCCTGAATGAGATAATCGACGATAACCTGCGCGCCGTTCAGCTTGTTCGAGCCGGCCATCGGAGCATCTTCTCCCGAGAACTTGACCAGGCACAGCCGCGGAGCGGCGCCGACGCGCTGGCTCACCGCCGGCCACATTTTCTATAATATGAGATGCCATTTGCCAATGGCAAAAGGCCGACCCGCGCGTGCCTTGAGGCGATCAGCAACGCGCTTCGGCCCAGGCCGGGCGCTGCCGCGCCAGCATCGGGCCATAGGCGGCGGCGAACAGCAGGAAGCCGCCGAGCCAGAGCCCACCGGCGACTTCGAGGAGCAGCATGTTGCCGGTGAGCGCTGCGGCGATGCGCAGCACCGCGCCGGCGAACACCAGACCGTAGATCGCCTGCGTCGCCGGGCCGGCCTGCAGGGCGTGGCCGGTGTGGCCGAGCGACGCTCGCGTCATGACGGCGAGCGTCATCAGGCCGATCGCCCCCGCCGCCCAGGCGTGAATGCCGGCGCTCGGCGGCAGCGCGGCGACGACCGACAGGCCGTTGAGCACGAAACCGAGGGGCACGAAGGCATAAGCGACGTGCAGCACCAGCACGAGGCGGTCGGCCGTGGCGCGATAACCGGCCCAGCGCGCGACGCGCACCGTCTGCATCGCGCCGACGAGCAGCATCGCCCAGCCGGTTGCTGCGGCGGCCGGCGCGGCGATCCATGCCGCGAGGGTCCCGACGGTCAGAGCCAGTGTCGCCGCGTCGTAACGCGAGAACGGCGTCGGCAAGCGGCCGGGGTTATTCCGCGCCAGCCAGTTGTTGGTGAAGCTCGGCACGATGCGGCCGCCGACCAAAGCGATCAGCACGATCACCGCTCCGAGCGCCAGACGGATGCTGTGGTCGGCAGCGCCGCTGACGGCGTTCTCGACGTGGAAACAGATATTCGACGCCAGCAGAACGCTGACGACCCCGAGGACGCGCAGGTTACGCCAGTTCTTGCCGGCGATGATTTCGCGCGCGCAGACGAAAGCCAGCGCCGCCAGAAACGCGACGTCGATGAGCGCGGTGGGCAACGCGCCGAGACTCGACGACGCCAGCATGGCGACGCGGCCGGCAAGCCACAGCGAGGCGAGCGCCGCCAGCGGCGCGCCATTGACCGGCAGGCGGCCGGTCCAGTTCGGTATAGCGGTCAGGAGAAAGCCGGCGATCGCCGCGGCGGCATAACCGAACAGCATTTCGTGAATGTGCCAGTCCAGCGCCGAGAACGCCGTCGAGAACGGCAGCAGCCCGAGATACACTGGCAGCCACAGCAGAATGCCGCCCACCGCCCAGAGCGCGGCGCTGAGAAAGAAGATGCGGAAACCGTAAGAAAAGAGCGCCGGCCCGGCATAACTGCGGCGGCGGTCGAGAGCGGCGTTCGACATATCGGCTGACCCGGATGGAGTGACAGCCAAGAGTGACGCCGCCGGCCGGTCCGATACATTGATCTAGATCAGCTATCTTCGCCGAGCGCCGGTCGCGCAAACTCCTTCAGGCGCGCCGGATCGGTCACCGTGATGGTCGCGCCGTGGCTGCGCACGCCGTGCTGCTCCAGCGCCGTCATGCCGCGCGAATAGCTTTCCGGCGTCATGCCGAGGTAAGACGCGAGCTTGCGCTTCTCCAGCGGCAGTTCGAATTCGTTGCTGCCGGAACGCCGCGCCGAATTGAGAATCCAGTTGGCGAGCCGCTCGGCCGAGCTGAGCATGCGGTCGTTCCTGAGAACCCGCGTGACGCCGCGATAACGGGCGGCCAGCTCGGAAACAATGGCGCGGGCAAAGGCCGAATCGCGATTGAAGGCGTCGCGCACCACCTGCGACGGCACCATCAGCAACTGCGATGGCACCAGCGTGCGCGCCGATTTCAGATAGGGCTCGTCACGCATGACGGCGGCCAAAATGAATGTGGACACCGGATAGAGAATGTCGATCGTCGACTCCTCGCCGTCGCGCGTGGCGAAGAGGTCGATGGCGCCCTCGATGACGATGTAGAGAAAGTCCGGCATCTCGCCTTCACGGATGATGTCGGCGCGCGCGGGAAAGCGCTGCAACAGCGACGCCTCCATCATGCCGGCGAAGCTCGCCTCGGACATCTCCTTGAACAGCGGCAAAGCGCGGATCAGCGGCGCTTCGGCGAGCCGAACGGACATCGTTGTCTCTCCTCTCGCGCCCGGCATCGAAGAGGCCGCCGTGCTCATCAATAGTCCGAACACGCTTGATGCAAGTCAAGTCACGCACGCACTTAAATCAAGACGAAGAATACTCATGATCAATTCCATTTAAATTCGTGAGTCCGCAAGTCGAGTTGATCAACCTCAAAGATGACGCGGGTAAAATAAGGCTTCTTGGCCCCATCGGTTTTCGAGACGGGGCTCATCATGACAACGTCAGTCGCCACGACCACACCCGGCCAGAGCCGGGCTTTGTGGATGTCCACCATCGCGTTCACGGTGTGCTTCGCCGTCTGGACCATCTTCGCCATCATCGGCGTCCAGATCAAACAGCAGCTCAATCTCAACGAGACCGAATTCGGTCTCCTCGTCGGCACGCCGATTTTGACCGGCTCGCTGATCCGCCTCGCGCTCGGCATCTGGACCGACCAGTATGGCGGCCGAGTCGTCTACACCGTGACCATGCTGGCCGCGGCGATCGCGACCTGGCTCCTCACTTACGCGCACACCTATCCGCAGATGCTGCTCGCCGCGCTCGGCGTCGGCATCGCCGGCGGCTCCTTCGCGGTCGGCATCGCTTATGTGTCGCGCTGGTACCCGACCGAGAAGCAAGGCACCGCGCTTGGCATCTTCGGCGCCGGCAATGTCGGCGCCGCGGTCACCAAGTTCGTCGCCCCGTTCGTGCTCGTCGCCTATGGCTGGCAGGTCACGGCGCAGGTCTGGGCCGTCGGCATCGCCGTCATGGCGATCGTGTTCTGGTTCACCACCGACGACGATCCGGTGCTGGTCGCGCGCCGCGCCCGCGGCGAGAAGCCGACCAGCGCCTGGCTCGAACTGGCGCCGCTCAAGAACATCCAGGTCTGGCGCTTCGCGCTCTATTACTTCTTCGTGTTCGGCGCCTTCGTCGCACTGTCGCTGTGGCTGCCGCGCTACCTGATCAGCGTCTACGGCGTCGACATCAAGACCGCGGGCATGGCGGCGGCGATGTTCTCGCTGCCGGCCAGCATCTTCCGCGTCTATGGCGGCCACCTCTCCGACCGGTATGGCGCGCGCCGCGTGATGTACTGGACCTTCCTGGTCAGCGTCGTCTGCACCTTCGTGCTGTCCTACCCGCCGACGGATTATGTCGTGCGGACCGTCGGCGGCCCGGTCTCGTTCCACATGGAAATGGGGCTCGTGCCGTTCATCGTCACGGTCTTCGTGCTCGGCTTCTTCATGGCGCTGGGCAAGGCCGCCGTCTACAAGCACATCCCGGTTTACTACCCGAAGAATGTCGGTTCGGTCGGCGGCCTCGTCGGCATGATCGGCGGCCTCGGCGGCTTCGTGCTGCCGATCGCCTTCGGTGCGCTCAACGACCTCACCGGCATCTGGACGAGCTGCTTCATGCTGCTCTTCGTCCTGGTGACCGGCGCGCTGATCTGGATGCATCTCGCCATCCGGCAGATGGAACGCGGCGCGGTCGGCGCGGCGTTGCAGAAGCTGCCCGAACTCCCCGAGATGCAGGAGATCCACAAGCCCGAGCATATCGGCGCCCTGTCCGGCAAGATCCTCACCGACTGGCGCCCCGAGGACAAGACGTTCTGGGAGCAGAGCGGCCGCGCGGTCGCGCGGCGCAATCTGTGGCTCTCGATCCCGGCGCTGCTCTTGTCCTTCGCCGTGTGGCAGGTGTGGTCGGTCGTGGTCGCCAAGCTGCCGTCGGTCGGTTTCAAGTTCTCGACCGATGAACTGTTCTGGCTCGCGGCGCTGCCCGGCATTTCCGGCGCGACCTTGCGCATCTTCTACTCCTTCATGGTGCCGATCTTCGGCGGCCGCCTGTGGACCACTTTGGCGACCTGGTCGCTGATGATCCCGGCCGTCGGCATCGGCTATGCCGTGCAGAACCCGAACACGCCCTACATGGTGTTCCTGATCCTGGCGCTGCTGTGCGGTCTCGGCGGCGGCAACTTCGCCTCGTCGATGGCCAATATCTCCTTCTTCTTCCCGCGGGCGGAGAAGGGCAACGCGCTGGCGCTCAATGCCGGCCTCGGCAATCTCGGCGTCAGCGTCGTGCAGTTCGTGGTGCCGATCGCGATCACCGCCGGCGTGTTCGGCTGGCTCGGCGGCGATCCGCAGCCGGTCAGCGCCACGGCCAAGCTGTGGTTGCAGAATGCCGGCTTCATCTGGGTGCCGTTCATCGCCGCGAGCGCCTTTGCCGCCTGGTTCGGCATGAACGACATCGCCTCCGCCAAGGCATCGTTCTCGGAGCAGGCCGTGATCTTCGAGCGCAAGCACAACTGGCTGATGTGCTGGCTCTACACCGGCACCTTCGGCTCGTTCATCGGCTACTCCGCCGGCTTCCCGCTGCTCGCCAAGACGCAGTTCCCGGCAGTCGATGCCCTGCCTTTCGTCTTCCTCGGACCGCTGGTCGGCGCGCTGTCGCGTTCGGCCACCGGCTGGGTGTCGGACAAGTTCGGCGGCGGCCGCGTCACGATCTGGGTCTGGCTGCTGATGATGGCCGGCGTGCTAGGGGTTCTCTACTTCCTCGGCATCAAGGACCAGCCTTACGCGTTCTGGGGCTTCTTCGCGATGTTCCTGGTGTTGTTCTTCGCCGCCGGCGTCGGCAACGCCTCGACCTTCCAGATGATCCCCAACATCATGCGCAAGGAGATGGACCGGCTGATGCCGACCGCCGACCGCGACACGCGGTTGCGTCAGGCGGAAAAGGAATCGGCGGCCATCACCGGCTTCACCTCGGCAATCGCGGCCTTCGGCGCGTTCTTCGTGCCGAAGTCCTACGGCACCTCGATCGCGATGACCGGCGGTGTGCAGGCCGCTCTGTGGGGCTTCTTCGCCTTCTACGTCACCTGCCTTGTCATCACCTGGTGGTTCTACACGCGGCGCGGCGCCCTGCTCTACGACGTCGAGCACGGCCGGTCGCTGCCGCCTGCTGCCCCGCAACCGGCCGAATAAGGAATACGGAAGATGAGTCACTTTCTCGATCGACTGACCTTCTTCAAGCGTCACGACGAGCCGTTTTCCAACGGCCACGGCATCGTCACCCACGAGGACCGGCGCTGGGAGGACGGCTACCGCAAGCGCTGGCAGCACGACAAGATCGTGCGCTCGACGCATGGCGCCAACTGCACCGGCTCGTGCTCGTGGAAGATCTACGTCAAGAGCGGCATCGTCACCTGGGAGACGCAGCAGACCGACTATCCGCGCACGCGGCCAGAGCTGCCGAACCACGAGCCGCGCGGCTGCTCGCGCGGCGCCAGCTACTCCTGGTATCTCTACTCCGGCAACCGCGTGAAATATCCGCTGGTGCGCTCGCGGCTGCTCAAGCTGTGGCGCGAAGCGCGGGCGGTGCGCATGCCCGTGGCGGCCTGGGCCTCGATCGTCGAGGAGCCAGCCAAACGCGAAGCTTACGTGTCGAAGCGTGGCTTAGGCGGTTTCGTCCGCGCCACCTGGGACGAAGTCACTGAAATCATCGCCGCGGCCAATGCCTACACCGCAAAGAAGCATGGCCCCGACCGCATCATCGGCTTCTCGCCAATCCCGGCGATGTCGATGGTCTCCTATGCCGCCGGCTCGCGCTATCTGTCGCTGCTCGGCGGCGTCTGCATGTCGTTCTACGACTGGTACTGCGACCTGCCGCCGTCGTCGCCGCAGACCTGGGGCGAGCAGACCGACGTTCCCGAGAGCGCCGACTGGTACAATTCCGGCTTCCTCATCCTGTGGGGCTCGAACGTGCCGCAGACGCGCACGCCCGACGCCCACTTCTACACCGAAGCGCGCTATCGCGGCGCCAAGAGCGTCGTCATCTCGCCGGATTATTCGGAGGCTTCCAAGTTCGCCGACCTGTGGATCTCGGTGAAGCAAGGCACCGACGCCGCGCTCGCCATGGCCATGGGTCACGTCATCCTGCGGGAATTCCATATCGACCGGAAGGCCAAGTACTTCGAGGATTACATCCGCCAGTACACCGACATGCCGATGCTTGTGGAGCTCGTGAAGCAGAACGGCAAGCTGGTGCCGGGACGGCTGCTGCGCGCTTCCGACTTCTCCGGCGAACTCGGCGAGACCAACAATCCGGAATGGAAGACGGTCGCCTTCGACGAGGCGAGCAAGTCGATCGTCGCGCCGCGCGGTTCGGTCGGCTTCCGCTGGGGCGAGAAAGGCAAGTGGAACCTCGAGGAAAAGAAGTCGGACGGCGAAGCGACCAAACTGCAACTGTCGTTCGCCGACGATCGTGACGAACTCGCCGATGTCGATTTCCCCTACTTCGGCAACCGCGAGCACGACCACTTCGCCGGCACCGACCATCCGAGCGTGCTGACGCGCAAGGTCCCCGCCAAGCTCGTCGCGCTCAAGGAAGGCGAGAAGCTGGTCGCCACTGTGTTCGACCTGTTCGTCGCCAATTACGGCCTCGACCGCGGTTTCGGCGGCGACCACGTCGCCAAGTCCTATGACGAGAACGTACCCTACACGCCGGCTTGGGCCGAAAAGATTTCGGGCGTGCCGCGCGATCAGATCATCACCACGGCGCGCGAGTTCGCGCTCAACGCCGAGAAGACCAAGGGCCGCTCGATGGTGATCATCGGCGCGGCGATGAACCACTGGTATCACTGCGACATGAACTACCGCGGCGTCATCAACATGTTGGTGATGTGCGGGTGTGTCGGTCAATCGGGCGGCGGCTGGTCGCATTATGTCGGGCAGGAGAAGCTGCGGCCGCAGTCCGGATGGCTGCCGCTGGCCTTCGGCCTCGACTGGGGCCGGCCGCCGCGCCAGCAGAACTCGACGTCGTTCTTCTATGCGCACACCGACCAGTGGCGCTACGAGACCGTCGGCGTCGAGGAAATCCTGTCGCCGACCGCGCCCGCCGGTCCGTGGGATGGCGCGCTGATCGACTACAACGTCCGCGCCGAGCGCATGGGCTGGTTGCCGTCCGCACCGCAACTCAAGCAGAATCCGCTGGAGATCGCCAAGAAGGCGGCGGCCGCCGGCCTCGAGCCGAAGGATTATGTCGCCAAGGCGCTGAAGTCCGGCGAATTGCAGATGTCCTGCGAGGACCCGGACCATCCGGACAACTGGCCGCGCAACATGTTCGTGTGGCGCTCCAACCTGCTCGGTTCGTCCGGCAAGGGCCACGAATACTTCCTCAAGCACCTGCTCGGCACCACGCATGGCGTGCAGGGCAAGGACCTCGGCGAGACCGGGCACAAGAAGCCGAAGGAAGTCGCCTGGCACGACGATGCGCCGAAGGGAAAGCTCGACCTCTTGGTGACGCTCGACTTCCGCATGTCCACGACCTGCGTCTATTCCGACATCGTGCTGCCGACCGCCACCTGGTACGAGAAGAACGACCTCAACACCTCCGACATGCACCCCTTCATCCACCCGCTGACCTCGGCGGTGGACCCGGTGTGGGAAGCGAAGAGCGACTGGGAGATTTACAAGGCCATCGCCAAGGCGTTCTCGCGCGTCGCGCCGGAAGTGCTCGGCGTCGAGAAGGACGTCGTGCTCACCCCGATCCAGCACGACTCCCCCGGCGAGATCGCGCAGGCGCTCGACGTCAAGGATTGGAAAAAGGGCGAGATCGACCCGATCCCCGGCAAGAC
This sequence comes from Pseudolabrys sp., assembly GCA_026125895.1. Taxonomy (GTDB): domain Bacteria; phylum Pseudomonadota; class Alphaproteobacteria; order Rhizobiales; family Xanthobacteraceae; genus Pseudolabrys. The sequence goes on along the minus strand of JAHCKG010000024.1, from coordinate 21,375 downwards.
GATGCCTGCGGTCACCGTGGTGGAGCGCGACTACCCCAACGTCTACAAGCGCTTCACGGCGCTGGGGCCGCTGATGCAGAAGATCGGCAACGGCGTGAAGGGCATGGCCTGGAACACCGAGCACGAGGTCGAACTGCTCAAGCGTCTCAATGGTGAAGTGACCGAGGAAGGCGCGACCAAGGGCCTCGCGCGCATCGACAGTGACATCGACGCCACCGAGGTGATCCTGTCGCTGGCGCCGGAGACCAACGGCGAAGTGGCAGTCAAGGCCTGGGATTCGCTGAGCAAGACCACCGGCCTCGATCACAAGCATCTCGCCATCCCGAAGGAAGACGAGAAGATCCGCTTCCGCGACGTCGTCTCGCAGCCGCGCAAGATCATCTCGGCGCCGACATGGTCGGGGCTGGAGTCTGAGAAGGTCTGCTACAACGCCGGCTACACCAACGTCCACGAACTGATCCCGTGGCGCACCCTCTCCGGCCGCCAGCAGCTCTATCAGGATCATCTGTGGATGCGGGCTTTCGGCGAGGCGCTCTGCGTCTACCGGCCGCCGGTCGATCTCAAGGCGGTCAAGCCGGTCATCGATAGCAAGCCGAACGGCGAGAAGCAGATCGTCCTCAACTTCATCACGCCGCATCAGAAGTGGGGCATCCACTCCACTTACACCGACAACCTCCTGATGCTCACCTTGTCGCGCGGCGGGCCGATCGTCTGGATCAGCGAGAACGACGCCAAGAAGGTCGGCATCGCCGACAACGACTGGATCGAGGCCTACAACGCCAACGGCGCCCTCGTTGCCCGCGCCGTGGTCTCGCAGCGCGTCAAGGACGGCATGTGCATGATGTATCATGCGCAGGAGAAGATCGTGAACGTGCCGGGCTCGGAAGTGACCGGCCAGCGCGGCGGCATCCATAACTCGGTGACGCGCGTCGTCGTCAAGCCGACGCACATGATCGGCGGTTACGCCCAGCAGGCCTACGGCTTCAACTACTACGGCACGATCGGCACCAACCGCGACGAATTCGTCATCATCCGCAAGATGTCGAAAGTGGATTGGCTGGACAAGCCCAGCGCCGATCAACCCGAAGCGCTCAGCGTCACGCCCAATTCCAGGCTGGAGGCCGCAGAATGAAGATCCGCGCACAAATCGCGATGGTGCTGAATCTCGACAAATGCATCGGGTGTCACACCTGTTCGGTCACCTGCAAGAACGTGTGGACCAACCGCGAAGGCATGGAATACGCCTGGTTCAACAACGTCGAGACCAAGCCCGGCATCGGCTATCCCAAGGAGTGGGAGAACCAGAAGCGCTGGAACGGCGGCTGGCGCCGCAAGCGTAATGGCAAGATCGAGCCGCGCATCGGCGGCAAATGGCGGGTGCTGGCCAATATCTTCGCCAATCCGGACCTGCCGGAAATCGACGACTACTACGAGCCCTTCACCTTCGACTACGAGCACTTGCAGAACGCGCCGGAGCTCAAGGCCTCGCCGACGGCGCGGCCGCGCTCGCTGATCACCGGCGAGCGCATGGAGAAGATCGAGTGGGGCCCGAACTGGGAGGAAATCCTCGGCACCGAGTTCGCCAAGCGCTCGAAGGACGTCAATTTCGAGGGCGTGCAGAAGGACATCTACGGCCAGTTCGAAAACACCTTCATGATGTACTTGCCGCGGCTGTGCGAGCATTGCCTCAACCCGACCTGCGCGGCGGCCTGCCCTTCCGGCGCCATCTACAAGCGCGAGGAGGACGGCATTGTTCTCATCGATCAGGACAAGTGCCGCGGCTGGCGCATGTGCGTGTCCGGCTGCCCGTACAAGAAGATCTATTATAACTGGTCGAGCGGCAAATCCGAGAAGTGCATCTTCTGCTATCCGCGCATCGAGGCCGGCCAGCCGACGGTGTGTTCGGAGACCTGCGTCGGCCGCATCCGCTATCTCGGCGTCGTGCTCTATGACGCCGACCGCATCGAGGAAGCGGCCAGCGTGCCGAACGAGCAGGACCTCTACGACGCCCAGCTCGGCGTCTTCCTCAATCCGCACGATCCGCGCGTCATCGAGCAGGCGCGCCGCGACGGCATCGCCGAGAACTGGCTGGAGGGCGCGCGCCGCTCGCCGGTCTACAAGATGGCGATGGAGTGGAAGGTCGCCTTCCCGCTGCACCCGGAGTATCGCACGCTGCCGATGGTCTGGTACGTGCCGCCGCTGTCGCCGATCCAGTCCGCGGCGCAGGCCGGCAAGATCGGTCACGACGGCGAGATGCCGGACGTTCGCTCTTTGCGTATTCCGCTCAAGTACCTCGCCAACCTGCTCACCGCCGGCAAGGAAGAGCCGGTGGCGCTCGGCCTCGAGCGCATGCTGGCGATGCGCGCCTATATGCGGGCCAAGACCATCGACGGCGTCATCGACGAGAACATCGCCAAGCGCGTCGGCCTCACCGGCCAGCAGATCGATGACATGTACCACATCATGGCGATCGCCAATTACGAGGATCGCTTCGTCATCCCGACCGCGCATCGCGAGGTCAATGAGGACGCCTACGACCTGCGCGGCTCCTGCGGCTTCTCGTTCGGCAATGGCTGCTCGGGCGGCGAAACCACGCCCAACCTGTTCGGCACGCCGAAGCGGGCCAAGACCCCGATGGAGGTGGTGTGATGAGCCGCACCCTCAAGGCGCTGTCCGCGCTGCTCACTTATCCCACTGCCGAACTCGCCCACGCCACGGGCGAGATTGGCGAAGCCCTCGACAAGGATCGCCGCATTCCCGCTTCGGTGCGCGATCAGCTGCACCGGCTGCTCAACGAGATGGCATCGGGTGACCTCTACGATCTGCAGGAGCGCTATGTGCTGCTGTTCGATCGCACAAGGTCGCTGTCGCTGCATCTGTTCGAGCACGTTCACGGCGAAAGCCGCGACCGCGGCCAGGCCATGATCGACCTGAAGTCGCAATACGAGGCGGCCGGCCTGATGATGAGCGCCGCCGAGTTGCCGGACTTCCTGCCGCTGTTCCTCGAATACGCCGCGACGCGGCCGGCGAGCGAGGCCTCCGACATCCTCGGCCAGCCGGCGCACATCTTCGCCGCCATTGCCGAACGGTTGCGCAAGCGCCGTTCGGCCTATGAGGCGGTGTTCCGCGCTCTGGTGGCGATCGCCGCCGCCAAACCGAAGGACGAGGAAGTCTCGGCGTTGCTGAACCTGCCCGACCCGGACGCCCACGACCTCGCGGCGCTCGACGCCGCCTGGGAGGACGAGCCCGTCAATTTCGGCCCCGGCTCCGGCGACGGCTGCAAGGACAACATCATCGCCCGCGTGCGCGGCGGCATGCGCCCCGCCCCCGACATGCCTCAACGCCCGCGTTCGTGAGGAAACGACCATGCGCGACATGATCAATCACATCGTCTTCGGCTGGTATCCCTACCTCTGCCTCACGGTGTTCCTGCTCGGCAGCCTGGTTCGCTTCGACCGCGAGCAGTACACTTGGCGCTCCGGCTCCAGCCAGTTGCTGCGGCGCCGGCAACTGACCTGGGGCTCCAACCTGTTCCACGTCGGCATCCTCGCGATCTTCGCCGGTCACTTCGTCGGCCTGCTGACGCCGATCTGGGTGTTCGACACGCTCGGCATCTCGCACACCTTCAAGCAATGGATGGCGATCGTCATCGGCGGCGTCGCCGGCGTCGCCTGTTTCATCGGCATGACGCTGCTCATTCATCGCCGCCTGTTCGATGCGCGTATCCGCACGACCTCTTCGTTCGGCGATATCGCCATCCTGTTCATTCTCTATGTGCAGTTGATCCTCGGTCTGAGCACCATCTTCGTCTCGCTCGGCCATCTCGACGGCCATGAGATGGTGAAATTCATGACCTGGGCGCAAGGCATCCTGACCTTGCAACCGGGTGTCTCGGCGCAAATCGCCGACGTGCACCCGATCTTCAAGGCGCACCTGTTCCTCGGCATGACGATCTTTCTCGTCTTCCCGTTCACCCGCCTTGTCCACATCTGGAGCGCGCCGGTCTGGTATCTCGGCCGCCGCGGCTATCAGGTGGTGCGCACGCGGCGCCCGATGATTCCGGCGGAGTGACGGTCATGGCGGTATCGATCAACGTCAACGTTGCCGGCAATGGCGCGGCGAAACCCGTCAAAGTCAGCGTCAACGGCTCGACCATCCCGCGCGACGACATCGTCCGCGAGATGCAGAACCATCCGACCGACAAGCCGGCCGCCGCCTGGCAATTGGCGGCCGGAGCGCTCGTCGTGCGTCAATTGCTGCTGCAACGCGCGGCGACGCTGGGCCTCGACCCGGAGCCGCTCACCGAAGACGGCCGCCGCGAGACCGACGACGAGGCGCTGATGCGCGGCGTCGTCGAGCGCGAAGTCACGGTGCCGGAGCCGGATGAGGCGACCTGCCGGCGTTACTACGACAACAACAAGGCCCGCTTCACCTCACCAGACATCTACGAAGCATCACATATCCTGTTTGCGGCGCTGCCGGCTGATGAAGCAGCCTACGCGCAGGCGCAAGCCGATGCCGAGGCCGCGCTGGCAGCACTCGAGAGCAATCCGGGGAGCTTCGCCGACCTGGCGCGCGTGCATTCGCGCTGTCCGTCGGCGACCCAGGGCGGCAATCTCGGCCAGCTCACCGCCGATCAGGTGACGCCGGAATTCGCCGAGGCCCTCGAGAACATGGCGCCGGGCGAGATCAGCGCCGCGCCGGTCGCGACGCGCTACGGCTTCCACATCATCCGACTGGCGCGCCGGCACGACGGCCAAACCCTGCCCTTCGAGGCGGTGGCGGAACGCATTGCCGACTACCTGCGCGAGGCCGTCATGCACCGCGCCCAGGCCCAATACATCGCCCGGCTGGTGTCGGCGGCGAGCATCGAAGGCATCGCGCTCGCCGGCGCTGCCGAGCACCGGGTCAACTGAGGGGAAAGAGCCATGTTACTCGGCGACGTCATCCGGCAACTAACCGACGACGCGGCGGCTGCGGAAGTCATCATGAGCGTCGGCGACCTGACACTGCTCACCGCCATGACCGACCGCGCCGAAAGCGCCGGCATGGATCTGGCGACCTTCAGCCAGGCCGCCGTGCGGCGTTATTCCGACTACGCCTCGGAAGAAGAATGGGTCACCCTGCTCGGCCAGATCGGCCAGTCGGTCGATCCGGCCGCGATTTACCTCAAGCGCGCCTTCGCCAGCGCCTTGCACGCGTGAGCACCGCGTCATGGCCTCTAGCCCGCTCAACATTCTTGCGGTGACCTACTCCGACGGCTTTGCCGCAGACCGGCTGATCGCCGGCACTGCCTATCGGCTGCGCGACGGCGGCGTGACCGTCGCTGGGCTGGTGCAGATCAACACCGACGTCCCCGGCCGCACCAAATGCGACATGGCGGTCGAGGAGCTGTACACCCGCACCAAATTCCAACTGTCGGAAGATCGCGGCCCGGCGGCGCGCGGCTGCCGGCTCGATCACAGCCGGCTTTCGGATGCCGCCGGTCTGCTGATCGACGTGCTCGATCGAGAACTCGACCTCATCGTCCTCAACAAGTTCGGCAAAGTCGAAGCCGAAGGCGGCGGCCTGCGCGACCTCATCGGTCACGCGGCGCTGCTCGATATTCCGCTGATCGTCGGCGTGCCCTATCGCAACCTCGACCAGTGGCGATATTTCGTCGACGGCCTCGCCGACGAATGCGAAGTGTCGGAGGGCGCGATAGAGCAATGGCTGGCGGCCAGAGGCCTGGCGACGTGCAAGGATGGGCGCCGACTTCCAACGCGAGACAGTCTCAGGCAGTAGCGCCATGTGCCTCGAACACCTGTTCGATCGCAACGTCGCCTGGGCGCAGGCCAAGACCCGCGGCGATCCCGGCTATTTCGTGCGCATGGCCGGCATCCAGAATCCGAAGCTGTTGTGGATCGGCTGCTCCGACAGCCGCGTCACCGCCAACGATGTGCTGGGACTGGATCCGGGCGAGGTCTTCGTCCAGCGCAACATCGCCAACATGGTGCACACCAGCGACATGAACCTGCTCTCGGTGCTGGAATATGCCATCGAAATCCTGCGCATCGAACATGTCATCGTCTGCGGTCACTACGGCTGCGGCGGCATCCAGCGCGCGCTCGGCGACGAACGCACCGCGCTGGTCGATCACTGGCTGCAGCCGATCACCATGCTCTATCGCAAGCACCGCGCGCTGTTCGATACCATCGCCGACGCCGATGCGCGCATCAACCGGATGTGCGAACTTAACGTCGAGATGCAGGTGCGCCGCATTGCCGCGATCCCGACGGTCGAGAAAGCCTGGAACCGCGGCAAGAAGCTGCATCTGCACGGCTGGCTCTATGGCGTGACCGACGGCCTGCTGCGCGACCTCGGCCCGCATCTGTCTTCGGTGAAGGAGCGCGACGCGCTGATCAGTATCGACGACCGCGCCCGCCAGCCGGTGGAGCCGGTCAGCGGCATGCGCCAGCATGCGCTCGCGGCCTTCGACTCCGAGCAGGGGTGATGCAGCGACTTGCGGCCTAACGCAGCTTCATCTCGATGCGCACCATATCGCCGCGATAGATGCCATTGGCGACCAGGATGAGGTGGCCGTCCTGATTGACGGCAACGCGCTGCACTTTGGCCACCGCCTCGCCGAGCGGGATGTTCAGCCGCGTCGAGGTTTCCAGATCGGCGGCGCCGATGGTCAATTCCTGGCGGGCATCGACGATCTTCTGGTCGGCGATATCGGCGACGAGGCGCATCGCCGTCGCCGTGGTGAACGCGCTTTCCGGAATGAGCGGGACGATGCGCTCATCGACGTAGACATCGGCCAGCAGGAAGGCGACGCCGTTGCGCGAATGCCGCCGCTTCAGATGCCGGTAAGCCGGCGCCGGAATGCCGGCGTCGCCATGGTACGGCGGCAGCGGCACATTGCGCTCGTCCGACAGGATCTCGATGACGGCGTTCTCGCGCGCGAGCAGGAGACCGGTCCAGTCGGTGTGTACCTTGCACCACAGATCGCGCTGCGGCTGCTTCTTGACGAAGGTGCCCTTGGCGCGGAAGCGCTCGATCAGCCCATCGGCCTCGAGCAGATCGAGCGCCTGGCGGATCGTCATGCTGGCAACGCCGCACTGGTCGGCGAGTTCTTTCACAGTCGGAATTTTGCTATCGACCAGCCATTCGCCGGATTCGATGCGGCGGCGGAACAGGCTCGCCAATTGCAGATAGCGCGCGACCGAACTCTTGCGCAGCGCTTCAGCCGTGTTGTTGCCGAGAGCCTTCTGATCCATCCGGTGCGCCGCCCACTTCTTGAGACCCCCGAAGGGCCGCTATCGCTTTCCGAAAACTAAAGAGTTTTCCCAGCAAAAACTAGCTTTTAATCAATTGACAGGCAGGCCGGACGCCCTATTACTCGTAAACCTAGCACATTAGGACAATCGGTGGCGTGGCGGCTCGCCGCGCCAGGAGGAACGGCCGTGCCGGGTAATCTGTCACACATCAAGGTGCTCGATCTCAGCCGGGTCTTTGCCGGTCCCTGGGCGGCGCAGATGCTCGCCGATCTCGGCGCGGAAGTCATTAAGGTTGAGCACGTTAAGGGTGGCGACGACGTCCGCCGCATGGGCGTGCCGCATCTCAAGGCGGACGGCGAGCCGACCGGCGAGACCTCCTCCTTCATGGCGATGAACCGCGGCAAGCGCTCCATCGCCATCGACATGGGCACACCCGAGGGCCAGGCGCTGATCCTCCAGCTCATCGACCGCGCCGACGTGCTGATCGAGAACTTCAAGGTCGGCAACCTCGCCCGGTTTGGCCTAGATTATCAGTCGGTCGCGAAGCGTAACCCGCGCCTCATTTATTGTTCGATCACCGGCTTCGGCCAGACCGGCCCGCTCAGCCACCTGCCCGGCTACGATCCGATCTTCCAGGCGATGAGCGGCCTCCTGAGCATGACCGGCATTCCCGACGGCAAGCCGGGCGCCGGCCCGGCGCTGGTCGGCTATTCGATCTCCGACATCACCGCCGGGCTCTATGCGGTCGTCGCCATTCTCGCCGCACTCAATCATCGCGACACCCAATCGGGCGAAGGCCAGTTCATCGACATCGCCCTGCTCGACACGCAGATCCACGCCGCCTCGCACATGGCGATGAACTACCTGTCGTCCGGCAAGCTGCCGCGGCGCAATGGTACCGCGTCGCAGATCACCTGCCCATGGCAGAGCTTCGACTGCGCCGACCGGCCGATCATGATCGCTGTCGGCAACGATATGCAGTTCCGCCGTTTCGTCGAACTCCTCGGCCGCCCCGAACTCGCCGACGACCCGCGCTTTGCGTCCAATCTCGAGCGCGTGCGCAACGCCGACACGCTCATCCCGATCCTGGCCGAGTGCCTGAAGAAAGACACCGCCGACAACTGGTACGCGGCGCTCGACAAGGTCGGTGTGCCGAGCGGCCCGCTCAACACCTTCGAAGACGTGTTCGCGCACCCGCAGGTGCAGCACCGCCAGCTGCTGCAAAGCGTCGAGCACAGCAAAGCGGGCAATGTGCGCGTCGTCGCCAATCCGATCCGCTTCTCGGCGACCGAGACCGGCACCGACCTGCCGCCGCCAGTGTTCGCCGAGCACACCGACGACGTGCTGCGCGACGTGCTCGGCCTGCCGGCCGACGAGATCGCGGCCCTGCGCGTGAAAGGCGCGATCCGTTAACCGCGTTCGCGCTCGGCGCGCAGTTCGGCGAGGATCGCGGCGCGATTATCGTGCATCGCCTTGATGGTGTCGTCGTAGACGCTGTTGCCATGGGCATCGATGGCGACCGTCAGCGGTCCCAGCCGCTCGACCTCGATCCGCACCAGGCGATAATGCGAGATCATGTCGCGCCAGCCGATGCCGGTGACGCGCTTGATCGCGTCCGTGAGGATCGGCGCGCCGCCGCCGAGAAACGACAGATAGACGCAACCGGCTTGCTTCATCGCCAGCGCCGAACGGGCATCGAGACCGCCCTTGCCGCCGGTCAGGCGCAGCCCGAGAGCCGGGATCAATTGCGGCATCAGGTCGTTGAAGCGCGTGCTGGTGGTCGGGTTAATGTAGAGGATCTTGAGGCCGCCCTTGTCGTCCTCGATGTTGTAGCTGCCGAGGTGAAACAGCGCGCCACCCTTGAGATCGAACGGCAAAGCCTCGCCGCGGGCCAGACACTCGAGCATGCGCTTGTGCGTCGGGATGCCGGCGGTGCTGTGGATCTCGCCGCTAACATAGACAATGTCACCGACCTTGAGCGCGCGCACATCGGCGTCCGACAGCGGCAGCTTCAGTTCTCGAGTGGCGGTGCCGCTCATCGCCCTACTCCATGCGCTCGATGCGGCCATCGCCGTACAGCCTGGCGCGGGTACGGCGATTGATCCAGCAATTGAAACACACCGCGACCGGCGTGAAGCCATGGCCGGAGGCATAGTCGATGTGGACGCCGAGCACGGTGGTGTCGCCGCCGGTGCCCATCGGGCCGACGCCGAGCTTGTTGACGGCACGGGTCAGCCGCTCCTCCATCGCCGCCAAGGTTGGTTCGGTATTCACGGTGCCGAGCGCGCGCAAGGTCTGCTTCTTAGCCAGCGATGCGCAGTGATCGAAGGTGCCGCCGATGCCAATACCCATCACCACCGGCGGGCAATGTTGCGCGCCGGCCTTGATCGCGACGTCGAGGATGTAGGTCTCGATTTCTTCCAGCGTCGGAAAGGTGAACAACTCGAGCGCCGCCCAGCGGCCGGAACCGAGCGCCTTGGGCGAACAGGTCATCTCGACGTAATCGAGGCCGCTTTCGAAGTCGTAGCTGACAATCGGCATGTCCTTGCCGTGGTAGCCGCGCTCCAGCGTCAGCGGATTAGTGACGTGCTTGAGGATCGGCGGCTCGATGGTCTCGACCAGATGCTCGTAACCCTGGCGGATCGCCGCCGGAAAGTCGCACTGCAGCGGCGCGGCGCTGCCGATCTTGACGAAATACACCGGCACGCCGCTGTCGGAGCAGACGAAGGTGTCCCGCTTCTCGGCCAGCTCAGCGCTGCGCAATTGCAGCAGCAAAGTCTGCCGCGCCGCTTCCTTGGTCTCCTTTTCCATGGCGCGCGCCAGCGCCGCCTTTGTGTCGTCCGGCACCTTGCGCAAAGCCCAGGAATAGAGGTCCTCGGCAGTCTGCCGGACCATGGCGTCAGTGATCGGCATTGGGCCTCCCGGCGAACTGGAAATCGGGACGCAGCATCTCGAAGATCTCTTCGGTGACCGAGTAATCCATGTAGCCGAGCCGGGCGACCGGCTTGAGGCGCCGCGTATCGACCAAACCATCGGTGAGGATGGCATCGTCGATATGGACGCCGACGACCTCGCCGATCACGATGGTCGTCGCCGACGGCAGGCCGCTTTTGGGCTTCAGGGGGATGGTCTGGTAGAGCATACACTCGATCGCCGCCGGCGACGCGGCGACGCGCGGCGGCTTGACGTTGCGGCACGGCGCCTTGGCGAGCCCCACCCGCTCGAACTCGTCGACTTCCGGCGGAAAGACCGCCGAGCTCTGGTTCATCTGCTTGCAGAGATCCGAGCTGACGACATTGACGACGAATTCGCCGGTCGCCTCGATATTGGTCAGCGAATGCTTGCGCGGCGTCGAGGAGAACATCACGAAAGGCGGGCTGCCGGACACGGCGTTGAAGAATGAATACGGCGCCAGGTTGGCCACGCCATCCGCCGACAAAGTGGAGATCCAGCCGATCGGCCGCGGCGAGATCAGCGCATTCCACGGATTATGCGGCAGTCCGTGCGGCTCGCTGCGCGGATCGTAAAACATGGCCTTAGCTGCGCGGCACGGCGAGCGTGTCCTCCGGACGGAACGACATCACCACCTCGGCGCCGGTGTCGAACGGCGTCGCCGGCTCGCCTTCGACGCGGAACGTGCTGCCGGCGTTGCCCGTTTTGATTTCGTAATGCACGACGTTGCCGAGGAAGCTCGCCGCGGTAACGACGCCGGGCAAAATGTTCATGCCGTCGCCGTTCGATGGCGCCGCCCTCTGCAAGGCGATGTCTTCCGGACGGATGGAGATGGCGACATCGGGGCCGGCTTCGCCTGCGGTGCGGCAACGCAACGTGCCGCCGCCTTCCAGCGCGACCGAATTGCCGGCGCCATCGAGACGGCCGCGCAGGATGTTGGTGTGACCGATGAAGCTGGCGACGAACTCGTTGGCCGGGCGGAAATAGATGTCGCGCGGCGAGCCAACCTGCATCATGCGACCCTTGGCGATGACGGCGATGGTATCGGACATCGCCAGCGCCTCCGACTGGTCGTGCGTGACATAGACGGCGGTGACGCCGAGCTCACGCTGCAGCCGCTTGAGCTCGATGCGCATGTCCTCGCGCAGCGCGGCGTCGAGGTTCGACAGCGGCTCGTCGAGCAGCAGCAATTTCGGCCGGTGCACGATGGCGCGGGCGAGCGCCACGCGTTGCTGCTGGCCGCCGGAAAGCTGCGTCGCCGAACGCTTGGCGTAGCCGCCGAGACCGACACTTTCCAGCGCGGCATCCACCGCCTTTGAAATCTCTGCGCTGGTGTAGCGCTGCGTCTTCGACACGCGCATCGGGAACGACACGTTCTCGAACACGCTCATATGCGGCCAGATGGCGTAAGACTGAAACACCATGCCGATGTTGCGGCGGTGCAGCGGCACCGAGATGCCGCGGTCGCTGTCGAACAGAGGCCGGCCATCGACGGTGATGCGGCCGGTATCCGGGGTCTCCAGGCCGGCGATGCAGCGCAAGGTCGTGGTCTTGCCGCAGCCGGACGGGCCGAGCAGCGTGAAGAAGGTTCCTGGCGCCAGATCGATATTGGCGTCGCGAATGCCGCCGGCATATTCGTTGGGCAGCGCCGCATAGACCTTGGTGAGGTGCTCGAGCTTCAGCATCGTCCTAATCCCTGTCTCCCGGTCGTGCCGTCACTGGATGCCGCCACGGCCGCTCTTCTCGGCGACGAAGTAGAAGGCCGACGCCACCAGCGCCATGATCGCCGCCCAGATCAGGCCGAAGGCCGCGAGTTCACCGCCCTGCCCGTTGACCCACAGATCGTACATGCCGACGGCGACCACCTGCGAGCTCGGTCCCGCCAGCAGCACGGCGACGGCGAGTTCCTTGGTCGCGATCAGGAAGATGAAGAGCCAGCCGGAAATGATCGCCGGCGACAGCAGCGGCGCGATGATCCGGCGCAGCGCCTGCATCGGCGTTGCGCCGCTGGCGCCGGCGGCTTCCTCGAGCTCTTTGTGAATCTGCAACACGCCGGTGTAGGTGTAGCGCAAGCCATAAGGCAGATAGCGCACCACGTAGGCGATGATCAGCGCCCAGATGGTGCCGTAGATCGGCAGCGGCACGTTGAGCAGGATCATCAGAAAGGCGACGCCCATCACGACGCCCGGAAACACCAGCGGCACGGTGGCGAGCTGATCGAGGATCTGGCCGCCAGGTCGCCGCCGCGCACTCAGCCAGCCGACGAAGAACAACAGGGTCATGCCGAGCGTCGCGGCGACCGCGCCGACGGCGAGCGTGTTCGTCGCCAGCGTGCGGTAGTAATCCGAGGTCAACACCGTTGCGTAGTTCGCCAGGCTGAAGTTGCTGATCGCGGCAAAACTCATGGCGCGCATGTAAGGCAGCAGCGACAGCCACAGCAGCGCGATCAGCGGCAACAGCAGCACAATGCAGAAATTGAACAGCACCAGCAGGTCGCCGATCCAGCGATAGCCGCCGAGATCGAACTGCCGCGGCCGGTAGCCCTTGCCGGTGACGGTCGAGTAGCGGCCGGCGTTACGCGACAGGCGGTTATAGAAGTGCAGCAGCACGGCGACGACCGCCAGCAGCACCACCGAATAGGCGCTGGCATAACCGAGGTCCGGCGGGATCGTCTCCTTGATCGACTGATACACTTCCGTGGTCAGCACGTTCACCTTGCCCGGGTGGCCGACCAGGATCGGCACCTCGAAAGCCTCGATGGCGCGGATGAAGACGAACAGCGCCAGCGCCAGGATGGCGGGCTTGGCCATCTTGATCGAGATCGTCCAGATGGTGCGGAAGACGGTAGCGCCGCTCATGCGTGCCGCTTCTTCCATCTCCGCGTTGGCGGCGCGGAACGTCGAGGACATCAGCAGGAATACCAGCGGCGACCAGAGGAAACCCTCGATCAGAATCATGCCGCCAAGCGAATAAGGATCGAACAGCGGCCGGAAGCTGCCGGTGAGCTGACGATAGAGATCGTTGAACGGCCCCGAGCGGCCGAGCAGAAACAGCCAGGCACTCACGTACAGAATGTAGGGTGTGCCCATCGAAATGATGGTGGTGACGTAAGCCAGACCCTTGAAGCGCGTATTGGTGCGCTCGACCAGCCAGGCCAAGGTGCCGCCAAAGAGCAAGCCAATGACGGTCGAACACACCGCGAAGATCAGCGAATTCGACAAGGTGCGCAGCAGTTCCGGACTGCGGATGAAGCGCGCGAAATGTTCGAGCGTGAAGCCGCCCACGGTAGCGTCGGCATTGGTCACCGCGACCGAACGCATGATGAGGATGATGGCCGGCGGAAGCACCAGCACGGCGAGGACAATGCCGAGCACCCAAGCGAGCACGGCCGTCTGGCTCATGCGCTTGCGTTCAACCGTCGCGCCGGGCGTAAGAACGCTCAGTCTTGCCTCCATCGTGCGCTGTCGCCAGCGTCAGAGCGTGAGATCGGGAATCGGATGCGCGGCAGGCCACAAGCCCGCCGCGCATCGGTCGTCAGAGGTTCGTCGCTCAGGCGAACTTCTCGTTGAGCAGCTTTATCCAGGTCTTGAGGTTGGCGTCGACGATCTTCGGCGACATCATCGTATATTTGAACGGCTTCGGCCCGGTCGGCAGCAAGGTCGGGATCGTGGCCTGCACCTTGGGATGCGCCGGCAGATAGCTGGTGCCGGCGAGCACCTTCTGGCCCTCCTCCGACAGCATGTATTCGATCAGCAGCTTGCCGGCGTTCGGATTGGGACCGCCCTTGATGAGGCCGAGCAGACTCGCGGCGCTGACCAGCGGCTCCATATGCAGCCACTCGATCGGCGCACCCTTCTCCTTGGAGATATCGACGTGATGGTTGAACACCATCAGGCCGAGCGGGAAGTCGCCGACGATGACGCGGTCGAGCACGGTGCGCTGCGACGACGACATGTTGGTGATCTTCTGCGCCGCCAGTTTGTTGATGTAGTCCATGCCGCCCTGCTCGCCCTTGATCTGCAGCATGTTGCCGAGGAAGCCTGGCGCGGCGACCGGCTCGGGCACCGTCGACCACACCATCTGGCCTTTCCATTTGGGGTCGAGCAGATCGTCATAGCTCTTCGGCACCTGATCCGGCTTTACCAGATTGGTGTTGTAGGCGGAGGTGAGGAAGTAAAGGTTGAGCGCGGTCCAGTAGCCGTCCGGATCCTTCAACTCGTCCGGATAGGCGGCCGCCTCAGCCGCCTTGTACGGCTGCACCGCGCCCGCCGGCATGACCGACGAGAACGTCGCGGTGCCGTCGAACACGTCGCCCATCATGCGGCCGGCCTGATGTTCGTTGATGATCTTGAGCGCCGTGTCCCCGCTGCCGGCGCGCGTGAACTCGACCTTGATCTTGGGATACTTCTTCATAAACGCGTCGGCGATCGGACGCACGGCCTGGTTCACGATCATCGTCGTGTACCAGACGACCTTGCCTTCCTTCTCGGCGGCGGCAACGAGATCGGGACTTACGGCGGCGCGGGCGCGGCCGAACCCGAACGGGCCGGTGGCGGCCGTCGCGGCGGCGGCAGCAAGACCAAAGGTAACCTGGCGGCGATCCATCTGTTGTTTCCTCCCTGTTTTCGTCGTGCTCGTCGTGTCTGGAGCGTCCGCGCCCTCTTGGTCTTATAAGCTATATCTATAGCTCATACGGCCGCGCTGGCAACTGGCTTTCGCTCCCGTCTGTTCTCCGTTCGCGACAATTTCAGGCGGCATGGCGCGACCACGGATCTTGGGCGGACAGAGCGGATGACGCTTCGCCGCGGGCCGGCGCGAAGGCGTAGCCCTCGCCGTGGCGGCAAATGAAGCCGCAATTCGGCGGCCCGAAATGACAAGGCAGAACCAGCGTGCCGCTGTCGGCGACACGGTCGAGAAAAGCAGCGCGCGTCGTCGCGGCAATCTCTGGCTGGATATCGACGATCGTGTTCCACGCCGGGCGATAAACCTGGATCGGATGATGCAGCACGTCGCCGGCGAACACCGCGGTGCGGCCGCCCGATTGCAGCCAGTAATTCAGTTGGCCCGGCGTATGGCCGAACGCGGCCACGACATCGAGGCAATCGGCGACGCGATTGCCCGGCGACACGAAGCGGGCCAGCCCCGCCGCCACCACCGGCTCGACGCTGTCGAAGAACGAGCCCCCGTCCTTGGCTTTGCCGCTGAGATTGAACTCGCGGAACCAGGCGTAGTCGTCCTTGGGGATGTGATAGGTCGCCTTCGGAAAGGTCGGCACCCAGCGCTCGCCATCGAGCTGGGTGTTCCAGCCGACGTGATCGCTGTGCAGATGTGTCATGACAACGTCGGTCACCTGATCGGGACCGGCGCCCGCGGCCGCGAGCCAGGCCGGCACCACCGTATTGAGCTTGTTGGCGCGCGGCGTCGTGCGTAATTTGTGATTGCCGACGCCGGTATCGATGAGAATGACGCGGCCGGCGTGATGCAGGATCCAGATCTGGAAGCCGATCACAAGGCGATCGACGCTCTCGAACCAGTGCACGCCTTCGAACTGCGAGCGCAGGCCGCGCAGCACATCATGGTCCATGGCCGGAAACAGCAGGTTAGGCACGTGGACCGGACCGAAATATTCGGTCAGGCCCACGACCCGCGCCTCGCCGATCTGCCAGGAACGGATCACGACAGCGCGACCCTTTCGCCAAGGCCGAGGATCTTGCGCGCCGACGCCGGCGTCGCGATCTTGCAGTTGAGATCGTCGAGAATGCGCGAGACCTTCTTGACCTGCTCCGCGTTCGACTTGAACAGCACGCCCGGCTTATCAAACAGGTTGTCTTCCTGGCCGATGCGGACATGCGTGCCCATCAGCGCGCCGGTCGCGGCGGCTCGCATATTGCCGGTGCCGGTGCCGTGCGTGAACAGGATGCAGTCGCGGCCGAACAGGCGCTCCGAGGTCTGCCGCAGATGCACCAGGTGATCGACTCCCGATGGAATGCCACCGAGGATGCCGGTGAGGAACTGGACGATGATCGGGCCTTTCACCTTCTTCGACTGCAGATGATAGTCGAGGATGTAGAGATGGCCGACGTCGTAGCACTCGAATTCCATGGCGATGTCGGCGTCGATCAACATGTCGATCATGCGGCCGATTTTGCCGAAGGTGTTCGAGGTCACGACCTCGTAGGCGTCCGGACCGCTGAGCAGGTCGCGCTCCCACTGGTATTTATATTCGACCGCCTTCTGGTCCTCCGCCTTGCGGAAACGGCCGTAATTCATCGAGCCGACGATCACCGTGGCGATTTCCGGACGCAGCGGCAGCACCGCCGACAGGCGCTCGTCCGCCGTGGCGCCGCGTGACGCCGACATGTTGATGATGCCGTCGCATTGGGCGCGGATTGCCGGCACGAATTCCTTCCACACCGCCAGGTCGTTGGTCGGCCGGCCGTCGTTCGGATCGCGGGCGTGCAGGTGCACGACCGACGCGCCGGCGCCGACCGCGTCGATCGCATCCTTGGCGATCTGCGCCGGCGTGATCGGCAGATAAGGCGACATCGAGGGCGTCAGACTCGACCCGGTGACCGCACAAGTGATGATCGTTTCAGCGCTCACGATGACGTTTCCCTTCAGTTTTCTTATTGGCGGCCGGCCGAGGCCGGAATCGGCGTCAGCGTCGGATCGCTCGGGCCAGTCGGATAAAGTTCGGGCTTGTGCCCTTCCGGCAGCGGAATGCGGTGCGCGTTCAAGGTCATCGACACCATGACGTAGTAGCCGGTGAGCGCGGTGAGCTCGACGACGCCGACGGCGCCCCAGCGCTTGACGATGGCGTCGTAGCAGGCATCCGACACCGTGCCGTCGTTCTGCAGCGAACGGACATAGTCATAGACTTCGCGATAGGCTTCATCGTCGAACACCGGCGACTGGCAATCGCGGATCGCGGCGATGATCGCCTCGGACAGCCCCGCCTCGCGCGCCGCCTTGGCGTGGATCACCCACTCGAGTTCGGAATTCCAGCGCCGCGCCGTCACCAGCACGGCGAGTTCGTTAAGCGCCGGCGGAAACACCGTCTTGAAGCGCAGGATTTCGCCGAGCTGCTGCCAGCGATCCGCCAGTGCCGGATTATGCAGCGCCGCGCGCAGCGGACCGATCAGCGCGCCGCGACGCCCGTTCAGCACCGCCTCGAGGACCTTCCGCTGCTCGGGGGTCATCGTGTCGGGTTCGGGAAGAGGGATGCGCGCCGGTGTCGCCAAGGAATGCTCTCCAGTTATCTGTTCTTTCGTTGAAGCTGAACGTCGCGTGTCACGCGCCGCCCGACTTCGCCTTGATGCCGAGTTCGGCCAACACTTCCTGCGTATGCGCGCCGAGCAGCGGCGGCGCCGCATCAAAGCTCAGCGGCGAATTCTGAAAGCGTAGCGGGCTCACCACCTGCGGCACCGTGCCGGCGAGAGGATGCGGCAAGTGACGCAGCATCTGGCGGTGCTCGACCTGCGGCTCGGTGAAAACGCGATCGATGGTGTTGATCGGCCCGCACGGCACATTGGCGGCGCGGAAGGCCTTGAGCCAGGCGTCGACGGTGTCCTGCAGCAGCCGCTCGCCGATGATCGTCATCAGTTCGGGCAGATTGCGCACGCGCGCCTCGTTGAGGCGGAAGCGCTCGTCGGTGGCGAGATCGGGCCGGCCGATCGTGGCGGCAAAGCGCACGAACTGCTGGTCATTGCCGACGGCGAGAACGATGTGGCCGTCCTTCACCGCGAACACGTCCTGCGGCTGAATGTTGGGATGCTTGTTGCCGCGGCGCACCGGCACGGTGCCGGACACCAGATAGTTCATCGCCTGGTTGGCGAGGATCGCGGTGGACACGTCGAGCATGGCGAGGTCGATGAAATCGCCGGCGCCGGTCTCGTTGCGCCGCGCCAGCGCCGCCAGCACGCCGACAGTGGCGTACATGCCGGTGACGATGTCGACGATCGGCACGCCGACCTTCTGCGGCCCGCCGCCGGGCACGCCATCAGCTTCGCCGGTGACGCTCATCAGGCCGCCCATGGCTTGGATCATGAAATCGTACGCCACATCCTTGGCCTTCGGCCCGTCGCTGCCGAAACCGGTGATCGAGCAATAGATCAGCCGTGGATTGATCTTCTTGAGATCGTCATAGCCGAGGCCATAGCGCGCGAGATCGCCGGACTTGAAGTTCTCGAGCAGGATGTCGGATTCGGCGGCGATGGCGCGGGCCACCTCCTGCCCCTCGGCGGTGGCGAGATCGAGTTCGACCGAACGCTTGCCGCGATTGACCGACAGGTAATAGCCCGACTCTTTTGTCGCCGCGCCGTCTTTGTCCTTGAGGTAGGGCGGCCCCCAGCGACGGGTATCGTCGCCGACGCCCGCACGCTCGATCTTAATCACGTCCGCGCCCAAATCAGCGAGCACCTGCCCGCACCAGGGCCCCGCCATGATGCGGCTGAGATCGAGCACGCGGATATGGGATAGCGGCCCGGCCATCACGCGGCCTCGAAGCGCAGCGGCATGACGAGATCACCCATCGGCATCGCGCCATCGTCCTTCACCACCGTGGCCGCGATCGAGGGTCGCGACTGCAACGCCGCGTACCAGGCGGCGAGCCGCGGGTGTTTGGCTTCCCAGCCGCAACCGGCGAAGCGGAAATTCAATTGGCCGAGCGCACAGGCAATGGCGACATGGCCGAGGCCGAAGTCGCGGGCGGCAAGCTGCGGCATTTCCTGCTCGAGACGCGCGAGCGATGCGCGCACCTTGACGTCAAAGCCGTCGGAAATGACTTGGCTGGCCTTGTCGCCGCGCGCCATCTCGATGCGCCAGAACAGCAGCACGTCGATGAGGCCATCGCCGAGCGCCTGCCAGCGCAAACATTCGAAGCGGTCATTGAGGTTAGGCGGCACGAGCTGCGTCTGCGGCGTGATGGCGTCGAGGTATTCGCAGATCACCGCGGAATCGAACAACGTGCGGCCGTCGTCGAGCACCAGAGTCGGGATCTTGGCGAGCGGATTGTCGACGAGCACCTCGGGGTTCGGCACCGCGGCCATCGCCACCGGCGAGCGAACGCATGTCACGCGATCGGTCAGACCGGTTTCGTGCAGGACGATCATCACTTTGCGCACGAAGGGCGAGCGCGGCGACCAGTGCAGTTTCAAGCTCTTCCTCCCGTGCGTCTTTGCGCGAACACTACCGGGACGATGTCCGTAATGTCAATAAATCATGTTTATGATTTATTGGATGGCGCACCGAGAATGCGGCAAACTTCGTCGGCCAGTTCACGCAGATTGTCGTGCGTCTGCACCGAGGCGTGCGGCTGCAGCACGACATTCGGCAGCGCGAGGAACCGCGGGTTCGGCACCGGCTCCTGCGCGAAAACGTCGAGCCCCGCCCCGGCGATGGCGCCTTTCTCCAGCGCCTTGAGCAGCGCCTCTTCATCGGCGACAGTTCCGCGCGACACGTTGATGAGGAAGCCGTCCGGCCCGAGCGCACGCAACACGTCGCGATTGACGATGTGCCTCGTCGTCTCGTCGCCCGGGCAGGTCATCACCAGGAAATCGACGGCCGCGGCCAGCGCGATGATGTCGCCGACATAATCGTAAGGCACGCCGGCCTTGGCGCGCGGCCCGTGATAGCTGACTTTGAGACCGACGCCGGCGAGCCGATCGGCAGCACCGCGGCCGATGCGGCCGAGGCCAACAACGCCCGCACGCTTGCCGGCGACGCGGGTGGTACGGCTGCGCCGGCCATTCTTCCACCGCCCGCTGCGCACATGGGCGTCGCCGCCGACGATGTCGCGCGCCACCGCATAGACCAGCGCCACCGCCATGTCGGCGGTGTCCTCGGTCATGACATGCGGCGTCGGATGCAGCGCGATGCCGCGCGCCTTGAGCGCCGGTTCGTCGAATTTCTCCAGGCCCGCGCCACAGCTCGCCAGCGTCTTGAGCGACGGCAGCAGATCGAGCAGCGCATCTGGCGCGCCTTGCATGGCCATGGTCACAGCGCCGGACAAATGACCGCGCTCGCTGGCGGAAAGCTGCTGCAACTGATCCGGCGCAATAAGGTCGAGCCGGTCGGCCAGCGCGGCGCGAAGATCCGGCGGAAGCGCACCCAGTACGGCGACGCGCAGTTTAAGGGAGCGATCGGTCATGACCAACGATATTCCTTGAGGGGTCTAGCTCTAGTTCGGTAGGCCGAGCACGGCCTTGGCCAGCACGTTGCGCATGATTTCGCTCGAACCGCCGAAGATCGTGGTCGGCCGCGCCATCAGGTAGGCGCCGGCGGCGTGCAGCCGCGCATCGCCATCGAGCGGCTTGCGCAAGGCCGCGGTCTCGCCTGCGACTTGAAGCATCTCTTCCGAAATGCGTTGAAAGAGTTCGCTCTGGAAGATCTTGAGGATCGAGACGTCAGCGCCGATGGTCTCGCCGCGCCGCAGTTTCTCGACGTAGCTCTCGAACAGCGCGGCGAGATCGTCGAGGTCGAGCTTGAGCCGCACGAAGCGATCCTCGAAGGCCGGATCGCCGGCAACGCCCATGCGCTGCGCCAGCGCGCGCAATTGCGCCAGCGCATTGGCAGACAGGCGCGGCGCGCCGATGAAGACGCGCTCGTGGCCGAGCAGTGCCTTTGCGATGGTCCAGCCGTCATTGACCTTGCCGACGAGGTTCTCCTTCGGAATGCGGACATTGTCGAAGAAGATTTCGCTGAACTCGTCGAACAGTTCGAGATTCTCGATTGGCCGCACCGTGACGCCAGGCGCGTCCATCGGCACCAGGAGAAAGCTGATGCCGGCCTGCTTTTTCGCTGTCTTGTCGGTGCGCGCCAGGATGAAGATCCAGTTGGCATCGTTCCCGAGCGTCGCCCAGGTCTTCTGGCCGTTGATCACCCACTCATCGCCGTCGAGCACGGCCTCGGTGCGCACCGCGGCGAGATCGGAACCGGCATTCGGCTCGCTGTAACCCTGCGCCCAGATATGCTCTCCGGTCAATATTTTCGGCAGGAAATGCGCCTTCTGCTCCTCCGTCCCATGATGGATGAGCAGCGGCCCGAGCATGACGATGCCGATGTCGTTGACGCGGGCGCAGCCGTGGCGGCCGAACTCCTCGATCATGATGAGCTGCTTCGACGCCGACAGCCCCATGCCGCCGAACTCGCGCGGCCAGTTCGG